>NZ_CABPSD010000005.1:0-360501 GCF_902459575.1 Pandoraea morbifera
TTCATGCCAACTCCTCATCTGAGCTGAGGAGCCATTATCCCTAGATCTGATTGGTACGAAATTTTCAGGACAGGTCAGGTGTCAACGGAGCCTTCTGGCTCCCAACTATTGTTTTGTAGATGGCTTCGGCTACCGCCTTTGCCAAAGGTACCGGAACTCCATTGCCGATCTGCCTTGCAATGGACGATCGATCACCCTCAAACACCCAATCATCTGGAACCCCCTGCAACCTTGCGCCCTCGCGCAACGTAATTACCCTATTTTCCGTTGGGTGGATGTAACGACCTTTCGATGCGTTCTGAAAGCTGCAACGAAGAGTGTTCGCAGGTGCGTCGAATTTCATTCGCCCCCACACATCCGTAGCCTGTGCCCCCATTTTTGCCCAGCTCGGCGGACACAAATGAGGGGCTTTACGCAGCAAATCTCGCTTGTCGCCGTTCCGGGGTATTAGCCTAATGCGTTCGGCAGCGACTCCAACAGGAATGGGAGCGACGTGCTGCATCTCTATGCTAGGGGCTTTCGACAGACCCTTAAATGCCTCGCGTACCGTGACAGCGCGTGCGACGGTAGCTTCTGGTTTCTGTGGCAAACCAATTTTTGAGAGGATACAAAACACGCGCAGTCTATTTTGCGGCGCCCCAAAGTCCGAGGCATTCAGTTTCCATACAACGGAATCGTAACCGAGCTTTCTCGCAGCACGCTCTACCGCCCGCCAATATTTTGATTCAACAAACTGCGGAACATTTTCGATAACAGCGATCTTCGGATTGGCGGATTTGATCCAATCCAATACAGAGAGAGACAACTTGTTTCGATAATCATTGCTGTCCATCTTGCCAAGAGAACTGAATCCTTGACAGGGAGGCCCGGCGACGATGACATCAGCCGCCAACCCTTGCACAACGTTTCTGACGTCCCATGTCTTAGCGACAGATTCCAAATTACGATTAAAACTAGCCACCGCCCGCGCGTCCGATTCAGCAGCAAAAACAGACCTAAATCCCGCTTGCCGAAACCCTTCAGTCATGAGACCCGCCCCTGCGAACAAATCAATTGTTTTGTTCATTTTTCACCAGGTTAATATAAATCATTCTACTTTTAAGCGGCGACATCACTTATAACGATCTCGATCAGAATCCCAAAAATGCTCCATGGTAGCGATTTGTCAAATCGACTGAAACTCCACCGGGCAGCCAAGTGGCGTCATGATGTCAAGAAAGCGCCCGTTCGCCAAGCCCTCCTACGCCCGATCGGGCTCGCGGTTTCGGCACATGAAGTGCGTCACCCGCGAGGCCAAATCGTTCCAGCCCCCTGCATGAGGCGCAGCAAGAGGCTGTACTTACCTGCGCGCGCCATGGCGGCCGCGACGGCCCTTCTTCTGCTGCCCTTTCCCTTGAGTTGGAGCGGCGGCCTTTGGCGGACGAGACCCATTGACCGCCATCGCGCCACTTTGCAATGCAGCGCCTTGCCCAACTGCCGTCGAAGCCGCTGGAACGGATGGCGATGTCGCTACCCCGCCAGCCATCGCAGAGTCAACCGTAATCGAACCGTCGCTAGCACTCTCGTGAAGATGCGCCTCAAAGGCCTTGATCGCATCGGAATGAATCGCTTGGGCGCGGGCGAGCAGTTCCTCGAGGCCGATGACCTCCCACTCCGCGCTGGGCTCACGCTTCTTCATCTCGTTCAGGAGCAATCGCTGCTCCTCAGACTGCTTTTTGGGATTCGAATCCGGCATCGACCCAATCAGGTACCCATTAACGGTTGCAGGCTTCTTAAGCTCGGTACTAATGAAATCCTCGACCTTCCCCATATATTTTTTCAGCTGAGTTAGATGATCAAACTCAAGCGGAAGCGTCGGCGACTTAAGCTCCACAATGGTAAAAACATGAGGACTTGCGCTATCCGACATCAAAAACACCAAATCAGGACGCTCCTTGTCATAGCTGCCGTCAACATTGGTAATTGGCGAATATTTATCAACATTTAATATCTTTGCGATTTTAGATGCCAATTTATTCAAATTTTCATCGCTAGTCACGTAATTTGAATATTCCGGCTTAATGAGCCAAGGATCACTTTTAAAGAGATTCTGCAACTCACCCTCGATCCCCTTTTCCCTCCACAAGCTCTCCCCCTTCTCGATAAGCTTGCGAAGAGCGATAATCCCATTTCGACGACCGCGATACAACTTCAATGAATCACTTTTTTCGATTTCCGCAAGCTCACTCAATTCGCTCGTAATCCGCTGGATAGTCCCTGGATCCGACTGCAATTCAATTAGGCGAATCAAAACCTCACCAGCATTCATTGACTGAACAACCAAGGGAGCCAATTGATTGAACTCAACACTTTCGGCGCCGTATCGCCCAGCGATTGTCTTCAGCAACTTCGAGGCCGGACCTCGGGTTTTTGTTGGAAGATTATTTATAATCCGCGTCATCATTTTCCCGGTCTCGGTCTCGCGAATCTCCTCTTCGACCTTTCCCTCTTTAAAAGCCGCGTGCCTGGAAATCGCAGCTTTCATAATATCCGAGATATGCTGAATAACCGCATCAACGACGTCATTATCCTCTCGAAGTTGAGTTCGATTCGTATTGACAAAATCAATCCCAAGTCGGTCTATATCATCCGCAACAAAAATCCCTTCCATATAGTCTTGAGCATGGAAGTTATGCATTCCTGTAGGAAGTTTAAAAAGCGATGGGCCAGCAGCGAGACGTCCATTACAGTAAATTCTTGCCCCTCTACGCCCAGCACTCAAATGCTGCCCTCGTTTTCTAAACTTAACTGCATATCGAATTTTCAATGAACCAAGATCTGGAATCGCCACATAATCCGTCACCAAATCTCCCGTTTTAGATGCATCCTCGGGAAAAATAAATTCGTACTCAACCCCTGTCTCCTGCACGGGATCCCCATTCAGGGTGATAGCAAACTCCTCCGGCTTGATTCCGAAAAAAGCTTCAGCGAGCGTCTGATTTATTTTTTCGGCACTCGATTTCACCGCATCCGGCTTAAGATCCAACAAAGTGATCGTTGTACCATGCTCGTCAACGGGTGCACCTTCTTCATAAGATGCCGGAATCTTTATTTCGGTAAGATTTTCAGCAACGCGAAGCTCTCGGGCATCAAGCTTGAATATCGTTCGAAATGTTTCCCCCGCCCTTTTCGTAGAAATAGTAATTCTCTGCGCGGTCCCGAACCCAGCGAGTTTCCCAAGCCCCTTTCGCCCCATAACATGCCGTTTGTTCCCTTCAGACATGAGTACGGTTTCAGCGCCGTTTGCACTCGCTCGACGGCGGCGATTAATGGGCAGGAATTTGGATGCTACGTCGGCCGGACTCATGCCGTGCCCGGTGTCGGAAATTATGATTGAGACATCTGGCCCCAACGTCTCCTCAAAAACCGAAACATCGGGCAACGCAATCGGGGGAGAGATCGGTTCAGCCGTGGGCACGTTCAGCACTTTCTCGGTCACGGCCGCATCCGCTGAAACCGGCGTGTCTACGGCTGCTGGACCCTTCTGCTCAGCCTGCCCGCCCTTCTCCTTCTGCTTGAGCTTTTGCGCGGCCCTCAATTTTTGGCGCGCTTCCGCGATACGGTCAAACGGAATCGAAATACGCACATCAGGAGAGTTGCTGTCGTACGCATTGGCGACGAACTCAACCAAGCATTTGCCCAACGATGTATACATGTTAATTCCAAGCGCTTCCAACATCCCGCCTTGAATCAACATTTGAAAGTTCTCTGGTCTTTCGTTTTGGTTCATTATGTCCGCCCAGCCAGTTCGTTGTTCGATTGCTCACCCACCTTCGCAGCAAAGCTTTCAAATTGTCAAGAAATTCACAACAATCACAGCTGTGCGCGAGCCAGCCCCGAGCCAGTGGAATGAGGGCCCATTGAGTGTAACCGATGCGGCGCACCGCCTCGCCGGGAAAACTAATCGACCTGAGCGCTATCTAAACCACATGCGCACTTGAGAGGCCAGCGTTAGCGCGGCTGCGTCAGTTTCGAAAGTAAAGATCACGTTCCTACTCCCGATGGATCACCTTTCCAAGCAATCTCGAAGCGCGCTCATGAGCCGAGTGCGCCGCAGCGGGACTGCCCCGGAACTGACTGTCCGCCGGCTCGTCTATTCGATGGGGTTCCGGTACCGCCTCTGTGTCGCCGGATTGCCAGGCCGGCCGGATCTCGTCTTCCGTAGCCGTCGGAAGGTCATCTTCGTCCATGGATGCTTTTGGCATCGGCATACCTGTCCCCGCGGGAAGCCACCGCTTTCGAATTCTGAATATTGGATACCGAAACTCGATGCGAACGTTAAGCGTGATCGGAAAGTTCAAGAAGAGCTCGAATCGACCGGCTGGAAAGTTCTCGTAATCTGGGCATGCGAAACGCGGGATCTGGAAAACCTGCGGGCGCGAATTGAGGTTTTCCTCAGAAGCTGAGCAATTTCTCATTCTGCACGTGGCTTCTTATGAACATCGACTCAACGGCGCATCTGATCGCACGAACATCCGATTCACCATTTGAGGCTGCTCAAGGCAAAACAGAGATGCGTCGAAAACGACGCATTCCTAACGCACCCTCATGAACCCAGCTCGCACGCTCACCAGCGACGGCTCGAAATCGACGCAAAATTGACGCACATTTGACCTGCCCCCTACAAACAGGGCCAGCCGGAGTCTAGTAAAGTTCGTTTTCGGAGAAGAAGACGAACATGAAGAAGCGCTTTACGGAACAGCAAATCATCGGATTTCTGAAGGAAGCTGAAGCTGGCATGCCGGTCAAGGAACTGTGCAGGAAGCACGGGTTCAGTGACGCGTCGTTCTACACGTGGCGTGCAAAGTTCGGCGGCATGGAAGTCTCGGAAGCCCGCCGTCTCAAGGACCTCGAGGTGGAGAATGCCCGGCTGAAGAAGCTGCTGGCCGAAGCAATGCTCGATATGGAAGCGTTGAAGGTCGTCGTCAAGGGAAAGCCCTGAGCCCGCAAGCCAAACGCGAAGCAGTGTCGGCGATTCGGGAGAAGGTCAACATCTCCGAGCGCCGCGCCTGCCGGCTTGTCGGGCTTTCTCGCAGCGTGCTGCATTACGACGCGAAGCCGGACCACGACAATGAGGTGCTCGCGGCGCGTCTGGTGGAGTTGGCGCACGAACGTCGTCGATTCGGCTACCGTCGACTGCACGCCCTGGTGGAGCGCGAAGGCACGCACGCCAATCACAAGCGCATCTATCGCCTGTACCGTGAGGCGGGGCTGGCTGTGCGGCGCCGTCGCAAGCGCCAGGGCGTCATGATTGAGCGCGAGCAACTGGCATTGCCGGGTGCGCCCAACGAGGTGTGGTCAATCGATTTCGTGATGGATGCGCTTTCCAACGGCCGGCGCGTGAAGTGCCTGACCGTCGTCGACGACTTCACGAAAGAGGCTGTCGACATCGTCGTCGACCATGGCATCTCGGGTTTGTATGTCGCTCGGGCATTGGACCGTGCAGCTCGCTTCCGTGGCTATCCCAAGGCGGTGCGAACCGACCAGGGCCCCGAATTTACGAGCCGCGCGCTTGACCAGTGGGCGTATGCGAACGGCGTCACACTGAAGTTGATTCAGGCGGGCAAGTCAACGCAGAATGCGTACATCGAATCGTTCAACGGCAAATTCCGCGACGAATGCCTTAACGAGCACTGGTTTACGACGCTCGCGCACGCTCGGGCTGTCATCGCGGCATGGCGTCAGGACTACAACGAGCAAAGGCCGCATAGTGCACTGAACTACCTTGCGCCGTCAGAGTTTGCGGCGAAACACCGGGCAACCGCGGATGCTCCCGCCGCCTTCCAGGAGCTGGTTTAACAGGACTTTGCTAGAAGCCCATTGGCCCTATTGAAGGGGGCAGGTCAGCGAGGTCGTAGTTTCGCTCTTCCATGTCTCGGTTCCCCCGAAGTTCCTGTAGTGACCTGATCATCCTTCTCGGGCTGTCAGACAGGTGAGGACACTTAGCGCGCAGTTCCGGCGTCTTCAAATCACACTTGCGAGGTGGAGTACGGACTCCGTATCATCAATAGGGGAACCAAGATGCAGATAGGGGAAGAAGGATGGCGCTCGACTACGCGAAAATGCCCGAACACGCGCTGGCAATGCTTTTCACTGCCGCTGTGCGCGACATCCGGAAAGATGAGCTGAGAAAGGTCGATGACGAAAACCCGTGCGAGCGAATTCGCGATTTGCCACTGCATGTATCTCGAGAACTAGCCTTACGACTGTGGCTCATCGCAGGGACACAGAAGGAAGTCGAACGACTGTTCTATGGTTACGAGGATACAGGCGAGACCGCGGCGGAGGGGCGAAAACAGCGCGAGTACGAATGTTCACGTCCAATGCCTATGCGGCGAGCGAGAAGCGCCATATCCTCATGGGCATGGGGCGCACTCCTCACTGATAACGATGACTGGTGGCTTGAGATCGCTTATTGGCGGACTCGCCTTGACGCTATCGAGGCCGCGAGACCGATCCTAAAGGGGCTAAAGAGGCGCAAGGTCACGTTGACACACGAGAGCGTAGAGAAAGTCTCGACGAAAATCTTGGTCACGTTCCGTTCGACGCTGGAACGCGCTGCCGAAATTGAGGATGCAGAGAACCAGCGCAGACTGACCCGCTTCATCGCAAGTGATCGCTGCCGCATCCAACGTCACCTCAAGCAGTTCAACCTTACGGTCACGGATCTGGAACGCGCTACGGGTCTCTCCCATGACACAAATTTGGCACACTGAACACGGGAGTCACGGTTACCGACAGGGAACTCAGGGGTGCAGCGGTCTTGAATTTTCAAGGGAAGCCAAGTACAGTCCGGCGTAGTTGGTGCCAACTTTCCGATTCACACGGCAGGGGTCACAGGTTCAATCCCTGTACCACCCACCAGATTCGAAGGGCCGACGATACGTCGGCCCTTTTTGCATTCTGCGCCGGCATCACAGGGATCGCGTGCGATCGATCCCGCATGCCGCAACGACGAGACCGGCGCCCGCTTCAATGCGAGCGCACCTCCCCTGCCCTGCACCACACCTCGCACCTCAGCGCTTGAACCCCGCCGCCCCCGTTACCCGAATCTCAGGGCCCGAGAGCGAGTACACGATGCCCGCATTGTTCGCCGCCGCGCCGGTCAGCACGCCTTGCGTCGAGAACGTACAAGCGCCGCCGACACACGCGCCGCCCGAGACGTTTTGCGTCATCGTGTTGAACGTTGCACGCGCACCGTCCGGGCCAACCACCGTCATGCCGGCGCCGGTCGCGTAAGTCTGCCCGGGCATGGCGATATTCAGATTCGGCGTGACGTCGTAGCGCGCATTCTGGAACGCGATGCTCAGCGATCCCGTCAACGTACCGGTCGCACCGGAAATTCTGTCGATAGCCTTCGTTGCGCCGGCGAGCGCGTACGTCATCGTGCCCGAGATCGGCAGATTCGCATCCAGCGTGGGCTTGCCAACGATATAAGGCATGCCCGAACTCCACGTCGACAAATCGATCGTCTCGCCGTGATCGGATATCGTGCCCGCCGTCCAGCGCCCCCAGCCCAGATCATCCAGTTTGCCCGCGTCGGCGACCGTCACGGCCGACACGACATTGAACGGCATGTCCGACCCCACGAACTTCGTCATCTCGCTCGCGGCATTGAAGGTCGCCGTGCCCGTGCCAAGACTTGCGATACCGTCCGAGCCCCAGTTCATCATGTAATACCCCGCGCCGCTGGTCAGCACGACGGGTGGTGGGAGCACCGGCGGCGTCACAACCGGGGGCGTCAAGACCGGCGGAAGCTCGGCGGCGGGCGGCCGTGGCGTCGGCAACAGCACGACAGGCCCTGTAGCCGGTGTGGGCTGCGTCGGCGAACCCGTTGCCGAAAATATCGGGGGCGGCGTGAAAAGGATTCCCGGATTCTGCGGAAGCACGACCGGCGGCACGCTGAAATTGGGCGTGAAGCCGAATTGCCCGGCCGAGAAAAGCGGCGATCCACCACCATTGCTCACGACGATCGCGCCACCCAGCACATCGACATAGAGACCCGGACTCGCCCCACCCGGCACAGCACTCGCAGCAGTGCCTCCTGAAGCTGACACCACCGGCTGCGGCAGGAATCGCGAGAAGTCGAGCCCTCCACTCTGCGCTCTGGCCTGCGGGATGACGAAAGAAGCCACCGCCGATGCGATGGCGCTCCATTGCGCAGCGCGGCGCGCGGGAAAACGCAAGGCCCGACGAGGCCCCGACAACACGATGAATGTCATGATCGATCGCTCCGGATCGGCGTGAGGATTGAGATCAGCGGAAGTCATAGCGAGCCACGACCTCGTAGACACTTCGGTGGTACTGGTACAGCGGCTGGCTTGAGCCATTCCGCGTGAAGCTGAATTGCGGCGTGATCGAAAACGCCTTCGTCACGAAGTACGAATAGCCAGCCCTCACATCAAGCTGACGGTCGCTGCGCTCCACGAGAAACAAACTGTCGAGCGTGTCGTAGTTGCGTCGCTCGATGCTAGCGCTGGCGAACAGCAGTTGATCCGGCATCACGTGCCATTCGCCACCGAGTCGCGCGCCCCACAGCCGATTGCCGAACGCGGCGGACAAGTCGTCCTTGGGCTTTTCTCGCCCCGCGTACAGCGAGGCATAAGCGACCGGCGCGCCATAGACCGACGAGAATCCCTTGACGATCGACGCGCCAACGATGGCGCGATTCGCGTCGCGCGCATTCGTGCCCATGTAGCGAATCGGTGTGTACTGCGCGAACGTCGCCACCTGAAGGTCGCTGCCAAGATCGCGCGTCCACTGCGCGGTGAAGCCGTTGAGATTGCGGTAGCTCTCCGAATCGACCCACATGTGCTGGTTGGCGTACTGAAATCCGAAATTGTTCGGCCCGGACAACCAGTTCGCGCCCAGTTGAAGCAAATAGCTGCCCTGATCGAAGGCGCGCGCCTTATCGGCGTAGGTGCGCACATCGACCTCTCCCGATGCCGACACCACCAGGTTGTCCGTCACGGCATGTCGCACGCCTAGCCCACCACTGATGTCGCCGAAGTTCGCCGGCGTTCCGCGCGAGGCGCCGTCGAGCACGAACATCAAGCCGCCCAGTGCCGGAATCGCGATCGCGGAATTCGTCGTCGCGTTGTTGGCATTGGTATCGTGCCCGACGTTGCCCTGCACGTAGCCGGTCCAGGACGTACGCGCGCCCGCGGGCGCATTGATCGCGTTCAGGTAGGCCTCGATGACCGGACGCACACCCTCGGGGACCTCGCCCGCGGCCACCCCCTCGAACTCGCGTCTCGCGTTATCGCGCTGCCCGAGCAGAAAATAGGTGCGCGCCAGTTCGAGGTGAGCCGGACCATCGCCAGGACGCGCCACCACGCTGCGTTTGAGTGCGCGCTCGGCAACCTCGAGGTGATGACTGTCCGCGGCAGCGATACCCAGCAGGTAGTCATATTCGCCGTCGCCCGCCAGACGACTCTCCAGCGGCGCCAGCAACGCGTAGGCCCGTGCGGGCGATTTGGCGCGCATCAGCGCGCGAGCCTCGGAGATCGCGGCGTTTCTTGCGTCGGACGGTGAGGCAGGCGGTCCGCCGACGGCGGCCATGCCGTCCGCGACGGGCGTGCCCGCGGCATACGCGCCATGCGCCAGAACGGCACCCAGCACCGCAGCGGCAAGCGCACTTCGGCGAAGCGTTGAAACAGACATGCAGTGATTCCCCGGTACGGCGAGGCACCGGGCATGCCGGCGACGCTCGCGGAACAATGATTGGTTTTGCGCTCTTCGGTCGAATACCGCCACGCCGCGTTTTCATTCTTCTGATGACGGCAGCGAGGGCGAGCGCGCGGCACAGCAAACGGGGGGAGGACTGTGCATGGGAACCGTTGACGGCTTCCCAAGGTCGGCGCTGGGCGCCATTAGAGCGCAACCGCCCGGGCATGGCAAGCGGAACACCGGGATGCCCCCGCCCAACCGTACGCACCGGCGGCGAGCGACGCCACGCAAACAAAGCGCATGCGCCGGAAATGCGTGCGCGACACCGCAACATCAATAGATTTTTTAAATCAACACACAAATTCGATTAATTTTGACGCATGCCGATCCGACTTCCCGCCGGGGCGTGGCGCGACCCGTGCCCCGCGCGACGGGGATTTCCACGATATGACGGGGCCTTCAGAGCCAGTCTTATATAAGACTGGAGCATTCACATTACGAAAAGGCATTTCAGTTTTGCCCCTGACCCGTGTCACAATCGAGAGAATTTGTCATGGCTAGCGGACTGTCACCCCAGTCGGCGGCGTTCCCCCACCTTTTCCTGATTCTTGAATCCGAGACCAGCGATGAGTACGCAGCAATCCAGCATCATCTACACCCTGACCGACGAAGCACCGCTTCTGGCCACCGGCGCCTTCCTCCCGATCATTCGCACGTTCACCGCGCCGGCCGGCGTGGCGATCGAGACGAGCGACATCTCGGTGGCAGGTCGTATCCTCGGCGAATTCCCCGAATTCCTGACGGAAGAACAGCGCGTGCCGGACAACCTCGCCGAGTTGGGCCGCCTCACGCAGGATCCGGACACCAACATCATCAAGCTGCCGAACATCAGCGCTTCGGTGTTCCAGTTGCAAAGCGCCATCAAGGAGCTCCAATCGAAGGGCTACAAGGTGCCGGACTATCCGGAAGACCCGAAGACCGACGAAGAGAAGGCCATCCAGAAGCGCTACTCGAAGTGCCTGGGCTCGGCCGTGAACCCGGTGCTGCGCGAAGGCAATTCGGATCGCCGCGCCCCGTTGGCCGTGAAGAACTACGCCAAGAAGCATCCGCACAGCATGGGCGAATGGAGCATGGCTTCGCGCACTCACGTGGCGCACATGAAGCACGGCGACTTCTACCACGGCGAAAAGTCGATGACGATCGACAAGGCTTGCGACGTGCGCATGGAACTCGTGACGAAGAGCGGCAAGACCATCGTGCTCAAGCCGAAGGTCTCGCTGCTCGACGGCGAAATCATCGACAGCATGTTCATGAGCAAGAAGGCGCTGTGCGAGTTCTACGAAGAGCAGATGGAAGACGCGCGCAAGACCGGCGTCATGTTCTCGCTGCACGTGAAGGCCACCATGATGAAGGTCTCGCACCCGATCGTGTTCGGCCACGCCGTGAAGATCTTCTACAAGGAAGCCTTCGAGAAGCACGGCAAGCTGTTCGACGAACTGGGCGTGAACGTCAACAACGGCCTCGTGAACCTGTACGAGAAAATCGAAGCGCTGCCGAGCACGCAACGTGAAGAGATCATCCGCGACCTGCACGCGTGCCACGAGCACCGTCCGGAACTCGCGATGGTCGACTCGGCCAAGGGCATCTCGAACCTGCACGCACCGAACGACGTGATCGTCGATGCCTCGATGCCGGCCATGATCCGCCTGGGCGGCAAGATGTGGGGCGCCGACGGCCGTCCGAAGGACACCAAGGCCGTGATCCCGGAGAGCACGTTCGCCCGCATTTATCAGGAAATCATCAACTTCTGCAAGACGAACGGCGCATTCGACCCGACCACCATGGGCACGGTGCCGAACGTCGGCCTCATGGCGCAGAAGGCAGAAGAGTACGGCTCGCACGACAAGACGTTCGAAATCGTCGAAGACGGCGTGGCGAACATCGTCAACATCGCCACGGGCGAAGTGCTGCTCTCGCAGAATGTGGAAGCCGGCGACATCTGGCGCATGTGCCAGGTCAAGGACGCCCCGATCCGCGACTGGGTGAAACTCGCGGTGAACCGCGTTCGCAACTCGGGTATGCCGGCCGTGTTCTGGCTCGACCCGTACCGCCCGCACGAAGCCGAACTGATCAAGAAGGTCGAGACGTACCTGAAGGATCACGACACCACCGGCCTCGACATCCAGATCATGTCGCAAGTGCGCGCCATGCGTTACACGCTCGAACGCGTGATCCGCGGCCTGGACACCATTTCGGTGACCGGCAACATTCTGCGCGACTACCTGACCGACCTGTTCCCGATCATGGAGCTGGGCACCAGCGCCAAGATGCTGTCGATCGTGCCGCTGATGGCCGGTGGCGGCATGTACGAAACGGGCGCCGGCGGCTCGGCACCGAAGCACGTCAAGCAACTGGTCGAAGAGAACCACCTGCGCTGGGACTCGCTGGGTGAATTCCTGGCGCTGGCCGTGTCGCTGGAAGACCTCGGCATCAAGACGGGCAACAACCGCGCCAAGATCCTCGCCAAGACGCTCGACGCGGCAACCGGCAAGCTGCTGGACAACAACAAGGGCCCGTCGCCCAAGACCGGCGAGCTCGACAATCGCGGCAGCCAATTCTATCTGTCGATGTACTGGGCACAGGAACTCGCCGAGCAGAAGGAAGACGCCGACCTGGCCAAGCACTTCGCACCGCTGGCCAAGCAACTGGCCGAGAACGAGAAGACGATCGTGGCCGAACTCGCCGAAGTGCAAGGCAAGCCGGCCGACATCGGTGGCTACTACAAGCCCGACTTCGACAAGCTCGAGCAAGTCATGCGCCCGAGCAAGACGTTCAACGCCGCGCTCGCGAGCGTTGCAACGGCTTAAGCGCGAAAGTGATCGAGGGCGGGTCGGCACGACCGCCCTGCAGCACCCAATGAAAAAAGCCGGCGAACGCCGGCTTTTTTCTATTTCGTCGACCACGCAAACCAGGCACGACCAGGGCGACATCGACGGCATTCGCACCGCTGCCGCCATCACCGTGCCCTGAAGTGCTTCACCGGTTGACCTGGGCCTTCGATTGCGTGAGCGCCAGCACAGCCCCCAGGGCGAGCGCGGCCGACACGCAGTACATGCCGGCGTTGGTGCTTTGCGTCACATCCTTGAGCCAGCCGATGACGAACGGGCTCACGAAACCGGCCAGGTTGCCGATCGAGTTGATCATGCCGATGGCGGCAGCCGCCGAGCCGCCGACGAGCAGCGCGCTCGGGTACGTCCAGAACACCGGCATCGTGGCCAGCATGCCGGCCGTGCCGACCGACAGCGCCACCATGGCGAGCGGGACATTGTTGCCCCAGACCGTGCTCAGGTACAGGCCCACCGCCCCGGCAAGCGACACCACGGCGAAGTGCCAGCGGCGCTCGCGCGTGCGGTCCGAGCTGCGCGCCACGACGATCATGCTGAGCACGGCGCAAGCGTAGGGAATGGCGGTAAGCAGCCCCACGTCCAGCGCGCTCTTCACGCCGCTGGCCTTGATCAGCGTCGGCAGGTAAAAGCCAATGCCATAAAGGCCCATCATGCAGCAGAAGTAAATCGCGGCCATGAGCCACACACGACCGTTCGCGAACACCGACGCGACCGAGTGCTGCGCCTTGCCCGCGCTGTCCTGCGCGATGTTGTGCTCCAGAACGGCCTTTTCGTCTTCGGTGAGCCAAGTGGCAGCGCGAATGCCGTTCGGCAGATACATGAGCGTGATCACGCCGAGAATCACCGACGGAATGGCTTCGATGAAAAACAGCCATTGCCAGGCGGCCCAGCCGCCCACGCCATTGAACGCCGCGAGAATCCAGCCCGAGAGCGGACCGCCGAACACGCCTGCGACAGGAATGCCGATCATGAACAGCGCGTTCATGCGACCGCGACGCTGCGCCGGGAACCAGTAGGTCAGGTAAAGCACGATGCCGGGGAAGAAGCCCGCCTCGGCCACGCCGAGCAGAAAACGCACGACGTAGAACTGCGTGGGTGTCTTCACGAACAGCGTGGCCGCCGAGAGCACCGCCCACGAGATCATGATGCGCGCGATCCAGCGGCGCGCACCGACCTTGTGCATGATGATGTTGCTCGGCACTTCGAAGAAAAAGTAGCCGATGAAGAAGATGCCGGCGCCCAGGCCATAGACCGTCTCGCTGAACTGAAGGTCGTTGAGCATCTGCAGCTTGGCGAAGCCGACGTTGACACGGTCGAGATACGCCGCGACGTAACAAAGGAAAAGGAACGGCAACAAACGCCAGGTCGCTTTGGCGTAGGCTTGCGCCTCGATCGCGCGCGACTGCGCACTGGGTTGGGTACCGCTAGCGATAGTACTCATGGTTTCCACTTCGAACTTCGGCTGCCACGCAGCCGGAATCAAGACTGCAACGCTGCCGCCGGACCACTCGCACCGATCACGCCGCCTTACCCACCCGACTGCTCTGAAGACCTCACGATTCCCATGTCGCGGGAATCGATCTCGCGGAGTCCGTCGACATTGTCTCCGGACGTCTGCGCCAGCCCGAGGGCATGCGCGCGACGTTTCTCACCCGGCCATCCCCTTTGGTGATTGGGAGGCCGCCGCGATTGTAAACCATAGGACACCGCTCTATATGGAGCAGTCTTTCAGTCATTGAGCACATTCCGAGATCGCAAGTCGCCCGACTGTGGCAAGCGCGCGACGGTGAGGCGACATTGACAGGACGGTCGACGATGGGCCGCGTCAATGCCGCGATGGCGCGCCGATATTCGACGCCGCTGCCTGACACTCGCATGGCGAAGAGAGTGCATCCGAAAGATTCGGCATGGCGCAGGTCATCGGTACCTGACGGACATGCGATTTCGCGCGTACGCTTGGGGCTTCCCTTGTGCCGATCACGTGATCGGCGTGGAACGCGTCATCCCAAAAGTTGCCGCCCCCTACGCGACGTCGCCCACTGGCCCCCGCTTTCCTTGAGTCGAATCATGACCGTCCACAACCCGCTATCGCTGCCCGCGCCTGCCTCGGTTTGTCTGGTAAGCGTCTTCCCCGCCGCCGACGATGGCGGCAATCCCGCCCCGATCGTGCTCGACGCCGACGCGATGTCGGAAGGCGATATGCGCGCCGTCGCGGCGCACTACGGCCACGAGAGCGGCTTCGTCACGGCCTCGACGCAGCCGCACCGTGCGTGGCGCTTTCGCTTTTTCGTGCCGAATCACGAGATGGAGATGTGCGGTCATGCCACGCTGGGCGCGTTATGGGTATTGCGCCGCGCGGGACGCTGGGACGGCAGGTCGGTCACGATCGAGACGCTGAGTGGTCCGGTCGAAGGTCGGCTGGCCGCCGACGGCGAGCACATCGAAGTCAGCCAGCCGGCGGGGCGCACCGAGCCGGTCATCGACGCGAGCGCCATCGAGGCCATCTGCGCCACATTGCGAATCTCGCCCGACGACATTGCCCCCGAAGGCATCTGCAACGCGGCGACGAGTCGCGTGAAGACACTCGTGCCGCTGCGCAGCGTGGCGACATTGCAGACGCTGCAGCCGGACTTCGCCACGATGGCCGCGACGTGCGACGCCATCGCATCCACCGGCCTGTACCCGTGCGCGAGGGAAGCGGCGGGCGATGGGCGCGCGCTGCCGGTGTTGCAGGCGCGCCAGTATCCGCGCGCCTCCGGCTATCCCGAAGATGCCGCGACCGGCATCGCGGCAGCCGCACTGCTTTACGGCGCACGCCGCTACGGCTGGCTTCTCCCTGGCGAGCGCGGCGTGGTCGTGCGCCAGGGGGTCGCCATGGGACGCGCCTCGGCGATCACCGTGACGCTGCGCGATCCGCTCGACGCCGCCGCGGGCTGCTGGATCAGCGGCGACGTGCGCGCAATATGACGACGACGATGACGCCCGCCGCAGCCGCGAGCCCACCGCACAGGAAGACCGCGCGGTAGCCGAACGGGTTGGCCACGGCGCCGGCGAGCGGCCCGGTCAGGAGAATGGCGACGTCCTGAAACGCGGCATACGTGCCCAGACTCGTGCCACGGCTCGCGGCGGGCGCACGTTGGACTACCTCGATGCCCAGCGAGGGAAAGATCAGGGATGCGCCGGCGCCGGCGAGCGCGGTGCCGGCCAGCGCGAGCCACGCGCCCGGCGCCTGCCACACCAGCAACAGGCCGACGGCTTCGACCGCGAGCGACGCCTGCGCCACGCGCAGATTGCCGAAGCGCTCGGGCCAACGTCCACCGATCAGTCTCACCAGCACGAACGCAAGCCCGAAGGCCGACAGCGCGACAGCAGCGCCCGACCAGCGCGACGCATCGAAGTACAGCACCACGAAAGCGCCGACCACCGCGAAACCCACGCCCTGCAACGCGAGCGCCAGCCCCGGCAGGAAAACGATGCGCAACACCTGCGAGTACGGCAGCGCACGCCCCGCCTGATGCATCGGCGCCACGCCGGGAATCCGCGAGATCACGACCCAACCGGCGATGGGCAGCAGGCAGATCGCGATGGCCACGCCGATGAGCGCGGTAGCCCCATAAAGCGAGAGGCCGAGTGGCGCGCCGGCGGCAAATCCGCTGAAGACGGCCGCCCCGGTCCACGACATCACACGCCCCGATTGCGATGCCCCCAGACTGCCGATGGCCCACGTCAGCGTGCCGGTGATGCACAGGCTCTCGCCCACGCCCAGCAGCAAACGTGCCACGGTCAGCATCGCCAGCCGGGGCTCGGGGGACAGCGTGACGAGCCCGGTGGCGAGCAGGGCAACACCGGAGAGCCCGACGAACGTCAGCCCGCGCATCAGCGCAACGCGGGCGCCGCGCAGATCCGCCGTGCGACCGGCGAATTTGCGCGTGAGTACCGTCGCGAGCGACTGTACGCCGACAGCGAATCCGACCACGACGTTGTGAAAACCGAGAACGTCGTGCACGAACAGCGGCACGACGGACAGCGACATGCCGATCGTCAGGCATGCGAGGAAGACGTTCAGCGAGAAGCGCAGCAGCAGCGCGGTTGCGTTGGTTGTTACGCTGACGGTCGCGTCAGCGGCCTGAGGCGCGGCGGCGGCCGGAGTTGCGGGGGACGGCATGTGTCATGACTCCATAAGGGGCCGGCAGAGGCAAGTGCCGCGCATACGTCGGCGACCGAAGCGACAGGGCATCGATACCGATGGGCGCGGCGCGAGCGCGAGCCGGCGGGCGAACGATCGCGACGCAGGCATCGGAACGAACCGGCAGTACGGACAAATCGGGAGAGAAGGCGCTTGTGGCGCGCAGAGAACCGGGGATTGCGCCGAATGGGCTGCCCGGTGGTTCATCGACGAACGCACGCCCCTCGACCGACGTGCCGGATCGCCCGGCCGCTGTCGCGGAGTATGCGTTGGTTCACGTGAACGCTTACGTGGCACCGACCGATGACAGCGCCGGATGCCAAAAATCAGTTCGCATTCTAGCCACGCACTTTGCGTAAGGCAAGTCGAGGAGCGTCACACCCTCGCGCCATCGGCGACGCGGTCGGCCCCCGGGACCGCCTCAAGTGTCCGCGCGCAGCAGCCCCCAGCATAACCGGTAAAGCTCGTCCTCGAATTCAGGCGTGCCAAGCAACGGCGAGTCTTCGAGCGCCGCCGAACGCAGCGTGCCCATCACGGCGCGCGTAAGCACGAACACGGTTGCAGCACTCGGCGGGCGCATCTCGGGCGCGTCGCGACGCGACATGGCAACGGCAATGTGCTCCGAGGCCTCGCGCATGGCCTGCATGATGTTCTCGTGATGGTCGAGCTGCCATGCCATCTTGATGAGCGAGCGCTTGACGCGCCCCCCCGCGCCGAACGCCTCGATCAGCACACGCAATCGCTCCCGAATGACGCGTTCGGGGTCGGCGCCCTCTTCCGCGGCGCGCGCGATGCGCTCGTTGAGTTCGTCCATGACCCGCCGGCGCTCGCGCGCGATCATCGCGAGCAGGATCGCCTCCTTCGTGGGGAAGTATTGATAAAGCGTACCGATGGAGAAGCCCGCCTTCCTCGCGATGCGATTGGTCGTGAGCGCGGCTTCGCCTTCTTCGTCGAGAACCTGAGCGGTGGCCTCGAAAATGGTCTCGACGGTATGTTGCGCGCGAGCTTGCATCGGCCGCTTTCGCATGGTGGACGAGGCATTCGGCGACGTGGGCGGCTTGGTGGTGGACATGAGGAAAATCTGAGTGGGAAGCGAGTTGCGGCCAGGTGCCTGAAAAATGAATAATGCTCACATTCGCACCGGATATCAAGCGATTCCTCAACCCGACCGGGGAGATACGACACCATGAGCCATGACATTTCCGCGCTGACCGTGCGCAAGCTGACGGTCGATCTGGCCGCCGGCTTCGATCGGCACTGGCACAGCGGCGACGCCTATCGAACGATGTACTACAACGCGTTATCGATGAGTTTTCCGGTCGGCGAGCAGTCGTTCATCGACTCGGTGCGCAACACAATGGATCGGCTTCCGGCGGACGCCCGCTACGACACGTTGCGCGCCGACATCGCCCAATTCATCGGGCAGGAAGCCACGCATCGCCATTTGCATGGTCAGTACAACGCGCAACTGGCCAGGCAGGGGCTGGTGAACCACTGGGAGAACTGGGCGAACCGGCGCATTCGCTGGGCCCACCGCCGCAAACTCTCGCCGATGTACATGCTCGCGGTCACCGCGGCGTATGAGCACTGCACCGCGGTGTTCGGCGACGGCGCATTGCGCTATGACCGATGGCTGGCGAACGCCGAACCGAAAATGCGCCTGATGTGGCGCTGGCATGCGGCGGAGGAAACGGAGCACAAGGCGGTGGCGTTCGATCTGTACCGTGCACTTGGCGGCAGCGAGCGCCAACGGGTGCTCACTTATCTCTACGTGCTCGTCATGTTCGCGCTCGAGAGCCACGCGCAGACGATCAACAACCTCTGGCACGACGGCACGCTCTTCAAGCCCCGCACGTGGTGGGGCTTCGCCACGATGTTCTTCGGCCGCGACGGCGTGGTCTGGCGCAGCACTGGGCCGATGCTGAAATACCTCGCGCCGTCGTTTCATCCGAATCGACACGGCGATCCGAGCCTCGCGCGGAATTGGCTCGCCGCGCATCACGCCAGTTGGCGGGCGATTCGTTAGTACACGCGGCGCGGCACCTATCGGAGACCGCAACGGGATGCAAGCGGTCGGCTGCCGGTGTTAACCCCCGAACTGTGACGACAACAACGTAATACCGGGTATCAACGCTGCGTGATATTTCGCGCGAGGCATCCTGATAATAATGATCACGCCTCAAAGCAGCACCGATACCCGCGCGAAGCGAAGTCAGTGTGTCAATGACTCAGGCGGCCCCTTGCACTCGTCGGTGACGAACGGAAGTCCAGAGGCACGCATAAAACAAAACGAGACGGAGACACATTCATGAGCAAGGCAGCAGGTTGGCTGCGGGGCACGCTCGCCCTCGCGGTCTGCGGCGCGGCGGGCGTCGCTCACGCACAATCGAACGTATCGCTTTACGGTCAGGTCGACGCCTGGGTCGGCGCGGCCAAGGCCCCCGGCGGCGAGCGCGCGTGGACGCAGGGCGGCGGGGGCATGTCGACATCGTACTGGGGGATGAAGGGCTCGGAAGACCTTGGCGACGGTCTGAAGGCGATCTTCACGCTGGAAGACTTCTTCCTGCCGCAACGCGGTACTTATGGCCGATTCACGGGCGACAGTTTCTTCTCGCGCAACGCTTACGTCGGCCTTCAATCGACTACCCTCGGCACGATCACGATGGGGCGTCTGACGACGTCCTATTTCGTCTCGACGATTCTTTTCAATCCGTTCGTCGACTCATATACCTTCAGCCCGATGGTGTATCACACGTTCCTCGGCCTCGCGGGCCAGGGCATCGTGGGCGATTCGGGGTGGAGCAATGCGGTGATGTACGCCACGCCGGATTACAAGGGCCTCGGCGCCAGCGTCTCGTACGCTTTCGGCAACAAGGCGGGCGAGCCGGGCCAGAACAAGTGGAGCGCCGCCGCCATGTATTTTCACGGCCCGTTCGCCGCCACGCTCGCCTACCAGCAAGTGAAGTTCGATACGACGCCCGACGACATGGCCGGCATCGCGGGCTTTCGCAATCAGCAGGCATTACAGGCCGGCATGACGTACGACTTCCGGGTGGTGAAGCTGTTCGGCCAGTATCAGTACATCAAGAACACGATCACGGGCGGCAACCTCACCTCCAACGGCGGTCAACTTGGAGTTTCGGTGCCGCTCGGCGGCGGCCGCGTGATGGCCTCCTACGCCTACACGAAGAACTCGGGCGCCAACACCAGCAGTCGTAACACCTGGGCGCTCGGCTACGATTACGACCTCTCCAAGCGTACGGACCTGTACGCGGCCTACCTGAACGACAAGGTCTCGGGGCTCGACGCCGGGAATACTTTCGGGGTGGGCATGCGAATGAAGTTCTGACAAACTCGTTTGCACGGGCGCGCCCGCAGTACAATGCGCGCGCCCCCGCTGCACACGGACAACGGCAAAACAAAGTCACAAGGAGAGCACGTTGCTGACCAAATTCTTCAAGCTCGAGGAGCATGGCTCCAATGTACGCACGGAAATCGTGGCGGGTCTCACGACCTTCCTCACGATGTCGTACATCATTTTCGTCAACCCTAATATCCTGGGCACGACCGGGATGGACAAGAGCGCCGTGTTCGTCGCGACGTGCCTCGCAGCCGCGATCGGCTCGGTGGTCATGGCTTTCGTGGCCAACTATCCCATCGGCATGGCCCCGGGCATGGGGCTCAACGCGTTCTTCGCCTTCACGGTCGTGGGCGCCATGGGCTACACCTGGCAACAGGCGCTCGGCGCGGTGTTCATTTCCGGCTGTCTGTTCATCATCCTGACGGTCACCGGCATTCGCTCCTGGCTCATTGCCGGGGTACCCAAGTCGCTGCGCTGTGCCATCGCCGCCGGTATCGGCCTCTTTCTCGCCATCATCGCGCTCGGTAACGCCGGTGTGGTCGTGGCCAATCCGGCAACGAAGATCGGGCTGGGTGACCTCCACTCGCCGCAGGCCCTGCTCGCCATCTTCGGCTTCTTCCTGATCGCCGTGCTCGACGCCTTGCGCGTGCGTGGTGCGATCCTGATCGGAATTCTGGTGGTCACGGTGCTGTCGATGGTCCTTGGCCTGAACCAGTTCCAGGGTGTTTTCGCCATGCCGCCGAGCCTTGCCCCGACGTTCCTCCAACTCGATATTCCGGGCGCCCTGCATGCCGGCTTCGTGCACGTGATCCTGGCCTTCGTGCTGGTCGAAGTGTTCGACGCGACCGGCACGCTGATGGGCGTGGCAAAGCGCGCCGGTCTGCTCGAAGGTACGCACTACAAGGGACTCGGACGTGCACTGTTCGCCGACTCGATCGCCATCTTCATCGGTTCCCTGCTGGGGACGAGCAGCACCACCGCGTACGTGGAGAGCGCCTCGGGCGTGCAGGCCGGCGGCCGCACCGGCCTTACCGCGCTCACGATCGCCGTCCTGTTCATCCTCGCGCTGTTCATCGCGCCGCTGGCCGGCTCCGTGCCCGCCTATGCCGCCGCACCGGCGTTGCTGTACGTGGCCGGCCTGATGCTGCGCGAACTACTCGACGTGGAGTGGGACGATGTCACGGAAGCCACGCCGGCCGCCCTCACGGCGCTGGCCATGCCGTTCACGTACTCGATCGCCACGGGCCTGGCCTTCGGCTTCATCTCGTACGCCGTGCTCAAGTTGTTCACCGGGCGTGCCAGGGAAGTCCATCCGGCCGCCTGGGTCATCGCCGTGCTGTTCGTGCTGAAGTACGTGTTCTTCCCCGGCTGATCGCTAAGCAATGTCCGAGATTGCGTCGGTATCCCGTTGACGCGTCGAAGCAAACAGCCCGCCGGATGACTCCGGCGGGCTGTTTGCTTTCGTGCGCCCGCCCAAACGCGCCCATCGGCGTGCCGTCGTGACCTTCCGTCGTGGCCCCCGGTCGTGCCTGCGGCAATGCCCGCGTCTACACCCGCGCCGCCGCGATCAACGCGGCGAGTCCCGCGCGCTGCCGGCCCTCGGCATCGAAGTTCTCCGACGAGAGCCACTGCTCGAAGCCGCGGCTGATGGCGGGCCATTCCCCGTCGGTCATGGCAAACCAGGCCGTATCGCGGCTGCGGCCCTTGTACACCGTCGCCTGCCGGAAGATGCCCTCGAACGTGAAGCCGTAACGCGTCGCCGCGCGGCGCGACGGAGCATTGAGCGAATCGCACTTCCACTCGTACCGCCGATAACCCAGTTCGTCGAATGCACGTCGCATCAGCAGATACTGCGCCTCGGTCCCCGCCCGCGTACGCTTGAGCAATGGCGAATACGCCACGTGCCCCACTTCGACCACGCCATTGGCCGGGTCGATGCGCATGAGCGACAGCGTGCCCACGGCCTTGCCCGTCGCCAGGTCGATCACTGCGTGGTGCAAGGGATCGGTCGACACCGCCTGTCGGGTCGCATGCGCGTAATAGGCGTCGAAGTCCGGAAACGGCCCCGTCGACATGTAGGTCCAGTCGCGAGCGTCCGGCGCGCTCGCGTAGGCCTCGTAAAGGTCCTTTGCGTGACGCTCGACGTCGATCGGTTCGAGCCGGCAGTAGCGCCCGCCGATCGGAGTGCGCGGCGGCAACGCGCGCGGTGTCCAATCCGGCATCGGCGGCCCGATAGGTTGGTCGAATTCATTGAAGTTGGGCGCTTCGGTCATCGCTTCCTCATTGGAGATGGACGGGACATCGCTGTCTCTGACGTCGAAAGTATCGGTTCGGTGGTACGATGAAAAGCACCACTCGCGAACAATCTCTTGGTGCCATATGAATCCCAAAGCGGCTGCGCCCGTGCACGATCCGGTACCCGAAAACGTCGCCGCGCTCTTCGACAGTCCGTTGAGTGTCGGTGCCGGGCGCGGCGCCTCGCTGCAAAAGCAGCTTCTCTCACGGCTCAAACACGCCATTCTCGAGGGACGCCTGCCGGCCGGTGCGCGGCTGCCCGCCTCGCGCACGCTCGCCGAAGATCTGTCGGTTTCGCGCAATACGGTGTCAATCGTCTACGACCAGCTCGCCGCAGAGGGTTTCATCGTGCCGCACCGCCTCGGCACGCGCGTGGCGCACCTGTCCATCGATCCGCAAATCGCGGCAGAAGCCGCCGAGGCGGCCAGGCAGAAGGCCATCGCACAGTTGCCGCCACGCGAGCCGGAAGTCGCGCCGCTTGCCTCGCGCAGACTGCAACGCCTGCCGGCCACGCGTCACGCCGCGCGCGCCGGCGAGTCGCCGCTTCCCTTCACTCCCGGCGTGCCGGCGCTGACGCGTTTTCCGGCGAGTACATGGCGGCGCACCCTCGAGCGGGTCATGCGCGAGGCGCCGCCGCGGCTGTATCACTACGGCGACCCGATGGGCGAGCCCGCCTTGCGCGAGGCCATTGCTGGCCATCTGCGTATCTCGCGCGGCGTGCGCTGCGACGCCTCTCAGGTCGTCATCACCGAAGGCGCCCACGAGGCGCTGATTCTTTGCGTGCGCCTGCTCACCGATCCGGGCGATGCCGTCTGGATGGAAGATCCCGGCTATCGCGGTGCCAAGGCAGCCTTTCATTCGAGCGACGTGCGGCTGCATGCGCTGCGGGTGGATGACGAAGGCATCGTCATTCCCGATGGATGGTGGGAGCGCATGCCGCCGCGGCTCGTGTACGTCACGCCTTCGCACCAGTACCCGCTCGGCAGCGTGCTCTCGGCCGCGCGACGGCTCGACCTGATTGCGCAGGCGCGCCGCCATGGCGCATGGATTCTGGAAGACGACTACGACAGCGAATTCCGCCATCAGGGCGAACCGATCGCGGCCATGCAGGGGATGGTGCCCGACGCCCCCGTGGTGTACGTGGGCACGTTCAGCAAGACGATGTTTCCGGCGCTGCGCCTGGGTTTTCTGATCCTTCCGCCGTCGTTGCTCGCGCAGGCCCGCGATGCGCTCGACGAACTGCTGCGCGGCGGCCATCGCTTCGAACAGCTCGCGCTCGCGGACTTCATTCGCAGCGGCCAGTTCGCGCGTCACCTGGGACGCATGCGACGGCTGTATCGGGAGCGGCAGAGCGCGTTGCGCGACGCACTGTCGGCACATTTCGGACCGAGCTATGCGGTGATCGGCGAGCGCTGCGGGCTGCACCTCACGGTGCGTCTGGACCCGGCGTTCCCCGACAAGGCCATCGTGGCGGCGGCGCAGCGCGAGGGGATCGGCCCGCGGGCGCTGTCGAGCTTTGCGCTCGATCCGCAACCGGCGGACAACGGGCTGGTGATCGGCTACGGAGACACGGACGCCGCCCGCATCCCCGGCCTCATCAAACGACTTGCAGCGATCGTGGCGTCGCAAGCCGCTTAGGCAAGGTCAATACCGTCAATCGCTCCGGGGACGCGCCGCGGGCGCGAATACGCAGCGCTCCGGTTTCGCCGCCTCGCAAACAAATACCGTCAAACCGGCGAACGACGTTTGCGTCCAACTCGTCGGCCCCGACGGCAGCCTCACGGCGCGGTCCTTTGACACGGGCTCGTAGAGCACATCGAGTTCGCCGCTGCCGTCGAGCTTGTAGACGCACTTCTGAAGGCGGACCTCGTCGCCCTCGCCGATCGCCAACGCGTCGACGAAGCTCACGACGCGCCCGCGCGCGCCCTTGGCCAGCGGCGCGGCGCGCCACTCCCCCTCGGCTTCCAGCAACGGCTGTCTGAATTCCTCACCCTTGCCGCCGATATCCTCCATCGACGGACAACGCTGCACGCCGACCTGGACGCCGGCATGCGACGGCGTCGCCACGACCATCAAAGCCGCCAGCAAGGCGGCCCAAACCAGTTCACGGTGTTCCATCGTCATCTCCCGAAGCATTGAATGCCGACGCGACGCCAACGACGCGCACGTCGTACGCACTGCGCTGCACTACGCCGATCGAGGCGGTTGTACGTCCGTTGACTTCGTACAGCGGATTCGATTTAAGGCGCGTGCGTGCGGGAAGACTTCAGGAAATGCGTCGCGCGTGTCGGGATTGCGGCAGCGGCGAGGCACTTTGGGAGATTGTGCCGGCGCGACGATGCGTCGCGCCCAACGGCCGCGCGCCGGCGCACGACGCATGAAGCACGAAGCATGCGATCGTGGGAAAACGACGATGCGGCAGGGGACGTCGCGACGCGGGGAAGACGGGTGTCAGACGCGCGCGACGGTCATCAGGAGGACGCGGCCGAGGAGGTTGCGGTCCGGGCTGGCCGATGGCCGCCTGCCGGCTCGGCGTCGTGCGCTTCGTTCGCCGCGACGTTGCGCGACATCCACAACGTGAGCAACACCGCCGCGATGGCCGCAATGGCCGCGCAAAGGTAAACCTGCGCGTATCCGTACGCGCCGACGATCAGGCCGGCCACCGGGCCGGTAACGCCCAGTGCCACGTCGAGGAAAACGGAATACGCGCCCAATGCCGCCCCCCGGTTCTGCGCCGGCACACGATTGACGGCCGCCACCCCCAGCGACGGAAACACGAGCGAGAAGCCCGCGCCCGCCAGCGCCGCACCGAGCAGCGCGGTAAAGCCCGTGGGCGCGATACCCAGCACGACGAGGCCAAAGGCTTCGAGCGCGAACGACGTCATCGCAACACGATACCCGCCGAAACGACCGATGCTGTTGCCGAAGAGCAGGCGCACCCCCATGAAGCAAAGGCCGAAGGCCGTCAGGGCAAGCGCGGCGTGATCCCAGTGATGGCTGGCGTAATAGAGCGTGATGAACGTCGAAATGGCCCCGAAGCCGATCGAACCCAGCGCGAGTCCCATGCCGAACGGCACCACGCGACCGAGTACCGCGCGGAATGCGAGCCGATCTCCGTGAATAACCGGCGTTGCGCGCTTCAGGCGCGCCAGCGCTACGCCGACGACGCCGGCCAGCGCGATCGCGCCACCGAGCGCTTCGATCCCGTAGGCATTGTCGAGCGCCACGCCGAGCGGCGCGCCCAACGCCAGCGCGCCATAGGTTGCCACGCCATTCCACGAGATGACCCGTGCGGTGTGCGACGGCCCCACTTGCCCGATGCCCCACATGATGGCGCCCGTCGACACCCAGCTCTCGCCGAAGCCCAGCACGAGGCGCCCGAGAATCAACGTGACCAGGGACAGCCAGGGCACCCCGGAGACGAGTCCGCCGAGCGACACGAGCAAGCCCGATGCACCGCATGCGACGAGTCCGCAAAGCACCGTGCGCTTCGGCCCCCAGGCATCGGCCGTTCGGCCCGCGTACGGCCGCGAGAGCAACGTCGCGAGATATTGAACGCTGATGGCCAGTCCCGCGATCACGGAGCTGTAGGCGAGATCGACATGCACGAACGATGGCAGCACGGCGAGCGGCAGGCCGATCGTCAGATAGCAGAGGAACGTGAAAAACACGGTGGAGACGATCTGCAACGTCGTGGCGAACTGTCCGTTCGCAGGGCGGGTATCGTTGGGCATTTCGCGGGATCAGGAATCGACGAAACCCCAGGATGCGTCGAGACGCACGACGGGCAAGCGTTCGTACGGGTCGATGCAATCCTAGGGTTTTCCCGGATGATACGCCGTTTCGCGTCTTTTGTGTAAACGCTTAAAAGTGACCTGGCGACAGTTTTGCGGGGCGACTTGGACGCGAAACCCACCCGCACGACATCCTTGCGGGACGCCGCCGGGCGCGGCGAGCGCCACCCCGGCCCGCCGCATGGCTGTCGCCGGTTTCTGCGCCCGATCCAGTCCCCCGATTCAGCGCCCCACTTCGGCAAGCGCCTTGAGGCTCACCGAAAGCATCGCCAGATCGGCGTTCCCCGCCGCGACCTGATCGGCCAGCACGCGGTGGTAACGCGCCAGCGCATCGGCATGCGTCTTTTGCCACTGCGCAACCAGACGGCCCGCCGGCGACGCGTCGTCCACCTCGCTTCCGTCGCTTCCGTCGCTCCCGTCGCTTAGTCCGCTCACTTCGCTCACCTGGATTCCCTTGCCCTCCCCGGCGCCACGGCTTCCCTCTCGTGTCGACGTGCCTGCCCCTCCTGCCCCCTCGGCCCTGGTCGCCCCCCTCGTTTCCCGCGCGTCTTCGCCCTGCGCCGCGGCGCCCGCCAGCACACTCGCCGTCAAACGCCGCCGCAACACCGACAGCTCCTCGAGCAACGTGGCGCGCGCGAGCCGCTGCCAGTGCGTTTGCATCGGCAAGCCGAGCACGCCCGACTGGAGCCAACCGTACCCCAGCGGCGCCGCAAGTGCGAAGTACACCTTCGCGGCGAGCGCCGGTTCGCAACCGTGGGTGCTGGCCACCTCGGCAATGTCGAGCAGCGACACGCGGGCGTCGATGTCGGCGGCCGTCCGCGCCAGCACGGGCGGCACGCCCGCGTCGATCAGCGTCTGGCCTCGCGCGCTTGCGGCGTCGGCGGCCTCGCCGCTCACGAGCCCGTCGAGCGCGGGCAGCAACGGGTCCAGCACACCGCGCAAACGCTCGACCGTTTGCGGCACATCGCTCAGGCGGCGACGCAGGAACCACAGCGTGGCCTGCTCGTGCCACTGCGACACCGCGGCAAACAACGACGCCTGTGTCTCGTGCGACACCCGCGCGTCGAGCGCGTCGATCTCCTGCCAAAGGGTGTCGAGCCCGTAGGCGCCGCGCGCGGCCAGACTGGCACGCACCACGTCGGCCGGTTCGGCCCCGGTCTCCTCGCTGAGCCGATGCACGAACGTCACGCCCGCGCGGTTGACCAGCGCGTTGGCATGCATCGTGGCAAGAATCTCGCGCCTGAGCGGGTGACGCTGCATTGCCGCGCCGCACCGGCTCGCCAGAGGCGTGGGGAAGTACGACGGCAATCCGTCGGCCACGAACCCGGCGTCAGGCAGATCGCTCGCGAGCAGCACATCGTAGAGCCACATCTTGCTGTACGCCATGAGCACGGCACGCTCGGGCGAGGTTAGCCCCGCGCCCGCCGCGCGACGCGCGTCCAGCGCTTCATCATCCGGCAGGAACTCGATGGCGCGCGCCAGCCGCTGCGCGCGCTCGAGAAATCGCATGAAGCGCGCCTCGTCGTCGAGCGACTGCGGCGCGCGCAACCTGCCCAGCGACAACGCCTGTGTCTGCAGGTAGTTGTCGCGCAACACCAGCGCACCGACTTCGTCGGTCATCTCGGCAAGCAGACTGTTGCGCTGCTTGAGCGTCATTTCACCGTCGGTGACGACAAGACCGAGCAGAATCTTGATGTTCACTTCGTGATCGGAGCAATCGACACCCGCCGAGTTGTCGATGGCATCGGTGTTGATGCGCCCGCCGTGCTGCGCATACTCGATGCGGCCGAGCTGGGTGAGGCCCAGATTGCCGCCTTCGGCCACGACCTTGCAGCGCAACTCGCCCCCATTGACCCGCAGGCCGTCGTTGGCGCGATCGCCGACCTGGGCGTGCGTCTCGCTGCTCGCCTTCACGTACGTGCCGATGCCACCGTTGTAGAGCAGATCCACGGGCGCCCTGAGGAGCGCGCGCAACAGGTCGTTGGGCGCCATTTCCGTGGCGTCCGTGCCGATCAGCTCGCGCACCTGCGGCGAGATCGGGATGACCTTGGCCGTGCGAGGAAAGACGCCGCCGCCCTCGGAGATCAGGCGCGTGTCGTAATCGGCCCAGCTCGAGCGCGGCAACTGGAACAGGCGCTCCCGCTCCGCAAACGACGTCGTCGCGTCCGGCACCGGATCCAGAAACACATGACGATGGTCGAACGCGGCGACGAGCCGGATATGCCGGGAGAGCAGCATGCCGTTTCCAAACACGTCGCCCGACATGTCGCCGATGCCCACCACCGTGAAGTCCTGCGTCTGCGTGTCGACGCCCATCTCGCTGAAGTGCCGCTTGACCGACTCCCAGGCCCCGCGCGCGGTGATGGCCATCTTCTTGTGGTCGTAACCGACCGAGCCGCCCGACGCGAAGGCATCGCCCAGCCAGAAGCCGTATTCCGCGGAGATCGCATTGGCGTAATCGGAGAAGGTCGCCGTGCCCTTGTCGGCCGCCACGACGAGATACGGGTCGTCGCCATCGATGCGCACAGTCTGCTTCGGTGGCACGAGCCGGCCGTCGACATAGTTGTCGGTGAGGTCGAGCAGCCCGCGAAGGAACGTCTGGTAGCACGCCACGCCTTCGGCGAGATAGGCGTCGCGATCGCCCGTCGGCGGGGGTTGCTTGACCACGAAACCGCCTTTCGAGCCCACCGGCACGATCACTGTGTTCTTCACCATCTGCGCCTTGACCAGACCCAGCACCTCCGTGCGGAAGTCTTCCCGGCGGTCCGACCAGCGCAGGCCGCCGCGCGCCACGCGACCGCCTCGCAGGTGCACCCCCTCCACGCGCGGCGAATAGACCCAAATCTCGAACATCGGCTTGGGTTCGGGCAGCCCCGGCACCCGGGACGGATCGAACTTGAACGACAGATACGTCTTCGGCGTGCGGCCATCGCCGGCCGTCTGGAAGTAGTTGGTTCGCAACGTCGCCTCCAGTACGCCGAGGAACTGGCGCAGGATGCGGTCTTCGTCGAGATTGGGCACGTCCTCCAGCGCGGCGTGGATTTGCCCGCGAAGCCTTTGCGCTTGCGATGCACGCGCGTCGTCGCCCAGGGCCGGGTCGAAACGCGCCAGGAACAGGCGCACCAGCATGCCCGCGATCGACGGGTTCCCGGTGAGCGCGCTCTCGATGTAGGCATTGCTGAACGTCGAGCCGACTTGCCGGATGTACTTCGCGTACGCACGCAGGATACGCACCTCGCGCCACGTGAGACCGGCTTGCAGCACGAGACGATTCAGATCGTCGTTCTCCACGTCACCTGCCCAGATACGCGCAAAGGCGTCTTCGAATCGCGCCCGGGCGTGTTCCAGGTCGACGTCGGCGCCATCGAGGCTTGTCATGCCGAAGTCGTGCATCCAGACGGCGCCCTCGCCTGCGGGCTCGATGCGATACGGCCGCTCGTCGTTCACCCGCACGCCGAGGTGTTCGAGCATGGGCAGGCTGCGTGAGAGCGCGATGGGCTCGCCCGCCTGATAGATCTTGAAGCGCAGCGTGCCCGGCGCGGCTTCCAGCGGACGATAGAGCTGCATGGCCAGCGGTCTGGCGCCCGACGCCGCGGCGGGCGTGGCCGACGTCGCCAGGAGCAGAGGTTCGATGAGTTCGACGTCGCGCACCGCGACGCGCGCGGCATAGTCCTCACGATATCCCGCGGGAAACGCCTGTGCGTAGCGCCGCAATGCGCGCGTGCCTCGCTCCTCGCCCAGGTGCTGGCGCAAGGCGTCGGCAAGATCGTCCTGCCAGCGGCGCGTGGCCTCGACGATGCGCGCCTCCAGTTCGTTGACGTCGACGTCCGGCACCTTGCCCGGCTCCGTGCGCACCGTGATGTGAATGCGCGCGAGCATCGACTCGGAGAGCTGGGGCGTGAATTCCACGCTCGTACCGTGGTACGCCGCGAGCAACAGGTTCTGCACGCGGACCCGCAGATCCGTATTGAATTTCTCGCGCGGCACGAACACCAGGCACGACACGTAGCGATCGAATCGGTCGCGTCGCACGAACAGCCGCGTGCGCTGGCGCTCCTGCAACCGCAGAATGCCCAGCGCGATGTCGGTCAGTGCGTCGACGTCGATCTGGAACAGTTCGTCGCGCGGGTACTGCTCGAGGATCGTCACGAGCGTCTTGGCAAGATGACCGTTCGGCAGAAAGCCGGTACGCGCGATCACTTCCGCGACCTTGCGCCGCACGAGCGGAATCTCGTCGACCGGCACCATATAGACCGTGGAGGTGTACAGGCCGAGAAACCGCCGCTCGCCGCACACGTTTCCATGGGCGTCGTAACGCTTGATACCGACGTAGTCGAGATAGCCAGGGCGATGCACGCTCGCACGCGAGTTCGCCTTGGTCAGGAAAATCGGCGTGGTGGCCTGAACGATGCCGATGGCGCCGGGCGACAGACGGGTCACGTCCGGCGTGGCGGCATCTCGCCGCGACTCGCGCAGCACGCCCAGGCCCGTACCCGCCACGCCCTGCAAACAGGGATCGCCGTCGCGCACGATCAGTTCGTAATCGCGATAGCCCAGGAAAGTGAAATGCCGTGCGAGCATCCAGTCGAGAAACGCCTGCGCTTCGTCGATCTCGGAGCGCTCCTGCGCGCTCACACCCGCGTGCTGCGCCCGTTGCGCGAGCGATTCGATGGCGGCTTGCGCCGCGGCCTGCATGGCGCGCCAGTCTTCAACGGCGGCACGCACGTCGCCGAGCGCGCGTTGCAGCCCGTCGGCCAACGCCTGGATACGCTCGGGCTCGGAGAATCGATCGACTTCGATGTGGATGTACGACTCGAAACGGCTGCCGTGCGCAGGCGCGCCGTTGCCGTTTTGCGCGTCGGCGCCATTGCCGCACACCGCGCCGCCCGCGCCCGGGGTCAGCAAAGCACCTGCGCCGCCTGACGAGCCTGAAGTGCCCGGCGTGCCCTCGTTGTCCGCACCGACCGCCGTGTCCTCGCCCGCCGAAGCCGCGCGCCCCGGCCCCGCGCCCGGCGCCACGGCGAGGCGCTTGCCCGCTGCGTCGCGGCGAATGCGATAAACGGGGTGAAACGCCGAATGCAGGGCAAGCCCCTGACGGTTGATCTCCATCGTCACCGAATCGACCAGAAACGGCATGTCGTCGTTGACGATCTCCACGACCGTGTGGTCGCAATGCCAACCGTGCTGGTCGAGCGTGGGATTGTAGATGCGGATGCGCGGCTCGCCACTGACGAACTTCTGGCCGAGCTGCCAATGGGCCATTGCCGCGCCGTACAGATCGGCGACACTGCGCGAGACGACGTCTTCGGCGTCGGCCAGTCCGTAGTAATGCCGCACGAACGGTTCGAACAGGGCGGCCACGTCGGGCGCGCGCTCGCGTGCCATTGCGACGACTTCCGCCATGTGCTGGCGGACCTTCTCTTCCGGATTCGCGGGCATGGGCAACCTCTGCGGGAATGGACGAGACTTCAGGACATGCGAGGATATCGACCAGGCACGGCCATGCTACGCCCGGCGGCCCCGGACTGGCAACGGCGCAAACCCCGAGTCCCAGGACGGACCCGCGTCGGCCCGTTCCCCTGCCCGGTATAATTGCGCATGAACTCAAAAGCCACCGACTCGCGCAACGACAGCGCCCCCTTCTCGAGCCTGCCGCTCACGCCTGCCATGCAGGAGAACCTCGCACGGCTCGGTTACGTCTCGATGACGCCCATCCAGCAGGCGTCGCTGCCCGACATGCTCGCCGGCCACGACCTCATCGCGCAGGCCAAGACCGGCAGCGGCAAGACTGCCGCGTTCGCGCTCGGCCTGCTTCAGCGCGTCGACGCCCGCGATTTCGCCGTGCAGGCCGCCGTGCTCTGCCCGACCCGCGAGCTCGCCGAGCAGGTCGCCCAGGAAGTGCGCCGCATCGCGCGGGCGGAAGACAACGTCAAGGTGCTCACCCTGTGCGGCGGCACGCCGATTCGGCCGCAGGCGGAGAGCCTCGCGCATGGCGCGCACGTGGTTGTCGGCACGCCCGGACGCATCATGGACCACCTCGAGCGCGGCACGCTTTCGCTCGCCGGCGTGAAGACCCTGGTGCTCGACGAGGCCGACCGCATGCTCGACATGGGCTTTTTCGACGATATCGCCACGGTCGCACGCCAAACCCCCGCCTCGCGCCAGACACTGCTCTTCTCGGCGACGTATCCGGAAGGCATCGGCAAGCTCGCGCAGCGCCTGCTGCGCGCACCGCGCGAAGTGCGCCTTGAAGAGAAGCATGACGCGAGCAAGATCCGCCAACGCTTCTACGAAGTGGACGATAACGAGCGCCTGCACGTCGTGGGTCGCCTGCTCGATCACTTCCGCCCGGTGAGCACCATTGCGTTCTGCAACACGCGCGCGCAGTGCCGCGATCTCACCGACGTGCTGCGCGCCGAAGGCTTCCATGCGCTCATGCTGCATGGCGAGCTGGAGCAGCGCGAGCGCGATCAGGTATTGATCCAGTTCGCCAACCGTAGCTGCTCCGTGCTCGTGGCGACCGACGTGGCCGCACGTGGGCTGGATATTGCCCAGCTCGAGGCAGTGATCAACGTGGATGTGACGCCCGACCCCGAGGTGTACGTGCACCGCATCGGCCGCACCGGCCGCGCCGACGAAGACGGCTGGGCCTTCAGCCTCGTCACGATGAACGAGATGGGCCGTGTGGGCAATATCGAAGCCGCGCTGGGCCATGAAGTGCCGTGGCACAAGCTCGACGAGCTTACGCCGTCGGGCAGCGGCCATCTGCTGCCGCCGATGGTGACGATTCAGATGCTGGGCGGCAAGAAGGACAAGATCCGTCCCGGCGACGTGCTCGGCGCGCTGACCGGAGAAGCCGGCTTCGCCGCGTCGCAGATCGGCAAGATCAACGTGCTCGACAACTTCACGTATATTGCCGTGGAACGCGACATCGCACCGGTGGCGTTGCGAAAGCTGAGCGACGGGCGTGTGAAGGGCCGCAAGGTCAAGGTAAGATTCCTGCAGGACTGAGATTCGGGCGCCTGACGGCGTTTTCGGGCGTGCGCGCCTTGCCCGGCACGGACCGGCCCGTCGCACGGTGCCCGCCGGACGTCTTGCCGCTTCAGTCGATCCGGTCAATCCGTTCGTACCGTTCGTAGCACTCGTACCGTTCGTACCGTTGGAATCGTCCCCGAGCGCCAGGCGCGACAAGGAGGCTGCAATGAGGTCGTTTCGCACCCTGTTGTTTTCGCCTCTCGCGCGGCGTGCGGCGCTCGCCGCGCTGGCGTCGCTGAGCGCCGTCTGGCTCGCCGCCTGCAGCACCAAGGGCGTGCCGCCCAACCCCGCCCTCACCGAAGACACGCTCGACGAATACGCGCTCGTGATCGTCGGGCTCGACACGCCGCTGCGCAGCACCTGGGGACCGTGGAGTTATTCCGATGACTCGCAAACGGTCAACGGCATCGTCGGCGCAAAGCTTATCCGCACGCTCAACGCCAATCCGCCCACGCGCGGGTTCATCGCCATGCGCGTCTCGCCGCTCATGCGCAACGAGCGTTTCGGACCGATGGAATTCACTCCCGCCGACAACAGTTACCGCTTTCGCTACTGCAAGGGACGCAAGGTGCCGACCGTCAATGTGCGTCGCGGCGACGTGATCTACGCGGGCACGCTCATGCTCGACAGTCACGACGGCAAACTCTGGTTGCGCACGGCGTTCGACATGGCCGGCGCGCGCCGCTTCGTGCAAGCCAATTACCCGTCGCTGGCCGACAAGCTCCGGCCGCAGCCGTTTACCTACCTGGAAGTGAGGAGCGAACCGAGTTGCCGCTGAGGCCGCGCGCTTCGCCACCCGCTGAAGAGCGATGCACGTCGACGGCGGCCGAGGGGCTCAGCCTTCCTCGGCGACGCCGTTCGGCGCCAGCACGATCTCGCGACCTTCGCACAGGGCGTCGGCCCGCTCGCTGAGCTCCGTGGCCACATCCGCGAGATGACGCCGCAGCGTATCGGCGAGCACCGACTCGGGTTCGTGCGACGGGCGCAGCATCTCCACGGGGAACACGATGGCGGGCGCCACGCGATACAGGCGCTGCGCCTGCCCGTTCGCGCTCGCCGCCGTGAACTGGTCGAGCAGCGCATACCCCAGGCCATGCTCGACGAGCGCCGCCGCGAGCGAGTATGTCTGCACCATGACCTCCGCATCCTGCAGCAGTTCGGTCTGTTCCAGACGCTCGTTGATCAGCGCACCGAGCGGCGTGTCGTCGTGCAGCTTGATGAGGTCGCGCCCGACCAGCGCATCGGCGCTCGCCGGGCCGCGCCGCGCGAGCTTCGGCCACACGGCCGGTACCGCCAGCACGATGTGTCCCTGCGCGACCGGACGGCTCACGATCCCGGCCGCCATCGGCGGCGCGGACACGATGCCTACGTCGACCGACGACGTGAGGATCGCGGTGATCATCTCGGTCGTGTGGTGGGTGATGAGTTCGAAGACGACATCGGGGTGCGCGCGCCGCATGCGCTCGATGGCCGCGGGAAGCAGGCTGTGCGCCAGACTCGGCGTGGCGGCGATGCGCAGGTGTCCGATGCCGTGCTGACGCAGATTGCGCGACGTGGTGCGAAGGCGCTCGAGATCGCTGAAGATGCGCTCGACGTCGGGGTACAACCGGCGTGCCTCCGCCGTCGGCACGAGGCGCCCCTTGACGCGATCGAACAGCTTGAAGCCGAGTTGCTGTTCGGCGTGCTGCAGTACGCGCGAGACGACCGGTTGCGATACGTTGAGCAATTGCGCCGCGCCGCTGGCGGAACCCGTCAGTACCACCGCGCGAAACGTCTCGATATGCCGCAATTTCATGCCTGACGTCGTCCCCCTGTCCCCAAGCGCGAATCGGCGAGGCCGCCGACCCTATACCCAAAAGACATATGCTGCCTCAAATCCGCATAGGTTACCGAATTTTCTCGCTCTACACTGCGTAGCAAAGGTGGTGCGGAAGGCCCGCCGCGAGGCGCCCCCGTCCCCGGCGGAGCATATTTTTCCGCCTTGCATTCCCCTGCGTTTTTGGTTGTCATTCATCGTCATGCATATTGGAGTCATCGGGGCGGGCGTCGTCGGCCTCGCCAGCGCGTATCAGTTGCTTCGCGCAGGCCACGAGGTCACGGTCATCGACGCCGCACGCGGTCCGGGTCTCGGGACCAGCTTCGCCAACGGCGGCCAGTTGAGCTACGGCTACGTGTCGCCTCTCGCCGCCCCCGGCGTGCTCTCGCAACTGCCCTCGCTGCTGTTCTCGCGCACGGGGCCGTTGCGGATCAAACCCTCGTTCGATCCGGACTTCTGGCGGTGGTCGATCGAGTTCGTCAAACATTGCAATGCCCAGGCCAACGCCAGTTCCACGCTGCGCCTGCTCTCGCTCGGGCTGCACAGCCGCGAGGTGATGTTGGAGTTCCTGGCGAATGAATCGGTGTCGTTCGATTACCGGCTGAGCGGCAAGCTCGTGGTGTATCGCGACGCGCACAAGCTCGCCGCCGCAGAGCGCTCGCTCGAACTGGCCAATGGGCTGGGCTATGCGCAACGGCGTGTGGACGCCGCGACCTGCGCCGAGCTCGAACCCGCCCTCGGCAAGATCGCGGGCGAGCTGGCCGGCGGCATTCATACGCCGGGCGAGGGGACCGGCGATTGTCAGTTGCTGTGTCAGGCGTTGGCACGGCTCGTCGGCGAACATTCGCGCGGCGCACTGCTGTACGAGCGCGAGGTCACCGGTTTCGACGCGCGCGGCAACACCGTGCGGGCGATCCGCACCCGTTCGGGCGATGTGACGGTCGACGCGTGCGTGGTCGCCAATGGGCTGGCAGCCATGCCGCTGCTGCGCACCGTGGGCGAGTCGGTGTCGCTGTATCCGCTCAAGGGCTACAGCCTGACGTATCGCGGCGCACCGCCGCAGGCCCGCCCGCAAGTGTCGGTGACCGATGCGGACAACAAGGTCGTCTATGCCAGTCTCGGCGAGCACCTGCGCGTGGCGGGCATTGCCGATCTGGTCGGCTACGACTATCGCATTGCCGCGCACCGCATCGACGCGCTGCGCACGTTGTCGGCGGGCTTGTTCCCCGCGCTGCGCGGTGCGGACGCGCCGCTCGAGTGGACCGGCATGCGTCCGGCAACGCCGCATGGCCGCCCGATTCTGGGGCGCGCGCATACGCTGGGCAATCTGTGGCTGAACGTCGGCCACGGTGGCCTGGGTTTCACGTTGTCGATGGGCGCCGCGCGCGTGATCGCCGACGCGATCGACGGCAAGCGCCCCGCTGTCGATCTGGCAGGGTTTGCCCGGCTGGCCGGGTGATTTTTGGTCGACGACCATAGCAGGCCGCCCGGCCAGCGATGCAGGCAGCGCCGGGTGCGAGACGTCAGGTACCTCTCTCCCACGGGAAAACGCGGGAAGACGTGTCGAGTTGTATCAGTGTGTTTGGGTTTGACATTCCAACGGCGCGGACCACCGTGCCATTCACTTCCGATAGGACAGAGACCATGAAGAAGCTGTTTGCTCCCCTGCTGCTCGTCAGCGCTGCTGCCGCCCTGTTCGCGCAAACCGCGAGCGCGCAGGAACTCACGGGAACCCTCAAGAAGATCAAGGACACCGGCGTGATCGCCCTCGGGGTGCGCGAGTCGTCGATTCCGTTCTCGTATACGGACAACAATGGCAAGACCATCGGCTACTCCCAGGAAATCGCGCTCAAGATCGTCGACGCGGTCAAGAAAGAGCTCAACATGCCGAACCTGAAGGTGACGGAGACGCCGATCACCTCGCAGAACCGTATCGCCCTGATGCAGAACGGCACCATCGATCTGGAATGCGGCTCGACCACGCACACGTTCGAGCGCGCCAAGCAGGTCGGCTTCTCGCACAACATCTTCCTGTATTCGATCAAGATGATCGCCAAGAAGGGTTCGGGTATCACTGACCTGAACAGCCTGAAGGGCAAAACCATTTCCACGACCGCCGGCACGACCGCCGACCGCATTCTGTCGGGCAAGAAGGGCGAGATCGGCTTCAACCTGATCCAGACGAAGGAACACTCGGACGGCTTCCTGACGGTCAAGCAGGGTCGCGCCGTGGCGTTCGTGATGGACGAGCCGCTGCTCTATGGTCAGCGTGCGTCGCTGTCCGCGGACGAAGGCAAGAACTATGAGATCGTCGGCCCGAACCTCCAGTTCGAGAACTACGCCTGCATGTTGCGCAAGGACGATCCGGCGTTCACCAAGGTCGTCGACACGACCATCGCCAACATGGAAAAGTCGGGCGAAATGACCAAGCTCTATGACAAGTGGTTCACCCAGCCGGTGCCGCCGAAGGGTCAGAACATGAACTATCCGATGACCGCGGAAATGAAGGCCATGTTCAAGGATCCGATCACCAAGGCTTACGACTGATCCTGAAGGACGGCGCGTCGTGCAGGGGCCAGCGCCCCTGCGCCGCCCTGCCCGGCGCCCGATCCCGTTCGACCGCAGCCCCCCCCTGATTGTCACCATCATGAATTCGCACGCCACGCTCGGTATCCTGGGCGGCATGGGCCCCGCCGCCGGAATCGACCTCTGCCGCAAGATCGTCGATCAACATCCGGCCAGCCGGGATCAGGATCACATTCCGTTCATCCTCTACTCGGTGCCGCAGATCCCCGACCGTACCGAAGCCCTGCTGCGCGACGGCGCCTCCCCGCTGGATGGCATGCTCGACGGTGTGCACGCGCTGGAGCAATCCGGCGCCGGCTGCATCGCCATCGCCTGCAATACCGCCCATGCCTGGATCGACGCCCTGCGTCATGGCACCCGCCTGCCCGTGCTCGACGTGGTCGAGGCCGTCGCGGGCGAATTGTCGTCCTGCGTCGCGCCCGGGTCGCCCATCGGGCTGATGGCCACTGAAGGCACGCACCACGCCAACGTCTATCGCCCTCGGCTCGAAGCGCTCGGCTACCGGTTTGCCTCGGCGGCCGAACCGCTCGCCCATCAGGCGCTCGTGAACGAAGGCATTCGCCTCACCAAGGCCGGTGACGTACGTCGCGGCGGCGAAGCGCTTGCCATGGCGATGGAGCAACTGCTCGCTGCCGGGGCGCAGCGTGTCATTCTCGGGTGCACCGAGATTCCGGTGGCGCTCGCGACTTGCGAGACCCCCCTCGGCCGCTTCGGCCTCGATGCCTCGGCCGCCCTCGCCCGTGCGTGCATCGCGTGGTCGCTCGCCCACGAAAACCCCGCGACGGCATAGGGGCATTCGTCCGCCGGCGCCTCTGCGCCACCAGGCCACCACACTGCAGCGCTTCCTTGGCGACGTAGGCGGCGGCGTCCACTGCGTGCGGCGTCGGTCCGCCCGCCGTCGGCGATGTTGCGCCGCGGTGACGAAATCCGCGATTGCCGTTCCCACAACACCCCGCGCCTGAGTAGACTTGGCGCTCGCGAACGGCGCCCGCCGGCGGTCGCATACGCGCGAGACGCCGTCGGACGTGGGCTCGCGGCTCGACCTGTGACACGACATCGGCTCGACGCCCGATGTCCATGCAGGAAAAAACCCGCTTGCCTTGTCAGAAAAAAACCCACAAGCCGAAACCTGTGGAAAGCGGCATGAAACGAGGGTTGCGGCCACCAAAATCGCTGGCGTCTTTGGCTATAATGGCCCACAATCCATCGGACACCTGCCGGACCGACCTCCGGCCATGAGCGCGTTTGCCTTAACGGGGAAGCACATGAGCAGCGGCGCGCTCGACGTGATGCATGCACAGACAACAACAATGAGTTCAGATCGACTCCCAGCCGGCGTGCCCCTGGTCGAACCTTCGACCCTGGCGCCGGCCATCGCCGAGGCCCAGGTCTCGGTGCCGGCCCCGGCGCTGTCCCGGGCGCTGGTCGAGCTGACCGGCGGACTCTCGGCACATGTCGCTGCAGACGGCCGTTTCCTCTTCATTGCCGAAACTTCCTTGCGCCTGCTCGAATACTCGCGCGAGTATATCGACCACGCCACGCTGTTCGAGCTCACCGGCATCGAAGACGTGCCGCTGCTGCAAGACGCTTTCTCCGCCGCCCAGACGCTCGGTCCCCAGCAGTGCACGGTTCGCCTGCTGCGCGGCCTCACCGACCGGGTCTGGATGCGCCTGCGCATCGCCCAGTACACCCCGCGCATTGCCGGCGCGGGCGCGACGTTCCTCGTCCATGGCGAAGACATCACCGCCTTCAAGGAAAACGAGGCGCGTCTTTCCGATCTGGCGGTGCGCGACGCGGTGACCGGACTGGGCAATCGTCAATACATCCAGCAGTGCATCGTCGAGGCGATCCAGCACGCGCGCGAGGGGGGACCGAACTTCGCCGTCGCCCTGCTCGATCTGGACGGATTCAAGAAGGTCAACGATTCGCTCGGCCACGACGTCGGCGACCAATTGCTGCGCGACGCCGGGCAGCGCCTGATCGCGCAGATCCGCGACACGGACATGGCCGCACGCATGGGCGGCGACGAATTCGTGCTGGTACTGCCGGGCTGCGACAATGAACAGGCACTCGGCGGGATCATGAAGCGGTTGCTCTCGGCCGTGCAGCAGCCGTTCCAGGTCGGCGACCAGTTGTTGCACCTGACCACGAGCATCGGCGTATCGTTTTATCCGCAACACGGCGACTCTGCCGGCCTGCTCATCAAGCACGCCGACGCCGCCATGTATTGCGCCAAGGATCGCGGCCGTAACGGACTGTTTGTCTACACGGACGATCTGGGCGATTTGCATCGCAAGGCGTTCTCGCTCGAATCGGCCATGTTCGAGGCGATTCACAACGGCGAATTCAGCCTGCATTACCAACCGATCTGCGACCCCATCACGTTGAACGTGAAAGGGGTCGAGGCGCTCATGCGCTGGCATCCGGCGCTGGGTCCGGTCTCGCCGGCGGAATTCATTCCGCTCGCCGAAGCCAACGGTCTGATCAATTTGCTCGGCGGCTGGGCCTTGCGCGCGGCCTGCATGCAACTCGCGCGCTGGGATCGCACCCGGCTCGACGGGATTTACATGTCGGTCAACGTCTCGGCGCAGCAGTTTCACCATCCCTCGTTCCCGAGCCTGGTCTGGCAGGCGATTGCCGATTCGGGCGTGGAAGGCCACCGGCTGGTCCTCGAAATTACCGAGAGCGTGCTCATGCGCGATCCGGAGCAGGCCAATCTGGTGCTGCGCGAGTTGCAGACCCTCGGCGTGCGCTTTGCCGTCGACGATTTCGGCGCGGGTTATTCGAGTCTGGGATATCTCAAGCGCTTCCCGCTCTCATCGCTCAAGATCGATCGCAGCTTCGTGAAAGACATGCCCACGTCACCGAACGACCGTACGATCGTGACCGCGGTCCTCGGATTGGCGCGCGAGCTCGGACTGTCGGCGATCGCCGAGGGCGTCGAGACGGAAGAACAACGGCAGATGCTGATCGATCGCGGCTGCCATTCCATCCAGGGCTGGCTGGTGTCGAAGGCCCTGCCCGCGGGAGAACTCGAGGCGGCCTTTGCGAGCGGGCGCCTCCATGTGGACGCCGGCCATTGACCGGACAACCCGCCACCATGAGTCTGACCAAAGAAAAAACGCTCGAACTGTTATGGCAGCGCATGGCCGAGCGCGGCGACTTCCCGTCGCTGCAGCGCTCCGTCACGGGTATTGTGTCCGCCATGCAAAGCGAGAACACGAGTACCGCCGATCTGGCGTCGTCGGTGCTCTCCGACTTCGCGCTCACGCAGAAAGTGATCCGCCTGGCCAACTCCGCCATGTATGCGCCGTTCGGCTGCAACGTGACGACGGTCTCGCGCGCGATCATGATTCTCGGCGTCGATACGATCGGGCACCTCGCCCTGAGCCTCAAGCTGCTCGAAGGCTTCGGCGAAGTCGCGGCAGGCCGCGACGACATGGCCCGCGAACTCGCGCGCGCCACGCTCGCGGGCGCGTTCGCGCGCGATATCACGTCCAAGAACGGTATTCGCGACGGCGAAGAGGCGGTCGTGTGCACGTTGCTGCATCACGTGGCGCGATTGCTGGTGACGTACTGCTTTCCCGATGAATGGGTGGAGATCCAGACGCTCGCCGAGCAGCAAGGCATCAGCGACAGCGATGCCTGCGAACAGGTGCTGGCCATCTCGTTCCCGGAACTGGCCGAGGCAGCCGCCCGGAAGTGGGGGTTGCCCGAGTCGATTGCGACAAGCATGCGGCCGATCGATCTGGAAGGCGACGCGCCGCTCTCGCACGCCGACTGGCTGTGTGCGGTGGCCAATATGTCCAACGAAATGGTGACCGAGCTCACGCGCGGCGCCGACCCGGCGCGTCTGGCCGAGCTGGCCGAGCGTTACGCGGACCGTCTGGCGCTGGACGTCGGCGAAGTCGTCTCGGTGGGCGAAGAGATGGCGCGCGACACGAGCCATCAGGAATTCATCGCGATCAGCACCGGTGCGTCGAACTCGCGCCAGCCGCCGGCCGGCAAGCCGCTGGACGCGGCACGCCGCCTGGCCGACGGCCTCTCGGAAGTGCGCGCCGCCACCGGCGAGACGGATGCCGTGGGCCTGCTCAACCTGACGCTCGAGGCGATCCTGCAGTCGCTGGGCTTCGTGAATTGCGCCGCTTTCGTGCGTTCGCCGACCAACAAGGTCTTCGAGATGCGATTCGGCATCGGTCGCGACGTGCAACCGCTGCTCGGGCTGGCGTTCCCCGAAGCGTTCGAGCCCGACGTCTTCCACCTTGCGCTGACCAACGGACGAGCCATCCTGATCGACAATGCGCGCGAGCCGCGCATCGTGGCGCGCATCCCGCTGTGGCACCGGCAGCACTTCGCCAATGTGAAGTCCTTCTTCCTTTTGCCGATTCGCCAGCGTAACCAGACCGTGGCGCTGCTCTACGGCGATTGGGGCGGTGCGCTTTGCGCGGGCGGCATCGGCACGAAGGAAATGGAGTTTCTGCACCACATGGGTGACGAAATCTCCAGCAAGCTCGACAGCGTGGCGCAACGCAACGCCACCACGGGAAGCAACACCGGCGACGCGCTCGTGCGCAAGCCCTCCGGTACGACCGGTACGCGCTAGGACTACCGGCGCCGGTCTGCTCGTCCGATCGCCCAGGCGTGTCGGACGCCGCCGAACCCGTCGTTCGTGTCGCGCCACCTCATACGCCAAACGCAATCTTTGGTATTTCAAAATCGATATATTGAGCCACTCGACGGTGCGCCCGGACGCCGTCGACCGGACCATTCCAACTTCGTCGGTCGCATGCGCGATTGTGTCATCCGCACGCAGGCATCACGCCGCATGCCACGTCCGGCAAGGGGTTGCGTCCCACGCGCCATTGCCTCGCGGGCGGGCGTACCATGGCGACATACCGCACTTTTTCGCCATGAACGCACGCCGATTGCGGGCCTTGAAGGGATGATCGCCACGCGCGGCCTTTTTTTGACTGCACTCGCTGCCCTCCGGTAAAAAATTTACGCTCGGCTTCGCCTTGTAAATCTACGTATACCGTCGGATCAGGAGAAGACATGACGCAATCCGCTGCTGTGCCGGTGCACCCGGTCGATGAGCGCCTGCCGCTGCCCAAGTTGTTCACGCTGGGATTGCAACACGTGCTGGTGATGTATGCGGGCGCGGTCGCCGTGCCGCTGATCATTGGCGGAGCGCTGAAGATGTCGGTCGATCAGATTGCATTCCTGATCAATGCCGATCTCTTCGCGTGCGGTATCGCCACGCTGATACAAACGCTCGGTCTCTGGATCTTCGGCCTGCGCCTGCCGATCATGATGGGCGTGACGTTTACGGCCGTCACGCCCATGATCGCGATCGGCACCAACCCCGACCTCGGACTGCTCGACATTTACGGCGCGACTATCGCGGCGGGTGTGATCGGTATCTTCATCGCCCCCTTCATCGGCAAGCTGCTGCGGCTCTTCCCGCCGGTCGTCACGGGCACGGTCATTACGGTGATCGGCATCTCGCTCATGGGCGTGGGCATCAACTGGGCGGCGGGCGGCTTCGGCAACCCCGACTACGGCAATCCGCTTTACCTCGGCGTGTCGTTCGCGGTGCTGCTGTGCATTCTGTTCATCACCAAATATGTTCGCGGCTTCTTCGCCAACATAGCCGTGTTGCTCGGCATTCTGTTCGGCACGATCGTGGCGGTCGTGCTCGGCAAGGTGTCGTTCGCGGGAGTGTCCGAGGCGCCGTGGTTCGGCTTCGTCATGCCCTTTCACTTCGGCATGCCGCGTTTCGATCCGATCGCGATTGCCACGATGACGCTGGTCATGCTCGTGACCTTCATCGAGTCGACCGGCATGTTTCTCGCGGTGGGCGACATCGTCGGTCGCCCGGTCGATCAGAAAACGCTGGTGCGCGGGTTGCGCGTCGACGGACTGGGCACGGTCATCGGCGGGATCTTCAATACGTTTCCGTACACGTCGTTCTCCCAGAATGTGGGACTCGTGGGCGTGACGGGGGTGAAAAGCCGCTGGGTGTGCGCGACAGGCGGGCTGATCCTGATCGTGCTCGGACTGTTTCCGAAGGTGGCGCACGTGGTGGCGTCGGTGCCGCAATTCGTGCTGGGCGGGGCGGGCATCGTGATGTTCGGCATGGTCACGGCCACGGGCATCAAGATTCTCTCGAAGGTGGATCTGTCGAAGAATCGCTACAACCTCTACATCATCGCCATCAGCATCGGCGTGGGGATGATTCCCGTGGCATCGGACAAGTTCTTCATGAAGCTGCCGCACGCGTTCGCGCCGTTCTTTCACAGCGGCATTTTGCTCGCGTCGATCAGCGCCGTGCTGCTCAACGCTCACTTCAACGGCCTGCGCAGCGAGGAAGAGGCCAGTGCGCTTGCTCAGGAGGCGGGCAAGCAAGCCGACGCCGCCCATTGAACCGACGTGCCGGAGGCGTGCATCACGCTTCGGTGAGCTGGCGAAATCGTGTCAGTGAAAGTTCCGACTCGAGATCGTGAGCTCGCCGAGCATCGACGAGAGATCGACCAGGCGGTGCGCCACCAGATGGGTCACTCGCTCCTCGCGCTGCCACACGCCTTCCACCCCCAGCAAGGACGACGCCAGCAGTTCCTTGCGCTGTGATTCGACCAGGTCCGGCCAGACAATCACGTTGATCACACCGGTCTCGTCTTCCAGCGAGACGAACACCGTGCCGTTGGCCGTGCCGGGACGCTGGCGCCCCGTCACGATGCCCGCCGTGCGCACGCGCCGGCCGTTGACGCCCTCGGTCTGCAACTCCCTTGCCGTTCGCACGCGCATTCTCGCGAGTTTCTCGCGCAGCAACAGCAACGGGTGACGCCGCAGTGTCAGCCCCGTGCTCGCGTAATCCGCCACGATGTCCTGCCCTTCGGGCATCGGCGGCAACGCCACCTGCTCGTCGGCACTGCCCGGCAGCGCGTCACGCAGGGCCGTCGCGCCCAGCAGCGGCGTGGGCGGTTGCCACGCCGCCACCGCCCAGCGCGCCTGGCGGCGTCCGCCCAGCAAGGCCGACAAGGCATCGGCCGCCGCCAGCGCATCGAGGTCGCGCCGCGACAACGCCGCACGAGCGGTCAGATCGTCGATGTCGGTAAACGGCCGCTGCCGCCGCGCCTGCTCGATCGCTTTCGCTCCCGCCTCCGACAGGCCCTTGACCAACGACAGTCCAAGCCGCACCGCCGGGCGCCGGGCATTGCCGTATCGCCCGACCCTCGCCTCGGGACGCGAATCGACATCGCTCACGCAGACATCGACCGCCCGCACCTCGACACGATGCCGCCGCGCATCCTGCACCAGTTGCGACGCCGAATAGAACCCCATCGGCAAACTGTTGAGCAACCCGCACAGGAACATCTCCGGCGCATGGCACTTGAGCCACGCACTGGCATACGCGAGCAACGCGAAACTCGCCGCATGGCTTTCGGGAAACCCGTACTCGCCGAAGCCCTCGATCTGTCGGCAGATGGCTTCGGCGAATTCGAGCGGATAACCGTTTTTCTGCATCCCGCCGATGATGCGCGTCTGGAATTTCTCGAGCCCGCCCTTACGCTTCCACGCGGCCATCGAGCGGCGCAACTGATCGGCATCTCCTGGCGAGAAGTCGGCGGCGATCATCGCGATCTGCATGACCTGCTCCTGAAAGATCGGCACGCCCAACGTGCGCTCGAGCGCCGCCTTGATCTCCTCGCGCGGATAGATCACCTCCTCCTTGCCCTGCTTGCGGCGCAGATACGGATGCACCATGCCGCCCTGAATCGGTCCCGGCCGCACGATCGCCACTTCGATCACCAGATCGTAGAACTTGTCCGGCTTGAGCCTCGGCAGCATGCTCATCTGCGCCCGCGACTCGATCTGGAAAACGCCCACGGTATCGGCCCGGCGAATCATTCCGTACGTTGCCGGATCGTCGCGCGGAATATCGGCCAGCTCCATCGGCTTGCCCCGCCACTCGCCCAGCAAGTCGAGCGTACGGCGCAACGCGCTCAGCATGCCGAGCGCCAGCACGTCGACCTTGAGCAGCTTGAGCGTCTCGATGTCGTCCTTGTCCCATTGGATGACGTAACGATTCTCCATCGCCGCCGGCGCGATCGGCACGAGCCGCGAAAGCCTGTCGCGCGAGATCACGAAGCCGCCGACGTGCTGTGACAGATGCCGCGGAAAGCCGATCAGCCGCGCCACCAGATCGGCCCACAGCCGCGTGGTCGGCGCATCGGGCGACAACCCCTGTGCCGCCATGCGTGCGAGCAGATTCTCGCGCCCGTCCCACCACTGCTGGCTCTGCGCCACCTGCTCGACGATCGACAGATCGATGCCGAGCGCCCGCCCGACATCGCGAACCGCGCTGCGCATGCGATAGGAAATCACCGTCGCGGCCAGCGCCGCCCGATCGTTGCCGTACTTGTGGTAGATGTACTGGATGACGATCTCGCGCTTCTGATGCTCGAAGTCGACATCGATATCGGGAGGCTCGTTGCGCTCCTTCGACAGAAAGCGGCCAAAGAGCAACTGCACTTCGTCCGGATTGACGGCCGTGATGTGCAGGCAATAGCACACCGCCGAGTTGGCCGCCGACCCACGCCCCTGGCACAGGATGTTCTGACTGCGGGCAAAGCGCACGATGTCGTACACCGTCAGAAAGTACGGCTCGTACTCGAGATCCCGAATGAGCGCCAGTTCGCTCTCTATCAGGTCGCGAACCTTTTGCGGCACGCCATGCGGATAGCGCCGCTTCGCGCCCGCCTCGACTTCCTGACGCAGGTAAGTCTGCGGGGTATGACCGGCGGGCACCAGCTCCTCGGGATACTCGTAACGCAGGCTGCGCAGATCGAAATGGCACCGGGAAGCGATGGCAATCGTCTCGGCCAGGGCCTCGGCCGGATAGCGCCATGCGAGCCGCAACCGCGTGCGCAGGTGCTGCTCGGCGTTGGCCGCCAGTGCCAGCCCGCAGGCCTGTACCGGCTTGCCCAGCCCGATGGCCGTGAGCGTGTCCTGCAACGGCTTGCGCGAGCGCACATGCATGAGAACGTGGCCGGTGGCAACGAGCGGCACGCCGCATTCGGCACCGATCATGCGCAGCCGTGCCAGGTGCGCGTCATCGTCGGCGCGGTGCCGCCGCTCGAGCGCGAGCCAGACACGCCCCTCGCCGAATGTCTGCCTCGCCCAGCGCGTCTGGGCCAGCGTGCACTCGACACTCGCGTCGGGGTCGGGCACGAGAATGATCAGGCAGCCCGGCAGCCCCCGCAAATGAGCCTGCCCGGCGTGTGGCGCACTGAAGTCTCGCGGGTGCAGCCGATAACTGCGGTTCGGCCCGCGCATGCGCCCCAGCGTGATCATCTCGGAAAGGTTGCCGTAGCCGTCGCGATGCTGCGCAAGTGCCACGAGATGAAGGGTTCCCAGGCGATCCGGATCCTGTCCCGAGATGTCGATGCCCACGGGCGCCATCGGCGCGCGGGCCGACGCCGGCTCGACCGCTTGCGGTGCCTGAGGCGTCAGGCGAAACTCGCTGCCCACGATCAGCGACATCGGCGGATGCTTCACCACCTCGGCCAACGCGCGCACCACGCCGGCCAGCGAGCACTCGTCGGTGATCGCCAGCGCGGTGTAGCCCAGATGTGCAGCACGCGCGATCAACTCCTCCGGATGCGACGCACCGCGCTGAAACGAGAAGTTCGACAGGCAATGCAGTTCGGCATAGGCGGGCAGACCGCCGTCGTCCGTCTCGCCCGAAGCGGACGCAGCGGCACTGTCATCGGCACTGTCGTCATTGGCGGCCAGCCCCTCGGTCGGCCCTTGCCATGGCAGAAAATCGTCGACATTCATAGCAGAACGGTCTCGTCGGATTCAACCGAACAAGCCATGCAAATACCACGCGGCGTCCGCCCCCTTCACGGGACGCTCGCGAAACACCCACAGCAGCGCCCCCGTGGTGTCCGCGGCGATGAAGTAGTCGCGCGTAACCGTTCCCGGCTCCCACCAGCCGGCCTCGATCCGCTCCGGACCGCTCACCAGTTGCAACACGCCCTGCCGCCACGGACGCTCCTCGTGCACGCGTAACCGCTGAGGCGTATCGAGCAGCCACACCGGACGCGGCGGGACCCGCGCCTCCCGCGTCGGCAGATGGCGACTCACGTCGGACGCCGTGCGTTTGCCGACGGGTGCCTGGGCGGATGCCGCGGGCGAGCCGTAGGGCTCACTGACGCAGGCCGCCTCCGGACGGTGATCGCCGCGCACATGCAAACGCCTCACGTGCTCATCGCCCAGCCGCGCCGTCACGCGCTCCATCAGTTGCACGAAGTCCTGCCGGGCGCGTCCCGGCTCGGGCAGCAACGATCCGCTTTGCGGTTCATGCCGGGCCGTTTGCGTGACGTCGAGCCGCAAGGTCAACACTGGCGCGACCAGCGGCGCACGGGCCAGTCGTTCCTTGCACAGCGACAGCAGGTGCGCGGGCGCGGCGCTCGGCTCGGCCAGGCGGATATCGAAACGTGTCGGCGCCAGAGTCTGCCGGCCAAGCGGCTCGTGCTCCAGCACCAGCGTGAGCGCGCGCGTGGCCAGTTGACCTGACGCAAGCCACCCGGTGAGCTGGGCCAGCAGACGGCGCAGGCCGAAGAGCAGCACCTCGACGTCATGTGTGAGTGACGGCAGCGGCAGCACGGCCTCGAAATGGGGCGGCGCACGGTACCAGGCCGGTGCCTCCGGTGTCTCGCCATACGCGCGGGAAAGCGCCGCCAGCAGTTCGGCGCCGCAGCGCCGTCGCACGCCGGGCGCAGGCAATGCCCGCAATTCGCCCAACGTCGCACACCCGATCTGTGCGAGCCAGTCGAGCCATGGTTGCGCCTCGGGCACCAATGCCACCGACAGCGAGTCGAGCTGTTGCGGCAGCGCCCGCTCGTCCGGCGGCAACAACGGCTCGCCCTGCCATGCCGATGCCAGCGGCATCGCCATCCCGACAGACGTTCTCGCGGCCCCCGTCTGCCCGGCTTGCCCGGGTACGATCGAGCGGCGCGACGCCCGCGTCTGCATGGCGGCCTGCATCTGCCGCGGTGTCGGCGCCTGCGAGTCGACGGGCAGCGGCATTGCCTCGCCGGCACGCGCGAGCAGCGCGGCCGCACCGGCCGTCGCGGCGATACCGAGCGACGCCCGGTGCCCGAGCGCCTCGGCACTCTCGAGTACCTGCGCGGCGAGCGAGGCCAGCCCGCCGAACAACCGCAGGCTCGGGGCCACGTCGATCAGCACGCACTGCGGCGAGGCAATGGCAACGTCGGGGCCGAAGCGCAGCAATGCGAGCGCCAGCGCTTCGAGTGCGACGCGCTCGGCCGCTTCGTCGCGATCATGAAATCGCGCCTGCGGCAACAGCGCCAACACCCCGCCGCGGCGCATGCCGGTTTGCACGCCCGCCGCCCTTGCCGCCTCGCCGGCCTGCCAGACGCGCGACTGTGCGAGCACGACCGTCGTCTGCGCGTCAGCCGGCGTGAACGACGCGGCGATCTCGAGCGCCAGATACGGCAGATGCAGGGCGATCCAGCAAGCCATGCGAGACTCCGGAAGCAGAAACGAACGGCACCGTGGACGGTGCGGGCGAAGGCGCGGGATCGGGCGCCGCGGACACCGCCATCCCGTCGTCGGCGACGTCGGCGGCTCCCGTGACCGCCTGAGCAATACGAGCGTACGGGGCAGGCAGGCTCAGCCAGAGAGGTTCGAGCCGGGGCGGACCGCGACGCTTGAGAAACCGCACGCCAAGACGGCTCCCCTCGCCGACACTCAGCCCCAGCCGCAACGGCGCCGCCGATGCCGTTGCCGCCGCGGCGCAAGGACGCATCACCCAGGCCAGCGTTTGCGCGCCCCCCGCCGCGACCTGCAACCGCCGAATCTGCTCGGGTGTGGCCGCCGGGAGCCAGGTCAGTACCGCGCCGCAACACGCGCTCCTGAGCGCCTGCTCGACGCACCAGAGCATGTCGCGGTCCCGCGCGCCGGCGGCCCCACGAACGCCACGCACGCCACGCCGATGCCCCCCCGCGCCGGCGGTGTCATGCGCGGGGCGCAGCACGACACTGAGCCAGCGTAGATCGATTCCCCAGCCGGCCAGCGCCGGCGCATACGGCAGCATCGGCGGCGCAATCACCATCACCGGCTTGCCCGCCTGCGTGAGATCGCGCAACGCCGGGGCGAGCAACCGCCACTCACCGATCCCGGGACGATCGCTCAGCAACTCCGTCACCGCGCCATATGGCCATCCGGCACCGGGCAACTCGGCGTCGAGCGCGGCAAAACCGGAGGCATGCCCGGCACGGTGGCAATGCGCCAGTTCACTGGCACGCCACAGCCCGGCAGGCAGGGAGGAAAGCGACAGGGTCATCATGCACCAAAATACTGTATGAATATACAGTATAGCAGTTCGTCCGCCATTGACCAGAGATTCGTGAACGCATTTCCGACAGCGCCCTCTTGCCCTCTTGCCCCCACGTTCCTCGCCGCTCATCGCCGCTCATCGCCCGCCCCTCCCACCGCGATCCCGCTTGCGAGCCTGCGCACACCCGGCTAACGTTGCGGGATCGGACGAAACCCGTTGCCAACCGTTCTCATTTCCCGCTTCCCGCCTTTGCGCCTTCATGCCCCTGCCGACCACCGCCACCGCCCCCTTCTGTCCCTCCGAAGTCAAAGGCAGCATCGTCATCGACGCACGCGACTCCCGCTGGCGCAAGCTCAAGCGCTTCGCCGGCCCCGGGCTGCTCATCGCCATCGGCTACATGGATCCCGGGAACTGGGCCACGGACATTCAGGCCGGCTCGCAATTCGGTTACTCCCTGCTCTGGGTCGTGGCGATGTCGAGTCTCGCCGCCATCTTTCTCCAGATGCTCGCGGCGCGGCTGGGACTCGTTGCCGGACGCGATCTCGCACAAGCCAGCTATGAACGGTACGGCCGCGCGGGACGTTTCGTGCAATGGATCACCGCCGAGATTTCGATCATCGCGTGTGATATCGCCGAAGTGCTTGGCTGCGCGCTGGCCTTCAAACTGCTGCTCGGCGTGCCGATCGCTTGGGGCATCGTGCTCACCGCGCTCGACACCATGATCGTGCTGGGCCTTCAGGGCAAAGGATTCCGCCAGATCGAGGCCATTGTCTTCGGGCTGATCGGCACCATGGCGTTCTGCTTCGTCGCGCAGGTCGCGATGGTGCCGCCCGATTGGCATGCGGTTGCCGCCGGCCTCGTGCCCGGCGCCCCGAGCCACGACCGGCGCGATGCCATCGTGCTCGCGCTCGGCATTGTCGGCGCGACGATCATGCCGCACAACCTGTACCTGCATTCGTCGGTCGTGCAGACCCGGCGCGTGGTCGGTGGCAAGCGCGGCGACGTACACGACACACTCGCGCTGGTGCGCATCGATACGTGGGTCTCGCTCGTGATCGCCATGGGGGTGAATGCGGCGATCCTGATGCTTGCCGGTTCGGTGTTTCATGCCAGCGGCCAGACCAACGTCACCGATATCGAGCAGGCATATCAGCTCATCACGCCGATTGCCGGCAGTGCGGCCGCCTTGCTCTTCGGCATCGCCCTGCTCGCCTCGGGGCAAAGCTCGACGCTCACCGGCACCATCGCCGGTCAGGTCATCATGGACGGCTTCCTGCACCTGAAGATCCCGTGCTATCAGCGACGCCTGATCACGCGCGGTCTGGCGCTCGTGCCCGCGCTCGTCGGCGTGCTGTGGCTCGGCGACGGCGCCGTGGGCAAGCTGCTCGTCTGGAGTCAGGTGCTGCTCAGCCTGCAACTCCCGTTCGCCATGTGGCCGCTCATCCGCTCGGTGAGCGACCGCCGCGTGATGCACGGCAATGCCATCGGACGCCCCACGCAAGTGGCGGCATGGGGCCTGTTCGCCGTCATCACCGCCACCAACCTCCTGCTCGTCTTCGGACTCGATTGAAGCTGCCAACCCTGAGCATTTTTTGACGTTCGACAACGCCCGCAGTGGCTTGCACGCGTGCTAACATCAGCACCCCTTACCAAATATCAGAACGAGAAGTCCGCAATTCCGGTAAGGCGATCAGATGCCCGCAGCAGGTCGACGCCACGAGACGTCGACCGCCGGGTGACAACACTACAAGGGGTTCACCGTGCAAAACAGGAAGTCCAGCGTCGCGCTGTTCAGCGCAGCCGTGCTCGCCGTCGGCGTGCTCGGCGGTTGCGCCACCGAAAGCTCGCGTACCGTGGAAGTCGCCAAGGTCGAGAGTGCCAGCCGCCCATTCGTCGGGGTGCGCACGCCGATCGCCGTCGGCAAGTTCGACAATCGTTCGGCATACATGCGAGGCGTGTTTTCCGATAACGTCGACCGTCTCGGCAGTCAGGCCAAGACGATCCTGATCACGCATCTGCAGCAAACCAACCGCTTCAACGTGCTCGACCGCGACAACATGGCCGAGATTCGTCAGGAAGCCGACATCAAGAAGACGCGGCAGGCGCTCAAGGGTGCCGACTACGTCATCACCGGCGACGTCGTCGAGTTCGGCCGCAAGGAAGTGGGGGACAAGCAGCTCTTCGGCATTCTCGGCCGAGGCCGCGAGCAGATCGCCTACGCCAAGGTCAATCTGAACGTGGTCGACATCGCCACGTCGGAGGTCGTCTTCTCGAGCGGTGGCGCGGGCGAGTTCGCGCTGTCCAACCGCGAGGTGATCGGCTTCGGCGGTACCGCCGGCTACGACTCCACGCTCAATGGCAAGGTCCTCGATCTGGCCATGCGCGAAGCGGTCAACAACCTGGTCGCCGGCATCGAAAGCGGCGCCTGGAAGCCCGGCAAGTAAGCGTACCCACGCCCTAAGCCTTCATTAATGCCGCATGTCGCGGCGCGTCGGTCGTGACGCGCACGCCGCGCGCCCGCGTACTCACGTAATCGCGTGATCGCGTGATCGCGTGATCGCGCGCACTTCTCGTGTGCGCGAGCGCGATGCACAACCACGCCGCGCCATGCCTGACAGGATTACTACGCCATGATTCGCAAGTTCTCGTCCGGCCGTGCCGCGCTCGCGGCCGCCGTGGGTGGCGCCGTCGTCACGTTGGTGACCGGCTGTGCCACGCCGCCCAAGCCGCTGTACGACTGGGAAAGCTATCAGCCCCAGGTCTACGAATACTTCAAGGGAGAATCGAAGGAAGCGCAGATCATCGTGCTCGAGCGCGATCTCGAAAAGATCAAGGCCGGCAACCACGCCGCGCCCCCGGGCTATCACGCGCACCTTGGACTCCTCTACGCATCGGTCGGCAAGGCCGACAAGATGGTCGAGGAATTCCAGACCGAAAAGCAGCTGTTCCCCGAATCCGCCGGCTATATCGACTTCCTTCTCAAGAACAAGACCCCGGAGGCCAAACAATGATCGTCCGACTGTGCAAATGGATGGCCGTCGCAACGCTCGCGGCCGTGATGACCGGGTGCGCCGTGCATCAGGCCAAGCCCTACGACTACACGGCGTTCAAGGAAAGCAAGCCGAAGTCGATTCTGGTGCTGCCGCCGCTCAATGAGTCACCCGACATCGATGCCACCTACAGCGTGCTGTCGCAGGTGACGGTTCCGTTGGGCGAAGCCGGTTATTACGTGATGCCCGTCGCGCTGGTCGACGAGTCGTTCCGTCAGAATGGCTTGACGGTTGCCGGCGACATCCATCAGGTAAGCCCGGCCAAGCTGCGCGAGATCTTCGGCGCCGACGCCGCGCTCTACATCAAGATCAAGCAATACGGCACGAAGTACATGGTGCTCGACAGCGCGACCGTCGTCACGGTGTCGGCCGATCTCGTCGACCTGCGCAACGGTGCCAAGCTCTGGAGCGGTGCCGCAAGTGCATCGAACAACGAGGGGGGCAACAACAGCGGCGGCGGCCTGATCGGCATGCTGATCACGGCGGCGGTCAAGCAGATCGTGAACAGCGTGTCGAACGCGGGTTACACGGTGGCCGGCACGGCGAACGCGCGTCTGCTGTCCGCCGGCCGCCCCAACGGCCTGCTGTACGGACCACGCTCGCCGAAGTACGGCACCGACTGACCGCGTACTTGAAGCGTATCCCGGGAGCCGCACGCTCCCGGGCACCTCACCCGCATCGGGCCGGCGTCGACGCCTCCCCCAGCGCCTTGCCGATACGCCTGTCGATGGCGGAGACCTGAACATCGGCGATGGCGGGGAGCGAGCGATGGAATCGATGGGCGCTGGCGGCAACGACGCTGCAGCGAGGGCGCGGCGACGTACACCAACGGACACAACCAGAGGTAAACGACAAAGCCCGCCAAAGTGGCGGGCTTTCGCGAACCAATTCCCGGAACGACGGGATTTGGCATCCGGACTCACGGCGGGGCGCCGTCGCACGTCATCGCAACCGATGACGGGAATCGCCCGTTGGACGATCGACTGATCTGATTGCGCCAGCGACGACCGTTCGTCCGAAAGGACTTCCTGCTGACTTGCTTAGTAACCGGCGGTTTCGAGCGCGCGGATACGTTGTTCCAGCTCAATGATGTCCTTCGACTCAGCCAGGAACGCTTCACGACGACGACGCTCAGCAGTTTCAAACCAAGTGTTCACGACTTCAAACAGGGCGGCAAACATGACGTTTCTCCAGTTCATTTAATGTGCTGCATCGCAGCAGTGCTTCGCATTATATAGGGTTTTCCCGGTAAGGGTTAGCCCCTATGTGCAAAAATCCCACAAAATCTGCTAGAGCCTCGCCTCGAATCCGGTTAATTCCAAAAAAATCACATAAAAATCAAATAGATGGGACAACAAAAACCGCCCCGACGGCCGGCTTGCGGCATGGCGTCGCAGCCATCGATCAAAATTCCGCGGATAAAAAAAGCGCCGCTATTGCGGCGCGTCATGTTGCAAAGGATGGTAGGCGGCCTGAAATCCGGATCCGAAGGCGTACTTCGCGGCCAGTGTCCAAGTGGCTCGACTACTCCCGCCGGCCGTGTAACGCCTTGCCATCGCCGTCCCCTCCGGCAGCACTGGCGGGCGCCGTGGCGGCCGTAGTGCCCGCAGTGCCGGTGGCGCCCTGCGCGGCGCTGGCGCCGGTGGACGCTCCCTGCGCGAGCGTCGCCGGCTCGTGAGCGCACGACGACGTGCCTTCCGCCGAGCAATCGGCCTTGGGATTCGGTGCCGACGACAACCCTGCCGCAGCAATCCCTTCGAGAATCGGGCAATCGGGACGATCGTCGCCGTGGCAGTGCATCGCGAGGTGAGAGAGCGTATCGCGCATGGCCACCAACTCCCCGATACGCTGATTCAGCTCGTCGACGTGGGATTGCGCCAACGCCTTGACCTGGGCGCTGGACCGGTCGCGATCCTGCCAAAGGGCGAGCAATTGGCGGATCTGATCGATGCCGAAGCCCAATCGTCGGGCCTGACGGATGAAACGCAGAAGGTGCAGATCCTGCTCGCCATAGCGCCGGTAACCTGCCTCGGAGCGCGGGCTCGGGGGCATCAGGCCGATACTCTCGTAGTACCGGATCATCTTGGCGGTCACGCCGCTGGCCTGTGCCGCTTGTCCGATGTTCATGGCTGCCTCACTGGGGGGAACGAGGGTTGAACGACGGGGTATTGGAGCCGTTCACCGCCTCGTCGCCACCCGACGGCACGAGTCGGGCGCTGATCGGCGCGTGATCGGAGATCCGTGACCAGGGGCGACCGTGTAAAACCTGCGCCCCTTCAATATGAAAGCCGCGTGCGTAAATGCGGTCAAGTCGCAAAAGCGGCATTCCGCTCGGAAAACTCCGGGCAGGACGCCCCGCGCTGTTCTGGAAAACCTCGGTCAGCGCCAGTTTCTCGGCCAGCAACCGATCGGCCTGATTGCTCCAGTCGTTGAAATCTCCCGCGATGATCAGCGGCGCATCCGCCGGAATGGCATCGGCAACGCGCTCGGTGAGCATCTCGAACTGGCGTCGACGGCCAGGCCCTGCCAGCGACAGGTGCACACACAGGCAATGCAGGGGCTGCGCCAACCCGGGCACCGCGATCTCGCAATGAAGCATGCCCCGTTTCTCAAAACTATAGGTCGTGATGTCGTGATTGTCCGATTTCACGATCGGATAGCGACTGAGAATCGCGTTGCCGTGATGCCCGTGCTCATAAACGACGTTGCGGCCGTACGCGTGATCGCGCCACATCGCCCCGGCCAGAAACTCGTGCTGCGGTTGCATCGGCCAGTCGGTATGGCGCAGGGCGTGCCTCTGATGCATACCCTGCACCTCCTGCAGGAAAACGAGATCCGGGGCGAGCCCCTCCAGCCCCGCGCGCAGTTCATGAACGCGCAAGCGGTTGAACGCGGAAAAGCCCTTGTGAATGTTGTAACTCGCGATATGCAGACTATTCATATTCGGCAGCATGGACTCCGTGCCGGAAGACAGACGATATCACCTAGATGAGGTCGCTTTCGGCGATTTTCAAGTCAAAAAATTCGGACGATGCAGTGCGGCCGGCGGGCCGCCCGTCGTCCCGACATTGGTCCTGATCAATTCATTATGCGCCGTTCGCCTGACGCCCGGGCGAGCCGAATGCCGCTGCCCGATGCACGAGCGACCTGCCGGAGGTGCGCCGGGGTATGTCACGCTCGCGCGTCGCGCGACAAGTGCAGGACATCGGACGCCCCAACGCCGGACGCCGGCGCCGCCGGGCGCCAGCGGCGCAACAACAAGGCATTGCTCACCACGCTGACGCTGCTGAGCGCCATCGCCGCCCCGGCGATCACCGGACTCAGCAGGCCAAAGGCCGCGAGCGGAATGCCGACAACGTTGTAGGCAAATGCCCAGAACAGGTTCTGACGGATCTTCGACCACGTGCGACGCGACACATCGATGGCGTCGGCCACACGCAACGGATCGCCGCGCATGAGCGTGATGCCGGCCGTCTGCATTGCAACGTCCGTGCCCGAGCCCATGGCGATGCCCACATCGGCGGCGGCCAGAGCCGGCGCATCATTGATTCCGTCGCCGACCATCGCTACGACAGCGCCGTCGCGCTTGAGTTGCGCTATCACTTGCGCCTTGTGCTCCGGCAGCACGTCCGCGTGAACCTCGTCGAGGCCCAGCGCCGCGGCCACCGCCTTGGCACTCCCGGCGTTGTCGCCCGTGACCATCACGCATCGCACGCCGAGCGCATGCAGCCGCTCGATCGCCGGCCTGGCGCTCGCCTTGAGCGTATCCCCGAATGCCAGCAACCCGAGCAGCTGCGCGGCACTCGCCTCAGGCGTCTCGACCAGCCAGGATATCGTGCGCCCCTCGGCGGCGAGACGCGTCGCCTCGCTCGCCAGCGCCCCCGCCGACACCCCGAGTTCCTCGAGCAGCCGTGTGTTGCCCAACTGCAGGGTGTGCCCACCACTCGCGTCTCCGGGTTCCGAGATGTGCGCCCGCATGCCACGCCCCGGCAACGCCATCACGTCGGACGCCACGGGCATGGCCGACGTCACCCCGGCCTCGTCCGCGGCGATCATCACGGCCTTCGCGAGCGGATGCGAACTGCCCGACTGGACTGCGGCGGCCCAGCGCAGCAACGTCTCGGCAGACTTGCCCCCGGCAGGCAGATGTGCCACCAGGCGCGGTTTCCCTTCAGTCAGCGTACCCGTCTTGTCGAATGCGACCACCCGGATGCGATGCGCCAGCTCCAGCGCCTCGGCATCCTTGATGAGAATGCCTTGCCGCGCCGCGGCGCCCGTGCCGACCATGATGGCGGCGGGCGTGGCCAACCCCAGCGCGCACGGACACGCAATGACAAGCACCGCCACCGCATTGAGCAACGCCGCTTCCAGGCCGATACCCAGCGCGAGTCCGGCGACCACCGTGACGATGGCGATCAGCACGACCACCGGCACGAATATCGCCGCCACGCGGTCGACGGCGCGCTGAATCGGCGCCTTGCCGGCCTGTGCATCTTCGACCATCCGAATGATGCGGGCGAGCGCGGTGTCCGCACCGATGGCGCTCGTCTCCACGCGCAGCGTGCCCGCCCCGTTGATCGAGCCGCCCACGACCGTGTCTCCCACCGCCTTGTCGATCGGCAACGGTTCGCCGGTGAGCAGCGACTCGTCGAGCTGGCTGGCGCCATCGCGAATCACGCCGTCGACCGGCACCCGCTCGCCGGCGCGCACGACCACCCAGTCGCCAACCTTCACTTGCCCCAGTGGCACGGAGACTTCACTCGCCAGTCCCTGCGGGTCGCGCAGCACGCGCGCGGTTTCAGGCCGCAATGCCGCGAGCGCGCGTATCGCCTCGACCGTACGTCGCTTCGCGCGCGCTTCCAGCCATTTGCCGAGCAGGACGAGCGTGATCACGACGGCAGCCGCTTCGAAATACAGATGCGGCATGCTGCCGCTCGGCGCGCGCCACCATTCGTACAGGCTCAAGCCGTACGCGGCAGACGTGCCCAACGCCACCAGCAGATCCATGTTGCCGCTGCCGGCACGTACGGCTTTGTATCCCGCCCGATAGAACCGTGCGCCAAGCCAGAACTGCACGGGCGTGGCGAGCAACCACTGCACCCAAGGCGGTGGCATCAAATGGATGCCCGTCGGTTCAAGCAACATCGGCAACAGCAATGGCAACGACAACAGTGCCGCCACGGCCACGGGCCACCACGTCGGGCCCTCTCCGGACGATGCCGCCTGCGCCGGGTCGGTGACGGGCGACGCCTCGTAACCCGCCTTCTCAACCGCCGCCGTCAGCGCATTCATGTCGACGACCCCGCGCACTCCGCGCACGGCGGCACGCTCGGTCGCCAGATTGACGTTCGCTTCCGCCACGCCCGGCACGCCGCGAAGTGCCTTTTCCACGCGCCCCGCGCAGGACGCACACGTCATGCCGCCGATCGCCAGCTCGAACGACTGCTCCGCCACCTGATAGCCGGCGTCGCTCACGGCGGATTCGACCGCCCCCAGCAGGGCGGCTGGCGCAACGCCAGCGTCCGCTTCCACCGCCGCCGTCTCGGTGGCGAGATTCACATTGGCGCGGGCGACGCCCGGCACGCGTCGCAACGCCTTCTCGACCCGCGTCACGCAAGACGCGCAGGTCATACCTTCGATACCCACCGACCAGTTCTGAGTCATTTATCGGCCTCCGGGAGGACTGTCATCATGTTTCGCAGCCTAGAGCTTGCCATGGCGGGAAGGTCAAGTGTCTCGTCGAGCGCTTTCGCGCCTTGGGGCCGCACCGCGTCAACGTGTCGCAGGCAGTACCGCGCCAGAACGCTGTCCACACATCAACAATAGCGCCGCCGGCGCCGCATGAGTTTGGGGCATGTCTGGGCGCTGACGCGAATCCTCCGAAAAAGTGCTTGAGCTTCCTGCCATAGGAAGGTCTATGATCGTCTTCAAGTATCCGTAACCGATACCCATTTCAAGGAGAGCAACATGCAAGTGCAAGTCGAAGGAATGAGTTGTGGTCATTGCGTGAAGGCTGTCACGCGGGCAATCACCGAGCGCGACGCCACGGCCAGGGTCAATGTGGATCTCGGCACCGGCCGCGTCGACGTCGAAAGCCGGCTCTCGGCGACGGAAGTCAGCGCCGCCATCACGGACGCCGGGTACACCGTCAAGGGCACGAGCGCCTGAAGTCCTCGGCAACGTCGTTGCGAGGTCGCAGCGCTACTGTCGCGCTGCGACATCCTCCTGGTTCGCGCCCTGCGCGTCTCGAATGCCCCCTTATGCCGCGCAGTCTTCGCTGCGAACCCTCGACACGTTGTGCTACGCTCCGGCGTGTCGAATACGCAGTGATGCCGCGCAATGAGTAACCGCGAGGTGTCCGGCGTTCGGCACACACGTCTTCAGGGCGGGGTGAAAGTCCCCACCGGCGGTATGTGACACCGCACGCAGCGCGAGCCGCGTGCGTCACGAGCCCGCGAGCGCCTGCCATCGTTGCTTTCGCGACACCGGCAGGGTCAGCAGATCTGGTGCGAAGCCAGAGCCGACGGTCATAGTCCGGATGAGAGAAGATGCGTCGATACCCGCGCGCCATGGGATGCCGTCCCATGGTGACGTCCGTTCGCATGCCCCGAAAACGTTTTTCGCCCGATTGACTTACGCGAGGAGCGTTTCATGTCCGCATTCAAAAGCACTGCCCAAGTCGCACCGCAAGCCGATACGCCGGCCGTCAACGGCGCCGACGATCTGCACGCCTATCCGGCATTCGCCAACCTGCCGCCCGTCGAGGTTCGCCTGGCGGCGTCGCTCGACGCCATGCGCGAAGGCCGCCCGGTCATCCTCATGGACGATCTCGATCGCGAGAACGAAGCCGATCTGATCGTTGCCGCAGAGAAAATCACCCCGACCACGATGGCCATGCTGATCCGCGAATGCAGCGGCATCGTCTGTCTGTGCCTGCCCGACGAGACACTGCGCCGTCTCGATCTGCCTCCGATGGTCGAGCAGAACCAGAGCCGTTACGGCACCGCATTCACGGTGACGATCGAGGCGCGCCAGGGGGTGAGCACCGGCGTTTCGGCGGCCGATCGCGTCACTACGATCCGCGCCGCCATCGCCGACAATGCCAAGCCCTCCGATTTGTCGCGCCCGGGTCATGTCTTCCCGCTGCGTGCGCAGCCCGGCGGCGTGCTCACGCGCCGGGGCCACACCGAGGGATCGGTGGACCTGGCAGTCCTCGCCGGTCTGAAGCCGGCCGCCGTGCTGTGCGAGCTGATGAACCCGGACGGCACGATGACGCGAGGCGCCGACATCGAGCGCTTCGCCGAATTGCACGGTCTGCCGATCCTCACGATCGACGAACTGGCGAACTACCGCCGCAGCCACGCGCAAGCGGCCTGAACGGCAACAGCGACGGCCAGCGGGGAGAGTGGGTCCGATCCGATCCCCTCCCCGCCCGCGCATCGTGACCGAACCGCGTCACCGAACCTCGACACTTCCCTCTAACGCAAATGCCCCTGGGCATGCGTCGCGACTTCTATAATCGGGTCACATCCCTAGCATCATAAAAGTTACGAGGAAGACGTCATGAACAACAAGCCGGATGCCGCCGCAGTGCTGGCCCAGTGGAATGCCGACGAAGCCGCAGTGCGCGAACGTATCGAGCGGCGCGGACCGGCGCGCTACGGCGTCGCCAACCCCGCCGACGTCGTCGGGCTGTCGGGCCGGGAGATTTTCGAGGCGATGTTCGACGGCACGCTGCCGATGCCGCCGATCAGCGAGACGCTCGGCTTCATCGCCATCGAAGTGGCCGAAGGCCGTGCCGTCTTTCAGGGACGCCCGGCCCTGCCGTATTACAACCCGCTGGGCTCGGTCCATGGCGGGTGGTTCGCGGCCTTGCTCGATTCCGCCGTGGCCTGCGCCATTCATTCGACGCTCCCCGCCGGTCGCAGCTACACCACACTGGAACTCAAGACCAACATGGTGCGCGCCCTCACCCGCGACGTACCGTGCGTACGCGCCGAAGGGAAAGTCATTCAGGCGGGGCGTCAGGTTGGCATCGCGGAGGGGCGCATCGTCGGGCCGGACGGCACGCTATACGCACACGCCACGACCACGTGCCTGATCTTCGATTTCCCGCCGCGACGAAGCTGAAGCGTCGGAAGCCGCTCAGGGTCACGCAGTGCCGCTCAGTGCGATGCCCCGCCGCCGCCCTGCTCCCCGCTGTCCGGTTGATGCTCGAGCGTTTCCTTGAGCGCGATCTGCAGCTTTGCGTGCATGCGCACGAACCAACTGCGCATGGCGACGGCCAGCACCACGGTGCCCGCCACGATCAGGACGATCATCTCCGTCGACGGCAGAATGCTCGCCGAGAGCGCGGCCACGAGCAGGATCACGCCGACCATCGCCGCGATCGGCAGGATCTCCGCCACCACACGTCGCACCTGGAATGTGTAGCGCCCCGTCAGGCTCGGTGGCACGGAAAGCTCCACGAGCAGCAAGGAGAGCGACTTGAGCTTGCGGTACACCGCAATCAGGAACGGCAGCGACAACACCAGCGCCGCGCCCCAAACCACCGCACTTTGCAGACTCGGATCACTCACCCACGGCGACATCAGTTCGGCAAAACGCCGGTAGAAGAATGCGCCACCGAGGAAGATCGTCACCACCAGCGCCAGATTGATCGCAACGCTCACCACGATGCGTCGCACGATGGTGACGATCGCCGCGCTGTCGCCCGTCAGATGAATGCTCTGCAACCACTGCGTGTATTGTCCGAGCACATACGACAGACGGCCCGGCATCGCGCGTCCAAGCCAGCCCGTTACCGGGTCGGCGCTCTTGATGAGATAGGGCGTGAGCAGCGTCGTGATGACCGACACCGCCACCGCGATCGGATAGAGGAAGTCGCTGGTCACCTTGAGCGACAGGCCAAGCGACGCGATGATGAACGAGAACTCGCCGATCTGCGACAGCCCCATGCCCACGCGCATCGATGTGCGGCCGTCCTGCCCTGAGAGATAGGCCCCCAGCCCGCACGACACGATCTTGCCGAGCACCACCGCCACCGTGATCACCAGGATCGGCCAGATGTACGTGGCGAGCACGTGCGGATCGAGCAGCAAGCCGATGGTGACGAAGAACACCGCGCTGAACATGTCGCGAAGCGGCGCGACGAGTCGCTCGATCGTATGCAGCTCGCGGGCCTCGGCCATGATCGCGCCGATCAGGAACGCACCGAGCGCCACGCTGTAACCCATCTGGATAACGAGCAGGCAGAAGCCGAAACACAGGCCGAGCACCACGACCAGTAGCATCTCGTCGCTCTTGAACTTGGCCACGTACGCGAGAATGCGCGGCACCAGCAGGATACCCACGACCAGCGACACCACCATGAACAACAGCAATTTGCCGAGGGTGAAGGTGGCCTCCCCGGCGTCGACCGAGCCGCTGATGGCAATGCCCGAGAGCAGCGCAATCATGCCGATGGCCAACACGTCCTCGACGATCAGTACACCGAAGATCAGCTGCGCGAAACGTTCGCGTTTCATACCAAGTTCGTCGAGCGCCTTCACGATGATCGTCGTCGACGACACCGCGAGCATGGCGCCGAGGAAGATCGAATCCATGGTGCCCCAGCCGAAGAAGCGTCCGATCTCGTAGCCGATCCACAGCATGAGCACGATCTCGGTGAGCGCCGCCACGAAGGCGGTCACCCCCACGCGTGCGAGTTTGCGCAGGCTGAACTCCAGCCCCAGCGAGAACATCAGGAACACCACGCCCAGCTCGGCCAGAATGCCGATGGTCTTCTCGTCGTGTATCAGGGCAAACGGCGGCGTGTACGGGCCAATGATCACCCCCGCCACGATGTAGCCGAGCACGACCGGTTGCCGGAACCGGTTGAAGATGACCGTCACGATGCCGGCCAGCAGCATGATGACGGCCAGGTCCTGAATGAAGTCGATGGCGTGATGCATCCGATACGTTCTCCCCGCGGCGCATTGCGCCAATTTTGCTGTTCTTGACTCCACGCCGGCCACGCGCCGCGCCCCTCGCGGGCCGCAGCGGCAACACAAGACGTGATGCTTGATGAAGGTGGGAAGCCGGCCATGTGCCGCCGGCTTGATAGACGTTGCGCTCGCTTGCCCGATCCCGCCGACCGGACGGCCACCGGGTCGCGGGTTCGCATCCCCTCCCCCGGGAGGGCTCCGGCGCGCTCGCCGGAATGCCGAAACCACACAAACCACAGGCCGAAAACGGGTGCGGAATCAATATACGCGACGGGCGAACTGGCGCGCAACCCAAGATTGACGGGGCTTTTCATAAAAGATTCCCGTTTTCCGCAAGATGCGACGAAATTTTTTCGCTTGCTTTTTGTCGTCGCCACCAGTGAAATATCACAGAAATATCAAATAAATTTCACGGACCGCACTTCCAAGGAGTTCGCAACGTATGGGTTCCCGTCTGTCCTTTTCGGTGTCCGCTGTCGGCGGTAACGGCACCGCCACGCGCGTCGACGTGCCGGTCGACACCCTGATCATTGCGGGCTGGGCTGGCCGCGATCGCGACGCCGTCGAGCATCACATCGCGGAGCTGGCCGCTCTCGGCGTGCGCCGTCCATCGAGCACGCCCTGCTTCTATCGACTGTCGCCAGCGTTGCTGTCGCAGGACGAGGCCATCGACGTCGTCGGCCAGACGAGCAGCGGAGAGGCCGAATGCGTGCTCGTGCGTCACGGCGACGCCTTGCTCGTGAGCGTTGGTTCGGACCACACCGACCGGGAAGTCGAGGCGTATGGAGTGACGGTCTCGAAGCAGATTTGCGCCAAGCCGGTCGCGCGCGACGCATGGCACCTTGCCGATGTCGCAGCGCACTGGGACCGGCTGGAACTGCGCTCCTGGGTCACGTGCGCAGGCAAGCGTCGCCTGTATCAGGAGGGCACCGTGGCGGGGCTGCTCGCGCCCAGGGAGTTGATGGCGCGGCTCGAAGCCGGCGCCGGGGCCGGGGCCGGGGCCGTCGGTATCGACGGTGCCGTTGCTGCGGGGAGTGTCGGCGGACTGCGCTCGGGCGCCGCGATGTTCTGTGGCACACTCGCTGCCATTGGCGGCGTGGCCGGCGGCGAGCGGTTCGAGATCGAGCTGCACGACCCCGTGCTCGACCGCACGATCCGGCACGGCTACGTCACGCAGGCGCTGGCCATCGCCGACTGACCGCCCCCCGACCCGATGCCCAACGAGACGACCGCCACTTTCCCCGCCCCCCCCGACGCCCCCGAGCGCCGCATGCCCGACACGACAGCCGCCCCGAACCCACCCCGTTCGCGCGCGAGCTCCGAGGGCCGAAGCCTCACCGAGCGTGCTTACGAAGCCATCAAGCACGACATCATCACGCTGCGTCTGCGTCCGGGTGAACCCCTGAACGAAGCGCAGTTGATGCAGTCGACGGGGCTTGGGCGCACGCCGGTGCATCAGGCCATGCATCGACTCGCGCTGGAAGGGCTGGTGGTCATCCTGCCGCGCAAGGGCGCCATGGTCGCGCCCGTCTCGCTGAACGACGCACTCGAGATCATCGACGTGCGCATGATCAACGAGACCTATTGCGTCGAGCTGGCCGCGCGCGCGGCCACGCCCGACGACCTCGCGGCCATCGAGGCGGTGCTGCTGCGCTCTCGCGAGGCCATCGCCGCGCGCGACGTGGCCGCCATGATGCGCATCGACCGCGACTTCCATCTCGCGATCTCGCGCGCCTCGCGCAACCAGACACTCGCCGATCTGCTGCGAGGTCTGCACGAGCGCTCGCTGCGCTTCTGGTTCCTCGCGCTGTCGACACCGAGCCATCTCGAAGACGTCTACGAGGAGCATCTCGAGCTGTACGAAGCGCTCGCCGCGCATGACGCGGCGCGCGCCCGCCGGGCCATCGCCCGTCACATCGAAGAATTCCGCACCCATATCCTGAAAGCGATCTGAACATGAGCACCGACGCCATCGATCTGCAACGCCCGCTGTCCGACCTCGCCGCCGCGCTCGACGCCGGCCGCACCACCAGCCGCGCCCTCACCGAACAGGCGCTCGCACGCATTGCCGACCCCGCGGGCCAGGGCCACGTCGTCTTCACGCACGTCGACGCGCAAGCCGCCCGCGACGCCGCTGACGGGCTTGACGCATTGCGCCGCGCCGGGGTGCGGCTATCGTCGCTGATGGGCATCCCCGTGTCCGTGAAGGACCTGTTCGACGTCGCCGGACAAGTCACGCGTGCCGGCTCCAGGGTGCTCGACAACGCGCCCCCGGCCAAGCACGACGCGCTCGCCGTGGCCAGGCTGCGGCAGGCGGGCGCCGTGATCGTCGGTCGCACCAACATGACGGAATTCGCCTTTTCCGGCCTCGGACTGAATCCGCACTACGGCACGCCGCGCTCGCCGTGGCAGCGCGACGCGGGCCACATCGCCGGCGGCTCGTCGTCCGGCGCCGCCGCCTCGGTCGCGGATGGCATGGCGGCCATCGGCCTCGGCACCGACACCGGCGGGTCCATTCGCATTCCGTCGGCCTTCTGCGGCCTCACGGGCTTCAAGCCTACCGCCGCGCGCACACCGCGCGAGGGCGCCCTGCCGCTGTCGACGTCGCTAGACTCCGTCGGCCCCATCGGCCGCTCGGTCGACTGCTGTGCCCGGGTCGACGCCATCCTCGCGGGACAGGCCGTGGACGAAGCCCCGGCCGCACCGCGCGAGGTGCGCGGCATGCGTTTCGGCGTCTTGACGAACTTCGTGCTGGACGGCGCCGAACCGGCGGCCATCGCCATCTACGAACGGGCCCTGGCCACGCTCGCCAGGGCGGGTGCCACGCTGGTGGAATTCAAGTTCACGCCGTTCGACGACCTGCCTGCCATCAATCGCTTCGGGTTCTCGCCGATCGAGGCCTACGCCTGGCATCGCAAGTGGCTTGCGGAGCGCGCGCAGGACTACGATCCGCGCGTGCTCGTACGCATTCGCAAGGGCGAGCCCGCCGGCGCCGCCGACTACATCGATCTGCTGAACGCGCGCGCGGCGCTCATCGCTGCGGCGAACCCGGTGTGGCAAAGTTTCGACGCAGTGCTTTGCCCCACCGTGCCGCTCACTCCGCCGGCCATCGCTCCGCTCGAAGCGAGCGACGAGACCTTCACGGCAACCAACGCGCTGGTACTGCGCAACCCGACTGCCATCAACATGATCGACGGATGCGCCTTCTCCCTGCCCTGCCACGGCAAGGGAGAAGCCCCAATCGGGCTCATGGCCAGCGGCGCGGCGGGCGACGATGCCCGCCTGTTCCCGGTGGCGCGCGCCATCGAGCACGCGCTGCGCTCGGCGGGCCTCGGCGCCTGATCGCATCCGCGCGGCGCCACGCCGCGCGCCGAGCGGAAGACGGTGCCGCTCGCGTGCCGGGGCGCCGCGCGGTGGGAATGTGCCCGGACGTGTCAAATCGGGGCGAAAAGTTCCCCGGCTTTTCGCTTCATTTTCGCGCCATGCGAGACGCACATTGGCCTCGGGGTGGGGTTACAATCCCAGCCCAAGTGCCCGTCGCCCGGCGTCATTCGGGATGTTGCGGGAATTGTGATGGCCCACCGCCCGAAGTGACATGAACGCCCAACTCGACCCGGCCCTGCGCCGCGAACGTCTGCTGTATCTCCTGCTTACCGTGGTCTGCCTCGCCCTGCTGGGCGGCGCGCTGTACTTCCAGTACGTGCGTCACGAAGATCCGTGTCCGCTGTGCATCCTGACACGTTATGCCCTCGTGCTGATCGCAATCTTCGGTCTGGTCGGTGCGATCTCGCGCCATCGGACAGGCATTCAGGTCGCCCGCGTGCTGGCAGCGCTGTCGGCCATCGGCGGCATGGCGGCGTCGGGCTATCTGATCTACGTGCAGGCCAATCCGCTCGTGAGCTGCGGGTACGACGTGGTCGAGGCGTTCGTCGACGCCCTGCCGACCTCGCAGCTGCTGCCGCAGGTCTTCCAGGTGCAGGGTATGTGCCAGACGATGTACCCGCCGATTCTGGGGCTGACGCTGCCGATGTGGTCGCTCGCCGCGTTCGTCGTGATTTTCCTGTCGCTGGCGCTGCACCGCCCGCCTCGCGCTGTCTCGCTGCGCTGAGCGTTGTTCGTTTTGCCGGCCGTTCGCCTTCAGGCAACGGCCGGGGCTTCGCTCAGGTAGCCGCCTCCCGCCTCGCTCGCGACTCCGCCCCCCCCGCTAACGCGCGTCTACCGCTCGCGCCTCCCGCCGATCCCAAGCCGCCCTCGTGCCGCCTAGCCGCCTACCTCCGGACGGCGGCCCTCACGCGCCCCCCGACCCGCCCCGAATCCTGGCACGCGCGCCCCAAATCTCAGGGCCGCGACGCCACCGGCACTTGCGCCCCGCTCCCGCTCCCGTTCGCGACGTCAAGCTCCGTCGCCACTTCCGCTATGCGTCGACGCAGCCAGGTCACCTCCGGCGCCGCGTGCGTGCGTTCGTGCCACAACTGATAAAAGCGCATCGGCGGGAAGGCAAAGGGCGACGGCAGCACCCGGATCGGCAGGTACCGCGCGTAGTGCTGCGCAAACTGGCGGCCGGTCGTGAATACCAGGTCGGTACGCATCAGCACGTAGGGCACGAGACCGAAGTACGGCATCGTCATCTGGATGTTGCGGCGCAGGCCCTGGTCGGCCAGCCATCCGTCGATGAAGCTCTGTCGCTCGGCCACGTAAGGCGTGGGTGCCAGATGCGGTAATTCCAGATAATGCTTAAGCGAAATGCCCTTGCTTGCAAGCGGATGCTGCGCTCCGAGCATGCAGACCACCTCGTCGTCGAACAGGCGCGACATGTGCAATTGGGGGGGCGGCTCGAGCCAGTTGCCGATCACCACGTCGAGCGAGCCGTTTTCGAGCGCGCCCGCGTAATCGAAGCCCGCGTTGATCGGCTGGACGTGCAGGCGCGCCGACGGTGCGTCGCGACGCAACACCTCGGCGATATTGGGCAGGAAGACGGCGTCGAGATAATCGGGCGCGCCCAGCCGGAAGGCCCGGGTCGTGGTCTGCGGCGCGAACTCCGTGCTCGGATGCGTGATCCGGTCGATGGCGGCAAGCGCATCGGTCGCGTAGCCCAGCAGCTCCCGCCCGCGTTCAGTGGCGACCATCCCGCTCTTGCCACGCACCAGAATGGCGTCGCCGGTGATCTCGCGCAGACGACGCAGTGAATTGCTGATGGCCGGCTGCGACTGTCCGAGCTTGAGGGCCGCGCGCGACACGCTCTGTTCGGTCAGCAACGTATGGAGTACCCGCAGCAGGTAGGCGTCGATCTGTTCGCGGGGTCTTTGCATGAGCTGGGGCGCACTGATGGCGTGTTGAACACCGGATGACGGCGGGTTGAGCCATAGTTTATGACAATGCCACGTCATCGGGGCGCCCGAATAGGCATCATCATGCCGACGAAATATTTCCCTCGGCCCGCGGTGCTATCTTCGGCCCATCCCCCACGCCGGCGGAGACAACGATATCCGGCGCGTCCACAATGCACTGCACTACACTGAGAACCATGGAGACACAAGCCATCCGCTTTTTTTACCGCGGCAAGGTGCACGAGGTCACTGGCGAGGCCACGACCCGCACCGTGCTTCAGTACACGCGCGAAGACCTGCATTGCACCGGCACCAAGGAAGGGTGTGCCGAAGGCGACTGCGGGGCCTGTACGGTCGTGATCGGCGAGTTGGCCGACGACGGCAACGTGGCGCTGCGTGCGGTCAACGCTTGCATCCAGTTCCTGCCGACCCTCGACGGCCGCGCCCTCTTCACGGTGGAAGACCTGCGCGGCGCCGATGGCACGCTGCACCCGGTGCAGCAGGCACTGGTGGATTGCCATGCGTCGCAGTGCGGCTTCTGCACGCCGGGCTTCGTGATGTCGCTGTGGGCCATGTACCAGAACCGTCCGGCCGACGCCGGCTGCCCCAGCCGGCGCGAAATCGACGACGTGCTCTCCGGTAACCTGTGCCGCTGCACGGGTTATCGTCCCATCGTGGACGCCGCCCAGAAAATGTTCGATCTGCCGCGTCAGGCGTTCGACCGCGGCGCACTGGCCCAACAGCTCCGGGCCCTGCAGCGCGGCGAAACGCTCTCGTACGAACACGACGGCCAGGTTTTCCACGCACCCCGCACGCTGGCCGAGCTGGCTCGCCTGCGCGCGGCGCACCCGCAGGCCCGCCTGCTCGCCGGCAGCACAGACGTCGGCCTGTGGGTGACCAAACAGTTTCGCGAGCTCCCTCACCTGATCTACGTCGGTCAGGTCGCCGAACTCCGCGAGATTTCCGAGGGCCCCGACGGCCTTTACATCGGCGCCGGTGCACTGCTCAACGACGCGTTCGACGCACTCGTGGCTCACTATCCGGAGCTGGCCGAATTGCGCCAGCGCTTCGCCTCGTTCCCGATTCGCAACGCCGGCACCCTCGGCGGCAACGTGGCCAACGGCTCGCCTATCGGCGACTCGATGCCCGCGCTGATCGCGCTGGGTACGCGCATCGTGCTGCATCGCGAAGGCGTCGTGCGCGAAATGCCGCTCGAGGATTTCTATCTCGCGTATCAAAAGAACGCGCTGGAAGCAGGCGAATTCGTGCAAGGTATTCGCGTGCCGCTGCCGGTGGCCGTACAGCGCTTTCGCACTTACAAGCTGGCCAAGCGCTTCGACCAGGACATCTCGGCCGTGTGTGCCGCGTTCGCCATCGAACTCGACGGCGAGACCGTGCGCTCGGCCCGTGTCGCGTTCGGCGGCATGGCCGCCACGCCCAGGCGAGGTGGCGCCATCGAGGCCGCACTGACGGGCCGGCCGTGGTCGGAGGCCACCGTGCGCGCCGCCATGGCCGCGCTGCCCACGGATTACCAGCCGCTGTCCGACATGCGCGCCACTAGCGCCTACCGCCTCGCCGGCGCGCAGAATCTGCTGTATCGTTTTTTCCTGGAAACGCGCACCGATGCGCCGCTTGCGGCGCATGAAGTCAACGCGTTCGCGAACGTCTAACCGGAGTTGCCCATGAACACGCAAGTCGAAGGCTTCATGACGCAGACCCCGCAGACCGCACATGCCGACCTGGCCGCGGCCACCGCGCAGGTGGGCCGCTCGCGCCCGCACGAGTCGGCCGTCCTCCATGTGGCCGGCGAGGCCACGTACACGGACGACATTCCCGAAGTGCAAGGCACGCTGCACTGCGCGCTGGGCGCGTCGCCGAGGGCGCACGCCCGCATTCTGTCGCTCGATCTCGACGCCGTGCGACGCGCACCGGGCGTGGTCGCGGTTTTCACCGCCGCCGACATCCCGGGCGTGAACGATTGCGGTCCGGTCGTTCACGACGACCCGATCCTCGCCGACGGCGTGGTCCAGTACATCGGCCAGCCGATGTTCGCCGTGGTGGCCGAGTCGCACGACGCGGCGCGACGTGCGGCGCGCCTGGCCAAGGGCGAGTACGAAGACCTGCCCGCGATTCTCACGCCACAGGCCGCCAAGGCCGCCGGCGCGGGCGTGCTGCCGCCGATGCAGTTGCGCCGCGGCGATGCCGATGCCGCGCTTCAAGCCGCGCCGCATCGCCTGAGCGGCACGTTCGAGTGCAACGGCCAGGAGCAGTTTTACCTCGAAGGGCAGATCTCGTACGCGATTCCGAAGGAAAACGACGGTATCCACCTGTATTGCTCGACGCAGCACCCCACCGAAATGCAGGCGCTCGTGTCGCACGCACTCGGCTGGCATAGCCATCAGGTGCAGGTGGAGTGCCGCCGCATGGGCGGCGGCTTCGGCGGCAAGGAATCGCAATCGGGCCTGTTCGCGTGTGTGGCGTCGCTGTGTGCCTCGCGACTGAAACGTCCGGTGAAGCTCCGTCTGGATCGCGACGACGACTTCATGATGACCGGCAAGCGTCACGGCTTCTACTTCGAGTACGACGTCGGCTACGACGACGACGGCCGCATCGTCGGCGCGAAGGTCGACATGACACTGCGCGCGGGCTTCTCGGCGGACCTGTCCGGCCCTGTCGCCACGCGCGCCATCTGCCATTTCGACAACGCCTACTTCGTGCCGGCCGCCGATCTGCGCGCCCTGTGCGGCAAGACCAATACGCAATCGAACACGGCGTTTCGAGGCTTCGGTGGCCCGCAGGGCGCGCTCATCATGGAAGTCCTCCAGGACGCGATCGCGCGCCGCCTGGGCAAAGATGCGCTCGATGTGCGCCGCGCGAACTTCTATGGCAAGACCGAGCGCAACACCACGCCCTACGGCCAGCTCGTGAAGGACAATGTCATTCATGAGTTGGTGGCGCAACTGGAACAGACCAGCGATTACCGGGCACGACGCGAAGCCGTGCGCGCGTTCAATCGCACGAGTCCGGTGCTGCGCAAGGGGCTCGCACTCACGCCGCTGAAGTTCGGCATTTCGTTCAACGTGCAGGCCTTCAATCAGGCGGGCGCCCTCGTGCACGTCTATCGCGACGGCTCGATGCTCGTCAATCACGGCGGCACCGAGATGGGCCAGGGCCTGAACACGAAGGTCGCACAGGTGGTCGCACATGAGCTTGGCGTCGATCTCTCGCACGTGCGCGTGACGGCGACCGACACCAGCAAGGTGGCCAATACCTCCGCCACGGCCGCGTCGACGGGAGCCGACCTGAACGGCAAGGCGGCACAGAACGCCGCCTGGCAGATTCGCCGGCGTCTGGCCGACTTCGCCGCGCAGAAGTACGGCGGCTCGGCCGATGACGTGCGCTTCGCCAACGACGTGGTCAGCGTCAACGGCACCGACGTCCCCTTCCCCGATCTGGTCGAAGCGGCCTACTGGGCGCGCGTGCAGTTGTGGTCCGACGGCTTCTATGCCACACCAGGCCTGTCGTGGGACGCCACGACCATGAACGGCAACCCGTTCTTCTACTTCGCCTACGGCGCAGCGGTCTCGGAAGTCATTCTCGACACGCTGACCGGCGAATGGCGCCTGCTGCGCGCCGACGTGCTGCACGACGCCGGCAAGTCCATCAACCCGGCGCTCGACATCGGGCAGGTCGAAGGCGCGTTCATCCAGGGCATGGGCTGGCTCACGACGGAAGAACTCTGGTGGAACCAGGACGGCAAGCTGATGACGCACGCGCCCTCCACGTACAAGATCCCCGGCATCAGCGATTGCCCGACGGACTTTCGCGTGGCGCTGTTCGAGAACACCAACGTCTCGGACTCGATCCATCGCTCCAAGGCCGTGGGCGAGCCCCCGCTGCTGCTGCCGTTCTCGGTCTTCAACGCCCTGCGCGACGCCGTGGCCAGCGTGAACGACTATCGCGACGAACCGTTGCTCAATGCGCCCGCCACTTCCGAGGCACTGCTCATGGCCATCACCGAGTTGCGCACCCGGAGCGCCGCCTGATGCATCGCTGGGTCGACGCCGCCCACAAGCTGCTGGCCCGCGGCGAAGCTGCGGTACTGGTGACGATCGCACGCGTGGAAGGCTCCGCGCCGCGCGAAGCGGGCACGCACCTGCTCGTCACGCGCGAGCACGTCTGGGAGACCATCGGTGGCGGTCATCTCGAATGGAAGGCGATGGAGGTGGCGCGCACGCTGTTGCGCCAATACGGGCAGCAAGGCGCACGTCACGTCGAGCGTTTCGCCCTCGGCCCCAGTCTCGGGCAATGCTGCGGCGGAGCCGTCACGCTCGCGTTCGAGGTGCTCACGCTGACCGATCTGGCGTGGGTGAGCGCATTGCACAAGCGCCTGGCGGCGGGCGAGGCGAGCTTGCGCAGCGTAGCGTTCGGCGCCCCCGGTGCGAATGCCGCCGCCAGCCAGCAGCAAGGCGGTCCGGTCATGTTGACCGAGCTCGGTCCCGACGAACCGCTTGCGCATCCGCACACGCTCACTCGCGACGCCGACGACGCCGCCTGTTCGTTCTGGCAGGGCAGCGACGGCTGGCTGTGGCTGAGCGAGCGACTCGCGCCGAGCGACTTTCATATCGTGCTGTTCGGTGCGGGACACGTCGGACAGGCCATCGTCCAGGTGCTCGCCACCCTGCCGTGCCGCGTGACGTGGGCCGACGAGCGTACCGAAACGTTCCCCGAAACGGTGCCGGCCAACACCGTGGTCGAATCCACCGACACGCCCGAGGCCCTGGTGACCGAGGCGCCGGCAGGCGCCTATTTCCTCGTGATGACGCACAACCACGCGCTCGATCAGCGCCTGTGCGAGGCGATCTTCAGGCGCGACGACTTTGCCTACTTCGGCCTGATCGGCTCGATGACCAAGCGGCGTCAGTTCGAGCATCGTCTGCGAGAGCGCGGCGTGTCGGCCGAGCGGCTCGAACAGATGATCTGCCCCATCGGCGTGGCGGGCATCAGCGGCAAGGCGCCCGCCACGATCGCGATCGCCGTCGCCGCACAGCTGTTACGCGTGCGTGAGCAGCAGATGCGGATGGGTGCTGGCGCCCCCTTGCCCGGCGCCGCTGCGCCCGCGTGACATGTCACGCCCGGGCGAACGACGTCGACGGTAAAATCTCCGCCATCCCCCATTACACGATCGATCCATGCCTCTCACGCCAGAACTCGCCAAAACCCTTTGTGCCATGCCCAAAGCGGAGTTGCATCTGCATATCGAGGGCACGCTGGAGCCTGAACTGATCTTCCGGCTCGCCGAGCGCAATCAGGTGAAACTCCCTTATCCGAGCGTGCAGGCGCTGCGCGACGCCTATGCGTTCAAGGATCTGCAATCGTTCCTCGACATTTACTACGCGGGCGCGAGCGTGCTGCTCACGGAAGATGATTTCCACGATATGACGCGCGCGTATCTCGAACGTGCCGTGGCCGACAACATCCGCCACACGGAAATCTTCTTCGATCCGCAAACGCATACGTCGCGCGGTGTTTCGATGGCCACCGTCATCAACGGCATCGAGCGAGCGCTGGCCGAGGCGCAGCGCAGGCACGGCATTACCAGCCGCATGATTCTCTGCTTCCTGCGCCACCTGTCCGAGGAAGATGCCCTGCAAACGCTCGAGACGGCGCTGCCCTATTTCGACAGCCACGCGCACCGGCTCGTCGGCGTGGGGCTCGATTCGTCGGAGCAGGGTCACCCGCCGAGCAAATTCACCCGCGTGTTCGAACGCTGCCGCGCCCTGGGGCTGCGCATCGTCGCGCACGCGGGCGAGGAAGGTCCGCCCGCATACATTCACGAGGCACTCGACACCTTGCACGTGGAGCGGGTCGACCACGGGGTGCGCGCCATCGAGGACGACGCCCTGCTCGAGCGGCTCGCCCGCGAGAAGATCGCGCTCACGGTGTGTCCGCTCTCGAACGTGCGCCTCAAGGTGTTCGATCACATGGGCCAGCACACGCTGCACCAATTGCTCAGGCGCGGACTGGCCGTGACGATCAATTCCGACGATCCGGCCTACTTCGGCGGCTATCTGAATGAAAACTTCCTCGCCACGTTCGATGCGCTCGACATGACCCTCGACGACGCTTACACCATGGCAAGGAACAGCTTCGAGGCGTCGTTCATCGACGACGACGAGAAGCGCCGCCTCATCGCGGAACTCGACCGGTTCCGCGCCGCGCATCCGGCCTGAGCGCAGCGGCGACTCGGCCGCCCCGTTCGTCCCGTTCGTCCCTTGCGTTCCTCACGCGCCCTACGCCCGACCCCGTTCGGGCGTTTTCCTTCCACCGCCACGCACGGCGTCGGGCACGATCGCCGCCGCCGCGTGGGCACCCCGAGCCCACCCTGATACTCCCCCGGTCCTCCACCGGTCCGCCCCCGCCCCCGCCCCCGCCCCCGACCCCAACCCACATTACCCCCGGATGATGTCGAACATTCCCGCTGGGGAATATTTTCCCCGGGACCCGATGCTATTTTTCGAGCGTGCCCATATAGGTTTCAGGCGGTGCCCCCACACCGCGCAGGCCGACCGCACACGACACCCTAGAACATCGGAGACAACACCCCATGGACTCATCGCTCAGCCCCCCGGCGGGTAGCGCCACGCCCGACGTGGCCCACGACAGCACGCGCGTGGAGGGCGCGCACCCTGTCTCGTCGCTCGACCGCTACTTCGGCATCACCGCCCTAGGTTCGACATTGCGCACCGAAGTGATCGCGGGCATCACGACTTTCCTCGCGGCGATGTACATCATCGTCGTGAACCCGGCCATCCTCTCGAAGACTGGCATGGCCTTCCCGGCCGCGCTGACGGCCACCGTGCTGATCAGCTTTTTCGGCAGCTGCGCCATGGGCCTGTACGCGCGCAACCCGGTGCTGGTCGCGCCGGGGATGGGCCTGAACGCCCTGTTCGCCTTCACGATGGTGCACGGCGTTGGCATGCCGTGGCAGACGGCGCTCGGTTGCGTGTTCTGGTCGGGCATTCTGTTCGCGCTGCTCGCCGCGCTCAACGTGCGGCGCTTCGTCGTCGAGGCGATCCCGTCGAACCTGCGCTACGCCATTTCCTGCGGTATCGGCCTGTTCATCACGGTGATCGGTCTGGTCAACGCCAAACTGGTGGTGAGCGATCCGGTCACGGTCGTGCGCCTGGCGCATCTGTCGCCGCCGACGGTCACCTTCCTCATCGGCCTGGCGCTCACGACGGTGCTCGTCGCGCGCCGCGTGAACGGCGCGCTGATGATCGGCATCGTCGTCACCACGCTGATGGCCATTCCGATCGGCCGATACTGGGGCGACGGCAGCGCCTATTTCCCGAAGGAGATCGCCACGGCCACGCTGGTGAACTTCCAGGGCTTCTTCGCCGCGCCGGACTTCTCGGGCATTGGCCAGCTGGATCTGCTTGGCGCACTGAAGGTCGCGTACCTGCCGTTCATCTTCGTGATGCTCTTCACGGCGTTCTTTGATACCCTCTCGACCTTCATGAGCATTGCCGAAGCCGGCAACATGAAGGATCGCGACGGCAACCCGCGCAATATGCGGCAAGCCATGATCGTCGACTCGTTCTCGGTGCTCATCTCCGGCCCACTCGGCACGAGCCCGGCCAACGCGTACATCGAGTCGGCCGCCGGCATCGCCCAGGGCGGGCGCACCGGCCTGACCGCGGTCGTATGCGCGCTGCTCTTCCTGCCGTTCCTGTTCCTGTCGCCGATGCTCTCGCTGGTGCCCGCCATCGCGACGGCGCCGGCGCTGATTCTGGTCGGCGTGTTTATGATGGAGTCCGTGGCGCGCATCGAATGGCACCGCATGGACGAGGCGATCCCGAGCTTCATTGCGCTGGTGATGATTCCGATTTCGTACTCGATCACCGACGGCATCGCCTACAGCTTCCTCGCATTCGTCGTGCTCAAGCTGTTCACGGGGCGCGTGAAGGAGATCAAGCCGGCAATGTGGATCGTCGCAGTATTGGCAGTGCTGCTGCTCACACAAATGTAACGACTGAAGGACCCCGCACATGTCCACCACGAACCAAGGCTTGCGCGCCATACGCGCGCAACTGGTCTACTTCACGCACGATCCGGCGCGTGCCTACCTCGACGGCACGCCCGGCACGGTGCACCACACCGACGGCATCGTCGCCTTCGAGAACGGACGCATCACGGCCGTGGGCGACTACGCCAGGGTGGCGCCCACGCTGCCGGCCGGCACGCCTGTCGAAGACCTGCGCGACAAGGTCGTCACACCCGGCTTCATCGACACGCACATCCACTATCCGCAAACGGACATGATCGCGTCGCCCGCGCCGGGGCTGCTGCCGTGGCTCGAGAAATACACGTTCCCGACCGAGCGGCGATTCGAGAATCCGGACTACGCGGCCGACGTCGCCCAGTTCTTCCTGGACGAACTACTGCGCGGGGGCACCACCAGCGCGCTCGTCTACTGCACGGTGCATCCCGGCTCCGCCGACGCCTTCTTCCGTGCCAGCGAGGCGCGCGACCTGCGCATGATCGCCGGCAAGGTGATGATGGATCGCAACTGCCCTGAATTTCTGCGCGACACCGCCGAGAGCGGCGCGCGCGACAGCGAGGCGCTGATCCAGCGCTGGCACAACAAGGGCCGTCAGCTCTACGCGCTCACGCCACGTTTCGCGCCGACCTCGACCGAGGCGCAGCTCGGCGTGTGCGGCGAGCTCGCCGAGCGCTACGCGGACGTGTTCATCCAGAGCCACGTGGCGGAGAACACCGACGAAGTCGAGTGGGTGCGCTCGCTCTTTCCCGGGCATCGCAGCTACCTCGACGTGTACGACCATTACAAGCTGTTGCGCAAGCGCGCCGTGTACGGCCATTGCATCTGGCTCGACGAACACGATCGGCGTCGCATGTTCGAGACCGGCGCCGTCGCGGCGCATTGTCCGACGTCGAACCAGTTCCTTGGCAGCGGCCTGTTCGACTTTGCCGCCGCCGAGGCCTCGCGCATGCCGGTCGCACTCGCGACCGACGTGGGCGGCGGTTCGACCTTCTCGATGCTGCAAACGATGAACGAGGCGCACAAGGTCGCCCGACTCTCGGGCTATCACCTGTCGGCCGAACGCATGTTCTATCTGGCGACCGAAGGCGCCGCACACGCGCTGGATCTGCACGGCACGATCGGCACGCTCGCAACCGGGGCGGAGGCCGATTTCGTGGTGCTCGACCCGAAGGCGACGCCGTTGCTCGCGCGCCGAACCGCACTGGCCGAATCGCTGGAAGAGCTTCTGTTTGCCTTCGCCATGCTCGGCGACGACCGCGCGATCGCCGCAACCTATGCGGCCGGCAAGCCGGTGCATCGCCGCGCGGCGCATTGAGTCGCGGCCTCCCGCGTGCCGCGTCCCTTCCGGACGCCGCGTGGGGGCGCCACCCACGTCGTGGCGGTTCGTATCGTTCACGTACCGCTTACGCGAGGCAGCGGGCGTCGTCGCCTTGGTGCGACGCACGCCGCCTCGCGGTCACCGACCGCGCGCAAGGGGCATGCGGTCGGGGATCTCCTTGGGCAGCCAACGGCTGCCCTTTTTTGTCGTCGGCCGTCGAAAATCCCCAGCCGCGCCGTGCCGCGGCACGAGCACCAAGTCGCTTGCCCCCGCGCCGACGCGCAATGCTATAATCCGCTTCGATTCATTGGGGAGTAGCCGCCCTGTCATAGACACTCGTGTTCGACAGGGGCGTACGTCAACAGACTTGGCCGGTTCCGGCTATGGCGTGCGCAGCCCTCGGGCCTGGCGAGACCGATGACGATGCTTCCGCCAACCGGGCCGGGATGCATTGTCATTGGCTCGCGTTTACACGGCCCGGCGGAGAAAATACAAGGTGTCCCCATTCCTCGTCTCGACCGGTGTGGTCGCGCTCGCCGAAATCGGCGATAAAACCCAGTTGCTGTCCCTCGTGCTCGCCGCGCGCTTCAAGAAGCCCGTGCCGATCATTCTCGGCATTCTCGTCGCCACCCTGGTCAATCACGGTTTTGCCGGTGCCGTCGGTGAATGGCTCTCGAGCGCGGTCAGCCCCGCCGTCATGAAGTGGGCGATCGTCGCGTCATTCATCGGCATGGCGATCTGGATCCTCGTGCCTGACAAACTCGACGAGGAAGAGGCGGACACGCGCCGCAAGTTCGGCGTCTTCGTCACCACCGTCATCACCTTCTTCATCGCGGAGATGGGCGACAAGACGCAGATCGCGACGGTCATGCTCGCCGCGCGATATCAGGACTTCTTCGGCGTGGTCGCGGGCACCACCCTGGGCATGATGCTCGCCAACGTGCCGGCCGTCGTCGTGGGTCACAAGTTCGCCGGCCGGCTGCCCACGCGGGCCGTCCATGTCGTGGCCGCCGTGATCTTCGCGGTGCTCGGCATCGTCACGCTGCTGCAGTAAACACGAAAACGCCGACGGTGCGACGCGTTGCCATCACGCGTCGCACCGTCGGCGTCGTCCTTCACCGCAGTCCGTGTCGCCGCCGGCGGGTCGGCCGCCATGCGGCTTCGGTGTTGCTTGCGACTACTGTCCGACTTTCTGCTGCACGTTGACCGTGCGCCCGCTCGGGAACGGCAGTTGCTTGAGCGCCGCGTCGATCAGGAACGGCATGGCCGCGGCGAGCGACGTCCCGGCATCGCTGGTACTGGCCTGCACGCGATACACCTCCTTGCCGCTCGCGCGGTCCATGAAGCGCAGTTGCAGACCGGCCAGCCCGTAGGGATAGTCGCGCTGGACGTACATCGGAGGCGGACCGAACGGAGCGCCGTACCAGCCCCAGGGGCGCCCCCACGGCCCCCACGGGCCGGGCGAGAACATTGGATCGTAGGCGGGCTCCGTCACGCGCATCACCTGTTGGGTGATGCCATAACTCATGCCGATCAGGTAATGCGCGCTCGTCGGGCTCTGCTCGCTGAAGCCGTCACCCGCGAGACGGTTGCGCAGCCATTGCTCGTAAGTGGCGTGCTCCTGGTTGTTCTGCTGCTCGGCCGTGCGCGTGAGCGCATACGTGCGAGGTCCGTCAAAGCCCGGCGTGCTCCCGAAAGCGGTCACCTGGCTCGTAACCGTGCTGGCGCAACCCGCCAGCAATACGCTGGCGACGGCAAACGTCGCCATTGCCCATCGTTTCCACATGATTCACTGCTCCACAGAAAGGCCGGGCACACCCATGCGCGCCGCTCGCGCCGATTTAAGCATAGGACGGCGCCTCGCGCACGTCCCGGGCTTTCGATAACCGGGACGCACCAAAATTCAGCAAATTTCGACGCCGGGCGCGAATGGCCCGCCACTCCGTTACAATTTATGGATCCTTGGCCGTCCGTGAAATACCGTCCATGCTCAGAACCGACCTTGCAGGTGTCATCCAACGCTCCGACTATACGCCCCCGGCGTATTTGATCGACACCGTCCAACTGGACTTCGATCTCGCCCCCGATGTCACCACGGTGACCAGCCGAATGCGGCTGCACCGCAACCCGGCCGGCGCCGGTGGCGACCTGGAACTGGTGGGCCAGGGATTGCAACTGGTGAGCCTCGAACTCGACGGCAAGCCATGGGCCGGCTATCGGACGGGCGAGGAAACGCTCACGATCGAAGCCCCCCCCGAGACGTTCGAGCTCACGCTCGTGACGCGTTGCCGGCCGCAGGAGAACACGTCGCTCATGGGGCTCTACGTGTCCGGCGGCAACTTCTTCACGCAATGCGAAGCCGAGGGCTTTCGCAAGATCACATACTTCCTCGATCGACCCGACGTGATGGCCACCTACACCGTGACGCTGCGCGCCGATCGGGAGGCGTATCCCGTCCTGCTGGCCAACGGCAACCTGATCGACCAGGGCGACCTGCCCGACGGCCGTCACTTCGCCATCTGGGACGACCCGTTCAAGAAGCCGAGCTACCTTTTCGCGCTGGTGGCCGGACGCCTCGTCTGCCGCGAGGAGCGCATCGTCGCGGGTGACGGGCGCGAGAAGCTGCTTCAGGTCTGGGTGCAGCCGCAGGATCTGGACAAGACCGAGCACGCCATGCACTCGCTCGTGAACTCGATTCGCTGGGACGAGGAACGCTTCGGCCGCGTGCTCGATCTGGACCGCTTCATGATCGTTGCCGTGAGCGACTTCAACATGGGCGCGATGGAGAACAAGGGGCTGAACATTTTCAACACGAAGTACGTGCTGGCCGACGCCGCCACCGCGACCGACGACGACTTCGGCAACATCGAAGCCGTGGTGGGCCACGAGTACTTCCATAACTGGACCGGCAACCGCGTGACCTGCCGCGACTGGTTCCAGTTGAGCCTGAAGGAAGGCCTGACGGTGTTCCGCGATCAGGAGTTCTCCGCCGACATGATGGGCTCCGAGTCGGGCCGCGCGGTCAAGCGCATCGACGACGTCCGCGTGCTGCGTCAGGCGCAATTCCCAGAGGACGCCGGTCCGATGGCGCACCCGGTGCGCCCCGAGAGCTACGTCGAGATCAACAATTTCTACACCGTCACCGTCTACGAGAAAGGCGCCGAGGTCGTACGCATGTACCAGACGCTGCTCGGTCGCGACGGCTTTCGCCGCGGCATGGACCTGTACTTCGAGCGCCACGATGGCCAGGCCGTGACCTGCGACGACTTCCGCGCCGCGATGGCCGACGCGAACCAGCGTGACCTCACGCAGTTCGGCCGCTGGTACAGCCAGGCCGGCACGCCGCGTGTCACCGTCGACGCCGTCTACGACGAGGCCGAGCGCACCTACACGCTGACGCTCACGCAACGCTGCCCGAAGGTCGGCGTGGAGTTGCAGGACAGCCAGCTGGTCAAGCAGCCGTTCCATATCCCGTTCGCCGTCGGCCTGCTCGATCGCGACGGCCGCGACATGCCGCTGCGCATGGCGGGCGAGACGCGTCAGATGAGCCAGGCGAGCGATGGCCCGGCGGCCACCACGCGCGTACTCGACTTCACTCAGGAGCGTCAGAGCTTCACGTTCGTCGACGTGCCTCATGCGCCGATGCCCTCCCTGCTGCGCGGCTTCTCCGCGCCGGTGATCGTCGAACACGAGTACACCATCGACGAACTCGCATTCCTGATGGCGCACGACAGCGATCCCTTCAACCGTTGGGAAGCCGGTCAGCGACTGGCCACCCGCCAGTTGCTGGCGCTCGTCGAGTCGATCCAGATGGGGCAGTTGCCGAGCGTGGACAGCTATGTGCTCGAAGCCTTCCGCCAGGTGCTGCGCGACGAAACGCTCGACCCCGCCTTCCGCGCGCAGGCGCTCACGCTGCCGGCCGAGTCGTACCTGGGCGAGCAGATGGCCGAGATCGACCCGGCAGCCATTCACGCGGCGCGCCAATACCTGCGCCAGCGCCTCGCGGCGTCGCTGCATACCGAATGGCTCGCGGCGTACCACAACCATCGCGTGCCCGGTCCGTACCGCCCCGACGCCGCGTCGGCCGGCGAGCGCGCGCTGAAGAACCTCGCGCTCTCCTACCTGATGGAGCTCTCGGACGCGGGCGTGGCGCAAACCGCGCGCACCCAATACGACGAAGCCGACAACATGACGGACCGCTTCGCCGCCCTCACCGCGCTCGTGCAGCGCGGCGGCGCCGCTCGCGAGAGCGATACCGCGCACGGCCCGAATCACGCCGCCGAAGCGCTCGTCGACTTCTATCAGCGCTTCGAGCACGAGCCGCTCGCCATCGACAAGTGGTTCGCGCTGCAGGCGATGCAGCGCGGCGACGGCAGCCACTGCGTGATCGACGCGGTGCGTGCGCTCATGCGTCACCCGGCGTTCACGCTGAAGAATCCCAACCGCGCACGCTCGCTGATCTTCAGTTTCTGCAGCGGCAACCCAGCCCAGTTCCACGCCGCCGACGGCTCGGGCTATCAGTTCTGGGCGGAACAGGTGCTGGCGCTCGATGCACTGAACCCGCAAGTCGCCGCGCGCCTGGCCCGCGTGCTCGATCGGTGGCGCAAATACACGCCGGCCCTGCGCGAGCGCATGCGCGAGGCGCTGCAGCGGGTCGCGGATCACAAGGCACTGTCGAAAGACGTGCGCGAGATCGTCGAGAAGGCCCTCGCCTGATCGATGGTCCACCCGTCATGCGGCCCGACGCGCGCACGCGTCACGGCCGCATGACTTCGAAATACCCGCCCTTGATGCAAAGGTCGTACGGCCACCGTGGCCCGATCCCGACCAGCGGATACAGCGCCGGAACCTGAATGATCGCTTCGCCGAATGCCCCGGCCATGAGGTAATTGGCGGGGTCGTTGCCCAGTGTCACCATGCCGCTCGTCGCGCCCGCGACCACATAGACGTCGCGCCCGGGGTAGGCCGGTGGATCGCGAAACATCAGGCGATAAATGAGCATGACGTCAGCGCCGGGCGGCGCCCCCACCGCATGGGTGCCGTTGAGCAGACTCGAACGGAAGGTGAGCGTGAGCACTTCGTCGAATGCCGCATGCGACGCGACGGGTGAGCGCACTTCCCCGCGCACGCACCACCAGAAAGGCGAGCCGTCCACCGTATCGATTCGCACATCGACAGGCCGAAACGGCTTCCTGTCGCCATCCTCGTAAAGGCAGGCCCGCATGCAACCGTCGGCGTGCACCGACTCGCGCTCGGAGACCCCCTGCGCATCGATCATGACGCGCGGATAGCAACGGTCCACGGATAACGGCGCGACGAGCTGACCGCGCGTGAGAATGAACTCATCCATGCGCTACCTCCCGACTTCTGCCTCGAACCGAAAGCCGTTGCCGCGCGCGCGTCGTTCACTTCGCCAACGATGCCGCTACCGCGTACGCCGTCGTCACCCTATATTTCGTACGCGCGCTATTTGCTGCGCAGTCTAGGCGACGCCCCTCGGTTACGCACCTGTCAACCCTGACAGGTGCCGGCACGGCCCTCGTCGCGCTGCCGAAACGACCCCGCCATCGCCTGGCCGTACCGGTAGCACATGGGAAGCGGCCGAGATCCGCCGATATCACCCCAGAGGTGCGCTCAGGCGGCCTGGACCTGCGCGCAAAGCCGGGTTTGCATCTCGGCCTGAATTCGCGCCGATGCGAGACGCGCACGCACGGCTTTGGCCGCCGCGACCATGTTTGCAAGCGCGGCGTCGACCTGAGCCCAGTCGCGCGTCTTCAGACCGCAGTCGGGATTGACCCACAGGCGTTCGGCCGGAATGCGTGCGAGCGCCGCTTCGATCAGACGCTCGATTTCCGCTTGTGACGGCACACGCGGCGCGTGAATGTCGTACACGCCCGGCCCGATTTCGTTCGGATAATCGAACGCCTCGAACGCGTCGAGCAGTTCCATGTCGGAGCGCGTGGTCTCGATGGAGATCACGTCGGCGTCGAGCGCTGCGATCGACGGCAGAATGTCGTGAAACTCGGAATAGCACATGTGCGTGTGAATCTGCGTCTCGTCGGCCACGCCGCACGAGCACACACGAAACGCGCGGACCGCCCATTCGAGATATTCCGCCCGGTCGCGCTCTCGCAACGGCAGCCCTTCGCGCAACGCGGGCTCGTCGATCTGGATCACGCGCACGCCGGCTTTCTCCAGCGCCGCCACTTCCTCGCGCAGCGCCAGTGCGATCTGCAGGGCAGTGATCTCGCGCGGCTGATCGTCGCGAACGAACGACCATTGCAGCATCGTCACCGGCCCGGTCAGCATGCCCTTGACCGGCTTGTCGGTCAGTTGCTGCGCATAGGCGCTCCAGGCGACGGTCATCGGCTCGGGCAGATACACGTCGCCATAGATCACCGGCGGCTTCACGCAGCGCGAGCCGTAGCTCTGCACCCAGCCATGTTCGGTGATGACAAATCCCCAGAGCTGTTCGCCGAAATACTCCACCATGTCGTTGCGCTCGGCCTCGCCGTGAACCAGCACGTCGAGCCCGCAGGCTTCCTGCTTCTCGATCGCCAGGCGAATCTGCTCGCGCATCGTCTCGAGGTAATCGAGATGCGACAGCGCGCAGCGCCGGAAGTCCGCGCGCGCCGCGCGGATCGACGCCGTCTGCGGGAACGAACCGATCGTGGTCGTCGGCAACACCGGCAACTCGAGCCAGGCGCGTTGCGCGACGGCGCGTGCCGGATAGTCCGACCTGCGGCGCGCATCCGCTTCGGTCAATGCGGCCAGACGCCTCTGCACCATCGTGTTGTGGATGCGCGGCGATGTGCGGCGCGCGGCCTGCGCCGCGGCGTCCGCGAGGTAGGCGGCCCGCACGTCGGCCCGGGCGAATTCGGCCGGGTCGAGCGAGCGGCACAGCAGCGCCACTTCGTCGAGCTTCTGCATGGCGAACGCGAGCCAGTTGCGCACTTCCTTGTCCAGGCGCGCTTCGCTCGACAGATCGACCGGGCAGTGCATCAGCGAACCGCTCGAAGCGACCCACAGCCGCTCACCCAGCGCTTCGGCCAGCGGTGCGAGCATGTCGCGCGCGCGGGCCAGATCGCAGCGCCAGACGTTGCGCGCATCGACCACCCCGGCGGACAGCACCTTGTCGCACGGCCACTGTCGGGCAAACGCTTCGAGTTGCCTCGGTGCACGCACGCCGTCGAGGTGAATGCCGGACACGGGCAATGCGGTGAGCAACGACAGATGATCGGTCACGTCGCCGAAATACGTGGCGAGCAGCAGCGACGGCGCCACGGGCGCCAGCCGCGCATACACCGGCGCGAACGCCTCGCACCAGTTTGCCGGCAGATCGAGCGCGAGGATCGGCTCGTCGATCTGCACCCATTGCACCCCCAGGGATTTGAGACGCGCCAGCACGCGCTCGTATTGCGCGAGCAGGTCGGGGAGCAACGCGAGGCGGTCGGCGAGCCCGCCCTTTTCCTTGCCGAGATACAGCAGCGAGAGCGGCCCCAGCAGCACGGGCTTGACGTTATCGCCCTCGGCCAGCGCCTCCGTCACTTCCTCGAAGAACCAGTCCGTACCGTTGCCGAAACGCGTCTGCGGAGAGTACTCCGGCACGAGATAGTGGTAGTTCGTGTCGAACCACTTCGTCATCTCCATCGCGCCCTGCGCCGCTGTGCCGCGAGCCGCCGCAAAGTAGTCGGACAGCGTCAGCGCCGAAGGCGAGGCGTCGAAGCGTGCCGGCAACGCGCCGACCAGCGCGAGCGTGGACAGTACCTGGTCGTACCAATGAAAGTCGCCCACGACAATCCAGTCCAGGCCGGCGTCGCGCTGCGCGCGCCGGTTCGCGGCGCGAATGCGCCGGCCGACGTCCTGCAACGCCGCCACGTCCATCTCGCCACGCCAGAAAGCCTCCACGGCGAATTTGAGTTCACGCTGCGCGCCGATGCGCGGCAATCCGAGTACGTGGGCCTGAGCCATGTCCGTTGTCCTTCCGGGAGATTCCAATGTGGCGACGTCGCAACGTCTTTGCTGGCGGGCGATTCCCGCCCAGGCTGGCAGTATCCCGGCGGCCCATGTATTATTCAAACGAAAGTTTTTATGGATTATTATTAATTTTATTCATGCAAAGAACCCCCATCGAACTGCGTCATCTGCAAACGCTGCTCGCGCTGCGCGATACGGGCAGCGTGTCGCGCGCCGCGCTGTGGCTCCACCTGACACAGTCCGCGCTGTCGCATCAGATCAAGGCACTGGAGGACTTCTATGGGTTGCCGCTGTTCGTGCGCAAGTCGTCGCCGCTGGTGTTCACTCCGGCGGGCAAGCGCTTGCTCGCCCTGGCCGAAGAGGTGGTGCCGGCGGTCGACGAGGCGGGACGCGACCTCACCCGGCTGGCGCAAGGCACGCAGGGCACGCTGCGTATTGCTGTCGAATGCCACACCTGTTTCGATTGGCTGATGCCGGCGATGGATGCGTTTCGCGCGCGCTGGCCAGAGGTGGAGCTCGACATCGTGTCGGGCTTTCATGCCGATCCGATCGGCCTGCTGCATCAGGATCGTGCGGATCTCGCGATCATCTCGGAGCACGAGGAAGGCGAAGCCGTTGACTTCCACCCGCTGTTCCGCTTCCAGATGATGGCGCTCATGGCGAACGACCACCCGCTCGCCGCGAAGCCCCATCTCGACGCCGAGGACTTCCGGGACGAGACGCTGATCACCTACCCCGTGCCCGACGAGATGCTCGACATCGTGCGCCAGGTACTGCGACCGGCGGGCATCGAACCCACACGCCGCACCACCGAACTGACGGTGGCGATTCTGCAACTGGTGGCGAGTCGTCGTGGACTGGCCGCGCTCCCGCTGTGGGCAGTCACGGGCTATCTGGAGCGGCGCTACGTAAGCGCGAGGCCGATCACGCCCGAGGGGCTGACCGCCGAATTGTGGGCGGCCACGCTGCCGAGCGTCACGGCCAGGCCATACATCGGCGAGTTCGTCTCGCTCATGCGCGAGACGAGCCTGTTGACGCTGCCGGAGATCGAACTGCTCTGATCGTCGAAGCGCCGGGCCCTCAGGGTGTGTGCAAGGCGCGACGCGCCGACGGCTCAGACCGGACGGCGCACGACCAGCCGGCAGACGCGCTTGCCCGAGCTCGCGCTTGTCACGTCCTCCTCGTGTAGCACAACGGCATCGCGCAACGCGGCGCGCACGACGTCCGGCGCAAAAGCGCTGTAGAGACGGCCGTCGTCATGACGCAGATCCGCCCCCTCGGTCACTCGCCACGACACATAGAGCACGCCGCCCGGACGCACGAGCGTCCAAAGGCGGTCGGCGGCCTGCGGCACCTGCGCGGCAGGCAAGTGCATGAGCACCGTCTCGCACACGACATTATCGAACTGGCCAGACACGTTCTCCAGCAACGGCAGCCGGCCCACGTGGAAAGGCACCCACGGAAACGTCCTGCGAGCGAGTTCGATCAGCGCGGGCGAGCTGTCATATCCCGCCACGTCGAATCCCTGACGGGCCAGCCAAGCCGCGTCGCGCCCGTTGCCGCACCCCACATCGACGGTACGGCCGCCGGCAATGAAGTGCCGCATCAGCAGCGCGTACATGTCGTCGGGGGGCGGCTGGTTGAGCCAGTCCTCGCTGTAACGCACGGCATTGGCCTCATAGGCCGCTTCGGTTTTCAGGTCCGTCATGGTCCGATCTCCGGAAGTTCGCGCGCGACGGCGCGCCTTCGCCGTCACGCCAGGGTTGTCTGCCTCACTGCGAAATCGTCTCCAGCGCGAGATCGCGGGTGCGCGGCCCCATCAGGCCGATGGAAAGCATGACCACGAGCATCGCGCACGAAATGAAGACGAAAACACCCGTCACACCGAAATTGCGCAGCACAGATGCGATCAGGAATGCCGTGAAAATCGCAGAGAAGCGGCTCCACGAATAAACAAAACCGACCGCACGCGCGCGAATGCCGGTGGGAAACAACTCCGTCTGGTACGCGTGATAGCTGTACGACATGATGTTGTTGGCGAGCGTCAGGCCAATGCCCATGGCGACGAGCAGCAGCGACGACGTCACCTGCGAGAACACCAGGCCGCACACGATGCCGATACCGGCCGTCCAGACGATGGCGTGCTTGCGCTCGACCTTGTCGGCCATCCACAGCCCGATGAGCGGGCCGACCGGCGCTGCCAGCGCGATCACACTCGAATAGGCCAGACTCGTCGTCACGGTGATGCCCTGCTTGATGAGCAGCGTGGGCACCCAGTTGGCGAAGCCGTAGAAGCCGACCGTCTGGAAGATGTTGAACAGGATCATCATGATCGCGCGCTTGCGATACGGCGGCACCCACATGTCGCGAAACGCGCGCTTGGGCACCACCGGCTCGGGCTCGCCCGGCGGCGGCAGCGGTCGGCCATACTCGCGCTCGACTTTCGCCTCGAGGTCGCGCAGCACCTGGTCCGCCTCGTCCAGCCGCCCCTTCTGCGCCAGCCACCGCGGGCTTTCCGGCAGCGCCCGGCGTATCCACCAGACGAACAACGCGCCGTGCGCGCCAATCAGCACGACCCAGCGCCAGCCTTCCAGCCCGAGGAATTCGCGCGGCACGAGCCAGAACGCGAGAAACGCGACGACCGGCACGGCCGTGAAGCCCACGGCCTGCTCGCAGGCGAACGCGCGTCCGCGAATCTGCCTCGGCACAAGCTCGGCGATATAGGTGCCGATCGTCACCAGCTCCACGCCGATGCCGAGGCCCACCACGAAGCGCCAGAAGTTCAGCCCCGTGGCCGTCTCCTGAAACGCCATGATGACGTTGGCCGCGGTGTACCAGAGCAGCGAGCCCGTAAACACCGCGCGACGTCCGAAACGATCGGCGAGGAAACCGCACGCGATGGTGCCGATGAACAGCCCCGAGAACAGCGCCGCGATGAAACTGGCGACCCCCGTGGTGCCGAACAGGCCCGGCGTGGTCGGCGTGAGGATGCCGCTCTTCACGAGGCCGGGCGCCACGTAGCCGGTGTACAGCAGGTCGTAAAGCTCGAAGAAGAAACCGAGACTGAGCAGCACCACCAGTTTCCACACGGTGCGGGTTGGGGGAAGTCGGTCGAGGCGGGCGGAAATGTCGCCGGCAGTCAGGCGGGTGGCCGCGCAAACCGCTTGGCCGGTATGAGGCATGGAAGGCATCGAAACGTCGGGGGATGGCATGAAAATCGTCTCCGGGCCCGTTCGGTCATGGCCGAACTGCTCATTGGCCGGCGTCGCGCAGCGCGTTCCCGAAGGCGTTCGCCAACGGTCGCCGGGACGCCGGATACACCATGAATCGACAGGCACGAGGCCGAAATTGTGCCACGAACGACACCGCGCCGGTCACCTTTGCCAAGCTTTATCACGCACTACGAAAAAACTACGATGTACGCCGACGGCAGCACCGCGTGCCGATCTCCCGTCTGCCGCCGAGCGGAGCGTTCCACGAATTCGTCCATTCGCGGCATCCGCCTCATCCAGCGAAATGGCCGCGCCAACGCCGCCGTCGCCGCGCGCTCAGTCCGCCACGGCGGCCGCCGCCTTCAGTTCCTCGAAACTCGCGATACGTCCGGCCAGCGCACTGGCGGCCACCGTATAGGGGCTCGCCAGCCACACGCTGCCAGGCCCCGAACGCCCCGGGAAATTCCGGTTGATGGCGCTGATCGTGACCTGATCGGCCGATGTCGACTGCCCAGGCCCGCAATTCGCACACGCGCCACAACCGGGCATGATCAGCGTGGCGCCGACCGCCTCGAACGTGGCGAGATAGCCCTGCGCTTCGCAATAGGCGCGAACGTCCATCGTGCCGAACTGAAGGAACAGCCGGCGGCCGTCGGCCACGCGCAGCCCATTCGCCACGCCCCAGGCGAGCACGGCGTGATAGGCGTCGAAGTCGTCGCGCTTGCCCGCCGTGCACGAGCCGCCGTATGCGATATCGATGGCCACGGGCGAGGCGAGCTCGGCAAGCGCCACGCCGTTGCCCGGATCGCCCGGACGCGCCAGCATCGGTGTGAGAGACCTGGCATCGACACGGATCACATCGCGGTAGCGCGCGCCCTCGTCACTCGTCATCCACGGCTCGAGCGTGATATCGACGCCCCGACGGGTCTTGAGAAACGCCACGGTCTTTTCGTCGGGGGCAACGATCCCGGTGAAGCCGCCAAGCTCCGCGACCATGTTGGTCAGTGTGGCGCGCTCGTCAATCGACATCGCGCGCACCGCGCTTCCCGCGTACTCGAACACAACGCCGATGGCCTCGCCGCCGCGAATCGCATCGAGGCGCAGCAGGTGCAGCACCACGTCCTTGGCCGTGACACCGGCGGGCAGCTCACCGTCGATCTCGACGCGCAGCGTCTCAGGCACCTTGCAGCGCACGTAACCGGTAACCCAACTGTTGGCGACATCTGTCGCGCCCGCGCCGAAGGCCAGGCAACCCAGCGCGCCGGCGTGCGGCGTGTGCGAATCGGTGCCGATCACAATCTGTCCGGGCAGCGCGTAGCGCTCGGCCATCAGCGCATGACAAATGCCGTCCGCCCCATCAACGCCATCAGCGCCATCGACACCATCGGCACCACCGCCGCCTTGCCCCCCATCGCCCGCCGGCCCGCCCCGCGCCGCCCGTTCGCCATGCGCCAGCACGGGATATCGCGTCACGAAGTCGCGGTGGCCGCGCGTCAGATTGGCCACGCCCGGCAGCAATCCCTGCCTGACGTGCGGCACGCTTTGCCCGGCCAGCACCAGATGATCCTGAAACGCGATGATGCGCGCAGGATCGTGCAATGCCGCCGGTTCGCCGAAGGCACGGTGCATCAGATGCGCGCACATGCCGGTGAAGTAGTCGTGAGAGAAGCGCCAGTCCGCGCGCAGGAACACGCCGTCGCCGTGGGCGAGCCCGGGTGTCGACGGATGCAGCCGACGCGCCATGATCTTCTCGACGAGGGTTCGGGCGGGCCGATCGTCGGCATTCGCCTCGTCGTGCGAGTCGGTGGCGGGCGCCGGCCAGTCGGCAAACTTGCTGAACGCAAGCAGGCCGCCGCTGCGGATGATCTGTTGCGTGAGGGCGTCGCGCCCCTTGAGAAATTCGGTGATGGGGATCGGCTCGCCGGCGGCGATGCGATCGAGAACGCTGAAGTCGGTCGTGGTCAGAATGCCGATGTTGTCGCAGTTCTGCTGATAGATGCGCTCGAAGCTCTCGGCCACGATCAGGCGAATGCCGGCGCTGAGCTCGGCGAGCGGACTCGACTCGCGCGACGAGCCCTTGCCGTAGCGCTTGCCCGCGACCGTAACCTGAAAACCGCCGCGGCGCACGTCGTGCTCGCCGATGGGCATCTCGTTTCCCGCCTTGAAACCGACGTAGGGGTAGCGCCCGAGCCGCTCGTCATAAGTGAGCATGACGGTGACGGGCGTGATCTCGTCGGTCGAGACGTTGTCGCGCAGCCGCCCGGCCTCGACGCGGGCGAGGGACTCGCCCGCCAACTGTCGACGCACGATGGCAGGGTCGTCGGACAGAAACAGAATGCGACCGTCGAAACGAATGGTGTCTTCCATGCGGCAATTACCTCCGGAAGACAGCATAGCGGCCGGGCAGAGCGTCTGCCGTGCCGTCTCGGCAAGCCCGGCATGACAGATCGCGAAGTGTGGCGTGCGCCGGCGGGCGTCGTTATCCCTTGACGTTGGCCACGTCGCCGGCGCCCTGCCCCTGCGCGAGGAAATTCACCACCGCCGACGCGGTCGCACTCAACTGCTCGCGCGACGGGAACACGAGCCAGAGCTGTCGGTGCGCCCACTCATCGGTGAGCGGGCGCACGACCACGTCGAGCTTGCCGACGTACAACTGGCCGACCTGCTCGGGCGCGATGGCGATGCCCAGGCCCGCGTGTGCCATGCGGCACAGCGCATCGAGACTCGACACCCGGATCTTGATGCGCAACGACGCACCCGCCGCGCTCGCCTGTTGACGCAGCAACTGCGTGAGGGCGCTATTGCCCTGAAGCCCCACGAGCGTCTCTCCAACGCAGGCCGAGAACGGAATCTCGCCCGTACGCGCGGCCAGCGGATGCCCCACCGGCAGAATCACCGCCAGCCGGTCGCGACGGTACGGCACCATCGTGAATGCCTCGATACCTTCGACGGCGTTGCAGATACCCACATCCACCGCGCGCTCGGCCACACGCTGAAGCACTTCGTTGCTGTGCTGCTCGTCGAGCTCGACGTCCACGGCGGAAAACACCCGACCGAAGGCGGCGAGGTCTTCCGGCAGGAACTGCACGATGGCCGAAAGGTTCGCCGCAATGCGCACGCTCCCGCGCGCGCCCTCGTGGAATTGCGACAGCTCGGCCCCCAGGGATTCGATGGTCCCCAGGATACGTTCGGCGTAGCGGCGCACCGTCTCGCCCACCGGCGTGACGGTAATGCCACGCTGATGACGCTGAATCAAGGGCAGCCCGACGATCGCTTCGACGTCGGCGATGCGTCGGCTGATCGCCGAGGGCGCGATGAATTCTCGCTCGGCCGCGCGTGCCATGCTCCGCTCCTGGCAGACGGCCACGAAAAGGCGCAAAGAAGTGAGGTCAAGCTTGCGGAGAAGGTTTTCCATACCCGTCGTGCAACCCATCGGAAATGCCGGAAACGCCCGGCCGGCGCGGCTCCACGCGGAGCACGTCTTTTGCTGGACAAACAACGATTCGACGCCTATTATACGCATCGCGTACACAGCCCTGCCGACCCGACCATGAGTGCACAGCAGACTTTCCTGCGCGACGCGATGCGTCGCCTGAACATGACCCGCGACAGTTTCGCCGAGCGCATCGGCGTTCGCCGGCGCGCCCTCGACACCTGGCTGCTGCCTGAGGATTCGAGCGAATACCGCACGATGCCGAGCATCGTGGAGAAATTCGTGGGCGAAATCCTCGGCCGTGAAGCGCCCTCCGCGGAATCTACGCAAAGCGCACACAAGCCGCTACGCGAACGCATGGGCCTCGACGGCAAGCCGCACCTGATCTCAGTCGACCAGTTCTCGCGCGACTCGCTCGAAGAACTGTTTCACGTTGCCGACATCATGCAGCCGATCGCACGCCGCCAGAAGATCTCGCGCGTGCTCGAGGGGGCCGTGCTGGGCAATCTGTTCTTCGAGGCCAGCACCCGCACGCGGGTGAGCTTCGGCGCCGCCTTCTGCCGCCTGGGCGGCTCGGTGTGCGACACGACCGGCTTCACGTTCTCGTCGATGGCCAAGGGCGAATCGATCTACGACACGAGCCGCGTGATGAGCGGCTACGTCGACGCCCTCGTCGTACGGCACCCGGAAAAGGGGTCGGTCGCCGAATTCGCCCGCGCCACGAACATCCCCGTGATCAACGGCGGCGATGGCCCCGGCGAACACCCCAGCCAGGCGATTCTCGACCTGTACACGATCGGTCGCGAGTTTTCGCGTCTGGGCAAACTGGTCGACGGCGCGCATGTCGCCATGGTCGGCGATCTGCGTTATGGCCGCACGGTGCACTCGCTCATCAAGCTGCTCGCCCTGTACCGCGGCCTGAAGTTCACGCTGATCTCGCCGCCATCGCTGGAAATGCCGACGTACATTCTCGACCAGATCTCGCAGAACGGTCACGTGATCGTGCAGAGCAACTCGCTCGCCGACCTGACCGGAGCCGACGTCGTGTACGCGACGCGCATCCAGAAGGAGCGTTTCGCCGACGAGGCGATCGAGGGTTATACGCCCGACTTCCAGATCAACGAGGCGCTGATCAATCAGTACTGCGACGCCCGCACGATCATCATGCATCCGCTGCCGCGCGACAGCCGTCCGGGCGCGAACGACCTGTCGACCGACCTGAACCACGACCCGCGCCTGGCAATCTTCCGCCAGACGGACAACGGCATTCCGGTGCGCATGGCGATCTTCGCCGTGCTGCTCGGTGTGGACAAGCAGGTACAGCACAGCATGCGTGACGCCGCCTGGCGCGCACCGTCGCACATCGGTCCGGACGACGCCCTGTTCGACGCCATCGACTGAGCGACGAACGTGCCGCCCGCATGTCTCTGACGCTTCCGAGACGTGCTTCTGACACCGCTGAAAATGCGCTGCCCCCGAGGATTTTCCCGGGGGCAGCGTCGCTTTACGAGTAAAATTGCGTCCATCGCGAATATGTACGCTTTTTTGCTTTTCTGGAGGCCCTCATGCGGCGCAAGACCCTAACGCAATATCTCATCGAACAGCAGCGGGAATACAATAATATTCCTGCCGAGCTGCGCCTGTTGATCGAAGTCGTCGCGCGCGCGTGCAAGTCCATCAGCCATGCGGTGTCCAAGGGTGCGCTGGGCGGTGTGCTCGGCAGCGCTGGCAGCGAGAATGTGCAGGGCGAGGTTCAGAAGAAGCTCGACGTGATTTCCAACGAGATCATGCTCGAGGCCAACGAGTGGGGTGGCCACCTGGCGGCGATGGCATCCGAAGAGATGGAGGACGTCTTCCACATTCCGAACCGTTACCCGCAGGGCGAATACCTGTTGATGTTCGATCCGCTCGACGGCTCGTCCAACATTGACGTGAACGTGTCGATCGGCACGATCTTCTCGGTGTTGCGTTGCCCGGAAGGCGTGACGGATCCGACGGAGAAGGACTTCCTTCAGCCCGGCACGCAGCAGGTCGCCGCCGGTTATGCCGTGTACGGTCCACAGACGGTGCTGGTGCTCACGACGGGACATGGCGTGAACTGCTTCACGCTGGATCGCGAGATGGGTTCGTGGGTACTCACGCAGGAAGGCATGCGCATTCCGGAGGACACGAAGGAATTCGCCATCAACATGTCGAACGAGCGCCACTGGTACCCGCCGGTGCAGCGTTACATCGGCGAGTTGCTGCAAGGCAAGGAAGGCGTGCGCGGCAAGGACTTCAACATGCGTTGGATCGCGTCGATGGTGGCGGACGTGCATCGCATCCTGACGCGCGGCGGCGTGTTCATGTATCCGGCCGACAAGCGCGATCCGGACAAGCCGGGCAAGCTGCGCATCATGTATGAAGCGAACCCGATGAGCTTCCTGGTCGAGCAGGCGGGCGGTGCGGCGACGAACGGCTTGCAGCGCATTCTGGACATCCAGCCGCAAAAGTTGCACGAGCGCGTGGCGGTGTTCCTCGGTTCGAAGAACGAGGTCGAACGTGTCACCGGCTATCACCATGAAGCCGGGGCAAAGTAAGTCTCAGTGATGCGAGAGAGGTGGGAAGACGTCGCACGAAAATGTCGCGCAAAAATTTTCTCGACGGCGAAGCGCAGGATTTCTGAAATTTCAATGATTTACGCGTGACTCGCGCAGAGACAGCAAAAAATCTTTGAAAAAAGTCGTGACAATCACGGAAATTCTGCTATTATCTCACTTCTTCGCAGCGCCGGAGTAGCTCAGTCGGTAGAGCAGCTCATTCGTAATGAGAAGGTCGGGGGTTCGATTCCTCTCTCCGGCACCAGCGACTTCTTCAAGTCCCTGGTCATGCAAGCAAGACCGCAGTCCTCAGCAGTCATCAAAAAAGCCGCCCGAATTCGTCGCGCGGCTTTTTTGTTTTCTGCGTCCGGTTCGAATCGCCCGGGGTTCCCGGGTCATGCCTGCCGCCCCCATGTTCACCATCCCCGCGCCCGCGGCTTGCATTCCGATGCGGCGCGCGGGTCGCACCGATGCGGCCGTATCGCCTCACTGCCCTGCGTTACCCCGCGTATCGCGCGTTGCATCCACAGTGTCCATGATCTCGCCCGCGTTGTCATTTGCGCCGTCCTCGTCGGCGGCGGGCTGCGCCATCCATGCGTGGTAACCGGCCACGCCCATCTTGCGCATCAGCGCTTCGTTGCGCGCATAGATCGTCTCGGCTTCCGGAAACGCCTCCACGGCGCGGTCGATGCTCGACTCCCGCAGCAGGTGCAGAATCGGATATGGCGAGCGGTTCGTGTAGTTCTCCACGTCGTCCTGCGCGGTCCCTTCGAACTGATAGTCCGGATGGAAACTCGCGATCTGCAACTCGCCCTCCAGGCCCAGTTGCCTGAGCATGCGCTGCGCAAAGAACAGTGCGTCGTTGTACTCGTGGAAGTCGCGCAGTGCGGCGGGCACGATCAGCAGCGTGGTGTCGACCGCCTGCGGTTCCGACTCGGCCAACCATTGCAGTTCGCGCTCGAGATCAACCAGCGTCCCCTCCATGTCGCGCGCGTCGCTCACGACATAGCGAATCTGCTCCTTGACGTGAACCGCCTTTGCAAATGGGCAAAGGTTCAACCCGATCACCGCACGCGTGAGCCAGTGGCGCGTGGCGGCAATCACGGCGTCGTGGTCCGATGTCTGCGCAGACTGCGCGATCGAACCCGCAGCAGGGGAATTTTTCTCCGGCATATCAAAAACTGGCGATGAATCCTGAAGACGGCATTGTAAATCGCCGCGCGTCGCCTTCGGCAAGGCCGCGTCCGATAGCTCCGCGGCACGAATGCCAAAACACGCACGCGCCTTGTGCGCAACCATGCGCTTTTCCCACCACCGTTCACCTTCACACCATGCCAGGCACACCTCCCGTCGCCTCCGCCGCTCACAGCACGAGCAGTCCGGTCACTCGCCCCGCCATCGAATCCGAGCGACGGGGGTATTACCGGGACACCGCACCTCTGGCCACTCAGTCGCTGCGAGAAGTCCTCCAGGCCCACTTTCACCGCGAATTTCGCCCGCAGGACATCTGGAACACGCTGGTCAACACGCGCTCCTACGCAGGCCGCGAACTACACGACCTCTGCGAAGCCGCGTGCCCGAACGGCCCGCTTTTCCTCGAAATGGTGACGCTGCTGATGATGCCGGAAGCCGAACGCTCGATCGATCGACTGTCCGACGCCGGCGTCTTCCTGATACCGACACGCGACCTGTCCCCGAGCCGCGATGCCAGCGCCCTGCTGCGCAGCGACAAAGGCCTCATGCTCTGGCTGCGATATGCGGCGACGCCCACCGGCTATCTGAACCTGTTCGACGCCTCCGACATCTTCGGCAAACCGGACGACGAAAACGCCGAACGTATCGACCACGTCCTCCAGGTGATGGTCGCCTGCGGCCGCGACAGAACCGACGCGCGCCCCTCGAGCATGACGCGCACAGTGCCGGACAACCCGCTCGTCCACCTGTGCAGCCAGATCGCCCCGCAATGGCTCAGGCGTCTTCTGGAAATCGGCGCCAGTCCCAATCAGACCAACCGCCACGGCATGCCGCTCACCGTCATCGCCATGCGTGCACAGGCACTGCGCCTGCATTGCGCTGGAGAGGATCCCTTGCATCCGCATGTGTCGCTGAGCCAACTCGCCCGCTTGCTCAGACATTACGGCGGCGACCTGATGCAACCCAACCGGCACGGCGCACCCGCAGGCGTGATGCTCACGATGCTCGGACTGTGCGGCGCCGTCGAAGCCTTGCTCCTGGCCGGCGCGGATCCGAACACCCCTGATCGCCACGGCAATACGTTCATGCACCATCTGGGCGTCATCGCCCGTGCGCGCGACACCGCCGCGAAGCGCGACAACGCCAACCTCGCCCTTTACAGCCTTGCCGTGGCGGCGCGACACCACGGCGACCTGGCGCGCAAGAACCTCGCGGGCCACGCCCCCTTGTCCTGGATGCCCGACGCCCAGGGCACGCCGCCCGCCATCAGTCCCGAATTCCTCGAGGCCGTGCGCAAGACAGCATTGCGCCGCATCGGCGGTCCCGCCCTGTGACCGCGGCCGGTCACCGGCCCCCTGTCCACGCCGCCCCCCAGGCATCGACACGACGAGCGGCGGCACGCGCCGCAAACGGCTTCTCCTTGCACCGACGCACCATGCCACACGACCTACGCGCGACGAATTCCACCGTACCGCCCCTGCCTTCGACATCGTCGTCCACCCCACTGAGACCCCTCCAACCCAAACCGGTGAACCTGACGGAACTGTCCTTGCCCCAGTTGCTTGCCGCCATGCGACGTGGCCATTGCGCCGCGCAAGCAGTGCGCGACCTGCTGCTGCGCGCGGACTCCGCGGCGGGCCGTGAACTGCGCGATGCCTGCCGAATGAGGGACATCGAGGCGTGCGAGGCCCTCGTCTTCTCCATGGCATCGCTGCTGGGCACACCGGCGAAGGACCGAACGCTCGCGCAACTCGACGAGTGCGGAATTTTCGTCACGCCATCGCGCCGCCTCCACTTGCGCCGCGACGAAGCCGACCTGCTGCTCAGCGACCAGGGGCTGCTCCTCTGGCTCCAATACGCCGCGTCGCCCAGCGCCTACCCGAGCGTGTTCATCGACACGATCATGAACGAATGCATCACGGTCGGCATGACCGGAATGAGCGTGACGCCCGAGGCGAGCGCAACCGACTCACGATTGGGTACGGCGCTGCGCGTGCTCGTCGCCTGTGGTCGCGACACGACCAACGATGTTGCGGCCTCGGAGATGCCCGGTCACTTCCATCCTCCGCTGTCGCATCTGTGCAGCGTGGTCGCGCCGGAGTGGTTGCCACGTCTGCTGGCGTTCGGCGCGGATGCCAATCAGCGCGCGGCTTCCGGCGTGCCGCTGCTCGCCGCCGCCATGGCTGCCGAGGCCGAGCGCCTGCACCACAGCGGACACCATCCGCTGATCCTTCACGAATCGCTCTACCGCCTGGGCGCCTTGCTTCTGTCGAACGGCGCCCTCGCGTCGCAACCGGCGCCCACGGCTTCGCCGCCGGCAATGCTGCTCGCCCTGAACGGCTATTGCGCCGCCGCGGAGGCCGTGCTGTCGCTCGGCGAGACGTGCAACGTCGAGAACCACGACGGCAATACCCTGATGCACCACCTGGCCGCTGCCACCCAGCACACGGCGCACTCGTTCGCTGCCTTCTTTCTTTTCACGGTCGCCCTTCGCTACGGCGGCGATCCGGGCCACGCCAATCATGCCGGTGCCACGCCCATCGCCCTGTTGTCGAGCAGCCTCGTCAAATACGTCCGCCTCTACCAGGCGATGCTCTCGCAGGCGCGAGAGCGCGCCCGCCATCTGATACTCACAGGCGACGCGCCGACGGCGTCGGACACCGACGCTCGCCTGTCACCGCTGACCGTCGCCATGCAGCGCGAAGCAAAGCGCCTGTGCGATGCCGGGCACGATCCGCTGCTGCCGCACGCGTCGCTGTTCCAGACGGCCAGAGCACTGCTACGTCCAGGCGCCGACCGGGAGGCCGTCCACCGGGAATGCACGTTGCCCATCGTTTGGCTCGGCCGGCACGGCTACTGCGGCGCCGCCGAAGTCCTGCTCTCGTTGCATCCGGACGCCGGCAACGCGCCCGACGATGAAGGCAACACCCTGATGCACTACCTCGCCGGGTCGACGCGCGCGGCAGGCGACCCGACCCACGCCGATTACCTGCTCAATGTCGCCATGCGGTACGGTGCCGATCCGAACCGCGCGAACCGGGCGGGCACCACGCCGCTGGCCATGCTCGGCGGCGAACGCGCGCGGTTCGTGCGCGCCACCCACGCGTTTGTCGCCGAAACTCAACGCCGCGCCCAATGGACGATTGCCCATCGTCGCCAGCGCGCCGCGCCTGCGGTGCGCGGTGCGGGCGCCGCTGCCCCACCGATGCGACATTCCGCCGCATCCCAATAATATGCATTTGATTTGCATCTTATAATCACTTCGCCGGGCCCCGATGTTGTCGTTGTGAGTTGAGCTGTGAGCCCTGGGGTACCGGCGACCGAATGCCGCACCGTGCCACTACCTCGCCAGACGCCTGGCACGATGCCAACGAAACACGCACACGTGCGACCAAAAAGATGCATATGAATTGCATCTTATATATCCAGGAGTCTTGCCATGCTTTCCGCAGCTTCCCGCCCTTACATCGACGCCAGCGTTCCCGTTCTGCGCGAGCACGGTCTTGCGATCACGCGCCACTTCTACGCGAGCATGTTCGACGCCCACCCCGAGCTGCGCAATCTGTTCAACATGGGCAATCAGGCCAGCGGGGCACAGCAGCAATCGCTCGCCTCGGCGGTGTTCGCCTATGCGGCCAACATCGATAACGCCGCGGCGCTCGGGCCGGTGCTGGAGCGCATCGTGCACAAGCATGTCTCCGTGGGCATTACGCCGTCGCACTATCCGATCGTCGGTCGCCACCTGCTCGGCGCCATCAAGGACGTGCTCGGCGAGGCCGCCACGCCCGAACTCATCGCCGCCTGGGATGAAGCCTACTGGCTGCTCGCCGGGGAGCTGATCGCCGCCGAGGCGCGTCTGTCGGAGCGCACCCATGCGCCGCTGGGCACGCTGCGCGAACTGATCGTGGCCGATGTGGACCGAGAGACGGACCACGTCGTCTCGTATTACCTGCGTACGCCCGAGGGCGGCTCCCCGGGCGACTTCGTACCGGGCCAATACGTGAGCGTGTCGGTCACGTTGCCGGACGGGCTGGTTCAGCGCCGCCAGTACAGCTTGTCGGACGCGCCGGGCGCCCCGCACTGGCGCATCACCGTCAAGCGTGAAGACGCCGACGCCGCGAGGCCGGCCGGCCAGGTGTCGAACTGGTTGCACGCCCATCTGAAGGCTGGCGATCGCATCATGGTCAGCCCGCCTTACGGCGAATTCACCCCCCGTCTCGACGTCGATCGTCCGCTCGTGCTGCTCAGCGCCGGCGTCGGCATCACGCCGATGATGTCGATGCTCGCGGCACTCGCGGCCAAGGGCTCGCGGCGCGACATCGTGTTCGCTCACGCCGCCCGCAATGGTTCGCATATGGCGCTGCGCCGTCACATCGCATACGCGGCGAAGCAATTGCCGCACCTGCGCGTGATCACGTTCTTCGAAACGCCGCAGGACACCGAGCGCGAAGGCGTCGACTTCACCCATGCCGGGCGCATGGACGTCGCTCACCTGTCGCTGCCCGCCAATGCCGATTACCTGCTGTGCGGTCCGGTACCGTTCATGCAGACACAATGGCGTGCCCTGCGAGATGCCGGGGTGCCGGCCGAACGCCTGCATCGCGAGGTCTTCGGCCCGGACGCGCTCGACCATCTGCTGTAAGCCGTCGCCGCACGGTCATTGCCGCCAACGACAAGGCCCCCGTGGGGGCCTTGTGTCGTTTCGGGCATTCGGCGCGGGTCGCGCCGGTACCATCGCCTCAATCGATCAACGCACCGGCGGCATCGTAGAAGGGATGCGCGCCCCCCGCGTCGTCGACGAAGGCGAGGTGCGACACCAGTCCCGTCGACGGCGTGAAACGATGCAATTGGAACGCCGGGGGATCGAGCACCCACGCGGACGGGCCGCCGTCGCGCAGATCGAGCGCGACCTGATGCGCGGGCGAAGGGCACACGCTGGCAATCGTGCCCGCGAAACGCGTGTGAATGGGACGGTGCACGTGCCCGCAGATCACGCGCTCGACGTTGTCGAACCGGCGCACCACGGCGGCAAGCTTCGCGGCGTCGGCCGCGTCGAGCGACTGCACGTCCATGTGCTCGATGCCGCACACGAACGGCGGGTGGTGCATCGCGATGACCGTCGGCGTTTGGGTATCTCCGGCCAGAGTCGCCTCCAGCCATTGCAGTCGAGCATCGCACAGCCTGCCGCCGCCGTTGGGCGGATCCTGGGTATCGAGCGCCACGAGCCGCATCGGGCCGAACGTCGCAGCGTACTGCACGAACTCCCCGGGATTGCCCAGATACGTGTGCTCCGGAAACACTTCCCGCAGCGCATCGCGTCCATCGTGATTGCCGATGACGAGGTAGTACGGAATCTCCAGCGGCGCGAGCAGGCTGCGCAGGTGTTCATACTCCTCGCGCGCGCCGAAATCGACGAGATCGCCGGTGAGCACCACGAAGTCCGGGCGTGGCGCGAGCGTATTGAGCCGTGCCACGCAACGCGTCAGATAGGCGGCGGTATCGACACGCCGATAGGCGAGTTTGCCGGGACGTTTGATGTGAAGGTCGCTGATTTGCGCGAACAGCATGAGCGGTTTATCCGTGAAGCGAGAAGACATGAGCGGCGGGCAACGACAGGCCCACCCGGTCGCCGACGCGGCATTCGCGACGGCTCGAGACTTCGACCAGCACCGCGCCGGCCGACGACACACCGCTGAGCGTGAGGCGCGTGCGGTCGCCGAGGAACTGCACTTCGTCGATGCAGCCGACGAGCGAGGCCTCGCCCGCGGGCACGACGATGGCATCCTCAGGCCGGAAGTAAAGCTCTTGCACGTCGGCTCGTACGTCCGGACAGGCCAGGCGGCCGCCCTCGAGATGGAAATGCCCGTCGCGCCACACGCCGGCCAGACGATTGAGCGTACCGACGAAGTTGGCCACATGCCGCGACGACGGGTGATAGTAGATGTCGCGCGGCGCACCGATCTGCTCGATGCGCCCGGCACTCATCACCACGATGCGATCGCCCAGCGCCATCGCCTCGTCCTGATCGTGCGTCACGTACACCGTCGTCACCCCGAGCCCGCGCAGCAGACGATCCATGTCGGCACGCACGGTCTCGCGCAGCTTGGCGTCGAGCGCCGTGAGCGGCTCGTCGAGCAGCAGCACGCGCGGCTCCGGTGCGAGCGCACGCGCCAGGGCCACACGCTGCTTCTGGCCGCCCGAGAGCTGCGCGATGGCGCGCTCGGCGAACGGTGTGAGGTGCACGAGTTCGAGCAATTCGTTCACGCGCTTGTCGATCTGCGCCGACGGCAGGCCGCGCAGCTTGAGCCCGTACGCCACGTTGCCGCGCACGCTGAAGTTCGGAAACAGCGCATAGTTCTGGAACACCATGCCCACACGCCGCTTCTCGATCGGCAGGCGTGTGACGTCCTCGTCGCCGAAAAGCACGCGGCCTCCCGCGTCGGGGCGCTCGAGCCCGGCGATCATGCGCAGTGTCGTGGTCTTGCCGCAGCCGGACGGCCCGAGCAGGACCAGCGTCTCGCCCGCACCGATGGTCAGGTCCAGCGGCTGGAGCACGGTGTTGCCGTTGAACGTCTTGGCACAACGTTCCAGATGAATGGGGATGGAAGTCAGTTTCATCGTCATGTCCTTGGCGTTCGGTTCAGGTGCGACCGCGCGCCGAATTTTTCCCGTTGGTGGCCTTCGCGCGCTGCGCCGTCATCTGCATCACGACGAGCAGGGGCACGATCAGCACGAAGAACACCGCCGTATAGGCGCTGCCGATCTCCAGTCGCAGCGACGCGTAGGCGTCCGCGAGGCCGACCGGCAATGTCTTGGTGTCCGGGGTGTGCAGCATCCAGGTGAGGTTGAATTCGCCCAGCGAGAGCGTGATCACGATGAGCGCCGCGGCCACGATCTCGCTGCGGATGTTGGGCAGGACCACGGTGGTGAAGCGTCGCAGGAAACTCGCCCCGAGACTGGCCGCGCCCTCCTCCATCAGCTTGATGCGCGAGTCGGCGCACGCCGCGGCCACGGCGCGCACCATGAACGGCAGCGTAAAGATCACGTGGCCCACCACGATGAACGCCAGGCTCTCGCGAAAACCGCGCATGCCGCCATACACGCTGATCAGCGCCAGCGCGCTCGCCAGGCCGGGCAGCGCAATGGGCAGCGTGAGCAGTTCCTCGATCCATCGCGCCACGCGGCTCTTCCAGCGCGCGAGCACATAGCCGGCGGGCACGCCGAGCAGCGTCACCAGCAGCAGCGTGCTCAGCCCGACGTACAGCGAATTCAGAATGGCGTCGTGATAATCCTGCCAGACCTGGATCACCCATCGGAGCGTGAGTCCGGCCGACGGCCCGCGGAAGTAATTCACCGACAACCCGGCGAGAATCGACATACCCACGGGAATCAGCAGGAACGCGCACATCAGCAGCGTGAGCGTGAGCTGAAGTACGAAGAGCATTTTCTTGAGCATCGGATCAACCTCCGGCGGCCACGGCCTGACCCGTGAAATTGCGGGCCAGCATGAGGACGGCCCAGGTCACGATGCCGAGAATGACGGAGAGCGCCGCCGCGGTCGCCACGTTGGCGTTGAGCGTGAATTCGGTGTAGATGGTCATGGGCAGCACGTCGATATCCGTCGCGAGCGTGAAGGCCGTGCCGAATGCGCCAACCGAGGTCGCGAAACACATCGCGCCCGAGGCGATCAGCGCCGGAGCCAGCGCGGGTAGTGTCACGTCGCGCGCAATGGCGAAGGGCCCCGCGCCCAGCGACGCCGCCGCTTCCGTGAGCGAATGATCGAGCGATTCCGCCGCCGCCATCACGGCGAGAATGACGCGCGGAATCGAGAAGTACAAATATCCGAGAAACAGGCCCGCGAGCGAGTAGGCAAACACGAGCTTGTGGCCGACGAGCTTGAGCGTGAGATCGCCGATGAGGCCCTGACGCCCCGCGAGCATGATGACCATGAAGCCGACCACCACGCCGGGGAACGCCAAGGGCAGGGTCAGCATCGACACGAGTGCCGATTTGCCCCGAAAGTCATGACGGGTGAGGAAGAGGCCCGCCACAAGCGACAACGCCAGTGTGGCCAGCGTGACCAGTGCCGAGAGCACCACGGTCTGCCATAGGCTGTCGAGATAGCGCGCATTGGTGAGAATCGCGCGATAGGTCTCGAACGCATGACCGTCGCCGCTCACCTGCACGAGGGCGGCCATCGGCAACAGCCAGAACGCCAGAAAGACCGCCAGCGCCGGTAGCAGAAGTGCCACGCGCCAGCCGCGCGGCAGAGTCAGGTCACGCATCGCTTGCTTTGCTCCTCTTCCTCGTTGGACTTGGCCGTGCTCAGCGCACGTTCTTCAGATATTGCTGACCGAACGCATCCTGCTGCGCGGCCAGCTTCTGCAGATCGACCGGCTTCACGCGAGCATAGTCGGTGGCCGGCAGGAACTTGGCGGCCACGTCGGCCGGCATCGTGCTGGCGCGCACCGGACGCAGGAACGCATGCGCCCAATGCGCCTGGCCCTTGTCCGAGAGCGTGTAGTCGATCACCTTCTTGCCGTTGTCGGCATGCGGCGCGCCCTTGACCAGTGCGATGACGTACGGCAGCGATACGGTGCCTTCCATCGGGATCACGAACTGCACGTTGGCGCGGTCCTTGTAGATCGCACGATAGGCGTTGAAGTCGAAGTCGATCAGGATGGGAATCTCACCCGAGAGCACGCGGGCGTAGGCCGTCTGCTTCGGCACGATCGGCGCATTGGCCTTGAGCTTCTGGAAATAGCCGATGGCCGGACCGAAGTTGTCCATCGAGCCGCCGAGCGCCTGGTTGGCCGCGATCGCCGCGGCATAGCCCGCGAACGCGCTGCTCGGGTCCAGATAGCCCACCATGCCGCGATACTCAGGCTTGAGCAGATCGGCCCACGAACGCGGCACCGGCTTGCCTTCGAGCGCGTCGCGGTTCACGAAGAAACCCACCGTGCCGGAGTGGATCGTGGTCCACAAGCCGTTCGGATCCTTCAGATTGGCCGGCACCTGGTCCCAGTTGGCGGGCTTGTAGGGCGCGAGCAGCCCCTTCTTCGCCGCCTCGATCGCGGACGTGATCCCCAGGTACACGATGTCGGCGACCGGCGCCTTCTGCTCGGCGATGAGCTGCGCGACCGCCTGACCGGAGTTCTTGTTGTCGAGCGGCACGCGAATGCCGGTGTCCTGCGCAATCGCCTTGACCTGACCGGCCCAGTCCGCCCATTCCGGCGGACAGTTGTAACAGATGGCGGTCTGCTGGGCCTGCGCGGCGCCGGCGCCGAGCAAGGTGAAAAGCGCCAGCGTGCGTGCGGCGCGGGTAATCCAAAGCTTCATTTCCGGGCTCCTGAATGTCTGAGCGTTGGCGGCAACTTCATGCCGCCTCAAGTTGCGGTCTAGTGCTGGTCCAATGCCTGATTGCCTCGGCGAACGCTGTGCTCTCTTGGCGGAGCCAGTCGTGCGCCAATTTCCTTGCTTACTGCTGCCTTGCAAAACCTTCAAAACCGTAAATCCATTGCAACCCTCGGCGGCCGCTATTCATGTCTGCCTGGGCCTTGCGGGCCGATGTCGTGCGGCGGCGCCGCCACGGTGCCGCCGCGACGAATTTCGTGCGGCAGGATCAGCGCATGGGTCAGCGACGCGTCGTGTGCCGGCGTAGCACCGGCGCGCGCGTCGATTTGCGCGAGCAGGCGTTGCGCCGCGTGGCGGCCGATCTCCACGCTCGGCTGCACGACGGTGGCGAGCGTGGGCGAGAGCAGCTCGCCCACGGCCAGGCCGTCGAAACCGAGTACGGACATGTCGTCGGGCACGCGTAGCCCTGCCTCGCGCAGCGCGCGCATCACGCCCAGGGCAAGCAGATCGTTGGAGCAGAAGATGGCGGTGGGACGAGCGCCGTCGCGCTCGCGCTGCGCCAGCCACTCGCGCACGCGCTCGCCGCGTGCACCACTGTTGAAATCGATTTCCACGGCGGGCAGCGGCGTGAGGCCGGCGGCCAGCATCGCGTCCCCATAGCCGAGATAGCGTCGCTTGGCGCGGTCGGAAGCGTGCAGCGCCCCGGTCACCATGACGATGTCGCGGTGTCCCGCATCGATCAGCATTGCCACGCCCTGCGCGGCGGCCGCCCGGTTGTCGACCGACACGCAGGGACGCGCCGGCGCATCGTTGTAGAGCATCTGGCAGGGCACGCCTTCGGCGGCGAGATCGTCGATCAGCGCACTGTGCTCGGCATCGGCCAGCGTGAGCAGCAGGCCGTCGACGCGCTGTTGCAACAACGTTTCGATGGCGTTGCGCTCGCGCTCGGGGTCGTACTGCGTTGTCACGAGCAGCAGCCGGCGGCCGGTGCCGTCGATGGCCGCCTCGATCCCTTCGAGACAGTCGGCGAACACGGGGTTGCCCAGCGTGGGCAGCATCACGCCGATCAGGCCGGTGCGCTCGCCACGCAACTGCCGGCCGAGCGCATTCGGGCGGAACTTGAGTTCCGCCGCGGCGGCCTGCACGCGTGCCAGCGTCTCAGGGCGCACCAGTTGCGGCGAATTGAGGGCGCGCGACACCGTCGCAATCGAACATCCCGCGCGCTGCGCCACGTCCCGGATATCTGCCACGCCCATGCTCCTCTCGTTAGTGTCGTCAAACGACGCCGATATCGACGTTGACGGATTTTGCGTAAATGTAAACGTTTACGAAAACGTTTTCACTACGGGATTGTATGGAGGAAATGTGATGAATCGATGACAGCCGGGGCACTGACCGACATCCGACGAAGCGCGACAGGCCGCCTATACTGAAAGTCCCATGCGGTTCCCCGCGGGCGAATTTGCCGTTGCGGAGCATGACGACGCCCCCTCCAACCACGAACGGGATCGGCCATGAACGAGTATCACTTTCTGACCCTTTGGCGGCTCACGGCGCCGCTCAACGAAGTCTGGGACACGATCCGCGACGTGGACCATTGGGCACGGTGGTGGCCATGCGTGCGCGAAGTGCGCACGCTGGATCCGGGCGATGCCGACGGCGTGGGCGCCGTGCGCGAACTCACATGGCATGGCGCCTTGCCCTACTCACTGACGTTCGAGACCCGCATCACCCACGTCGAGCCCATGCGCGAAGTGCGCAGCGTGGCCAGCGGCGAGGCGCAAGGCACCGGCGTGTGGCGTTTCGACACCGAAGGCGCGATCACGGTCGTGCGCTATGCCTGGGACGTGCACACCACGCGACCATGGATGAACAAGCTCGCCCCCCTTGCCCAGCCGTTGTTCCGCTGGAACCATAATTACGTGATGCGCCGCGGCGGCGAAGGACTTGCCGCCCTGCTCAACGCCCACCTGGTCGAGTACCTGGACTCCGACCTGCCTCCCGCGGCCATCGGCGAGGAACGCGACCCGCGCGACCTTCGTGAAGCCCGCGCCCGGGTGAGCCACCCTTCCCACCACTGACCCCGCTGCTATTCCCGCTGCTATTCCCGCTGCTATTCCATTCAGGAATAGACGATCCACGACATTTCATTATTTTTTATAGATCCGGATGCCTAGACTTGAAGGCATCCGGTGGAGGACCCATGGCGCCGAGCGCCGCGCCGCCACCCCGCAAAACACTCAGCTCCAGGAGACCTCGTGAGCCTTGCGACTGCGCCGCTGCTGCGGCATTACGTGGACGGTGCGTTTGTCGCCACCGATCGTCAGTTCGATAACCTCAGCCCGGTCGATGGGCATTGCGTCGCGAAAGTTTGCGAAGCCGACGCCGCCACGGTCGATCGCGCCGTGCGCGCCGCACGCCGTGCCCTGCACGAAGGCCCATGGGGCAAGACCACGCCGGCGGAGCGCGCGGCCGTGCTGCATCGCATCGCCGACGGCATCCAGGCGCGCTTCGACGAGTTCGTGGCCGCCGAAGTCGCCGACACGGGACGCCCGCAGGAGCAGGCCCGCACGCTCGACATCGCGCGTGGCATCGCCAATTTCCGCATGTTTGCGGATCTCATCAAGACTGCCGGCAGCGAGGTCTTCGAGATGCGTGCGGCCGACGGCGGCGACGTGATGAACTACGTCACGCGCAAGCCGCTCGGCGTGATCGGCATCATCTCGCCGTGGAATCTGCCGCTGCTGCTCTTCACGTGGAAGGTCGCCCCCGCGCTGGCGATGGGCAACTGCGTGGTGGCGAAGCCCTCGGAAGAAACCCCGTCGTCCGCCACGCTGCTCGCCGAGGTAATGCATGATGCCGGCGTGCCGCCGGGCGTGTTCAACCTCGTGCACGGATTCGGGCCGAACTCGGCGGGCGAATTCCTCACCCGGCACCCGGACGTCGCCGCAATCACGTTCACCGGCGAATCGCGCACCGGCAGCGCCATCATGAAGGCCGTGGCCGACGGCGTGAAAGAAATCTCGTTCGAGCTCGGTGGCAAGAACGCCGCCGTGGTGTTCGCCGACGCCGACTTCGAGAAGGCCGTCGATGGCGTGGTGCGCTCCTCCTTCACCAATGCCGGCCAGGTCTGCCTGTGCTCCGAGCGTGTCTATGTCGAGCGCCCGATCTTCGACAAGTTCGTGGCCTCGCTCGGCGAACGGGCCGCCGCGCTGCGCATCGACGCACCCGATGCCCCGGGGGTGCAGATGGGGCCGCTCGTTTCTCGAAAGCATCGCGAGAAGGTGCTCTCGTACTATCGGCTCGCGGTCGAGGAAGGGGCCACGGTCGTCACCGGCGGCGGCGTGCCGACGTTCGGCGACGACCGCGACGAAGGCGCATTCGTGCAGCCCACCGTCTGGACCGGCCTGCCGGACTCGGCGCGCTGCGTGCGCGAAGAGATCTTCGGACCGGTGTGTCACGTGGCGCCGTTCGACACCGAAGAGGAAGTGGTTCGTCGTGTGAACGACAGCGACTACGGTCTGGCCGGATGCGTCTGGACGACGAATCTTTCGCGCGCGCACCGGGTGGCGCGTCAATTCCAGACCGGACTCGTGTGGGTCAACACGTGGTTCCTGCGCGATCTGCGCACGCCGTTCGGCGGCGTGAAGCTCTCGGGACTGGGCCGCGAGGGCGGCCGCCACTCGCTCGATTTCTATTCCGAGATCACCAACATCTGCATCAAACTGTGAGGCGACGGTGCGGCGCAATCGATGGGGGTCGAGCGCGCCGCACCCGTGCGCCAACGCTACCCAAGCCAATCGGAGACTGAATCCATGAGCGCATCGCAAGACACGCAGGCCCGCGTGGTCGAAGGCAAGGCCAGACCTCGCGGCAAATTCCCGCACATCAAGCGCGCCGGAGACTTCCTGTTCGTCTCGGGCACCAGCTCGCGCCGTCCGGACAATACCTACGCCGGCGCCCAGGTCGATGCCCTGGGCGTGACCCAACTGGACATTCGCGAGCAGACGCGCGCCGTCATCGAGAACATTCGCGACATTCTCGCCAGCGAAGGCGCGTCGCTCTCCGACGTGGTCGAAGTCGGCGCGTTTCTCGTCAACATGAACGACTTCGGCGGCTACAACGAAGTGTACGGCGAGTATTTCGACGAAAACGGCCCCACGCGCACCACCGTGGCAGTACATCAGTTGCCGCATCCGCTACTGCTCGTCGAGATCAAGTGCGTGGCTTACTCGCCGCGCGCACGCTGACGAGACAGCGGCCAACCGATACCCCACCTGACGCGGCATGACCCGGGAGACAGCATGTTGACGTATGGCAAGCCTTTCAATTTCCAGCGCTGGATCGACGACCACGCACATTTGCTCAAACCACCCGTGGGCAACCAGCAGGTCTGGCAGGACAGCGATTTCATCGTGACGGTCGTCGGCGGGCCGAACCATCGCACCGATTATCACGACGATCCGCTCGAGGAATTCTTTTACCAGTTCAAGGGCAATGCCTGGGTGAACCTGTGGATCGACGGCCGCGCCGAGCGCATCGATCTCAAGGAAGGCGACATCTTCCTGCTGCCGCCGCACGTGCGTCACTCGCCGCAGCGTCCCGAGGCCGGCAGCCTCTGCCTCGTGATCGAGCGCCAGCGCCCCGCCGGACTGCTCGACGGCTTCGAGTGGTACTGCCTGAATTGCGGCACCCGCGTGCACCGCGTGGAAGTCCAGCTCAAGAGCATCGTGACCGACCTGCCCCCGCTTTTCGAGGCGTTCTACGGCAATGAGGCGCTGCGCCGCTGCCCGGGCTGCGGCGAGATCCACCCGGGGCGCGCCGCGCAACCGAAGACCACCGCGGCGTCCGCCTGAGCCGCGGCGTCGCCCTCTGAACCCAATACGTCACGTCATGAAGAAAATCGACATGCACGCCCACTTCTTCCCGCGCATCACGCGGGAGGAAGCGGCCCGCCTCGACCCCGCCACCGCGCCCTGGCTTCGAATCGACGACAGCGGCGAGACCGGCAACATCATGCTCGACGACCGTGCCTTCCGGCCGGTCTACCGCGCGTTGTGGGATCCCGCGCTGCGTATCGAAGAACTCGACCGTCACGGCATCGACCTCCAGGTCGTCTGCGCCACGCCGATCATGTTCGGCTACCGCTACGAGGGCCGAAAGGTCGTCGACTGGGTGCAGCGCATGAACGATCTCGCGCTCGAACACTGCGCCTACGCCCCCACCCGGCTGAAGGCCATGGCGCAGGTGCCGCTGCAGGACCTCGACCTGGCTTGCGCGGAAGCCTCGCGCGCCAAGGCCACCGGTCACGTGGGCGTGCAGATCGGCAACCACCTCGGACCGAAAGATCTGGATGACGAACAACTCGTGGCGTTTTTGCGGCACTGCGGCAACGAGCACATTCCCGTGCTGGTACACCCGTGGGACATGATGACGGACGGGCGCATGAAGAAGTGGATGATGCCGTGGCTCGTGGCCATGCCCGCCGAGACGCAGCTCTCGATCCTCTCGCTGATCCTCTCCGGCGCGTTCGAGCGCCTGCCGCGCTCGCTCAAGCTGTGCTTCGCCCATGGCGGCGGCGCGTTCCCGTATCTGCTCGGCCGCGCCGAGAATGCGTGGCACTGCCGCGACATCGTGCGCGCCGACAGCCCCCACCCGCCATCCCACTATCTCGATCGCTTTTACGTGGACAGCGCGGTGTTCGACCCGCGCGCCCTGCGCCTGCTGGTCGACACCATGGGCGTGGCGCGCATCATGCTCGGCTCGGACCACCCCTTCCCGCTCGGCGAACAGGACATCGGCCGGCTCGTGGCCGACCAGCCGGACCTGGACGAGACCGCCCGGGCACGCATTCTGGCCGGCAACGCCCGGGAGTTCTTCAACCTCTGACTGGTGCTTTCCCGAGGTGTTTTTGAAATTGCTTGCCTACGCAAAAGGCGTCGTTTAGGCTGGGCACTGAAATATTTGACGCTTAAACAATATAGGACGATTTGTATTAGTCTGACGCGCCTGGCCTGCCATGACCGACGTGAAGAAGCGGTCAAGTATCCCGGCGCAAGTCCTCTGCTGACAGTGATTGCCAGTTTCGGCACTTAGTTTGGAGACCATGATGACGGGAACGAAGACCACGCAACGCAAAGCCATCGCCGTACTGGGCGCCGTCGCCGCAGCCGCCGCGATGTTCGCATCGACCGGGGCGCACGCCCAGGTGAAGATCGGTTTCATCGGTACGCTCTCCGGCCCCGGCGGCGCGCTCGGGCAGGACCAGTACGACGCCTTCATGCTCGCCGTCGAGCAAAAGGGCGGCAAGCTCGGCGGCGTGCCGGTGCAGGTCATCAAGGAAGACGACCAGCTCAAGCCCGACGTGGGTGTGCAGGCCGCGCAGAAGCTCGTGGAGCGCGACAAGGTGTCGATCATCACCGGCGTGACGTTCTCGAACGTGATGATGGCCATCCACAAGAACGTGACGAACGCCGGCGTGGTCATGGTGGGCTCGAATGCCGGCCCGACGCCGATCGCCGGCGCACAGTGCTCACCTAACTTCTTCTCGACCTCGTGGGACAACGACGAGCTGCACGAGGCGGGCGGTCAGCTCTCGACCGATCTCGGCTACAAGAAGATGTACGTGATGGCGCCGAACTACCAGGCGGGACGCGACGCCGTGAACGGCTTCAAGCGCGACTACAAGGGGCAGATCGTCGACGAGGTGTACACCCAGGTCAATCAGCCGGACTACTCGGCCGAAATTGCCCAGTTGCAGGCCGCCAAGCCCGACGCCGTCTACGTGTTCTATCCGGGCGGCATGGGCGTGAACTTCGTCAAGCAGTACCGTCAGGCCGGCTTGCTCGGCAAGATCCCGCTGATCTCGGTGTCGACCATCGACGGCTCCACCCTGCCCGCGCTCAAGGAACTGGCCGTGGGGGCGATAACCAGTGCGCCGTACTCGCCGGATCTCGACAACGCGCAGAACAAGCAGTTCGTCGCAGCCTTCCAGAAGAAGTACAACCGCGTGCCCTCGATGTATGCCGCCCAGTCGTATGACGCAGCCAACCTGATCGACTCCGCGCTTGCCAAGACCAAGGGCAGCGTGGCGGACCGCGAAGCGCTGCGCACCGCGCTCAAGGCGGCCGACTTCGCGTCGGTGCGCGGACCGTTCAAGTTCGCCAGCAACCAGTTCCCCGTCGCGCAGTTCTATCGCGTGGACGTGGTGAAGGACGCCACGGGCGCCGCCTTCGCCACCAAGGGGCAAATCCACATCAAGACGCGCGCCGATCTGGCCGCACAGTGCAAGATCAAATCGTAAGCTGCCGCGCATTGCATGGTGGGGCCGTCGTGACTCACGATGTCCCGCCATGCGTGATGTGAACTGTTGGACCGGCACACGGCGAGCGCGCCCGGCGCGCGTGATCGCCGCGGGCCGCTGCTGAAGTGTCCGTGGCCCCCACCGCCACCGTCACCGCCGTTGCACGACCCGGGTCATACCGGAGCACCATCGAGGGTTTATGAAGCGCTACCGCAATTTCGACGACGCCGAGCTGGACGTTCAATACAACGCTCGCGCCACCACGCCGAACATTCTCGACATCCTGGAACAGTACGCCGCCGACAGCGCCCATGCCCGCGCGACCACGCCGTGCGTCCTGGATGTCGCCTACGGGGACCATCCCGACGAAACGCTGGACATCTTTCCCGCGCCCGCGCCCGGCGCCCCCGTATTCTTCTTCGTGCACGGCGGCTACTGGCGCGCGCTCAACAAGAGCGATTCGAGCAATATGGCACCCGCCTTCACGCGCGCCGGCGCCACGGTGGTCGCCGTCAACTACTCGCTCGCGCCAGGCGCGTCGCTCGACACCATCGTCGACCAGACCCGACGTGCGCTCGCGTGGGTGCATCGCCACATCGGCGAGCACCACGGCGACGCGCGCCGCATCCATGTCTGCGGCAGCTCGGCCGGCGGCCACCTGGTAGGCATGCTGCTCGCCCACGGCTGGCACGCGGCGTACGGCGTGCCCGAGAACGTGATCGCCGGCGCGGCGCCGCTCTCGGGCCTGTTCGACCTCACGCCCATTCCGTTCACGCATATCAATGAATGGATGAAGCTCTCCGAGGAAGACGCGCGCCGCAACAGTCCGTATTTCCAGTTGCCCACGCACGGTTGCCCGCTGGTGGTGTCTTACGGCGAGACCGAGACGACCGAGTTCAAGCGCCAGACCGACGACTACCTCGCGGCCTGGCGCGCCAGGGGCTTCGAAGGGACGTACGTGCCGATGCCCGGCACCAATCACTTCGATATCGTGCTCACGCTCAACGACACCGCGAGCCCGCTCACGCAGGCCATCTTCCGCCAGATGGGGCTCCCCCGGGAGGCGACATGAGTCTCACGCTTTTCATCATGCAGTGCCTGAACGGGCTGCAGCTGGGCATCCTGCTGTTCCTGATGGCCGCCGGCCTCACGCTGGTTTTCGGCATCATGAATTTCGTGAACCTCGCGCACGGCTCGCTCTACATGATGGGCGCCTTCATCGCCGCGACCGTATATAACCACACGGGCTCGTTCGCGCTTGCGGCCGTGGCGATCGTGCCGGCCATGCTCCTCATCGGCCTGATTGTCGAGTTTGTCGCGCTCAAGACCCTATACGACCGCGATCACCTCGACCAGGTGCTGGCCACCTTCGGCCTGATCCTGTTCTTCAACGAACTGGCCCGCATGATCTGGGGGCCATCGCCGTACTACATGGAAGTGCCCGAGTGGCTCGCCGGCACGGTGAATCTGTTCGGCCTGGCGTATCCGGCATACCGCTTCCTCATCATCGTGGTGGGCCTTGCGGTGGCGCTGGGCTGCTACGTGCTCATCCATCGCACGCGCATCGGCATGCTGATCCGCGCCGGCTCCACGCATCGCCAGATGGTCGGCGCGCTGGGCGTGAATATCGTGCTGCTCAATTCGCTGCTCTTCGGCCTGGGCGCGATTCTCGCCGGGATTGCCGGCCTGATGGCAGGCCCGATCCTGTCGGTTCAGCCGGGCATGGGCGAGCCGATCCTGATTCTGACGATGGTCGTGATCGTGATCGGCGGCATCGGCTCGGTGCGCGGCGCGTTTCTCGCGGCGTTGATCGTCGGCGTGGTCGATACCGTCGGTCGCACCGCGCTGCCCACACTGCTGCGCAGCCTCATGGAGCGCAGCACGGCGGACACCGCGGGCCCCGCGCTGGCCTCGATGCTCATCTACCTTGTCATGGCCGCCGTGCTCGCCGTGCGCCCGCAAGGTCTCTTCCCGGTCAAACACGGCTGACGATGGAAACGATGGAAATGAAACTCAATCTTCGCACTGCCGTGCCCCTGTTGCTGCTGGCCGTGCTGGCGTTGGTCCCGCTTTACGCGACATACGCCCAGCAGCCGTTCTATCTCACCCTGTTCGGACGCATCGTCGTGTTCGCCATCGCGGCGGTCTCGCTCGATCTGATCCTCGGCTACGGCGGCATGGTGAGCTTCGGCCATGCGTTGTATCTTGGGCTCGGCGCCTATGTGGTGGGCATCCTCAGCTATCACGGCGTGGACAACGGCTTCGTGCATCTCGGCCTCACGCTGCTGCTGTGCGCGATCGTGGGTGCCGTGACCGGCCTGCTGTCGCTGCGCACGACCGGCATCGCGTTCATCATGATCACGCTGGCGTTTGCCCAGATGTTCTACTTCCTTGCCGTGAGCCTGAAGCAGTATGGCGGCGACGACGGCCTGCCCGTGTCCGCCGGCAGCCGCTTCGGCAGCGTAACGCTCGATGATCCGGCAGTGCTGTATTACGTCGCGTTCGCCGTGCTTTGCCTGTGCGTGTGGGCCGGTCGCCGCCTTGTCGAGGCCCGCTTCGGCATGGTCATTCGCGGCGCTCGCCAGAACGACCGTCGCATGCGCGCGCTGGGCTATCCGACGCTGCGCTACAAGCTCGTGGCGTACATCCTGAGCGCCATGGCCTGCGGCGTGGCGGGCATGCTCTACGCCAATCTCACGCATTTCGTCTCGCCCGCGTACATGGCCTGGACCACGTCCGGCGAGCTGATCGTGATGGTTGTCCTCGGCGGACTCGGATCGTTCTTCGGCCCGGTGCTCGGCAGCGCGGCGATGCTGCTCATCGAAGAGTGGCTCAAGGGCATGACCGAGCACTGGATGATCATCTTCGGGCCGCTGATCGTGGTGGCCGTGCTCGTCTCGCGACGCGGCCTCTACGGCCTGCTCGGCGACCTTCAGGTGCGACTCTCTCGCCGCACCGGCACCGTGGAGGGCAAAGCATGAGCCTGCTTCGCGTGGACCAACTGGTCAAACGGTACGGCGGGCTGACCGCCACCGATCACTTCTGCCTCGACGTCGCGCCGGGCGAGCTGCACGCCATCATCGGCCCCAACGGCGCGGGCAAGAGCACGCTCATCGGCCAGCTGGCAGGTGAGCTTCGCTCCGACGAGGGCACCATTCATTTCGACGGGCACGACATCACCGCCATGCCCATCGAGCAGCGCGCCCACGCCGGGCTCGCGCGGTCTTACCAGATCACGTCGGTGTTTCGGGAATTCACCGCGCTGGAGAACGTGATGGTCGCCGTGCAGGCCATGCAGGGGCACAGCTTCGGCTTCTGGCGTCCGGCCATCGGCGAAGCTTCGCTCGTCGAGCCCGCACGAGAGATCCTGGCGCGCGCCGGGCTCGCGGCGCGCATGCACGTGCAGGCCAGCGCCCTGGCCCACGGCGAGCATCGTCAACTGGAACTGGCCATGGCCCTCGCCAGCCGCCCGAAGCTGCTGCTGCTCGACGAGCCGATGGCCGGGATGTCGCAAGCCGAATCGGAACAGATGACGCACCTGCTCGCCGAACTCAAGGGCGATTACGCGATCGTGCTCGTGGAGCACGACATGGACGCCGTATTCGCACTCGCCGACCGCATCACCGTGCTCGTCTACGGACGCGCTATCGCCTGCGGGACCGCCGACGCCATTCGCAACGACGCCGGCGTGCGCGAGGCCTATCTCGGGGACGATACCCGCAACGAAATGCTGGGAGCGACCGCATGAGTACCCTGTTGTCTTTGTCCGGCGTCGAGTCCTATTACGGCGCGAGCCAGGCGCTGTTCGGCATGCATCTGGAGATCGAGCGCGGAACGTTCGTCACGCTGCTCGGCCGCAATGGCATGGGTAAGTCCACCACCGTCAAATCGATGACGGGACTCATGCGCCCGGCGCGCGGCGAGATCGTGTTCGACGGCCAGCCCGTGCACGCCAGCCCGTCGCATCGCATTGCGCGAGCCGGAATGGGGCTGGTCCCGGAAGGCCGCCAGATATTTCCCACGCTGACCGTTCGCGAGAACCTCGTCGCGACCGCAGGCAATCGCCACGGGGCCAGCTCGCCCTGGACGCTGGAGCGCATTTACGGCCTCTTCCCGCGGCTTCGCGAACGCGAGAAGAACCTCGGCAGCAATCTGTCCGGCGGCGAGCAGCAAATGCTCGCGATCGGCCGCGCGTTGATGACGAATCCGAAATTGCTCATTCTCGACGAAGCCACGGAAGGCCTCGCACCGCTCATTCGCGGTGAAATCTGGCAATGCCTCAAGCAACTCAAAGGCAGCGGACTGTCGATCCTGTGTATCGACAAGAACCTCGCTCCGATGCTTGAGCTCGGCGACCGGCACTACATCGTCGACAAGGGCCGTGTGGCTTGGCAGGGCGACTCGGCGAGCCTGCGTCAGGCGCTACCCGAGCTGCAGACCTACCTCGGCGTGTGAGCCCGTGTGAATGCGCGTGAGCGCGCGCCACCGTGCGCGCCTCACGTTTTTGCGTACACTCCGCGGCACTCCGCCTGCACGAGGTGCGTAGTATTCGATAGGTGTCAGACGCGAAAATCGGGAGTGTTTTGTGAAAGCGCCCAGCCGCACTGTGTGGTGCAATCGGCTCCGCTTGATTGCCTTAGCAAGCGTTCCGATTTCCAACATTCAGACTCCCGGGCAGGACTATGGCTTACTCAAATACGCCTTCGAATCCATTCCGCTGGCTGCTCACGCAGGACACCGGTGCGCCACCGCCCACTGAGCCGGCACACGTCAAGAACGGCCTTCCAGCGGACCTTCCGCTCAACATCAAGGAGCTGCCTCGCACGCCGCTACCGAAACTGGAAGTATTTCCGGACGAACTCCTTGCGCTTCGCAAGCATCTGGGCATGTCGCGCAATGTGTTCGCGCACTATCTGCGCACAAACCCGCGTACGCTCGAGAACTGGGAACAGGGTCGCGCACGCCCCAACGCCCAGGCGGCGTGCCTGATTCGACTCGTACAACAGAATCCGGGCCTGGTTTCATCCCTCGCGCGACTCTGACGCGACGCTGACGCACCTCTGATGCGGCCTTGACACGCCGCGAGCCCCTTCACCCGTCATCATTCCATGCGCGGTGTCCCCAGGGCGGTATGCCATCGATGACGTCAGGACATCGCGACGTGACGGCATACCGCCCTGTTGCATTCCGGGGAATGGTACACAGTCAAGTGCGGTGCTTACGGGGTCAGGCCGCACGCCTCGCGAAGGCAGGCGATGAAGCGTTCGCAGGCGGGGCTTGGCTGTCTGTCGGTTCGCAGTGAATATCCCACGTCACCGAAACTGCCCGGCACCGTGTCGGCCAACACCCGCAGCAACCCAGATTCGACGAACGGCTTGGCGGCCGCGCGCGGCATGAGCACGACACGCGGGGTCTCCAGCATCAGGCCGATGTTGGTGAGCATCGAGAGCGATTCGACGACGTCGTCGGGCAACGCCAGTCCGGCGTCGTGGAAGAGGCGCTCGGCGGCCAGCCGCGACGGCGACTCCGGCACCGGCAAGACCCACGCGCCTTCGCGCAACTGCGCGAGCGGCACACGCTCCGGCGCGTGGGACCAGTGGCGCTTGCCACCGACCACGCAGAGCGATTCGTTGAAGAGCACTTCGTGCGTGAGCGCGAACGCATTGGCCACCGGTAGCGCACGCTCGGGCAAGCGGCCCACGACGATATCGAGGTCGCCGCTCGCGAGCGCCGGGAACAGTTGCGCGGTGGTGGCCTCGCGAACCGTGACCAGCACGCCCGGCGTGCGTGCCTTGAGCATGGCAATGGTGCGCGGCAACAAATCCGCCGACGCGGAGATCAGCGTGCCCACGATTACGTGGCCGCTCGTGCCGGCGCTGAACGCATTGACCTCGTCGGTCAGGTAACGCAGCTCGGCCATCAGCGATTTCACGCGATGGCCGAGCAGCTCGCCCAGTTCGGTGGGTTGCATGCCACGATTGCTGCGCACGAACAGTGGGCCCTCGAAGCAGGCCTCGAGCTCGTGCACGATCTTGCTCACGGCCGGCTGCGTGAGTCCCGTTTCATTGGCCGCGCGCACGAGCGAGCCCGTCTCGAGCACGCGGTCGAAGACCTGGAGTTGATGGAACTTGAGCTTGCGTCCGAGGTTGAGGGCGGTCCAGGGGAGTGATCGCATCGGCGTCCTGTCAGGCCGCTGCCGCGGAGCCTGTCGGCGTGAGCGGCGAGTGCGGCGCGGGAGCGGGCTCGACCGGCTCCAACGACAGGAATGCCGTGACGAATTCCTCGAGCATGGCGACGTCGGGCAGCGAGGCCGGGTTGACATGATGGTTCACGAGGCATCCGTCGAACGTCAGGACGAGGATGTCGACCAGGCGCGCGCGTCGCACGCCGTCGCGGGCCAGGCTAGGCGCGCACGCGGCCAGCATGCCCGACAGGCGTTCGCGAAACCACTGCAACAGTGCCGGATCGTAAGGGTCGCCAGGACTGACGGTGGCCAACGCCTGAACCAGATTGTGCGAGAAACCGTTATCGAGCCGCGGCAATTGCACCAGGATGCCGGCCAACAGCGTGCGCATGCGGACATGGGCACCGTGTGCGGCCAGAACATCCGCCTCTATCGCGGTGACGCGCGCCTTGAACCATTTTTCGTAAACACAGAAGAAGACTTGCAGCTTCGCCGTGAAGTAGCTGTAGATGTTCGCGTGCGAAATACCTGCGCGCTTGGCAATCTGCACCATCGTGGTGTCGACGTACCCTTTTTCGAGAAACAGGGCCTGCGACGCCTCCAGGATGGCCTGACGAATGTCTTCTTTCTTGACTTGTGGCATGTGTGAGCCTGCACGGATAGGCCGGGCACCTTGATCGAAATTTCTCAACGTCCACTGAAGCGCATACCGAACGTCAGCGCGCACAGTATGCCAGCGCAAAAGCCCCTTGCGGCGAAAACTAAGCGCAAACACTCCCCCGGACTTTCCCGGTGTTTAAACGCATTCGACGTGAATTGCGATGACAGACATCGCGCATTACGCCGTCTTGCCGCGCAATGTGCGCATGAGAGCCCGACGACCGATGAGGCGTTCGGACCGCGACACCGCCGTCGCGCAATACTTCAAAATTGAAATGTTTCGATGTCATGCTTCTCCCCGCAGCCCCATGGGAGATCTGCGGCATCGGCTGCGCGAATGCGTTCGTATATTTCAACGAATACGAAATTGTCGATGGCCTCGCACTGAACGTCGCGCTTCGCCGCCTACATCGCACCTCCCCCGTTTGCCGACGGTGCGATGTCGGTGCATTCCTACATTAATTCGGACTACATTGCATACGACGTACGCGAGCGTTCGGCGGTGCGTCCTCGCACGCGAATCCACTGGCCGGAGACGCCCGCCCGGCAACGCTCCCAAGAGCGATTACAAACGCTTACAAGATCCATCGATCCAAATTTCGCAACTTGCGTCCAACATGAGTCGGCAAGCGATGCGGATCGGACGACGTTGGCGATGTGGCGCGCGATGGCCGTGTCGACGGTCCCTTCGGATCGCCCTTGTTGTTTTTCTGGAATCCATGATGACGACGAGTGGGACGAACACCGCTCTCGCAAGGAGGTCATGATGCGAACGAATTCCGCGAACCACGCCGCGAACCACGCCGCGGACCGGACCCGATGCACTGCCAGAACGCTGGCGGCCTCGGGACTGGCGGTCCTGATGCTGGCGACGGCGGGCTGCGCCTACCAGGCGCCGCCACAGCCACGCCTGCCCTATCGAGGGAACGAAACGACGAATCCGGCGTACCAGCCCAACTGTGGACCTCCGCCGTACGCGCCAGGTTCGGCGTGCAGCCCGTATGCGGCACCGCCCTCGCCGGTTGCCCCGGGCACCGATGCCTACGGTCGTCCGTACCCGCCCACCGATGCTTCGGGCAGGCCGTACGCCTCCGATGCCCAGGGCCGCCCGTATCCGCCGCCCCCGCCACCGCCGGCCTACCAGGAATCGAATCCGGCAGGCGGCGCGGGAGCGCCGGAGCCGGGCTCGGCCACCGCGCACTGACAGGTCCGTCGATGTGCGTCGACATCGACGCGCCGCCCTCGGCGCAATCGACGACCACCGCTTTCACCAGACAGCAGGCCGCCCGGAAACGACGACCTGCGAATACCCGGGGGCTTCGCCCCCTTGAAGGAGCCATGCGTCATGAAAACCACACAACGATGGATCTCGCACCTCTCGCATCTTTCCCGCAAGGCGGCCCCGGTACTCGTGGGCGCCGCGCTCGTCGGCACACTGGCCGGCTGCGGCGGCATGACGCCGCGCGAGTCGCGTAACACCGCGGTCGGCGCCGGCGTCGGCGCGCTGGGTGGTGCGCTCATCTCCGGCGGCGACCTCGGCACCACCGTGGGCGGCGCCGTCGTGGGCGGCGTGATCGGTAACGTCATCACGAACGATCGTCGCCGCTACTGACGGCTGACGGACCGTTCCCGGGCGGCAGCGCGCTCGCCGGGCGAGCCGCGCGCCGCCGTCATTGCTCAAGCCATAAGGAGAAGTGCGACATGACATCCCTAGTGACACTCCGCCAACGATCGCTTCGAACGCTGTCCGCGCGTCGCCTCGGTCGCCGCACGCTTGCGGCGGCCGCCCTGTGTGCCGGCGCGGCGGCTCTCACGCTTACCGCCGTGCCGGGCTATGCACAGCAGGCGCGCGCCCCGATCAACGGCGTGGTACCGACCACCCCGGTGCCGCCGCCCCCGCCGACTGCGGCACAAGGCCCTGACTATGGCGACGCGGCCGATCAGAACGCCGCATTGGGGCTCTATTTGCAGCGCTCGTTCGACGTGATCGACGCGAACCACGACGGCAAGATCGATCGCAACGAATGGGCCACCTACCAGCGTAATCAGTTGCAGGCACGCCGCGCAACCTTCGAGCGCTACTTCAAGGCGGCCGACAAGGACGGCGACGGCTATCTGAGCCGCGACGAAACGGCGGCCGCCGAGCCCTTCCTCTACCAACATTTCGACCAGATCGACATGAATCACGACGGCAAACTCTCCCCGGCGGAGATTCGTGCGTTCTTCCGCCGCTATTACCATGAGCGGGAGCAAGCCGACGCAGCGACGACCAAACCCTGAGCGCGCGCCCGAGCTCGCAAGTCCGCCGCAAGCGAAAGGGGCGGGAGAAAAGCAAAACGCCACGGCAAGCCGTGGCGTTATTTTTCTGCAGTCCGGGGGGAGCAACAACGCGTCGCTTCCCCTCGCCGGCGGCGCGGCCTGTTGCTGCCGCGCATCGCCCACGCATTACACGTGGAAGAACTCGGCGATGATCGCCGCGCCGAGGAACGTCCCGGCGTTGGCCAGGAACGACACGACCACGATACGCCAGCCGAGTCGACGGAACGCGGGAACGTCCTTGGCGACCGACAGACCGGCGTAGGTCAGCATCGGCGTGACGAGGGCGAGGAAGTTGATCTTGCCCGTGAACTGCTCGACCACCGGCGCGAAGGGGAACGCGGGCGAGGTCAGGAACATCGCGATCAGCGACACCCAGCACACGGCCGGCACCTTGCGACGCGTAACGAAATACAGCGCTTCGCCGACGATCACGGCGCAGATGATGATCAACATGCCCGGCACGCCGTCGAGGAACGGCGTCTTGAAGGCCATGCTGTTGCCCACGAGCGCCAGCGCGCCCGAGAAGATCCACGCGAACAGACGCGCGCCGAAATTCATTTCGACGGTGTGCGCCTTGCTGGCCTGCTTCAGTTCCTTCGCGGCTTCGGCGTCGGCCACGGCAGCGGCTTCCGCGTTGGCGCGACCGCGCTTGCTGATGCGGCCGAGCACCGGCTCCATCACGCGGTAGCCCCACACGGCGAGCGGCAGCGAGATGAACAGCGTGAAGTACGTTCCGATGGTCGTCGTGATCAGGTTCGACGCCGCCGCGAACGTGGCGACTTCCTTCGCGACTTCCGGCGTTTGCTGTGCGGCGATGGCACCGGCTGCGGCCGCCATCATCGAGCCCGAACCCACGCCGGCGCCCATGGCGAGCGAGTGCGGGTGAAACAGGTTGAGGCTGGCGACGAAGCCGGCGAACAGCGAAATAAACACGGCGCCGAAAATCGTGCCGGTCAGGTACTCGGCCAGCACACCGCGACCTTCGGGCGAATCGAAGCCGTACTTTTCACCGATGATGGCCAGGCTCGGCTCACGACCGACCGAGAAGGTCGCGCCGATGGCTTCACGCTTGATGCCGAGCATGAGCGCAACCGGCAGACCCAGAATGATCGTACCCACGAAGTGGCCGAACTCCTGGAATACCAGCGCCCAGCCAGCGGCCACGAGCTTGGGCAGCGAGCCGCCCACGAGCAGGCCGAGCTTGGCCACGAACAGCAGCAGCGCCGGTTGCAGAATGGCGGCCGCCTTGTGCTGCATCGGCAGGTCGATCTGCGCGAATCGCGGCAAACGCGCCTGCGCCAGCCCCAGCGCCGCGCCGAGCAGCAGTGCCCAGACCATCGGCAACAACACGATCTTGCCGTGACCGGCACTGATGCTGATCGCCCCGATCAGCTCCGCGATCACGAGGATCACGATAGCCCATACGTACAGGCGCACGCCATCGCTGAAGGCGCCCCCTTGCGGCTTTGCCGCATTTTGTTCCATGACTGCCATCTGGGTCTCCACTGCACTTGCTATTGAACCGGTCCGGTGCCGTCCGGTTGCCCGGAAGATGCGCGAACGTTTCGGTGGTTAAGGAAATTCGGCGCGCCGTCCGCCGGATCGCGAGACCCGGCGAACACCCCCACGGCGCCATTCGGCACTGCGGCACTGCGCATCAACGACCGCGCATTACCCATTGCGCTTGCCATGTTGGCGCGCCTCGGTGACAGCAACAGCGTTCCGCGCCGAACCACCCGAGGGCGGCATTATACGCGGTCAAAATCACCGTTCCGGCCGCTTGTCCCGCGGGCTGAAACGGTTGCATGCCGGACGGAGCCTCACGACCGGCGCCCGGCACACTTCTCACACTTTCACGATGCATTCGCGCGCGCACGACGCACGATGGCGGCACATTCGCACGGGAATCAGACGTACCCGAACGGCGTGGCCGGATTCGCGGCCGTCTCGACCCACACGCTCTTCGTCTGCGTGTACTCATACAACGCTTCCACACCGCTCGAGCGGCCATAGCCGCTGTGGTTGTATCCACCGAACGGCGAGGCGACGTTGATCGTCTTGTAGCCATTGATCCAGAACGTACCGGCGTTGACCTGCGACGCGACACGGTGCGCACGGGCCACGTCCTGCGTCCAGACGGCGCCGGCCAGGCCGAACTCGCTGTCATTGGCGATCGCGAGCGCTTCCTCTTCGGTGTCGAACGGAATGGCCACCACCACCGGGCCGAAGATCTCGGTACGCGCCACGCCCATCGCGTTGTTCGCATCGGCGAGCACGGTCGGGCGCACGAAGAAGCCGCCGTCGCTGCGCTGCTGCGACCCGGCCGCCAGACGTGCCCCGCCCGCGACGCCCGCGTCGATCATGTTCATCACGTGCTGATACTGCGTTCGGTTGCAGATCGGGCCGACTTCGGTGGCATCGTCGAGCGGCTCGCCCACGCGGATCTGCTCCGCGCCGCGCGCCAGCATCTCGATCATGCGGTCGTACACGCCGCGCTGCACCAGCAAACGCGAACCGGCCACGCAGCTCTGCCCCGCACTGGAGAAGATGGCGGCCTGCGCGCCCAGGCAGGCGCGCTTCAGATCGGCGTCGTCGAAAACGATGTTCGCCGACTTGCCGCCCAGCTCGAGCACGCTCGGCAGCAGGCGTTGCGCGGCGGCCGCGGCAATCTTGCTGCCGGTGGCGGGCGAACCGACGAACACGACCTTCTTGACCACAGGATGCGAGATCGCGGCCTGTCCCGTGGTGTGACCCAAGCCTGCCAGCACGTTGATGAGACCGCGCGGCACGCCGGCTTGCTCGGCCAGCGCCGCCACGACCAGCGAGCTCGCCGGGGTGAGTTCCGACGGCTTGAGCAGCACGCCGTTGCCCATGGCGATGGCGGGCGCGAGCTGCCAGCCGCAAGTAAACACCGGCGCGTTCCAGGGAGTGATCTGCAGCACCACGCCCATGGCTTCACGACGCGTGTAGTTCAGGTGCGTGCTCGGCACCGGGATCACGTCACCGAAGAATTTGTCGGTCCAGCCGGCGTAGTATTCGAACATCTCGGCCACCTTGCCGACTTCGCCGCGGCAATCGCGGATCGGCTTGCCCGCACCGATCGATTCGAGCTGGGCAAGCGCCTCGGCGTTCTCGCGAATCTTCGCGCCGACGGCTTGCATCACGCGACCGCGTGCCGCATGCGTGAGCGCCCACCACGTCTTTTGCGCGGCCTGCGCGGCATCGGCCGCCAGCGCAACGACCGCGGCGCCGGCGTCGCGATAGGCCAGCACCTTCTGCCCGCTGGCCGGGTTCACGATGTCGATGTCGGTTTCGCCCGCGCCCTCGACGAGCTCGCCGTTGACATATGAGCCGATGGTGGTGGCGTGGGGAAAGAACTTGGTGAATGCGCCGAGCAACGCGGCGGCTTGTTGGTCTGCCATGAGAAAACTCCGTGCGATGCGCCCTCGCGGCGTATCGTCCTGTGCAAAAACTGAAGAAATCGAAAATCGGCCGTGACGATTCACGTCACCGCGCCCGCGTCAAAACGGCCAGCCCCGGCCGACGCTCACACCCGGCCCGGCTCGATGAACTGCACGATGCGGTTGAAGTCCTCGTCGTCGCCGAGCGTCGCGGCGCTCGCCGCCCAGAGGCGGCCGACCTCGGCCGACAGCGGTCCGGTCGCGAGCGTCCCTGCCTGTTCCGCGAGCGCCATGGCCAGACGCACGTCCTTGCGCATGAGCTTCATCGTGAAGCCCGAGTCGAAGGCGTCGTTGAGGATCCACGTCGGGTAGTTGGTTTGCGTCACGCCGCTGCGTCCCGAGCCCGCGTTCAGTCCCTCGAGCACTTGCTCGGGCGCCACGCCGGCGGCGGTTGCCAGGCGCATGGCTTCACCGGCCACGATCAGATGCGCCGCGCACATCAGGTTGTTGATGAGCTTGGTCACGTGGCCCGCGCCCACATCGCCGATATGCACGCGCTTGGCCGACATCGCCGCGAGCACCGGCTCGATACGTGCGACGTCCTCGGCCGCGCCGCCCAGCACCATCGTGAGCGCGCCGTTGAGCGCCCCCTTCGGTCCGCCCGACACCGGTGCGTCGACCAGCGCGATGCCCTTCTCGCGCAGCGTGACGGCCAGCGCCCGGGTGCTCTGCGGATCGGCGGTCGAGGTGTCGATCACCACGAGCCCTTCGCGGCCGTTCGCGGCGATGCCGTCGGCGCCGTTGACCACGGCCTCGACCACTTGCGAGGTCGGCAGCGATAGCACGAGCGCGTCGGCTTCGCGTGCGAGTTCGGCCACCGACCCGCGCAGGCCGATGCCGGCGTCGGCCAATGCCGCGCCCGCGGCCGGCGACGGGTCGAAGCCGAGCACCGTGAAACCGCCGCGCTGCAACGACAGCGCCATGCCGCGTCCCATGTTGCCCAGTCCGACCACTCCGATGATTTTCATGTTGACTCCAAATTGACTGCGAGGATGACGCCACCCCCACGGGCGACGTCGCTTGCTTCGCGCGCCGCCCTGGGACGGCCCACGTCAGGACATGTCCTGGGAAAATTTCAATGCGGGTGGTTCACGAACTCCAGCACGACGTTGCCCGCGAATTCCGGCTCCACGACCAGACCGTGCTCGTTGTAACCGTACGGCACGCCATGCTCGCGCCAGATCGCCTCGATGCGCGCCAGATCGGGGGCGAGCAGCGTGATGGCCACCGCATGCGTGCGCATCCCCTGCGCCATCGGCAGGCCCACCGCGGCGTAGCGCGCCTCGGCGCGTTGCGGCGACATCGCGAGCAGTTGGCCACAGCCGGTGTCGGCCACCGCGCCCCCGTCGTACAGATCCACATGACGCGCGCCGTAAAGGCGCTGCCAGCGCGTGGCGAGCTGACGCAGCGCCGTAGCGTCCGGCGTTACGTAAGTGATGCCGACAATGGCGCTCACGCCGTTCGGGTGGCGCTGCCACTCGGGCACCCAGATCAGTTCGGGGCGATGCTGGTGGCAAATGAAATTGGAGGCGTCGCCGAGCGTGTCGTCGAGGAACAGGCCCAGCGAGACGACCGCTTCGTCGGGCGTGCCGTCCGGCTTGCGCATGGCGCGGCGGAAGTCGATGATGCCCTGCGTCTCGAGCCCAGCCTGGGTAAGACGCGACTGATCCGCCCGGGCGTCCTTGCTGTGCAATGCCACGAGCGAGACGCCCTCCTCCCGGGCGAGAAAGCTTCCGAGATAGCGTCCGAAACAGAAGTCGCCCACCGCGTTCGTGCCGAATTTCACGGGATCGTCCACGCCGATCAGTTCGATGAAATTGTCTGCGAACATCATGAGCGAGGTGACCGTGCCCCACGGGTGATAAGACACCGGCGACGGCGAGAAACCAAGACGCGCGTAGTGCGCGAGGCGTCTCGGGTGGTCGTGAACGGTGACCAGCGGATGATCGATGCCGAATCGCGTGTTTCGCGGAGGAATCATCGGGGTCTCCTGTGGAATCGTTCGTGCGTCCCGCGCCGCTCATGCATCGCGGCGCATGCCATCTGGCGCGGAATCGGGCCGCCGTCGCCCGGCCTCGCCTGGGTTCGGGGCCGGGCAATGGGGCCGATCCGCATGTTTTGCAGTGTGGATTGAAAAAAAACGACGCTCAATGACAACGCTTGAAGATTTTTGTTCTAAAAATTAGTCTTTAGGCTATGACACCTGCCATCAACGAGAGCCGTCTGGCTTATTTGTACGAGGCCGTCCAGTGCGGCACTGTACGTGCGGCCGCCGACCGGCTCGACATCGCCCCGTCGGCCGTGAGTCGTCAGATCGCCCTGCTCGAGGCCGAACTGTCGCTGCCGCTCATCGAACGCCACAAGCGCGGCGTGCACCTCACGCAGGCGGGCCGCCTGCTCATGGAGTACTACCGGGAGCAGCGTGCCCACCAGGAGGACTTGCTTGCCAAGCTGCAGGAAGTGCGCGGGCTTCGGCGCGGGCATATCCGGCTGGCCGTTGGCGAGGGGTTCGTCAGCGATCTGATGGGCCCGCCGCTGCAGTATTTCTGCAGGCGTTACCCGGACATCACGCTCACCCTCGATCTGGCCGGCACCAATGAAGTGATGCGGCTGGTCGCCGAGGACGACGCGGATATCGGGCTCGTCTACCACCCGCCGGCGGAGCCCAAGATCGTTTCCCGGGCGCAGTTGCGCCAACCCGTGCACGCCATCGTCGCGCCCGACTCGCCGCTCGTCGCACGCGCGGCCCAGGCGGGCGCCTTGCGTCTGGACGAGCTCTACGACGTACCGCTCGCGCTCATGCACGGGGCCTACGGCACCCGCCAGATGATGGAACTGGCCGAGCAGTCGGAGAAGCGCCGGCTCTCGCCCGCGGTGACCACCAACTCGATTTCCGTGCTCAAGCACTTCGTTCGCGCCGGATTGGGCGCGACATTCCTGCCCGCTTTCGCGGTGTCGCAGGAGATCGATGCCGGCATCCTGTGCGCGCTGCCGATCGATCACCCGATCCTCAATCGCGCCGAGGCGCATCTCGTCACCCGTGCGGGCCGCCGTCTTTCCGGGGCGGCCAATCGGCTGCTCACGCATCTGGCAAGCAAGATGGAGGCCTTCGGCGCGCCGGATTGAGGCGCTCGCAGGCCACGCGGGCGCCCGCCCGGAAAGCCGGCGCCGCGCCGACGCCGGCGGCCTCCTCCGCCGCTGCGCTGACGCCCGCTCCGGTTGCTGGCACGCAACAATCCGGCGACTAAGCCTTTACCCGATGTTGCAGGCGCGAGAATTCGGCTATAAAGAAGCCATCCGGGCGTCGCGCGCAAGGTTATCTCGCAGTACAAGACATCGATCATCCCGGCGCGCCTCGCCAGCCGATTCCGGTCGCCGCACGGCCCCTGTGTGTCACACGAGCGTCTTTGCAGCGGCGCGTGACAGCACGCCGAAGACGGCCTAACGCCAGTGGACTGCCATGAAAACGATCTCTGACGACCAGAGCGTGCCGGCATCACTCGCAACCGCCCGCATGTTCCCGTGCGGCGCCCGTTGCCCAGGCGTTCCCGCTTGCCGATTTCTCGTCACTCGTAACGAAAATTCAGGCTTTCCCGAGCTTCTCCTGCCTCGCCCCGAAACGGGCGATGAAAGGCGACGACGGGCATAACCACGCAACAAAGGTGCGGGGCAAAACGCAATCTGGGGAACAGACCATGAGAAAGAAGCTCATCGCAGCCAGCCTGCTGTGCGGCATCGGCTCGTTCGCGCACGCACAGTCGAGCGTGCAACTTTATGGCCGCGTCGATGGCGGCTTCCAGTTCATGAACAACCTGCAGGACGGCAACGGCGGCACGACGTCACGCTGGAGCGCTCAGGGCGGCGACTACGGCACCAGCCTGTTCGGCCTGCGCGGGTATGAAGATCTCGGACAGGGATTGCATGCGGTATTCAATCTGGAAGGTGGCTTCCAGTTGATGAACGGCTTCAACAACAACGGTTCCGGCTCGATCTTCGATCGGCGTGCCCTGGTCGGCTTCAATTCCCGCTCGTGGGGTCAGCTCACGCTCGGCCGCAACCTGTTCATCAGCAATGGCGTCTGGGATTTCGATCCCTTCCAGCAGCAGGCTTTCTCGTCGGCATCGCTCGTGCGCGGACGCAACTGGCCGCAAGCGAGCAATACCGTCAATTACCAGAGTCCGAACTGGTACGGGTTCGATATCGCCGGCCAGTATGCATTCTCGAATATCGCGGGCCAGTTCAACAGCGGCCGCGGCATGGGCGCGCAGTTGACCTACACGCACGATCGCTTCCAGTTGCGCGCGTTGTATGACGAAATTCGCGACACCAACGGGCGATTCACGGACGTGTTCGCCACCTCGCGCGAGTACTTCGCGGGAGCGAACGTCTTCCTGAATCGCTTCACGATCTCGCTGGGCTACACGCACATGTCAGCGCCTGACGCCCCCGCCCCCGATTTCGCCACGCGCGCCGATCACTACTGGGCCGGGGTGAAATGGCAGGCGACGGCGGTATGGGCGGCCAATGCGGCGGTCTACCACGTGAACGTGCCGGGCGGTTTCGGACACGCGACAATGTTCGAGCTCGGCACCACGTACAACCTGTCCAAACGCACGTTCCTGTATGGCACCGTCGCCTACGTGAAGAACAGTGCCAACCAGAGCTTCTCGGTCGCCGCCATTCCGAGCGACTCGCTCGACAACCCGCCGCCAGGCAAGAGCCAGACCGGCGCCTACATCGGGGTGTCGCACTCGTTCTGAGCGCATGCGGCGCTGTCGACCTGCGCGTCGCCGGGCAACGGGCGCCGGCGCCAGTCGTCCGCGCCCACGGTGCCCTCCACCATGAAAAAAACCCGCCACGCCCTTTCAGGCGCGACGGGTTTTTCATCGCCCGCTCAGACCGAATCGCGGCCTCTCGCGCGGTCCTACGCCACCGGCTTGCGCTTGGGCTTGAGGTCGGTACTGTCGATTTCCTCGAGGACATCGCGGAACTCTGCAATGTCTTCGAAGCTGCGATACACGGATGCGAAGCGGATATAGGCGATCTTGTCGAGGCGCTTGAGTTCACGCATGACGAGTTCGCCGATACGCTGGCTCATCACTTCGCGCTCCGCGCCGGCCAGCAGCTTGTATTCGATGCGCGCAATCGCGGCATCCATCGCTTCGGCACTCACGGGGCGTTTGCGAATCGCCAGTTGCATGCTCGCACGCACCTTCGCGCGGTCGTACTCGGCCCGGCTGCCGTCTTTCTTGACGACCGCGGGCATAGCGAGTTCGACACGCTCGTACGTGGTGAATCGCTTGTCACACGACGGGCATTTCCGGCGCCGCCGAATGGCGGCGCCGTCTTCCGCTTCACGCGAGTCGATGACCTGCGTGTCGTCGTGCCGGCAGAACGGGCAGCGCATGCGTGCGACGCCGTCGGCTTAGCCGTAGACCGGGAAGCGCTTGGTCAACTCGGCGACCTTGGCGCGGACCGTGGCCAGCGTTTCGGCGTTTTCCGGGTTGTCCAGCACGTCGGCGATCAGGTTGCCGACCAGCTCGGCTTCGGCTTCCTTGAAGCCGCGCGTGGTCATGGCCGGCGAGCCCAGACGCACGCCACTCGTCACAAACGGCTTTTCCGGGTCGTTCGGAATGGCGTTCTTGTTGACGGTGATGTGCGCTTCACCCAGCGCGGCTTCGGCAGCCTTTCCGGTGATGTTCTTGGCGCGCAGGTCGACCAGCATCACGTGCGATTCGGTCTTGCCCGACACGATGCGCAGGCCACGCTTGACCAGCGTCTCGGCCAGCACGCGTGCGTTCTTCACGACTTGTTCCTGATACGCCTTGAATTCCGGCGTGGCGGCTTCCTTGAACGCGACGGCCTTGCCGGCGATCACGTGCATGAGCGGGCCACCCTGGATTCCCGGGAAGATCGCCGAATTGATGGCCTTCTCGAACTCGGCCTTCATCAGGATCACACCGCCGCGCGGGCCGCGCAGGCTCTTGTGCGTGGTGGTCGTCACGAAATCGGCGTGCGGCACGGGGTTCGGGTACACGCCCGCGGCGATCAGGCCGGCATAGTGCGCCATGTCGACCATGAAATAGGCGCCGACCGACTTGGCGATGCGGGCCATGCGCTCGAAGTCGATCTTCAGGGCGAAGGCCGATGCGCCCGCCACGATCATCTTCGGCTTGTGTTGCTGCGCGAGTTTCTCGGCAGCGTCATAATCGATGTCTTCGTTCTCGTTCAGGCCGTAGCTCACCACGTTGAACCACTTGCCCGACATGTTGACCGGCGAGCCGTGCGTGAGGTGACCGCCGTGGGCGAGGCTCATGCCCATGATCGTGTCGCCCGGCTTGAGCATGGCGAAGTACACGCCCTGGTTGGCCTGCGAGCCGGAGTTCGGCTGCACGTTCGCGGCCTCGGCACCGAACAGCGCCTTCACCCGATCGATCGCCAGTTGCTCGACCACGTCGACATACTCGCAACCACCGTAATAGCGCTTGCCCGGATAACCTTCCGCATACTTGTTGGTCAGTTGCGAGCCCTGCGCTTCCATCACGGCCGGGCTGGTGTAGTTTTCCGACGCGATCAGCTCGATGTGGTCTTCCTGACGCTGGTTTTCCTTCTGAATCGCGGCCCAGACGTCGGGATCGACGGCGGCAACGGTGGATTTCGATTTGTCGAACATGGCAGTTCCGTTGAATTGAACAGGTTTTCCGGGAGGAGATGGTGCAGCGCGCCTTCCTTTGTGCTTCGGAAGACGATAGACAGGGCAGCACCAACCATCACGGCTGCCCAGGCGAACGGCAAATAAGACCCCGGCGCTTCCCGGTGGGTTGATCCACCTCGGGCGCACAAGGCTGTGCACCCTAATCGCCAGTCACGCGGGGTTTGTGGCGTCCATAGTTTATGCGAGCTTGCGGCGTTAGGCAACCGGCTCGGAAGCCCGCGCCACCCCCTTGCCGAACGCCCCATGGCGCAACTGCGACAGTGCCGGCGCGGTGCCGCACGGACAGGCGATTTCAATGCCCCCCCGTCAGACATGCCAATGATGGAAACCTTACTGTCAGGCGCCAGCGCCGACATGGTGTCGCAAAGGCCGCACGGCATTCGACCGGGGCACCAACGAGGGCGAACCGGTCGCCGAAGCCTGCCGTCATGCAAGGCCGGTCGTGCGCGCTGCGGGTGCCAGCGCGAGGAACAGCGCCTGCTGCGCGCTGATGGCGGCCGCCCGCGTCGGGTACAGACGCGCCCAGGCACGGGCCACCGGCTCTCCCCCCAGGTGCCTCAGCACGTCGCCGCGTCTGGCCATCACATATTCGACCAACGCGTCGGTATCGCGCATATCGCCCCCATGCGCGGCCAACGCCTGCGCCTCGCGGGCAAGCTGACAGACATCGGCCGCCCACGGCCGTATCGTCGCCGCATCGATGCGGCCAAGACGAAACGCCATTTCCGCCGCCACCGCTCGCACACCGTCCGGCTGTCTCAATTCGTCGCGAATCGTCTTCTCGTGAGCGTGCGGCACGAACCCCGCCAACCGACGCACAAACGGGGCGGCGACGGCATTGCATGACACGCGCGTCCCATCGCCCCATGGCGGCGCGGCACCGTCCATGCGCTCCGGCGGGGCGTCGATGTCGGTCGAGGCGTCCGCGCACAGGCAAGCCCCGAATTCCACCGTCATCACGTGCGGCAGATCGTCCTGATCCCGCCAGATTCCCACGTTCTCCATGGCCGCATCGCACAGCGTCCGGTTGTCCAGCCAAAGGGCGGCAAGGTACTGGCGCTCGAGCTCGCATTGATAGATGTCGGGCAGCATGGCGCAGCGTTGCGCTCGCCACCGGTTGGCCTCCTCACCGGGACGGCCCGCCGCAAGGCGATCGCATACCCTCGCCGCCCCCTGGGTGCGAGGGTCAGCGGCATCGACGACGCGGCTCGCGGCATCGCTCTCGAGCCAGCGGCCGAGGCCCGAGTAGCCCGGCAGATACGGTGTTGCCAGAAAGACGCGCGTCGCGTCATGCGTGCCGTCGTACGCCGTCGCACAGCCCCGAACCAGGATCGCCGTCGGTGTCACCAGACCCAGCGCGCCGAACAGCCTTGACGCGAACCAGGCCAGCGATGCCTGCCGGGCATCCGGATACGCCCTGACGACGAACCGGGGCGCATCCACGTGCGGGCCAAGCCGCATCTGCACCGCAGCCGGTTCCCGAGCCGCGTCGTGAACACGCTGCGCCGCGCCGAAATCATGGGGTCCGATGCCCGGCAGCGGCACGTCGCAGCCGTCGCACCCCGCAACGGCCCCGAGACGACCGAAAGTCGTCATCGTGTCCGGCAGCGCCAGCGTCGCCGCGATGCCGTCGGGCGCTCGCGAACCGGATGCCGAGGATGCCGGGGGTGTCGTCGGCGCCGGTTTGGCCGCTGCCGCTTTCGCACCTGACAAATAGCCGTTGATATCCATGACGACCCTCCTTCGTCGTATGGCGAGGCCCCGGCACGCAACGCGCGGGCCGGCCGACCCGTTCGAGATCGGCCGATGTTGCTGCTGCCGTGCGCGGCCAGCTTTCGAAAATGAGGCAACATCGGACAATTCCGCCGCACGTGGTAGGCTCGCCTCATGTCTACGCTTACCCGTATTCTCGTCAGCAGTTGTCTGCTCGGTCACCCGGTTCGGTATCACGGACGCAGCGCGTCTTGCGAATCCGAGGCCGCCGCCTTTCTCGAGCGCTGGCATGCCGAGGGTCGCATCGTCCCGGTCTGTCCGGAAGTCGCGGGCGGCCTGCCCACGCCGCGTCCGCCCGCCGAAATCGAAGGCGCCTCGGGTGGCGATGCCGTCTGGCTTCAGCGCGCGCGTGTGATCGACGACACCGGCGTCGACGTGAGTACCGCCTTTATCGACGGCGCACGGCACGCACTCGCGCTGGCTCGGCGCCATGGCGTTCGCCTTGCCGTGCTCAAGGAGGACAGCCCGTCGTGCGGCAGCACGTCGACCTACGACGGCAGCTTTACGGGCAGGAAGGTGCAGGAAGCCGGCGTGGCGGCGGCCTGGTTGCGACGCCACGGTATCGAGGTGTTCAGCGAACACACGCTCGCCGAGGCGGATGCGAGACTGCGTGCCATCGACGAGCGCCGATAGCAGGCCGATAGCACGCAGACATCGCAGCGATATGGCGACGCCCCAAGCGCCGCCAGGCGTGCGTCGTTACAACTCGATCTTGGTGCCGAGCACCGCAAGGAACTGGGCGATCCAGGCCGGATGGGCCGGCCAGGCCGGCGCTGTCACGAGTTTGCCGTCAGTGTGGGCCTCGTCGATGCCGATTTCCATGTATTTGCCGCCGGCCAGGCGCACTTCCGGCGCACACGCGGGGTACGCCGAACACTCCCGCCCGTCGATCACGCCGGCCGCCGCCAGCAGTTGCGCACCGTGGCAGATCGCGGCAATGGGTTTGTCGTTCTGCGCAAAATGCTTCACCGCCTCGAGAACCGCGTCGTTCAGGCGCAGGTACTCGGGGGCGCGTCCGCCGGGAATGACCAGCGCGTCGAAGTCGGCTGGCGACAGGCCGTCGAACGTGGCGTTGAGGGTGAAGTCGTGGCCGCGCTTCTCGCTGTAGGTCTGATCGCCCTCGAAATCGTGAATCGCAGTGCGCACCTTGTCGCCTGCCTTTTTGCCGGGGCAGACCACCTCTACCCGATGGCCCACGGCCATCAGCGCCTGCACCGGCACCATCAGTTCGTAGTCTTCGACGTAGTCGCCCGCGAGTACCAAAATCCGCTTCTTGCCCATGTGACGCTCCATTCAGAGAAAAGAGGGAGGGGAAAACCGCCCTTCCATGTTACTCAATTCCGGTGACGTCACCGGGACGGCCGCGAACCCGGGCCACCGGCGCGCCGATCGCGTTCGGCCGCGCCGCGGCCACCGCGGCCCCATGGTGGCCCCATGGTGGCCCCATCATGGCCCCATCTCGCCCCCATCGCGCCTCCATCGCGCCTCCATCGCTGGCGAATCACGAGCCCCCTTCGGACGAAAAAAAACCGCGTGCCGAGGCACGCGGTATCAAGTCGGCGCAAAACGCCGTCGGTCAAGCGGTTGCCTGGCGGCGCCTTGCTCGAAGGGGCGCCGCACTAGGCGGAATCGTCAATACGTTTCGAGATGCAGACGCCCTTCCGTCTTCATCCGCTGCCAAAGCGCCTGCCAGTCGAGACCGGCCTCGCCCGCGATGGTCTGCAACGCCTGCAGCACGCCGTCCTCCATGCCCTTCAGGCCGCACACGTAGATGTAAGTGTGGTCGTGCCGGAGCAACGCTGCCACGTCGGCCGCACGCTCGCGCATGGCGTCTTGCACGTAGCGCTTGGGCTGCCCCGGCGTGCGCGAGAACGCGAGGTTCGTGTCGATGAAATCCTTCGGCAGATTGAGCAGCGGACCGAAATACGGGAGCTCGCCCTGCGTGCGCGCACCGAAGAACAGCATCAGCTTGCCGGTCGCGCCTTTCAGACGCCGGCGGCGACGATACTCGGTCATGGCGCGCATCGGCGCCGCCCCCGTGCCGGTGCAGATCATCAGCAGATGCGAATCGGCGTGATTCGGCATGAGGAACGTGCTGCCGAACGGACCCATCACGTTCACCACGTCGCCCTTCTTCAGATCGCAAAGATAGTTCGAGCACACCCCGCCGACCGCCTGATCGTGATGGTCCTTCGTGACGCGTTTGACCGTCAGCGCCAGGTTGTTGTAACCGGGCCGCTCGCCGTCGCGCGGCGACGCGATCGAGTACTGCCGTGCGTGATGCGCGCGCCCGTCGGCGGTGGTGCCCGGCGGGATGATGCCGATCGACTGTCCCTCGAGCACCGGGAACGGTTGCTTGCCGAAGTCCAGCACGATGTGATGAATGTCGCTCTCGGCGCTCGTGTCGGTCAGACGGTAGTTGCCGACCACGGTGGCCTGCACCGGCGCCTTGTGGTTGTAGAGGTTGACGTACGGCTTTGCCGCCGACCACGGCGGCACGACCGAACCGCGCACCAGATCCGAGCCACCGATGACCGGTTCCGGCGCGTCCGACGGATTGGCGCCCGCCGAGGCGGATGTCGCCTCGCCGATCGATCCCTGGCCGGCGATGGCGTCGTCCTGCACCGGAAGTTCGTCCCAGGTGAGCTGATCTTCGATGGAATAGGCTTCGGCCTTGAGCACGTCGCGCCAGTTGTCGATCGCCCCCGTCGGGCACGGCGAGATACACGCCATGCATCCATTGCACGTGTCCGCGCGCACGACATAGTTGTTGTCGTCGTGCGTGATCGCGTCGATCGGACACGTCTCCTCGCAGGTGTTGCAGCGAATGCAGATCTCCGGATCGATCAGATGCTGCTTAAGAACTTCGACCGGAACGGGGCCGTTCATGATGCTGTCTCCTTGTGGGGAATGCGCCTGGGGGGCTGCATGGCCCCCCGCGTCATCAGTTGAAGCGCACGTACTCGAAGTCGATCGGCTGGCGGTTGATGCCGATCGGGGGCGGCGCGATCCAGTTCGCGAACTTGCCCGGCTCGGTCACGCGGCCCATGAGCGACGCGACGTAGGCCCGGTCTTCCGACGACGGCAGCCACTCGCGCTCGTGCGCGGCCCATTCGGTCTCGCTCACCACGCGACCGTCCGGCGACACGCGCACCCCCGCAAACGTGCCGATCTGGCGGTTGAACGCCTTGTGGGGCACGGTCAGGCGAAAATCGATGCCGGCCTTCTCCAGAACCTTGTTCCAGCGGTTCACGCCCGCGACCGAGTCCTTGATGTAGTCATCGCGCAGCACTTCGTTCATCGCGTTGAGCATCGGCACTTCGCGCTCCACGAGCCGGCCGTTGTCCACGTCGAGCAGGCGATACATCTGGCCGTTGAGCTGGTGATCGTCGTCGCGCTTGCTTTCCTCGTAACGCCCCTTGAGGCCCGAGCTGTAGAAGATCGCGGCGTTCGACGACTGGTCCGCACCGAACAGGTCGATCGTCACGGAATAGTGGAAGTTGATGTAGCGCTGAATGGTCGGCAGATCGATCACGCCCGCCGCGCGCAGCTTCGCCACATCGTCGGTCTTCAGTTCGTTCATCACCTGCGCGGTGCGGGCGATGACGCGCGACACGCCCGACTCGCCCACGAACATGTGATGCGCCTCTTCGGTGAGCATGAACTTGGTGGTACGCGCGAGCGGATCGAACCCCGATTCGGCCAGTGCCGAGAGCTGGAACTTGCCGTCGCGGTCCGTGAAGTACGTGAACATGTAGAACGACAGCCAGTCCGGCGTTTTCTCGTTGAACGCGCCCAGAATACGCGGATTATCCTCGTCGCCCGAACGTCGGCCGAGCAGCGCTTCGGCTTCCTCGCGGCCGTCGCGGCCGAAGTAGCGATGCAGCAGATAAACCATTGCCCACAAGTGGCGGCCCTCTTCCACGTTCACCTGGAACAGGTTGCGCAAGTCGTACATCGAGGGCGCCGTGAGTCCGAGGTGACGTTGTTGCTCGACCGAGGCCGGCTCCGTATCGCCCTGCGTCACGATGATGCGGCGCAAGTTCGCGCGATGCTCGCCCGGCACTTCCTGCCACGCGGCCTCGCCCTTGTGCTCGCCGAAATGGATCTTGCGATCCGCCTCGCCCGGCGTGAGGAAGATGCCCCAGCGATAGTCCGGCATCTTCACGTGATCGAAGTGCGCCCAACCGCCCGGATCGACGCTCACCGCCGTGCGCAGATAGACGTCAAATCCATGCGAGCCTTCCGGGCCCATGTCGCCCCACCACGACAAAAAGTTCGGTTGCCACTGTTCAAGCGCACGCTGGAGCGTGCGGTCGTCCGACAGGTTGACGTTGTTGGGGATCTTCTCGCTGTAATTGATCGAAGCCATCGTGGGAATCCTCGTGTCTCGTGCGTATTCTTTGGAAAACGTCTCGTTGGATGTCGTCGCGCACCGCCCTGCGTCGCGCGACGCCCCGTCCTTGCGTGCGTCCAGGTCAGACGCGATTCAGATCGAACTGCGCCTTGTTGCCCTTGCCGTAGACCTTCAGCGCCCCCTTCTCGCCCACGGCGTTCGGACGAATGAAAATCCAGTTCTGCCAGGCGGACAGGCGGCCGAAGATGCGGGTGTTCATCGTCTCGCGGCCATTGAAGCGCAGGTTCGCCTCCATGCCGGTGAGCGCGTCGGGCGACATGGCCGCTCGTTCCTCGATGGCGATGCGGATTTCGTCCGGCCAGTCGAGATCGTCCACGGCGGCCGTCACCAGGCCGAGTCGCTCGGCTTCGTCCGGACGCACCTGGCGGCCGATCGTGGCGCGCACCGCGTCGAGTTCTTCGGCGTTCTCGTAGAACCGGCGCGCCAGACGCGACTGGTCCGTCACCATCGGCAGCAGGCCGAAATTGACCTCGGTGAGCGTGATGGCCGGCTCGTCTTCCTCGCTTGCCGGCAGCGACGCCATGTAGGTGCGATCGGCGGCAAAGGCGAACTCGGCGAGCGTGCCGGTGAAGCACGAGTCGGGTTCGATGAGGGCGAAAAGCGAGCGCGACGACACATCGATGCGGGCGAACGTGCGGCGCAGCATGCCGATCGTCTCGCGCACGAACCAGTGGTCCTGATGCGCGAGCAACGAGGCATCGGCGGCAAGTACGTGCTTCGCGTCGCCTTCGGTGCGCAGCAGCCACGTGCCGATGTCGAGCTCGTTCGTGCGCAGGTTGAGAATGGCGTCGTCGAGTTCGCGTGCCATCTTCAGCGGCCACCAGTTGATGCCGGCCGCCTCGATGCCCGCGATGTCGGCGGGCGGGGCCGACTTCGGCGCCTTGACAGTGAGGCTCGCCGTGCGATTGACGCGGTCGATTTCCACTTCGACGAATTCGTAGCGGATCGCGTCCGGCTCGTCGGTGCGCTCGATGCGCGTGAGCGTCACGCCCTTGCCGCCCGGACGATCGCTGCCTTGCGCAAGCTCCAGCGCACGTGCCGCGATCGTCTGCGCGAATTGCGCGGGCTTCACGACTTCGTCGACCAGACGCCACTGCTTGGCTCGCTCACCGCGAATGCCTTCCACGATGGTGCAGAAAATGTCGGCCCGGTCGTTACGCACATGGCGCTTGTCCGTCAGGCGCGTGAGGCCGCCAGTGCCCGGCAGCACGCCGAGCAGCGGCACTTCCGGCAGCGCAACCGACGACGAGCGGTCGTCGACCAGATAAATCTCGTCGCAGGCCAGCGCCAGTTCGTAGCCCCCGCCCGCGCATGCACCGTTCACGGCGGCGAGGAACTTCAGGCCGGAGTGGCGGCTGGAATCCTCGAGACCGTTGCGCGTTTCGTTGGTGAACTTGCAGAAATTGACCTTCCAGGCGTGCGACGACAAGCCCAGCATGAAGATGTTCGCGCCAGAGCAGAACACGCGGTCCTTGGCACTGGTGACCACCACGGTCTTCACTTCCGGATGTTCGAAGCGGATGCGCTGAATGGCATCGTGCAGTTCGATGTCCACGCCCAGATCGTACGAATTGAGCTTGAGCTTGTAGCCTTCGCGAATGCCGCCGTCTTCCGCAATGTCGATGGCGAGCGTGGCGACGGGGCCGTCGAAGCTCAGCTTCCAGTGCTTGTACTGCGAGGGGTCCGTACGATAGTCGACGTGGGGTTTGCCGAACATGATTGCCTCCAACACGAATAATGATCTTGTTGGATTGCAATATAGTGCAGCACAAACCCACCGTCAACCGTTTACTCAAATAAAAATGAATTATTTTGCAGTCACGTAGCGTCAGTCGGACGATAATTGCACGGCGAGCCGACCGCGCAATTGCAGATAGGCCTCGGCCAGCGCGCGTCCACCGGTGTCGAAGCTCATGTCGGCCTTGGCGTAGAAGTCCTGCCTGCCGGCCAGGATGCGCTTGAGATCGTCCATGGCTTCGGCATTGCCCGACATCGGGCGCAGATCGCCCTGCGCCACCACCCGTTTCATGTGCTCCTCGGGCGACGCCTGCAACCACACCGTGTAGCAATGCGTCAGCAGGAAATTGAACGTGGCGGCATCGCTCACGATGCCGCCCGGCGAGGCGATCACCGCTCGCGGGTGCTCGGCGACGACCGCCTCGAGCGCACGCAGCTCATATCGCCGGTAGGCCGAGGCGCCGTACAGGGAGTAAATTTCAGACGGTGGGCAACCGGCCAGCTGCTCGATCACGCGGTTGAGTTCGACGAACGGCACATGCATGTCGTCGGCGAGCATGCGACCGAGCGTGGACTTGCCCGCACCACGCAGCCCGATGAGCGCAATGCGCCCGCGCCGATCCGGGTCGCGCTCGCTGCCAGCGAACAGTTCGGTGAGTGCCTGGCGCGCGCGCGTCAGCGCCTCGCCGTCGCGCCCGTGGAGAATTTCACGAATGAGCAGCCACTCGGCCGAAGACGTTGTTTCGTCGCCCACGATTTCCGCCAATGTGCAATTTAGTGCCTGTGCCAACTGGCGCAGGAACAGCACCGACGCGTTGCCGACCCCCGACTCCAGATTGGCCACATGGCGCTCGGAGACGCCGGCGTCGAGCGCCAGCGCCTTGCGCGTAAGACCGCGGCGCGCGCGCAGCGTACGTACCCGCTCGCCCAGCGCGACCAGGAACGGGTCTTTCTCACCGGCGCCACGCGCCGTCGGCACCCCATCGGCTTGCGCACTCTTATTCATCAGGCGAGATCCTCGAAGCAGGTAACATGTAATATATTGCTTGACAGCGAAATTTGCATGCTCTAATTTTCACCATGCGTCGGTAAAAAAGCAAACACGGGCCAGGCATCTGCGCACCGCCATTGATCGACGTCATATCAACGGACAGTGCGCGGACCGTCATGCGCGCGAGCGACAGGGCATTGTCGAGACGATGCCGGCCGGCCTCCGCCGGGCCCCTGCTGCCGCCGCGACCGGTATAGCGCCTGCGAACGTCCCCAGGAGACATGGATGGATGTGCCCCAATTTCAGGCGCTGATTGCCTCGCTCACCCGGCAAATCGACCAACGCCCGCTCGACGCCGATCTCGCCGACTGGCTCAACACGCACTACGGTGCAGGCTCCCCCGGGTATGAAGCGCTCGCCGACGCCTGCCGCACGGGCGTCGCAGAGGGCTGGCTGTGCAACCGGGAAGGCGGCGGCATTCGCTACGGACGGGTCATCAAGCCCTCGCCCGACACGCATGGCTTTTCCGTCGACGTCGTCGACATGGCGGATCTGGCCGGTCCGCATCACGTGCACCCGAATGGCGAAATCGATCTGATCATGCCGCTCACGGCGGGCGCGACCTTCGACGGTCATCCCGCAGGCTGGTGCGTGTACGGCCCCGGCACGGCGCACCGCCCGACGGTCGCCCACGGTCGGGCGCTCGTGCTCTATCTGTTGCCCGAGGGCGCCATCGAGTTCACGCGCGGCGCCTGAGCGTCGCGCGCGGGCGCCTGCCGCCTGCTTCCCTGTTTGCTTATCGGTTCATGGACATGCGTACTCCTGCCTTGTTGGAAAACTACGTTGCCGGTCAATGGGTAGCCGGCAGCGGCGAACGCACCGCGCTCACCGACCCCGTGACCGGCGACACGCTCGCCTTCGTCTCGAGCGCCGGGCTCGATCTCGACGCCGCCTTCTCGTATGCGCGCGATACCGCCGGCCCGGCCCTGCGCGCGCTGTCGTATGGCGAGCGCGCCGCGCGTCTGTCACAGATCGTCGCCACGCTGCAGGCGAATCGCGACGACTACTACGCCATTGCCACCGCCAATGCCGGCACGGTCGCCACCGATTCCGCCGTGGACATCGACGGCGCCATCTACACGCTGTCGACGCTTGCGAAGCTCGGCGCGACGCTCGGCGACGCACACACGCTGCTCGACGGTGCCGCCGTGCCGCTCGCGAAAGACGCGTCGTTCGCGGTGCGTCACGTGTTTCGTCCGACGCCGGGCGTCGCGCTCTTCATCAACGCCTTCAACTTCCCGGCCTGGGGATTGTGGGAGAAGGCCGCCGCCGCCTTGCTCTCGGGCGTGCCGGTGATCGTCAAACCGGCGACATCGACCGCCTGGCTCACGCAGCGCATGGTGGCCGATGTCGTTGCGGCGGGCATCCTGCCGCCGGGCAGCCTGTCGGTGATTTGCGGCAGCGCCGCCGGCCTGCTCGACCGGATCGGCCCGTTCGACGTCGTCTCGTTTACCGGCTCGGCCGACACCGCCGCCACGCTGCGTGCCCACCCGGCGTTCACGCAACGCTCCGCGCGCATCAACGTGGAAGCCGACAGCCTGAACAGCGCGATCCTGCTGCCCGACGCCTTGCCCGGCACGCCCGCATTCGACCAGTTCGTGCGTGAAGTGGCGCGCGAAATGACCGTCAAGTCAGGACAGAAGTGCACGGCCATTCGCCGTGCGCTGGTCCCTGCCGAACATTTCGACGCCGCCGCGGCAGCGATCACCGAGCGTCTGGCGAGGACCGTCGTGGGCAACCCGCGCAACGAGACGGTGACGATGGGCGCGCTGGTGAGCCTCGCGCAAAAGCGCGCCGTGCTCGAAGGCATCGCCCACCTGCAAGCGGAAGCCGAGACGCTGTACGACGGCAATCGTGATGCCGCCTTCGTCGATGCCGGCCCGCAGAGCGCTTGCGTCGGCCCGGTGCTGCTCGGGCTGCGCGACGGCGCGAGCGGCGTGCGCATCCACGACACGGAAGTGTTCGGGCCAGTCGCCACGCTCGTCGGTTACCGCGACCTCGACGACGCCATCGCGCTCGCCCGTCGTGCGCAGGGCGCCCTCGTCGTCTCGCTGTACAGCAACGACGCGGTCGCGATGCGCGCACCGGCGCTCGCGCTGGCCGACGCGCACGGACGCGTGCACGCCGTCGATCCGTCTGTCGCGAAATCGCAGACCGGCCATGGCAATGTCATGCCGCAATCGCTGCATGGCGGCCCGGGTCGCGCCGGCGGCGGCGAAGAGTTGGGCGGGTTGCGTGCCCTGCGTTTCTATCATGTGCGCTCGGCCGTTCAGGGCCCCGCCGCGCTGGTCGAAGCGCTCACGCAGGATGCCGTGGAATTTCCGAAGGGGTGACACGGCCCCGCGATTCGCGCACTACAGTCAAGTTATCCGCAGCAAGCCGCAAGCCGTCGCAGTCAAAGTGATTCACACAGGCGCCGTCAGAGCGCCAAAAGAACTCACGCCGCGTGGGCGCCCCGCATTCGGAGCGACCGCTCGCGGTGATCCACCGGAGGCAACATGGAAGCCGTACTCACCCCACCGCCGGCGAACTTCAACTTCGCCGCGCACCTGGAGGCGCTCAATCGCGAGCGCGCTGCCAAGACTGCATATCTCGACGACACACGCGCCCTCACCTACGGCGAACTGGCCGAGCAAAGCCGGCGCTTCGCCACCGGCCTCGCGCGCGCAGGCGTGCATCGTGAGCAGCGCATCCTGCTCATCATGCTCGACACCGTCGATTTGCCGGTCGCGTTCCTCGGCGCGTTGTATGCGGGCGTGGTTCCCGTGGTCGTCAATACGCTGCTCACCGCCGACGACTATGCGTACATGATCTCGCACAGCAAGGCGCAACTCGTGATCGCGTCCGGCGTGCTCATGCCCACGGTGCAGGCCGCACTCGACAAGGTGGCGCAGACGGGCCCTGTGCCGCCGTGCATCGTCTCCCAGCCGGTCGCCGCCGAAACCGGCGCCGCCGCGGCGCGCCCGACCTTCGACGCCCTGGTCGACGGCCCGCCGAGCGCCGTGCCGGCGGATACCGCGGGCGACGACATCGCCTTCTGGCTGTACTCCTCCGGCTCGACCGGCAAGCCCAAGGGTACCGTGCACACGCACGCCAACCTTTACTGGACCGCCGAGACCTATGGTCGAAACGTGCTGGGCATTCGAGAAGACGACGTCGTCTTCTCGGCAGCCAAGCTCTTCTTCGCCTACGGGCTCGGCAACGGGCTGACGTTCCCGCTGTCGGTCGGGGCGACCGTGATCCTGATGGCGGAGCGTCCGACGCCCGAAGCCGTGGCCCTGCGGCTTCGCCGGCATCGACCGACGATCTTCTACGGCGTGCCCACGCTCTACGCCAACCTGCTCGCCTCGCCGCACCTGCCTGCACGCGCCGACGTGGCATTGCGCCTGTGCACATCCGCCGGCGAAGCGTTGCCGCGCGAGATCGGTGAGCGGTTCACGTCGCACTTCGGTGCCGAGATCCTCGACGGCATTGGCTCGACCGAGATGCTCCACATCTTCCTGTCGAATCGCGCGGGCCGGGTCGCCTACGGCACCACCGGGGAGCCGGTGCCGGGCTACGAGGTGCAGTTGCGCGACGAGCAGGGCCATCCGGTGCCGGACGGCGAGATTGGCGACCTCTACATTCGCGGGCCGAGCGCGGCGCTCATGTACTGGTGCAACCGCGAGAAATCGCGCGCCACGTTCCTCGGCGACTGGCTCAGGAGCGGCGACAAGTACCAGCGTCTGCCCAATGGGTATTACGTCTACGCCGGGCGCAGTGACGATATGCTCAAGGTCAGCGGCCAATACGTATCGCCCATCGAAGTGGAAATGGTGCTCATGCAGCACGACGCGGTGCTCGAGGCGGGCGTGGTCGGCCGCGACGACAACGGGCTGACCAAGACGCAGGCGTTTGTCGTGCTCAAGCCGGGCGTGGCGGCGACCGAGGCGATGGCCAGCGAGCTCAAGGCCTTCGTCAAGGGGCGCCTGGCGCCGCACAAATATCCTCGCGAGCTGGTGTTCGTCGACGACCTGCCGAAAACGGCCACCGGCAAGGTACAGCGCTTCAAGTTGCGCGAGTTGCTTTAGGAGAGAAGAGAACGATGTCGGACGTACAGTTCGCGCAGATCGAGACGGCCTCGCACGGCCCGCTCTCGCTGGAGTACCGCTGGATTCACCCCGAGCGCACCCAGGCTCCACTGCTCGTGTTCCTGCACGAAGGGCTCGGTTCCGTGGCCATGTGGAAGGACTGGCCACAGCAACTCTGCGAGGCCGGGGGATTTCGCGGCCTCGTGTATTCGCGCAACGGTTACGGTCGCTCCACACCGCGCCCGCATGACGAGAAATGGCCGGTGGACTTCATGCACCGGCAGGCACGCGAAGTCCTGCCCGCGTTTCTCGACGCTGTCGGTGTGGGTGCGGGTCAGGCCGAGCGCGTGTGGCTGGTCGGTCACAGCGACGGCGGTTCGATCTCGCTGTTGTTCTCGGCGGCCTTCCCTGACCGGCTCGCCGGTGCCGTGGTCATCGCACCGCACCTGTTTGTCGAGGACCTCTCGGTGGAAAGCATCGCCAGGACGAAGACCGTGTACGAGACGAGCGATCTGCGGGCAAAGCTCGCGCGCTATCACGACGACGTCGATTCCGCGTTCTGGGGATGGAACGACATCTGGCTGAACCCGGCGTTTCGCGACTGGAACCTGGTCGGAGCGGTGGCGAGCATCACGAAGCCGCTGCTGGCGATTCAGGGTGAAGATGACGAGTACGGCACGATGGCGCAGATGGACAGCATTGCGGCCAACGTGCCGCACGCCAGGGTGGTAAAGCTGCCCGCCTGCGGACACTCGCCGCATCGCGACGCGCCACAGGCGCTGGGCGACGCGATCGTGGCCTTCATCGGCGCGCACGCCGAGCGGCAGGCCGCATGACATCGCGGGCGTCTCCCGATCGGGGAACGCCCACGGTCCCGTGACGGATCAGATCACGCGTACGCCCGGCTTGCCCGGGCGCATCGCCCCAACGATGCCCGCCTCGGCAAAGCCATCGGCACGGAAGACGGCCAGCACGTCATCGACGGCGCCGGGCGCGCACGACACCAGCAGGCCACCGGCCGTTTGCGGATCGCACAGCAGGTCGCGATCGCGCGCGGTCAGCCGGTCCCCCAGTTCCACCGACGCCCCGTAAGACGCCCAGTTGCGCCCGGAAGCCCCGGTAATGCACCCCTTGTCCGCGAGTTCGCGCACACCGTCGAACAGCGGCACGTCGGACATGCGCAGATACGCGGCCAGATTCGCGCCGCGGCACATCTCGAGCGTGTGACCGAGCAGGCCGAAGCCGGTCACGTCGGTGAGCGCATGCACGCCCGGCAGCGCGGCCAGGGCCGGGCCGACGCGATTCAGTCGCGTGGTCGCATCGATCATGAGGCGATAGCCCGCGTCGTCGAGCTGGTTCTTCTTGAGGGCGGCGGACATGACACCGACGCCCAACGGCTTGCCGAGCACCAGCACGTCGCCGGCCTGGGCGTCGGCGTTGCGTTTCAGGCGCTTCGGATGCACCACGCCGAGTGCCGCCAGGCCGTAGATCGGCTCCACCGAATCGATGCTGTGTCCCCCGGCAATCGGAATGCCCGCTTCCGCGCAAATCGATTCGCCGCCGCGCAGAATGTCGCGAATCGTCTCGCGCGGCAGCACGTTGATCGGCATGCCGACGATGGCCAGCGCAAAGATCGGCTTGCCGCCCATGGCGTAGATGTCGGACAGCGCGTTGGTCGCGGCAATGCGGCCGAAATCGTAAGGATCGTCGACGATCGGCATGAAGAAGTCAGTCGTGGCGATGATGGCCTGCTCGTCGTTGAGCTGATAGACCGCGGCGTCGTCCGACGTTTCCGTGCCCACGAGGAGCGCGGCGGGGGCGGGCAATGGCGTATCGTTGCGGGCCAGCAGTTCGGACAGCACGCCCGGCGCGATCTTGCAGCCGCAGCCGCCGCCGTGCGAGAGCGAAGTCAGGCGCGGAGCGGCCGGCGTGGCACCCGCTTGAGTTGCATCGATTGCGGTCATGGTGGTTAGTGTTCGTTTATCGAATCTCGACGTATTATGGAGCACCTTTGTCCTTGTAGCACCCTCTCACATGCGCCGTGGGCGCTGAACCCTAGGGGACTTCTCCATGCAACGCCGCCGCTTTCTCTCTCTGGGCGCCTGCGCCCTGCCCGCCTCCCTTCTCACCAGCTCGCTGCTGCCCGTCCAGGCACACGCGTCGCCGCGCGCCGCCTCGACGCACGACGCCGCCGACGGCTGGCGCACGTTCGAACTGACGACGCAGGTCGATCTGCCCGCCGCCGCGGGCAGCGGCCCGGCGCGGGTCTGGCTGCCCGTGGCGACCTCGCCCGGCGGCGGCTACCAGCAGGCACTCGGCACCCGCTGGGAGGCGCCCGGCGCGAAGGCGGAACTTCGCATGGTGCGCGGCGCGGCAGGCGTGGGGGTGCCGATGCTCGCGGTCGCATGGCCGGATGCGACGCAGGCCCGTACCGTCACGCTGGTCAACACCTTCGCCACGCGCGACAGGCGCGTCGATTTGTCGCAGCCGCCGTCGGCCGGCGCCCCGAAGGAAGCGCCGGCCGTGCTGCGCCAGTATCTGCAGCCCACGACGCTCCAGCCGACGGATGGGCTCGTGCGCGAGACCGCCGAGAAAATCACGCGCGGCCAACAGGGCGACGTGGAAAAGGCGCGCGCCATCTACGAGTGGATCGTGGACAACTGTCGGCGTGAAGGATCGGTGCGCGGCTGCGGCACGGGCGACGTACGCTACATGCTTACCACCGGCAATCTCGCGGGCAAATGCGCCGACATCAACGCGTTGTTCACCGCGCTGGCACGCTCGGTGGGCATTCCGGCGCGCGACGCCTACGGGGTGCGTGTCGCCGTGTCGCAGCATGGATTCAACAGCCTGGGCAAGGCCGGCGATGTGACGCGCGCCCAGCATTGCCGCGCCGAATTCTATGCCGCCGGCTATGGCTGGGTACCGGTGGACCCGGCCGACGTGCGCAAGGTCGTGCTCGAGGAAGTGCCTGGCGGCCTGCCGCTGGACGACCTGCGCGTGCGCGCCGCCCGGGCCATGCTGTTCGGCCAGTGGGAAATGAATTGGGTTGCGTTCAACCACGGCGCGGACATTGCCTTGCCAGGCGCCATGCGAACGAACCGCGAGCCCGTGCCGTTCCTCATGTATCCGAACGGCGAAGTGGCGAACGCTCGGCTCGACAGTCTCGATCCGGACACGTTCCGCTACCGGATGAGCGCGCGCGAACTGACCGCCTGACCGACGGCATCTGCCCGTTCGCGCCTTCCAACGGATCTGCTGCCCGAACGATCTCGCCGCGCGACATGCGGCGCGTCACCGCCCCCAGGGAGTGCCTTGTCATGAAGCGCCGCCATTTTCTCCACACGATGGGTGCCATAGGCGCCGCCGGGGCCGTCGGCGCGATCGGCGGCATGAGCGCTCCGGCCCTGGCGGCGGGACCGTCCAAGGTTACGGCGCAAGTCGACGACAGCGTGCTGGCCGGCACCTCCGGCGGCGCGCTCTCGGCATGGCGGGGCGCCACACCGGCATTTACGCTGCCGGCCCTCGACGGCACGACGCACGCCTCGTCGGAATGGCGCGGACGAGTGGTCATCCTCAACTTCTGGGCGACGTGGTGTGCGCCGTGTCGCGAGGAGATTCCGGCCATGGGGGCGGTCGCGCGGCAGTATCGCGAGCGCGGCCTGATGCTCGTTGCCGTCAACTACAAGGAACCGCCGGCGACCGTGAAGCCGTTCGTCGACAAAGTCCCCATCGACGGCACCGTGCTGCTCGACATCGACGGTGCCGTCTACAAGCGCTTCGGTCCGATCGGGTTGCCGGCGACGTATCTCATCGACCGCGCCGGCAATGCACGCTTCTGGCGCATGGGCGAACTCGAGTGGAGCGACGTCGGCCTGCACGGCCACATCGAAACGTTGCTCGCGCAAAAAAACGGCACGTCCGCTTAACGGGCCGCCCTGCCGCCCGTTGGTTTCAGACCGGCTTGCGGTGCGGGTTCGGTGCGCCCCCCTCCGACGCCGCGGGCGCGTTTCCGTGTCGCGCCGCTCCCGGTCGACCTGCGCACGTTCGCGCTACTCCGGTGCGACCGACCGCGCTGCGGCGTGGACGTGATCGAGCAGCCGCGCGGTTGGGCCGGCAAGCACGCCCTCCCGATAGGCGCAGTACAGCGGCGCGCGCGGCGGCGGCGCGAGTGGGCGGTACACGATGCCCTCCACCTGCATGCGCATGAGCGACGCGGGCACCACCGACACACCGAGCCCCGCCGCCACGAGTGAGAGCGTGGTGAGCAAACGCGGCGCCTCCTGTTCGATGTTCGGGCTGAAGCCCGCGCCGTGGCACGCGGCGATGATCGCGTCGTACAGCCCCTGCCCTGTGCGCCGCCGGTAGAGAATCAGTTTCTCCGCGGCGATGGCAGTCATCGGGACCGCTGTCTTGCCCGCGCGCCCCGTGAGGGCGAGCGGATGCGCCGACGGCGCCGCGAGCACCATCGACTCCTCAAGTACCGGCACAAACGCGATCTGTCCCGTGTCGCCCTGTGGCTGACGAATGAAGGCCACGTCGAGCTGGCCGTCGCGCAGGCCGTCGAGCAGTTCGCTCGTGCTCGCCTCGTCGAGCATCAACGACACGGAAGGCGCGTCCGCGCGAAACGCCCGGATCACCGTCGGCACGAACGGATGCAGCGCCGCCGAACTCGTGAAGCCCACCGAGAGCCGCCCCTTCACGCCCGCCGCCACGCGACGCACGTCGTCGACCGCCTGATCGAGTTTGCGCACGACGTCGTACGCGTCGGCGAGAAAGGCCTGTCCGGCGTCGGTCAGCGCCATCCCGCGCGGCAGCCGCTCGAACAGCGTGACGCCCAATTGCGTCTCGAGCACCCGGATCTGCTGTGAAAGCGGCGGCTGGCCGATGCCCAGCCGCTCGGCCGCCCGCGTCATGTGCCCGGTTTCAGCCACCGCAATGAAATAGCGCAACAGGCGTACGTCGATGTTTGCCATATTGATTCGATATGACTCAAGTCACTTCCATATATTGGACAATATAGCGCAATCCGCCTACGCTCAAGGGGTCCCGCGCGGCCCATGCATCGCTGTCTCGATGGCGCCCAGGGCCGGGCGGCCCCGAAGCAGTCACGTTTTCAGAATGAACCTGCCATGCGTATTCCGGCTCCTCCTGCATCCGCTGCCGACGTCGGTTCCACGACGCCGGCGTCCACGCCACCGACAACCTCCGTCGCGATGTCGGACGACATCCGCCCCGCGCCGAGCGTCCGCGCGCTGTTCCTTGGCTTTCTCGGCCTGGGCATGACGGCATTTGGCGGTGCGTTGCCGCTCGCGCGGCGCATGGTCGTCGAGAAACACCGATGGCTCACGCCTGCCGAGTTCACCGATCTGCTCGGGCTCTGCCAGTTTCTGCCGGGCGGCAACATCATCAACCTGTCGGTCGCACTGGGCATGCGCTTTCACGGCTGGCGCGGCGCGCTCGCGTCGATCCTGGGGCTCATCGCGGCGCCGTCGGTCGTCGTGATCCTGCTGGGCATGATCTATCAGCACTTCCAGAACGATCCGCACGTCAGGCATCTCTTTGCCGGGCTTGCGGCGGCGGCAGCCGGCCTGCTGATTCAGATGGCATGGAAAGTGTCGTGGCCGCTGCGCAAGTCGATGGTGCTCGGCGCGGTGGCGCTGGCGTGCTTCATCGCCATTGCCGTGCTGCGCGTGCCGCTGGTGCTGACCATGGCCGTGATGACGCCGATTTCGATCTATGCCACGTGGCGGGTGTCGCAGTGACCGGCACCCTCATTTCGCTGGCCGTCATCTTCACCCAGTTGTCGGTACTGGCCTTCGGCGGCGGCAACACCATCCTGCCGGAGATGGAGCGGCAAGTTGTCGACGTGCACCACTGGATGACCTCGGAAGCGTTCAGCGCGCTGTTCGCCCTGGGGCAGGCGGCGCCGGGTCCGAACCTCATGATCGTGACGCTCGTGGGCTGGCACGTGGCTGGCTGGCAAGGCATGCTGGTCACGTCCATTGCGAAGTTCGGCCCCTCGTCGCTCATCACCGTCGGTGTCCTGCACTTGTGGGAGCGGTTCAAGGACCGGCCGTGGCGACGCATCGTTCAGGCCGGGCTGGTGCCCATGACCGCCGGGCTCGTGGCCGCGAGTGCCGCCCTGATCGTGCGGGCGTCGGCCACCTCTTGGCTGCTCGCCGGCATCACCGCGAGCGTCGCGGTGCTGGCGATTCGCACGCGCGTGCACCCACTTTGGTGGCTCGCGGCCGGCAGCGTGGCGGGGTTGCTGGGCGGCGCCTACCTGTAGACGCCGCGGACGCGAGTGCGGGCGCGGGTGGGGTCAGGCGCGGCCGATCTCGCACAACGGTGTGTAAGCCACGCGCCAATGCTCGCGCCCGACCACCGCAATGCCGTCGACCAGATCGGTCCAGGCGGCCGAGCCGATCACCAGCGACGCCGGCGTATCGCCGCGTGCCAGCGCCGCGAGGCGTGGCGGGCATGGGGCCTTGCCCGCGAGCAGCATGATGCGGGCGACCCACTGCGCGACGTCCGCCTCGATCGCTGGCGCGGATTGCCTGCCCGGCGCCGCCGGCGCCTCGTCGCTCCACCGCCAGGTGGCGCGGGCGCTCACGCCCGAGCGCGTGGCGATGCCCAGCGCGCCGAGCACCCGCCCGCACGTCATGCCCAGTTGCGCGGCCGTGCTCAACGCGCGCTCGGCGAAAGCCCGCCAGTCCCCGGTCCCGCCGCAGTCTTCACGCACACTCGCGGCGATCAGTGCGACAACGCGCGAGCGCACGCGGCGCAGGGCTTCCGGGTGCGTGAGAAGCCGACGCGCGTCGCGAACGTCCGCGCACAGATCGTCTGTCGTCTCGGCGGGATCGAAGAGCTGGACATCGATCGGATGCACGCAAAACGTCGGCGCGCCCGGGGTGTCGCGCCGCCAATCCGGCTCAAGGCGTTCGCGCAACAGGGCGAACGCCTCGTCGAAGCGAATCAGAGAAGGGCGCGCGTCGCTCACGTGCAGCGTTCGCAGCCGCGCCGCAGGCAATCGAAAGCCGAGCCCGTGGGCCAGCAACTGACAGAGGCCCGCGACGCGGTCGCTTTGCGCCAGACTGGATTGCGGCGCGTCGGCGACATGCAGCACCAGGGCTTCCGAAATGCGCATCTCGGCCAGCCTTCGGCGCGACGTCGGCGACATGCGATCCTGATCGCGCGCGGAAACGCCCGCATTGGCGGTGTCGGCAGCATTAGCCGCGGATTCGGTCGCTTCGAACGCTGCCATGCACTGGCGCATGGCGGTGACGTCGGCCAGCGTCCGGCGTCGCAACTGCGCGTCGGCTTGCAGCGCCCATTCGCGTTGCGCACCGTCCCCCTCGGCGATCGCGCGCTCCAGTGTCCGGAGCTCAGGCCACAGATACCGCCAGGTTGCGCCGATGGCAATTGCGCTGGCGGCGCAGGCAAAGGTGACGTCGGCGGTCTCGGGCAACGTCACACTGCGCACCTGAAAGCGCTCGCTCGCGCTGTGCCATGCCTCGTCGAGCAGCCGCTGCCACCCGCTCTCGCGAAGACAGGCGGTGATGCCGGTGAAGTCGTCGCGAAACCCGTCCCGAACGCAACGCATCGCGTGCATGGCGAGCTGAAGGAACGAATTGGCGGGGGCGACGGTGGGATCGAGGGCTGGGCCGGCGCACGGGATTGGCATATCGCATGTCTCCGTTCGATGAATGAGGCGAGCATCGTCGGCGCAGTGCGTGCGGCGCGCTTCGGGATTCGCCCGTACGGCTTTCGGGCGAACCCACACGGAATCTGGGATGATGTCTGCATTGCATCGCCATTGATCGAACCGGAGGCCCCATGCCGACCCTAGCCACGCTTGCCACGTTCATCGTTGTCGTTCTCGGGCTGTTCCTGATTCCTGGACCGGCCGTACTGCTGACCATCACGCGCACCGTGCAGGGCGGGCGACGGGCGGGGGTCATGACGGGCATGGGAATCGCGTTGGGCGATCTCGTGCACACCTTGTGCGCGGCTGTCGGATTGTCAGCTGTGCTGATGACCTCCGCGTTGGCATTCGACGTCGTCAAATACCTCGGTGCGGCGTACCTGATCTATCTGGGTATCAAGGCGTTGCGCGAGCGTCCGAGCGATCCGCAATTGCCGATGGCCCCTCGCGTATCGGCGGGACGCGCCTTCGTGCAGGCCGTGGCGACCGAGGTACTCAATCCCAAGACCGCGCTCTTCTTCCTCGCGTTCATGCCGCAGTTCGTGCATGCGCAAGACGGCAATGTCTTGCTGCAATTCCTGGTGCTCGGCACGGTGTTCGTGGCCATGAGCGCGATGTACACCACCGCGATTGCGTTGTCGGTACGTCCGCTGGGCAAATTCGTGAAGCGCTTCACATGGCTGCTGCGCTGGCAGGGCAAGATCATCGGCAGCCTCTTCATCGGCCTGGGCCTGCGCGTGGCCATGCAACAGCGCTGAACCCGCGCGGCCGGGCGCCGCGTTCCGAAAGTGTGAAACGTCAAAAACGTCAGAAACGTCAGAAACGTCAGAAACGTCGGAGTCGCACACCATGCCTCGCATCGTCTCGCCCCTTCATTCAATGCATTCCCTGAGTGTTCCACCGCTGCGCGCGCTCGGTGCGGCAGCCTGCCTGATCGCCGGACTCGGGCACGTCGGCACGGCCTTTGCGGCCGACGCCGCCGCCGCGCCGCCGCCCTCTGCCTCCGCCACCGCCGTCGCCGTCGCCTTTTCCCGCGCGGCTCCCGGCAGCACCTCGCTCGCCGGCTGGCAGAACCTGCCTGTCGTGAGTGGCAAGAAGCTGACCACGTACACCGTCGTCGCCGATGGCCGGAGCAACGTCGTCGAGGCGAACGCTGCCGATTCCGCCTCAGCGCTCATGGCCAAGGGCGACCGGATCGACCTGAGCGCGACGCCCGTCGTGACCTGGCGCTGGAAAGTCGACAACGCCATCCCCGGTGCCGACAACCGTGTGGCCGACAAGGAAGACTCACCGGCACGGCTCGTGTTCTTCTTCGATGGCGACAAGTCGAAGCTGCCGTTCGGCGATCGCGCGACGATGACACTGGCCAAGGCGGGCGGCGAAGACCTGCCGTACGCCACGCTCATGTACATCTGGTCCAACGACGCAGTGCCGGGCGGCGTCATCCAGAACCCGCACACCGACCGGGTGCAAATGCTCGTCGTGGCGGGGGGCAATGCGTCGCTCGGCAAGTGGCAGACGTTCAGCCGGAACCTCGCGGCCGATTACGAGCGGGTGTATGGAGAGAGGCCGGGCAAGCTGCTCGGATACGGTGTTTTCACCGACAGCGACAACACCCATGCAAATGCCCATGCCTGGTACGGCGACGTGAGGTTCGAGGCGGGAAAATAGAAAGTCATGGAAGGCAATAGACGGCGACTGCAGACCGATGGCAGGCGTGGAGCGCGCGCGTGACGAAGCGTCTTTCCGCGCAAAAATCCGTCGTGAAAAACCATGCCCGGTTTCACCTGTCGAGACCTTGTCGGAAAAGCTGTGCACACGGATCGAAAAATACCCTGAAAGCCCCGTCTGACGGGGCTTTTGCGCTATTGCAACAGTCACTTGCGTGCTACGCTATCTCGCCTAGAATTCGAGCCAGGGTTTGCCGACCGGCTCAGTGCTGTTCACGCCTTTCAACGCCCCGCGAGCGCCATGCAAAAGAATCGCCAGCCCAAGGACGTCACGTTCGCCGCCAGTCCGGTATTGCAATCGCGCACATCGTTGTGGCGCTCCAAACTCGTCGTCATCGCCATCACCCTCGCGTTCATTGGGTTGGTCGCGCGGGCGTTCTGGATTGCCGGCCCGGGCAACGGGTTCTACATCGCGCAGGGCGAAAAGCGCTACGAGCACACCATCGTGATGCCGGCCGTGCGCGGCAAGATCGAAGATCGCGACGGACGTGTACTGGCGACCAGCCTGCCCATGCGCACCATCTGGGCGGTGCCGGCCGAAGTGCCGGACGACCTGTCCGACAGCGACATCCGCAAGGCGAGCAAGTTGCTCGACATTTCGCCCAAGGAGCTGCGCACCAAACTCATTGGCGAAAAGAAATTCGTCTACGTGAAGCGTCAGGTCTCGCCCGAGATCGGCAAGCAGGTCGAAGCGCTGGGCATCCCGGGCGTTTACGAGAGCAGCGAATATAAGCGCTTCTATCCCGAAGGCGAGGTGGCAGCGCACGTCGTGGGCTTCACCAACGTCGAGGACAAGGGCCAGGAAGGCATGGAGCTGGGTGAGGAGTCGTTGCTCGAGGGCACTGCCGGCGTTCGGCGCGTCATCAAAGACCGTATCGGCCGCACCATCCAGGATCTCGACGACTCCAGCCCGCCGCGCGATGGCAAGGACATTCGCCTGACGCTCGACACCCGTGTGCAGTACATCGCGTACGAGGCCCTCAAGAATGCGCTCGACCGCACCGGCGCGAAGGCTGCGATGGCGGTCGTGATCGATGCCAAGTCGGGGCAGGTGCTGGCGCTGGCCAACTTGCCGACCTACAACCCCAACGATCGCGAGCACCTCACCGGCGAGCAGTTGCGCAACCGGGTGTTCACCGACGTTTTCGAGCCCGGCTCCATTCTCAAGCCCTTCACCATGGCGTTGGCGCTCGATCTGCATCGCCTCACGCCCTCGACCCTGATCGACACGGGGCCGGGGCGTTACGTGTTCGAGGGGGCGACCATCAGTGACGACAGTGCGAACGGAGTGCTGACCGCGGCGGGCGTGATCCAGAAGTCCAGCAACATCGGCATGACCAAAGTGTCGACCATGCTGCGGGCCGAGGAGATGTGGGACATGTTCACCGAGATCGGCCTCGGCCAGCAGCCGAAGCTGGGGTTTCCGGGGGCCGTGTCGGGCCGGTTGCGTCCGTACAAATCGTGGCGTCGGATCGAGCAGGCCACGATGGCATACGGCTATGGTATTTCGGCGTCGCTGTTTCAATTGGCGCGGGCGTACACCATCTTCGCCAACGACGGCGTGCTGGTTCCCATCTCGATCATCAAGCCCGATACACCGGTGCAGCCCGAGGGTGTGCGCGTGATCGACGCCCGCACGGCCGCCGAGATGCGCAAGATGCTGGCGGGCGTGGTCGACACCGGCGGCACTGCCACCACGGCGCAGGTGGCGGGGTACAGCATTGGCGGGAAGACCGGGACCGCCTACAAGGCGGGTGCCCACGGCTACGACCATTCGAAATACCGCGCGTCGTTCGTCGGGATTGCGCCCTTGTCTGCGCCGCGCCTGGTGATTGCGGTGTCGGTCGACGAGCCGAAGGCGTCGCAACACTTTGGCGGACAGGCGGCTGGGCCGGCGTTTGCCGAGATTGCGTCGCAGGCATTGCCGCTGCTGGGGATTCGACCGGACCTTCCGGTACAACCCGGCGTGATCCTGGCGGCGCCCACATCCGACACGCCGCCGGACGACAAAGGCTCGCACGGTTGAATGGGTGTTCCGGGAGGGCGATGCGTCCCTCTCGTCGCCGATCTCGGAGCTGAACGGGGATCGTGTCGCGATGGCCCCGCCTTCATGGCCCCGCCTTCATCCGTTCTCGCCTCGGAGGTAACTTCAGTCGAGTCGTTCAATTTCCCGTCCTTCCCGGTTCACAGCTCAGCGGTGGATCGGATCGGGGGCCGCCCGCGGCACTCCATTGCTTGTTAAGTCGCACCGCGGGCGGCCCCCAATCCGATGGATCAACGATAGCGATGCGACGACACCGGGGGCACGGCGTCCCACTGGCGGTGGATTCATGCGCAGGACTGTGAGGTCGAGGATGCGTGAGCGGCGCTTGGCGGTGCCCTGACGGAGCGACTTTAAGGTGGAGCGCAGTCAGGGTGCCGCCAAGCGACGCGGGTACGGGGAATGGGGAGGACGTTAAGGGGGAATGCTCGGGCGGTGTCGACGAACAGGGAGCGTGTGAGCAAAAAAGGCAGTTCGACGATTCGAACTGCCTTTTTTGCATACCGACGCGTCTAAAACCCCAGATAAATGAAGTCGAGTCGTTCAATTTCCGCCCTCCCCGGTTCACACCTCAGCGGTGGATCGGATCGGGGGCCGCCCGCGGCACTCCATTGCTTGTTAAGTCGCACCGCGGGCGGCCCCCGATCCGATGGATCAACGATGACGATGCGACGACACCGAGGGCACGGCGTCCCACTGGCGGTGGATTCATGTGGGGGACTGTGAGGTCGAGGATGCGTGAGCGGCGCTTGGCGGTGCCCTGACGGAGCGACTTTAAGGTGGAGCGCAGTCAGGGTGCCGCCAAGCGCCGCGGGTACGGGGGATGGGGAGGACGTTAAGGGGGAATGCCCGGGCGGTGTCGACGAACAGGGAGTGTGTGAGCAAAAAAGGCAGTTCGACGATTCGAACTGCCTTTTTTGCATACCGAGGCACCTCAACAAGCGCAAACCACAGCAAAAGCGCAATAAAAAAAGGCAGCCCGGAGCGTCCCGAGGCTGCCTTTTCACTTGCCAGAGCTACAGGCAAGCCCGGAGAAGACTTACATCCCCGGCATCATCAGCGAGTTGGCGTTGTGCATGATCCACAGCGAGCCGACAAGCACGATGGCCACGATGAGGATCGTGAATGCAAAGGCCATCACATTCCAGCGTTGTTCCGACGAGCGGTCCATGTGCAGGAAGTAGACGAGGTGGACGATGATCTGCACGAGGGCTGCGCCGAGAATCAGCGGCAGCACCGTCGACGGCGGCATCGTGCCGTCCATCACCAGTTTGAACGGCACGACGGTGAGGATCACAGCCAGCACGAAGCCGATCAGGTACGACTTCACGCTGCCGTGGCTGCCACCAGCGGCGTTGTGGCCAGCTTCGTGGCCGTGCGACTGCACCGAGTTGCTATTGCTCATTTACATGGCTCCCATCAGGTACACGACCGTGAACACGCCGATCCAGACCACGTCCAGAAAGTGCCAGAACAGCGAGAGGCACTGCAGACGGGTGGTGTTGGTCGTGGTCAGGCCCTTCTTGCCGATCTGGAACATCAGCACGGCCATCCACAGCAGGCCCGAGGCAACGTGCAGACCGTGAGTGCCCACCAGTGCGAAGAATGCCGAGAGGAAACCGCTACGGTTCGGGCCGGCGCCTTCGAGGATCAGGTGGTGGAACTCGTACAGTTCCATCGCGATAAAGCCCGCGCCCAGCAGCCACGTGATTGCCAGCCAGCCCTGCACGGCGCCCTTCTTGCCGTTATGCAGGCCCACCATGGCGAAGCCGTAGGTGATCGACGAGAACAGCAGGATGAACGTTTCGACCAGCACGAACTTCAAGTCGAACAGTTCATGGCCCGTCGGGCCGCCCGCCGTGGCACTGCGCTGCACCGCAAAAGTGGCGAACAGGCCCGCGAACAGCACCAGGTCGGTCATCAGGTACACCCAGAAACCGAAGATGGTGTTGCCCCCGGTGTCGTGGTGCGCGTGGTCATGCGCATGCGCATCGGCATGCGCGCCAGAGTGTTTGAGAACTTCGCTCGTCATGATTAAGCCTTTGCTGCTGCGGCCAGTGCCTGATGGTGGGCCGTTTCGATGGCCACCACTTCCGGCGACTGCACGTAGTAGTCGATCGAATCGTTGTTACTGCGGCAGATGAACGTCACGATCATGCCGACGAAGCCCACGATGGCCAGCCACCAGATGTGCCAGATGGCAGCGAAACCGAACACCAGCGAGAACGCGCTGATGATGAAGCCGGCACCCGTGTTCTTCGGCATGTGAATCGGGGCGTAGCTCGTCTTCAGATCGCCCTTGATGCCGTGTTCCTTGCGATAGGCCAGCTCGTCGATGTCGTGCACGCGCGGCTCTTCGGCAAAGTTATAGAACTGCGGCGGCGACGACGTCATCCACTCCAGCGTACGACCATTCCAGGGGTCGCCCGTGGTGTCGGCCAACGCCTTGCGGTTCTTGATCGAGACAACCAGTTGCAACACCTGGAAGCCGATGCCGGCAGCAATGAACAGTGCACCAATGAGCGCGGCGATCAGCCAGGGTTGCCATTCCGGATTGCTGTAGTGGTTCAGGCGACGGGTCATGCCCATCAGGCCCAGTACGTACAGCGGCATGAAGGCGAGGTAGAAACCGATCAGCCAGCACCAGAAGCTTGCCTTGCCCAGGCGCTCGTCGAGCTTGAAGCCGAACGCCTTCGGGAACCAGTAGTTCATGCCCGCAATGTAGCCGAACAACACGCCGCCGATGATCACGTTGTGGAAGTGAGCAATCAGGAACAGCGAGTTGTGCAGCACGAAGTCAGCACCCGGCACGGCCAGCAGCACACCCGTCATGCCGCCGATCACGAACGTGACGATGAAGCCAAGCGTCCACAGCACCGGCGTGGTCATCTGCACGCGACCACGGTACATCGTGAACAGCCAGTTGAAGATCTTCACGCCGGTCGGAATCGAGATGATCATCGTCGCGATGCCGAAGAAGGCGTTCACGCTGGCGCCCGAGCCCATCGTGAAGAAGTGGTGCGCCCACACGAGGAACGACAGCACCATGATCGCGGCCGTGGCATACACCATCGACTTGTAGCCGAACAGCTTCTTGCCCGAGAACGTCGAGATGATCTCCGAGAAGATACCGAACGCCGGCAGGATCAGGATGTACACCTCCGGGTGCCCCCAGATCCAGATCAGGTTGATGTACATCATCGGGTTGCCGCCCAACTCATTCGTAAAGAAATGGAAGTCGAGGTAGCGGTCGAGCGACAGCAGCGCCAGGGTCACCGTGAGCACCGGGAACGCAGCGCAAACGAGCACCATCGTGCACAGCGAGGTCCACGTGAAGATCGGCATCTTCATCAGGTTCATGCCCGGCGCACGCATCTTCAGAATCGTGACGACGAAGTTCACCCCAGTGAGCAACGTCCCCAGACCCGAGATCTGCAAGGCCCAGATGTAGTAGTCCACCCCCACACCCGGACTGTACTGAATGCCCGAAAGCGGCGGATATGCCAACCAGCCCGTGCGCGCGAATTCACCCACGCCCAGCGACAGGTTGACCAGCGCCGCGCCAGCCACGAACAGCCAGAACGACAGCGTGTTCAGGAACGGGAACGCCACGTCGCGCGCGCCGATCTGCAGCGGCACCACAAGGTTCACCAGCCCCGTCATGAAAGGCATCGCCACGAAGAAGATCATGATCACGCCGTGGGCGGTGAAGATCTGGTCGTAGTGATCCGGCGGGAGAATGCCGGGCGAGTTGTGCGCGAGCGCGAGCTGCGTGCGCATCATCATGGCGTCGGCAAAGCCGCGCAGCAGCATGACGAGCGCCACGAGCACGTACATGACACCGATCTTCTTGTGATCGACCGACGTCACCCACTCGTTCCACAGGTACTTCCACTTGCCGAAGTAGGTCAGCAGGGCAATGATGCCCAGCCCACCAAGCACCATCATGCCGACCGCGCCGACAATGATCGGCTCGTGGTACGGGATGGCTTCGAGAGTCAGTTTGCCAAACAGCGTTGACATTGTTGTTTACTCCTTATGCGCGTGCGCAGCCGCACCGGCGTGCATCGCATGCGCGCCGGCGTTGTCCATGGCCATGGTCATCGACTGGCCGTTCTGCACGTTGGCAGCGGCGGCCGGAGCCGTCGCGGCGTCAGTGCCTGCGCCCTTCATTTCCATCTTCATGTCCATGCCCTTCATGTCCATGGCGCCGTGGCTCTCATGGCCTTCCTGCTGCTGCGCCATGCCCGATGCCATCGGGGCGTGCACGATCGACTGGAACATGTTCGCGTCGACCGAGCTGTAATACGTGACCGGCGTGTTCTCGCTCATCGGCACCAGCGAGGCGTAAGTGCCCTTGTCAAGCACCTTCTTCGACTCGCGGACCTTCGTCACCCATGCCTGGAAGTCACCATCGGTCATCGCCAGCGTCTTGAAACGCATGCCCGAGAAACCGCCGCCGCTGTAGTTCGCCGAAATCCCGTCGTACTCGCCGACGTGGTTGGCGATCAGGTGCAGCTTCGTCTCCATGCCCGCCATGGTGTAGACCATGCTACCCAGTTGCGGAATGAAGAACGAGTTCATGATCGATTCCGACGTGATCTTGAAATTCACCGGGGTATCGACAGGAACGGCCAGTTCGTTGATCGACGCAATGCCCTGCTCCGGGTAGATGAACAACCACTTGTAGTTCATCGACACCACTTCGACCGTGATCGGCTTGACTTCGCTTTCCAGCGGCTTGTACGGATCGAGTTCGTGGGTGGACACCCAGGTGATGCGCGCGAGGATCGCAATGATGATGATCGGCACGAGCCAGACCACGACCTCGATGGCCGTCGAGTGCGACCAGTTCGGCTCATAGCGCGCCGACTTGTTGGTCGCGCGATACTTCCACGCGAACCACAGCGTCATCAGGATGACCGGAATCACCACAATCAGCATCAGCCACGTGGCCGTGAGGATCAGGTTCTTGTTCTCTACTCCGATCTGCCCTTTAGGGTCGAGCAGCGTCATGTCGCAGCCGGCCAAAATCAGCGGCGAGCACAAGGCGAGGAGCCTAAACAATCGCGGGTTTCTGTGTTTCTTCATGTCACACGACAGGGTTGAGTTGGCCAGCGAACGGCGCAACACGGGCTTACCGGCCTGATGCAGGGTCGCAGGAGGTTGGCAAGGGTTAAGGTGAGACGGGAGCAGTCGTCACGCCGGTATTGCACCGGTTGAACTACGACGACTGTGTCATCGAAAAGACGGGAACCGGGGCAATTCGCCGCCCGCAGACCTCAAGTCACTGTCCGACTTCTTGTCTTTTACTTCCATCACGGTGCGGCATTATGCCGAAGTTTAATTAGGCCGCCCATCGCACACCCGCCGGCGCGACAATGTGTCGCGCGACCCTCACGCGTACGCGCGCGTCGATTTCCAAGCAGATCGGCACCTTTTTAGCGGTAAACGCTGTGCAATGCAGCAATCGGGCAAGGTTCTCGAATTTCAACGGGTGCGACGTTGTGTCGCACCCTGAATTGCGGTGTCGCAGCGAAAACGCACCATGTTGGTGCGATTGGACTGGCAGGGGATGGGGAAAGTATTGTGCCCGGCTTTTCAGTCGAACGACAGTCGCACGGCGAACGCCATGAGTGCCGCGCCGAACGACCAGCGTTGCACTTTTTGCGCAAGCGGACGGGTGCGCAGCCACCGCGCGATGCGCGCGGCGCCGAAAGCGAGCGCGACGTCGAACATCGCACCAACGATCAGCAACAACACACCGAGTTCGAGCACCTGGGTCCAGACCGGCCCGGCCTCCGGGCGCACGAACTGCGGCAGCAATACCGAGCAGAACAGCAGCGCCTTGGGATTGAGCACGCTCGAGAGCACGCCCCGGCGCACCGCGTGCGAAAGCGGCGGCGGCGCTTCCGCCGACGGCGCCGCGACATCGACGCCGAAAGCCGACGATCGCCATATCTGGATCGCGACCCAGGCGAGATAGATCGCCCCCACGATACGCACCGTCTCGAACAGCCACGGCGCCGCACGCAGCAGCGCAGCCACGCCGCAGGCGGACAGCGTCACGTGCCCTGCGCGTGCCATGGCCAGCCCGCCCGCCGTCGCCAGTCCGTGCCGCACCCCGCGCGTCATGCTCGTTTGCATCACAAGCGCCATGTCGGGCCCTGGCAATGCGTAGACGACGACCAGCGCGCCAATGAAGACAGTGAGCAACTGCAGCGAAACCATGACTTTTCCCCTGACGACCGGTGTGGCCGAGAATAGCCATATGATCCCGCCAAATCAGGAGCATTACATGGCGATTTCCTCGACCATTTACCAGAATATTTAGCTGAATACGCCAATAATGTTCCAAGAGAAGATAAATTCCGCGAGACCCTCGATTCCAGCACGCCACTCGCCCTAGTCCATACGGACGAGGGCAACACTATCCGGAAGCCGCAGTTCGTGGTGGAATGCCATCTTTGCAGCAGCTTTTCGTAGCGGGATACCCACAATGAACGAACTCGACGCCATCGATCGGGCGATCCTGGCCATCGTGCAACGCGACGGCCGCATCTCCAACGCGCGACTCGCCGAGCGCGTGTCGCTTTCCGAGACCCCCTGCGCGCGGCGCCTGAAGCGGCTCGAAGCCGAGGGATACATTACCGGCTACCGCGCGGAACTCTCGTATCGCGCACTCGGCCTGGGCGTCACGGCATTCGTCCACGTGCGCTTCGCCGTGCACGATCGCTCGCTCTCCGAGCAGTTCGAGCGCGAGGTCCAGGCGATCGATCGCATCGTGTCCTGCCACAACATCTCCGGCAGCGCCGACTATCTGCTCGGCGTCGTCGCCACCGACCTGGACGACTACGGAATGTTTACGCGCGATGTGCTGCGCGCCCTTCCCGGCGTTTCGTCGATTGAATCGATGTTGTCGCTGCGCGAAGTCAAACGCGACACCGGCGCACCGTTGCTGTAGCCCGACGCACGCGCTGTGGCACCGCCCGGATTGACCGTAGAATGGCGAGTTGATCAGATCCCCTAAAGCGCGACCAGACTCCCAGGTGCCACATGCCGGACGCCATGCCCGCCGTACCCCCTCAAGCGCCCTCGCGCGCTGAGACCGACCTCGCGCAGACGAGCCCGTCGAACCTCGCACACGGCGCCACGGGCGCGGCGAGTGACGACGCCATGATGTTCGACCTCGCGCCGGTCTCGCTCTGGCTCGAAGACTTCAGTGGCGTGAAACGAATGTTCGACACGTGGCGCGCGCAGGGGGTGACCGATCTGCGCACCCACTTCAAGTCCGATCCGGCGCACGTGTCGGCGTGTTCGCAGCGCATTCGCGTCATCAAGGTCAACCAGCGCACCCTGAACATGTTCAACGCACCGTCACTCGACACGCTGGTGGCGAATCTGCCGCGCGTGTTTCGCGACGACATGCTCAAGACACATATCGAAGAGCTCTGCCAGTTGTGGGACGGCCGCACGCAATTCACGAGCAAGACCGTCAACTACACGCTCGACGGCCGACGTCTCGACGTGCTGCTCAACGGCTCGGTACTGCCCGGCCACGAAGACACGCTCGCGCGGGTGTTGATCTCGCTCGAAGATGTCACCGAACTGGAACACGCCCGCGAGCGCGTGACGATGGGCGAACAATACGCACGAGGCCTCTTCGAGTATTCGCCGGTCTCGCTCTGGGTCGAGGACTTCAGCGCCATCAAGCTGCTGCTCGACGACGCCCGCTCGCGCGGCATCACCGACTTCCGGACCTTCACCGACGTACACCCCGAGTTCGTCGAGCGATGCATGACCGAGATCCACGTGCTCGACGTGAACCGTCACACGCTCGCCATGTTCGTCGCGCCCGACAAGGCCACCCTGCTCGCGCGCCTGCCCGACGTCTTTCGCGACGACATGCGCCACAACTTTCGCGAGCAGTTGATCGACCTGTGGGAGAACAAGCTCTTTCAGCAACGAGAGGTCATCAACTACGCGCTCGACGGCAACGAGATCAACGTCCACCTGCAATTCGCCGTGCTGCCCGGGCACGAGGCGCGGTGGGACCTCGTGCTCGTCGCGCTGACCGATATCACCGCGCGCAAGAAAGCCGAGTCGTACCTCGAATTCCTCGGCAAGCACGACGTGCTGACCAAGCTGCGCAACCGCTCGTTCTATGTCGACGAGCTGAACCGGCTCGAACGCAAGGGACCGTATCCGGTGACGGTCGTCGTGGCGGACCTCAACGGCCTGAAGACCGTCAACGATCAGCTCGGTCACGCCGCCGGCGACGGTATGCTCCGCCGCGCGGGCGAAGTGCTCGGCAAGGCGGTTGTGGCACCGCAGATCGCGGCGCGCATCGGCGGCGACGAGTTCGCGCTGCTGCTGCCGTCGACCGATGCCACGGGCGGCGCAGCCGTCATGGAGAGCATTCGGCAACTCGTCGAACTCAACAACTCCTTCTATCCCGGCACGCCGCTTTCGTTTTCGATGGGAATGGCAACCTGCGAAGCCGGCGAACGACTCGAAGCCACCGTTCAGCGCGCCGATCTGCTGATGTACGAGGAGAAGCGCAATCACTACGCCGGTAGCGTGAACGAACGGCGCGTGCTCGATGCCTTGCCTTCCGGCAGCGGCAGCGTCGCCACGTCTGCCGCACCTGGCGCTTCCGGCACTCCCGGCATGGCGGGGCGGGGCGACGCCTGAGGCCCGCCAAGGCCGCCACGCCCCAGCGGCGCGCAGATCTGCGCGAGCCAGTCGACGAATGCCCTCACGCGCGGCGACACACGCTTTTGCACGGGATACGCGGCTGACAGCCGTAGCGCCGGCGGCGGGCAATTCGGCAAGACCGGCACCAAACGCCCCGACGCGAGATAGGGCGCGGCCGCCAGCACGGTCGGCTGAATCAGCCCGAGCCCTTCCAGGCCCGCAGCGAGGTAGGCGGCTTCGTCGCCCACGTGCAGTTGCCCCCGCGTGCGCACGCACGTGGCGCGCGAGCCGACCATCAGCATGAGATCGCCGCATCGCGTGGTCGGCATCGCGAGCGTCATGCCGGCCACGCCCGCCTCGTCTTCGGCCGGAGCCGACGTCGACGAGGCGGGCAAAGTCAGCGACTCGGCAGGCGCCGAGCGCCACTTCACCGAGGTATGCCTGGCGAGCTCATCGAGGTTTTCCGGCGTTCCGTGCACGTCGAGATAGCGCCGGCTCGCGCACGTCACGCGGGGCAGATCGCCCAAGTGGCGGGCCACCAGACGCGAATCGGGCAACTCGCCCAGCACCACGCCGCAATCGACGCCGTCACCCCGCCAGTCCCCGTGCGCCGGCGTGGCATCCAGCGCTATTTCCAGCCCCGGATAGCGCGACTGGAACTCGGCGAGCGACGGCATCACCACTTCACGGGCGATCACGGGCGGCAGCACCACCGCAAGTCGCCCCCGCAGTTGCGCATGCGCACCGAACAACCCCGATTCGACTTCCTCCACGTCGGCGAGAATCGCCGCGCACCGCTCGTAATAGGCCGCCCCCTCCATCGTGAGTGCCACGCGCCGTGTCGAGCGTGTGAACAGCGCCACCCCGAACCAGCGCTCGAGATGTTGCACATGCGTGGTCGCCGTCGCGCGCGGCAGATCGAGCGAGGCCGCCGCCTTGGTGAAACTGCCCACCTCTGCGACGCGAACGAACGTGCGCATGGCGGTGATGCGATCGATCATGATGCCTCCTGTCCCGGAACGGGCGCGGCGGTCCTGCCGCGCCATGCAACCAGCGCGGCGCCGGCCGGCGCAAGCGCGAAGAGCGCGAACAGCCAGGCCGACGCACGCTGCGCTGGCTCGAGCGCGCCGTCCGCAAGTCCGGCCGAATTGGCAACCAGTCCCGCGAGCGCCGAGCCCAGCGCCATCGAATACAACTGCACCGTGGTGATCGAGGCGGACGCCAGATGCGCTTCGCCCGGACGCGCCGCCGTCATCACCCGTGTGAGCAAATGCGGCCAGCCGATGCCCACGCCCATGCCAACGCCGAAGAGCGCCGCCCCAAGGCTCAACGCGCCCGCAGTGCTCTCGAAGAGAGAGCGCTGCGGCAGCAACCAGGCAAGCGCGAACATGCCGATCGCAACGATCACCGGCCCGAGACGCACACGCCGCTCGGCCGCATCGCCCTGGCGCCCGGCACTCGTCATCGACCCGACCGACCAGCCCGCCGCCATGAGGGCAGCCAGGTAGCCGGCCGCGAACGGCGTCTGCCCGTGAATCGTCTGAAGGAAATACGGGATGTAGATCTCGCTCGTCATAGCCAGCCCGAGCAGGCCCATGGCGGCGTAGAGGCCACCCAGGCGCGTGCGCAACGAATAGGCGCCGGTCGGCATCAGGCGCGGCAACGCATATCGCGCACTTCGCTCTCGGTGCGCGAGCCATCCGACCAGCGCCAGTCCGGCAACCATCCACGCGGCGGCAAGCCGATGCGAGGCGACTACCGCGCCGAGCGAGATCGCAACCGCCGACGCGCACAGCAAGATCACCTTGAACCACGGAATGATCTTCGCCTCGTCGCTGCGCGGCGATGCCGTACCGGCTGCCATGGCGCGTCCGGCGGGCACCTGCACCCGAATGATGAGGCCGAGGCCCACGACGACCGGCAGCAGCGACCAGAAGGCCCAGCGCCAATGCCCGAACTGCGCAAAGATGCCACCCAGCGCCGGGCCGCAAAGCGTGGCCACCCCCCACATGCCCGAGATAAGTCCCATCGCCCTCGACCACAACGACGGCGCAAAGACAACGCGGATCAAGGCGTAGCTGAGCGAGAGCAAAATGCCACCACCGAAACCCTGCAGCGTTCTGCCCGCAAGCATCCACGGCATGGTCGGCGCCGCCGCGCATAGGATCGTGCCCGCGCTGAAGCCGAGCAGTGCCATTCCATAGGCGACGCGCGGTCCGAACGTCGCCATCAACGTTGCGGCAAATACCGAACCGAGGATCGACGCCACCACGAAAAGCGTCGTGTTCCACGCGTACAGGTCGAGCCCGCCGATGTCCCGAACAATCGACGGCAGCACGGTCGTCGATACATAAACATTGGTGGCATGCAGCGCCACCCCGCCGGCCAGCGCCAGCGAACGCCAACCGTTCTTGCCGCTCAACAGATCCCGCCAGCCCGGCGTCCCGGAATTCGTCGTGTTCGTTGTCATGGATGGACAGCCACCCCTCGGGCGACTAATATGCAAGAAAATTCTTGGATATTACATGCCGCACCATGAATTACACAAATAACCACTTGGATAATAGGGCAGTCCCATCGGCGACCGGCGCCGGGCACGAGCGCGTCTTGCATTGGTTGAAAACGCAGGGGCCGGCGTCGACGGCGGAGGTCGCCGCGGCGCTGGGGATCACGGCCGAGGCTGCGCGCCTGCAGGTGCAGCGGCTGGTGTCGGACGGCCTGCTCATTGGCCAGACGATGCCCTCACGCGGGGCGGGACGCCCACGCCAGACGTGGATGCTCACGGAAGCCGGGCATGCCCGCTTCCCCGACGCCCACTCGCATCTCACGATCCAATTGATCGGATCGATCCGTCAGTTGTTCGGCGACGATGGGCTGGATCGTCTCATCTCCCAGCGTGCAGCGGACACGCGGTTGCATTACAAGCAGGCCGTCGATCCGCTCAAGGGACTGCAGGCGCGGCTCGACAAGCTCGCGGAGATCCGGTCGGCCGAGGGCTATATGGCGCGAGTGGAGCGTGACGGCGACGACTGGCTGCTCATCGAGGACCACTGCCCGATCTGCGCCGCCGCCAAGACCTGCCAGGGCTTTTGCCGTACCGAGCTGGAGTTGTTTCAGGAACTGGTCGGCGAGCGTGGCACCGTCTCTCGCGAGACGCACATCCTCGCGGGCGGGCAGCGCTGCACGTACCGCGTGCGAACCCCGTGAACGCGTCGCGGGCGTCAGTGCCGGTGCGCTCGCGGGAAGGCTGGCGGGACAGCACGCGCGCATCCCTGGCGTACGACAGGGTGTAATGGATGGGATGCGGTGCGCCGCGCTCAGCGCGGCTGGAAGGCGATGAGGCCCATGCCCACCAGGGCCACCGTCACCCCGGCCATGTCCCAGGAGGTTGGACGTACGCCGTCCACCCACCACAGCCACACGATCGCCACGGTGATGTAGACGCCGCCATACGCCGCATAGACGCGGCCGGCCGCGGCGGGATGCAGCGTCAGCAGCCAGGCGAACAGCGCCAGCGACGCCGCGCCCGGTACCAGCAGCCATGCGCTGCGATCCTGCCTGAGCCAAAGCCACGGCAAATAGCAGCCCACGATTTCCGCCACCGCGGTGACGACATACAGTGCAAAGGTTTTCATGACGCGATTATGCCGGGCGCGCCGGGCATGCGTCACCGCACAATGGCCTACAATGCCGCCTTCAACGGAGAAGCTCATGGAATCGCTGGAAGCCCGCATCGTCGAACTCGAAATCAAGACGGCGTTTCAGGAAGACCTGCTCGAAACGCTCAACGGCATCGTGACACGGCAGGAGCAGCAAATCGACCTGCTCCAGAAACAGTTCAAGGCGCTTTACCAACAGGTGCTCTCGCAAGGCCCGGGCGGCAACGACGGCAACCCGCGCCACGAAATCCCGCCGCACTATTGATCTGCCCGGCAGGCGACGCACTCGCGCAGGCCGAACGATTCCCGATCGCGCGAGTCACATCGCTATCGACGACTCAGGCACCGCCGCGCCGTGCCCGTCCCAGGACCTTCGCAACATGACCACCCGCCGCCCGCCCTCGCTCCCCGGTTTGCTCCCCGCTTCGCGTCTGTCGCAACTGCCGCTTTCGCCGCTTTCGTTGGCGGGGGCGACATCTCAGGGCGAGGCCGCGCACCTCGCGGCGTCGCGTCGCGACGTCTTGCGCATCGGGCTCGCCGGCCTGCTCGGTCTGGCGCTGGCCTCGCGCATGCAACGGGCCGACGCCGGCTACAACATCTGGACCGGCGAATACACCATGACGCGCAAGGACATCGAAAGCGCCGTCGACAAGCGATTCCCGACCACGCTCAACTACGGCCAACTGCTCACCGTCGAACTGACGCATCCCCGGATCGGCTTCAATCCGCAGGCCAACCGCGTCAACACGCAGGTCGATGCGCAATTGCAGAACATCCTGCTGCAAGGCCAGCCGCTCCAGGGCTCGCTGGCGATCTCGAGCGCACTGAAATACGACCCCGTCCGACGCGCCGTGCTGCTCGACCGTCCGAGTGTCGAGCGGGTGGACGTGAACGGCATGCCACCCGCCTACGGCCAGCAATTGACCGCGATCGGCGGCACCGTCGCGCAGCAGATCCTCGATCAGTATCCGATCTACACCTTCAAGCCGGAGCAATTGCGCTACGGTGGACGCGACGTCGAACCGGGCGCCATCACGGTGCTGCCCGACGGCATCAAGGTCGAAGTCAAGACAAAATAGGCGCGAAGCAAAAAGGGCAGCCAACCGGCTGCCCTTTTCCTTTACCGCAATCGACGGCCCTGTGGGCCGCCAACATCAGACCACCGTCAGCGTCACGTCGATGTTGCCGCGCGTGGCGTTCGAGTACGGGCACACGATGTGCGCCTTCTGCACGAGGTCTTCCACAACCTTGCGGTCCACGCCCGGAACGCTAATCTTGAGCTCCGCCTGGATGCCGAAACCGGTCGGGATCTGGCCGATGCCGACGCTGCCGTCGATCTTGGTCTCGGCCGGCAACGCGATCTTTTCCTTGCCGGCGACGAACTTCAGCGCGCCGAGAAAGCAGGCCGAATAGCCCGCGGCGAAAAGTTGTTCCGGGTTGGTGCCGCCAACGCCCGGGCCACCCATTTCCTTGGGCACCACAAGCTTGACGTCGAGCACGCCGTCCGAGGACACGGCGCGGCCATCACGGCCTCCGGTGGCGGTGGCGTGAGCGGTGTACAGCACTTTTTCGATCGACATGACGAACTCCTGGTAAGTAGAAAATTTCACTTCCAAACCTCGATCGCAGCGGCCTGACGTGCCATCGCGGCAACCTCTGCCGGCCGAACGATCCAACCTGACATACAAACGCGCGTCGAACTCACGTCATGACGCATTTCGCACGCGTGTGTTCCCGCGTCGACGGTACCGATGTGCCACATACGCCCAGCCGCTGGCCACGCCCGCGCCGCACGCAAACACCGTCGACGATCTTAATGCACCTTCGGCAACCGCACCGTGGCACCGCCTCGACCTGTCGCCGAAACGCGTCCCGATTTCCCGATTCCCGCGACTTCATTCACTTATCTATCAATAGATAGATATCGAATCACAAAAATATGGGAGATGAACTCCCGCCTGGCGCCGCCGTCGTCACGAACTTCCACGGTGTCGCCGCGTCAGGCGACCCCACAGACCGACGCCACGACATCTTCCAGTCTCGACGGCGCCCGAAACAGCCGGGAGGCCATCACACTGCCCTGGAATCCGGCAAACAACGCCCGCGCCGTCGCTTCGGGTGACGACGTGAGCGTCAGTGTTCCCTGCGCCACGCCATCGGCCAACACGCGCGCCAGCCAGGATTCGTGGAACGCGAAGAACCGTTGGACCGCGTTACGCACTGTCTCCGGCAGCGTTTCGATGTCGGCGGCCAGCATGCCGCACAGGCAGATACGTTGACCGTCAGCCACGATACGACCGAAACCCTGCGCGTAGAGGCTCAGCTTGCGCTGCACCGGCAATGCCTCATCGATGGCCGCCACGTCCTCTGCAATCGTCGCGTCATACGCCTTCACCGCTTCGAGCACCAAATCTTCCTTGGTGGGGAAGTAATAGTGGATGCTCGATGTCTTCACCCCGACACGCTCGGCCAGATCCCGGTAGCTGAAGCCGTTGTAGCCTCGCGTCATCAGGAACGTCTGTGCGTGATCGAGCAATTGCGCTTTCACGGTCGGTGCGGCGGTCGGTGTCGTGCGGTTCATGAAACGAACTTTATCTATCGATAGGTAGATAGTCAAGCGTTTCGATATACCGGGTCGATTGAAATTTTCGATGGCCATCATAGCCGTCGCCCCGCCCCGTACCTGCAAATGTGCAAAAGCGGCCCCGCGGGCCGCTTTTGCCAGGAAGCGACGTCGGTCGTGCGTCGCCCGTCTCGGCGCGACGCAGCGCCCTCAGAAGTCGATCTTCGCGTTCAGGCTGATCATGCGCGGGTCGGCCGGTTTGATGTAGTTGTCGTACTGGTACTCCCAGTACTGGCGATTGGTCAGGTTGCTCACCGCGGCACGCAGCGTCACGTCCTTGCCGGCCACGCGTGTGCGATAGGTCGCCCCCAGGTTGACGAGCGTGTAGCCCGACACCGTGAGCGAGTTCTGCGGATTGAGCGACGTGCGGCCGTTGTAGCGAATGTCGCCACCGACCGACAGGCCGGGCACATACGGGATCTTGTACTCGACGCTGCCCGAGAGCACGAAGCGCGGTGCGCCGCCGACGCGATTGCCATCAAAGCCGTTGGCCGTGCGCGCGTACCAGGCATCGAGTGCCATGGCGCTCGCGCCGAGCGTCCAACGGGGTCCGAGCTTCACCGAGCCCGCGACCTCGATCCCCTGGTAGATCGACTGACCGTCGGCCACGCGCGCGTTGGCGCTGTTGGTATAGACCGCGCCGCGCTCGATGCGGAAGATCGAGGCCGTCGTGCTCCACGTCGACTGCTCGGTCTTCACACCGACTTCGTACTGGCGGCTCTTGAACGGGTTGAGCACCGCACCGGCGTTCGCGTAGGTCGAACCGACGACTTCGCCCGCCTCCAGCGCTTCCACGTAGCTGGCATACGCGGTGGTGTTCGCCGCGAGCTTGTACATGACGGCCAACGTCGGCGTGAACACGCCGTTGGTCGAGTAGGTCGATACGCCCTGCGCGTTCGTCTGGTTGTAATTCGTGAAGCGGCCGCCCGCGAGCACCGACCAGCGCTCGGTCAGTTGCACGGTGTCCGACGCGAACACCGAACGCTGCTCGATGGCGCTGGAGCGTTGCGCCTTGAGCGACGTGCCGTCGCCGTAATACTGGTAAGACGTGCCCTGGTATAGATTGCCGGCATAGGTCGGGCTGTACAGATAGGCGTAGTCATTGGTCTGATACTGCGAAGCGAGCCCGAATGTGAGCTGATGGGCGAACGGGCCGGTACGCACCTTGCCTTCGGCCGTGACCTGCCAGGCCCGGAACGTGTTGTTTTCGTCGCCCAGATCGTTCTGGCCGCTGAAGTCGCCCGCGCCGTTGAGCAGATACAACGTGGCTTCGTTACGGTCCCGCGTCGACTTGTTGAACGCGTAGTTCGCCGAGACCTTCCAATCCGGATTGATCTGGTATTGGAGACCGGTCGTGTAGAACTGCGTGATCGTGTTCAGATGTGTGGTCTGCGTTTGCAGATTCGCATTGGACACATTGACGGGACCGGGCAATTGCGCTCCGGAGAAGCTGTACGTCGAGAGCGAGGGGGACGTGCCCGTGGCGCGCCGATCCTGATACATCGCGCCGAAGTTCCACGTGAGATCGCGGGTGATGCGCGCGTCGAGCGCGACCGAAACGGTATCGCGATTGAGGTTGCCGTCGGTGTACGTCCGCCCCTCTTCATGCGTGTAGTTCAAACGCGCACCGAACATGTCGTTCGGTCCCGCGCGTCCACCGAGATCCACATGCTCGCGCCAGATACCTTCGGAATGAAAGCCCACGTCGACGCTCGCGATACGCTCGTTGGTAGGCTGCTTCGTCACGTAGTTCACTACCCCGCCCGGAGCGACGAAGCCGTACATGAAGCCGGACAGCCCCTTGAGCAGTTCCACGCGATCGAACTGTTCGTACGGCATGGTCACGCCGTAAGTCATCACCGGCAGGCCGTCGAGCTTGAAGCCGGACTGCCAGTCGATGGGCATGCCGCGCACGAAGATGTAGCCCGCCCAGGCATCGAAGGCGTTGCTGCCGTCGGTCACCGACGCGTCGGTCACGAACACGTCGCCGAGCTTGGCGGGCTGGCGCTGTTCGAGCTGTTCCTGGCTCACGACGGTGGTCGAATATGGCGTGTCGAGCTGGCTGCGCGAGCCGAGCGCGCCCGCCTGTACGGGCTGCTTGAGATTCTGCGGGGTCTCGCGCAGCGCCGAACTCGTCACCGTCGTAGCCTTGAGTGTCGCCTGCGAGGCGGTGTCGGCCGAGCTCGCGTCCGCATTGCCGACGTTACCCGGAGTCTGGGCGAAAGCCGGAACAACGGCAAAGCTCAGCAAGACGGCCAGTGCCAGCGGCGCCAATGCGCCGCAGGGCGCCGGAAGAGCCAATGGCGTGCAATGCATACCCGGTGCTGCGGCGTTGCGCGCGGCGCGCAACGTCCGAGGGGCGTGAACGAAAGACATGCTTGAATTCCCGTGTGACTGTCGAAATCTTTATTTTTAATGAGAATCGTTAACGTTCTCATTTAAGTTTCGGAATATTAGCAAACGTCAGCGCTGCGTCAACAAATGTTGTCAGCCACAGACGTCAACAACACGGAAATACAACATTTCCGATCCTTACACGCACGCCACGCAGGCGGACGTGATATCGCGCGCGGGGCCCGGAACAAATAGGCTAGTATTGCGGCACTGTCGCCAACCGAGCGGCTAATTGAACGGAACGCCGGCCCTCATCCGGGGCACGCGCGCCAAGTGGTATGGAACAAGTGGTATGGAACTCGACGCCATTGATCTGAAGATTCTGCGGGAACTGCAAGCCGACGCCCGCCTGACCAACGTTGAACTCGCCTCGCGGGTCAGCCTCTCGCCCTCGCCCTGTCTTGCGCGCGTGAAAGCCCTGGAGGCGGCAGGCTACATCCGGCAGCGCGTCACGCTGCTCGATCCGTCCAAACTCGGGCTGCATATCAACGTGTTCATTCACGTCACCCTCGAGAATCAGAATCGCGATGGACTCGACGCCTTCGAGGCCGCCGTCACCGCCCTGCCGAACGTCATGGAGTGTTACCTGATGTCCGGCGACGCCGACTACCTCCTGCGGGTCATGGTCAGCGACATGAGTGCCTACGAAACCCTCATCACCGATCGCCTCTCGCGCATCCCCGGCATTCGCAACATTCGGTCCAGCTTCGCGCTCAAGCAGGTCATGTACACCACGGCCATCCCGGTGCCCGACGCCGCCGACGCTTCCCCCAAGTCCGAAAAGTCGGGCGATGCCTGAGGCCGGCCGCGCCGCCGCCCCCCTCGATGCGACGCAAACCCCGCCACACCCACGTGGCGGGGCCGGTCCGCAAATCGCGCTGCACGTCGCCGCCATGCTGTTCGGCGCGTCCGCACTGTTCGGCGAGCACATCGCCGCCAGCAGCACGCTGATCGTCTTCGGCCGCGGACTCTTTTCCTGGCTCGCGTTGAGCGCCATCGCGCTCGTGGGGCTAGTCGGCATGCGCGGCGCCTCGCGATTGTCGGGCGGCGCCCCCTGGCAAGGTGTCTCGCCAGGGGCGGCCGCACGGCTCATCGTGGCCGGCGTGCTGCTCGCGGCGCACTGGCTCGCCTTCTTTCTGGCCATCAAGGCGGCAGGCGTGGCCGTCGGCACGCTCGGCTTCGCCTGTTTTCCGGCATTCGTGATCCTGCTGGAGTGGCCATTGCGCCGGGAGCGCCCCGCGTTGGGCGACGTAGGCGTGATCGCACTGGTCTGCATCGGACTCGCGCTCGTCACGCCGGCCTTCGACTGGCGGGCCGGGGCGACCGTGGGACTCGCGTGGGGTGTGCTGTCCGGGGCGATCTATGCCGTCATCGCGCTGTCGAATCGCGTGCTCGGCGCGCAGGCGTCGCCGTTACAGGCGAGCTGGTGGCAATGCCTGGGCATCGTGCTGGTACTCGGACCTTTTACGTGGCGCGAAGCACTTGTCCTGCCGGCCGTGCAATGGGGATGGCTCGCCTGCCTGGGCGTGGCCTGCACCGCCCTCGCCTACACGCTTTTCATTCACGCGCTGCGCACGGTCAAGGCCAGTCAGGCGGCGGTGGTCATCGCGCTCGAACCCGTCTACGCGATCGCTTTCGCGTGGGTGCTGTTCGGCACGTCGCCAACGCTCAAGATGGCCGTGGGCGGCGCGTGCATCGTCGGCGCGGTGGCCTGGTCCGGATCGATGCGCTCACGCCGCACCGCGCGCTGACCCCAGGACCCCGTGACCCGGTGCTGGCGGCAACGCCCGCACGGGCTGCATGACACGAACGTGCCACCCGACACCCCGTCGAACCTTGACGAGGCTTGTCATCGAAGGCCACGCACGTCCGGCGTTTCGTCTCTGCGAGCCGTCGTTGAGGCACAACGGATCGCTACAAGCCCTTCTCGACCATGGCCACGAGTCGCTGGCCCAGGTCGTCGACCCGATCGTCGGGAAGATCGCGCAGCGGGCCGTCGATGACGAGCACCGCCAGTCCGTGCACGGCCGCCCAGGCCAGGTACTCCGCACCGGGGCGCTGCCTGGCATCGATGATTCCGGCGGCCACCATGCCGTCGAGCGCCGCTCCGAGCAACTCGAACGGATTCAGACCGCTCGCCCCCGCCTTCTCCGGCCCGCCCGCGGAGCGCACATTCTCCGATGGCGCGAACGCGGTGCGAAACAGACCCGGTTGCGCCCTCGCGAAATGCAAATAGCCGATGCCGACCGCACGCAGCACCGCCCGCGCATGCGCCGCGGCGTCTTGCGGCGACGCGTCGAGCGCCGCGATTTCCCGCTCGATGCCCACGGCCAGCGCCGCGAGGGACGCCGCGCGCACGGCATCGAGCAACGCCTGACGATTCGCGAAATGCCGGTACGCCGCATTGGGAACGACCCCGGCACGACGCGTTGCCTCGCGTAGGATCACAGCGTCCGGTCCGCCGTCGCGTGCCAGCGCGATACCGGCATCCAGCAACGCCCTGCGCAAGTCGCCGTGGCGGTAAGTCGTGCGTGCTGGCCCCGTGACCGTCTCTCGTTCTGTCATTACTACCCCTTGTGGACAGTGTCCATTATGTCTGTTATTGTTTGTGGACGCTGTCCACAAAGGCAAGTTGCATTGCGTCGGCATCCACGCTTTTCAAGCGGAGGCACTATGGTTGAAACGTATCCCCCACACGGCGACGACGTTGCCATTCGTGCATTCCACTCGACATGGCTGGATGCACTGCGCATGCGAAAAGCCGGCGCGCGGCCCGAACACGGCGCTCCGGCGCTCGTGGCGTTCGACGCGGTGCCGCCCCGGGAGCATCACGGCGCAAAGTCGTCGAAGTCGTCGAAGTCGTCGAACTCATATTTCCGCCTGTAGTCCGCACCGCTGTATTTCCCGGCGCGGGTGGCCGCCGGCCACTGGCTGGTCCGCCCCCGCCTTTCCCGACATCACGAGGAGCTTTCCATGCAAGTCCATTCCTATCTGTTTTTCGAAGGTCGTTGCGAAGAGGCGATTACGTTCTACGAGAAGTCACTGGGCGCGAAGCGCGGCATGATGATGCGCTACGGCGAGAGTCCCGAGCGCTGCCCCGAGGGCATGCTGCCGCCGGGCAGCGACGAGAAGATCATGCATGGCGAGTTCCACATCGGCGACACGATGGTGATGGCCTCGGACGGCATGGTGAGCGGCAAGCCCAAGTTCGACGGCTTCTCGCTGTCGGTCGACTTCACCGAGGCGAGCGCCGCCGAGAAGGCGTTCAACGCCCTGGCCGAGGGTGGCGAGGTGAACATGCCGCTCGGCGAGACGTTCTTTGCCACGTCATTCGGCATGGTCAAGGACAAGTTCGGGATGAACTGGATGGTGATCGTGCCGAAGGAAATGCCGAAGGGCTGAAGGCATGAACGTTTGAAGCCATGAGCCGAGGCGCGCGGCGACCACGGGATCCCCGATTCACGCGCGCTTCGCCTCCGAGGGCGCGCTCCGGCGGCGCGCGCGTGCGCCGCCGCGCGGCTCGCCCTCGCCGCCCCCGGCGTCCCGGACGCGGCAGATCGCCGCCCCCGCGCGTGCATGACGCCCGCCCCACGCCTGCCCCTCGTGCCTGCCCCACGCATTTCTCACGCCTGTGCTATCGTCGCCGCCATGCCATCCGTGATCTCAATCCAGAATCTGTCGAAGACGTACGCGAGCGGATTCCAGGCGCTGAAGAACATCAACCTGGAAATCGAACGCGGCGAGATCTTCGCCCTGCTCGGCCCGAACGGCGCCGGCAAGACGACCCTCATCAGTACCATCTGCGGCATCGTGCGCCCGAGCTCGGGCACCGTGACCGTCGACGGCCACGACATCGTCACGGATTACCGTGCCGCGCGTGAAGCCATCGGCCTGGTGCCGCAGGAACTGACGACCGACTCGTTCGAGTCGGTGTGGGCGACCGTCTCCTTTTCGCGCGGCCTGTTCGGCAAGCCCGCGAACCCTGCATACATCGAGAAGGTGCTGCGCGCGCTCTCGCTCTGGGAAAAGAAGGACAGCCGCATCATGCAGCTCTCGGGCGGGATGAAGCGGCGCGTGCTGATCGCCAAGGCGCTCTCGCACGAGCCACGCGTGCTGTTCCTCGACGAACCCACCGCCGGCGTGGACGTCGAGCTGCGTCGCGACATGTGGCGTCTCGTGCAATCGCTGCGCGAGACCGGCGTGACCGTGATCCTGACCACGCATTACATCGAAGAGGCCGAGGAAATGGCCGACCGGGTCGGCATCATCACCGGCGGGCAGATCACGCTCGTCCAGGAGAAGACGGAACTCATGCGCCACATGGGCAGCAAGCAGCTCGCGCTGCAGCTGACCGAGCCGCTGTCCGCCGTGCCCGACGCCCTCTCGGCCTACGGGCTCGTGCTCAACGACAACGGCACGGAACTGGTCTTCTCTTACGACGCGAACATCGAAAAGACGTCCATCGCCGCCCTGTTGCGGGACATGGAACGCGCCGGGATTTCGGTCAAGGATCTGCACACGACGCAAAGCTCGCTCGAAGACATCTTCGTCTCGCTCGTGCACAAGAAAGAAGGATGAGCCGCGCCATGAATCTCTACGCCGTCAGGGCGATCTACAATTTCGAGATGGCGCGTACGCGTCGCACGCTGATGCAGAGCATCATCTCGCCGGTCATCTCGACCTCGCTGTACTTCGTGGTGTTCGGCGCGGCCATCGGTTCGCGCATTCCCGAGATCGAGGGCGTGCCGTACGGTGCGTTCATCGTGCCGGGGCTGATCATGCTCTCGCTGCTCACGCAGAGCGTGACCAACGCTTCTTTCGGCATCTACTTTCCCCGCTTCACCGGGACCATCTACGAGGTGCTCTCCGCGCCGGTGTCGTACATGGAAATCGTGTGTGCCTATGTCGGCGCGGCGGCCACGAAGTCGATCATTCTTGGCGTCATCATGCTGGGCACCGCGGCGCTCTTCGTGCCGCTGCGCATCGAGCATCCGCTGTGGATGATTCTGTTCCTGGTACTCACGGCGGTGACGTTCAGTCTGCTGGGCTTCATCATCGGCATCTGGGCCGACGGCTTCGAGAAGCTGCAACTCGTGCCGTTGCTCATCATCACGCCGCTCACGTTCCTCGGTGGCAGCTTCTACTCGACGAGCATCCTCCCGCCGTTCTGGCGTACCGTCACGCTGTTCAACCCCGTGGTGTATCTCATCAGCGGATTCCGCTGGAGCTTCTACGGGCTCGCCGACGTGAGCGTCGGCGTGAGTCTCGGCATGACGCTCGTCTTCCTCGCCGTTTTCCTGGCCATCGTTGCCTGGATGTTCAAGACGGGTTACCGGCTCAAGAGCTGATGCGTCGCGACGCAGCGCGCCAATGCGACGCGCAGCGCAAAAAGCCGGACGGCGAACCGTCCGGCTTTTTTTGTCGGTCGTGGCGCACGCCTTGCGTGCGGCGCGCGTTACAGCGGCGGCGTCTCCCGGAAGGCCGGCAGCGCTTCGGCCTGCGCCGAGAAGTTGGCGACCTCCGGAAACCGGGTGCCGAAATCGATCTCCGGCAACATCAGTTGATGGAAGCGCCACGCAACCGCGACCGTCACACCGTGCTCGCCGATCCGATCCGGCGTGGCCACGAGCGGCACCTGCGCCAACTCCAGCTCCAGGGCCTCAAACGCGGCATGCAACTGGATACGCACGCGATCGGTCCATGGCGAGTGACGCTTCTCGCTCGGGCGCAATTCACGCTCATAGACGAGCTGCACCGATTTCTCGCATGCGGCGAGCGCAAGGCCTGTGATGCGCAGCGCGCGCAACCTGGCCTCGGGTGCCATGGGCACCAGGCGCCGCTCAGCGTCGACCAGCGATTCCAGGTGCTGGAGGATGAGCGTCGAATCCATGAGGACCGTGCCGTCATCCGCCACGAGCGTGGGCGCCTTGACGACCGGGTTGATCGCGGAGAATTCGTCGAACGTGCGAAACACGGACAACGAGCGATGTTCGTAGGGAAGGCCCAGCAGCTTCAGACAGATCGCCACACGACGCACGTATGGGGAATCCAGCATTCCAATCAATTGCATGTCTTGCTCCAGGGAGTCGGCAGTCACTGCCGGGTCGGAAAAGGGGTGTGCCGGGCGGCGCCCGCATCCGCACCAGCATAGCCGAGCCGCACGGCGCCGCAAATCGAATTCGATTGCGATTTTGCGTGAATTCCGCTCACAAGACGACCGCCCGCACCTCCTCGCCGAAGCCCCTCGCCGGCCGGAAAGGGAACCCAGGCGGCGACACACTGTCGCCTGCGACACCCGCGCATGACAGGTAAAATGAGCCGCATGGCCGACTCTACAGGGAGACGTTTCATGAACATCCTGATGGTTCTGACCTCGCACGACCGCCTCGGGGACACAGGCAAGAAGACCGGCTTCTGGCTCGAGGAATTCGCCGCGCCCTACTACGTCTTCATCGACGAAGGGCTCAACGTCACGCTGGCCTCGCCGGCAGGCGGTCAGCCGCCGCTCGACCCGAAGAGCGATGCGCCCGACGCCCAGACCGACGCCACGCGCCGCTTCCGCGAGGACCCTGACGCGCAAAAGGCACTGGCCAACACGCTCCGGCTGGCCGACGTCAAAGCCGACGACTACGACGCCGTGTTCTACCCGGGCGGACACGGTCCGCTCTGGGATCTGGCGCAGGACCCCAACTCCATTCACCTGATCGAAGCCTTCGAGCGCGCAGGCAAACCCATCGGGTTCGTCTGCCACGCACCCGGTGTGCTGCGCCAGGTGCGCAGCGAAAATGGCGAACCGCTCGTGCGCGGGCGCCGCGTGACCGGCTTCACGAACGAAGAGGAGGACGCCGTCGGTCTGACCGAAGTGGTGCCGTTTCTCGTCGAAGACGAACTCACGCGCCTGGGCGGACTGTACGAGAGGGGCGAGAACTGGCAATCGCACGTGGTCGGCGACGGCAGGCTGGTGACCGGCCAGAATCCGGCCTCGTCGGAGGAGGCGGCACGCACGGTGCTGGCCATGATGGAGCCGCGCCTGCCATGACGGCACCGCCGCCGGGCGTCGACGTGAGACGGCTCGTGCCGAGCGATGCCCCCGCCTTTCAGGCACTGCGACTCGCCGGGTTGCAGGCGCACCCCGAGGCGTTCGGTTCGAGTTTCGAGGAAGAGAAGGACTGGCCGCTGGCGCGCGTGCGCGAATGGCTCACCGTGCGGCCCGAGAGCGGTGTCTTCGGTGCGTTCGAGCACGACCGCCTGGTGGGCGTGCTTGGGCTCGGGCGGCCACCGCGTCCGAAGTTCGCGCACGTCGGCTTTCTATGGGGCATGTACGTGCGCACCGAAGCAACGGGGCGCGGGATTGGCCGTGCGCTGGTCGATGCCGCCCTCGCCCTCGCACGCTCGCAGCCAGGCTTGCGTCACGTCACGCTGCAGGTGAGCGCCGACAACCGCGCGGCCATCGCCCTGTACCAGTCCTTCGGTTTCGTCGAGATTGGCCGGGAGCCCGACGCCATGCGCGTGGGCGACGGCTTTCAGGACGAGCTGCGCATGTACCTGCCGATCGCCACGCGCTGAGATACGGTGGCCGCGGCCCCCGGCCGACACGCCTCTCCACCCGGCCTCCTCCGCTCGCGTGAGCGGGGGAGGCCTGCGTTCGATCCCCTGACTTATGCCGGGACCTTCTCCATCTCGAACGGCCCGAGATAATCGGTCTTGCCGACTTCCACACCCTGTGCCCGCAGAATGTCGTGCGTGGTCGTCACATGGAAATAGAAGTTCGGCAAGGCGAACTTCAGGAGGTAATCGACCGCGTCCATCGTGGTCTGGTATTCCTTGAACTTCAACGTGATCTGTCGCGAATCTGCGCCGTCGAAGCGGTCTTCGAGCACCCCGGCAATGAACGCCTCGGTGTTGGCGATGCGATCGCGCAACTGGTCGAACGTCGTCTCGTTGTCGTCGAACTTCGGCGATTCCAGACCGGTCAGGCGCGCCACCGCGAACTTTGCCGTATCGCTCACTCGCTGGACCTGCGCGACGAAGTCGAGCATGTCGGGCGCGAGTCTTGCCTGAAGGATCGTCGCCGGATCGATCCCCCGGGTCTCGCAATGCGTGCGCGCTTTCCTGATGTAGTCGGCCATGACGGTCAGGCCGCGCAGGTAGACGGGGATGGTGGCTCGGTAAAGGGAAATCGACATCGCGGAACTCCTCGGTGAATGGCACCGACGCAACGCGGGAGACAAGTGCGTCGAGCAAAGCCACATGCTATCAGCGCCCCGGAATTCTCGCCGTGCACCGGTCGATTTCTGAAATCCATGGGCGCCCCGGTCTCGCGACAATCCACGGGGCGGACACACGCGTTTGCCGCCGCCCCGAGGACGACCTTTTCCCAAGTGCCCGCCGGTACTGCGACCCAGGATACCCAACCTCACATGACTACCTCCGTGACCCCAAGCCACATTGCGCTCGCCGGACATTTCGAGAGGACGATCGACAGCGACAAGATCGGCCGATACGCAAGCGCGCCGAGCGAGAAGGAACTCACCAGCCTGTGGGGAAGGATCAAGGACTTCTTCATGGGTACGCACAAGGAAGACGCCAAGCGGGCCATCTTCAGATTGGCCAATGCGCAAGACACCGAGACACAGTTCAGGGCGTTCGCCGACCTTACGCGCTACGTGTCCCCCGAGCACGCCTCGATTCTGAAGTGGAACGTCGCGAGCGCCCACGGACTCGATTTCCAGATCGGCGACGACCGCATCATGATGCAGGCCGACGCCGACGCATTCCTGCAGCAAAGCCCGGCGTTGAGCATCGAGGACAGCTGCCGCGTGCTCATGACGCTCACGCACGACGATCATCGCGTGATCGAGGGCATGAGCCATGCAGGCCTGCATCTCGATCTGCTGGGACCGGATGCGACACCCGCTCAGATCCACAAGGCGGCACGCGAGCACATGTTCGGCATGCCGGCACTGCTCGATGCAATGCACGTGTTGGGCATGCATCGGGACAGCGAGCACATGAGGATCAACCCCTTTGTCTCCAATTTTGTCCACGAAACCCTCACGGCGGGCGGGGCGTCGCACAGCGACGCCCGTCGATTCTCGGAATACGCTTCGACGCTCGTGCTGCTGACTTCCGCGGTAAGGCAGCGCGATTGACCGCGAGATTGACCGCGAGATTGACCGCGAGATTGACACCGAGATCGACGCCGAGCGTCGATTCCGCCCGACAACACACATCGCGGGGCCGCGCCCGCCGCGATGCGAGAGCTTCACGGATATGGCCGCACCCATCACCCTGGCAGGCAACACGCCGCGCACCCTCAGCGCACAGACCATCGACACGTGCACCAGCGCGCATAGCGAAGCGGAAGTCCGCAGCCTGTGGGGGCGAATCAAGGACTGGTTCCTCGGCACCCACAAGGAAGACGCCAAGCTGGCCATCTTCCGTCTGGCCAACGCCCCGAGCGCGCAAGCGCAGTTCGATGCGTTTCGCGAGCTCATCGGGTACGTTGCGCCAGCGCATCGCGACCAGCTTCACTACTGTGTCGGGGAAAACGAGACGCCCGCGTTTCGCCTCGCCGATCACCGGATCGACGTGAAAGACGATTGGTGCAGTCTTGCGGCATCCGAGAGGCTGACGCCCGCCGATACCGCCCGCCTGCTGCTTTCGCTGCGATATCAGGATCTGCCGGTCGCCGCCGAGTTTCACGATTTCGGCGTCGGTCTTCTGCTCGACAGAACGGCCGACTCGGTCCTCAACTCGCAATGGCTTTATCTGGTCCGGTCCCCGGAACTGGTTCGCGCCCTGGAGTTGTTCGGACTGCAGCGCAACGACGCCGACGGGGACTTTGCGTATCAGCTCAACGCCCAGGTGGAGAAGATGTACTTCGAGATGTGCGCAAACGACGAAGCTGCCGCGCGCGCGGGACGCAACGCGATGAACCTCGCGATCATCGTCACCGAAATGGTCCGCACGCGGGAAACGTTCGACGCGATGCGTGCCGTCGAACTACGCGCCGACATCCCCCGCGCGCGACGCATGGCGGTCGCGGCGCAGCCGGAACCCTGCGACGCATCGCCCGCGCGTCCGCGCTCGTCCGCCCTCGTCCCCGGCGAAAGCGGGAAACACCCCGGCGTGCAATAAGACCTTTTGACGGTGGAGCGCCACTTCGGTACGTTGCACCATGGCAGGCGCGCGCGGCGCCCCACGCCGTGACGCGATGCTATGCTTGATCCGCACCCGCGCGCGTCGCGACGCGTGCGAGATGCCTGCATCCGCAACGGAAGTCGTCACAGGAGCCGCCATGGGTACCCCCCGCCACATCCCCACGCCGACCGAGGCCGCCACGCTTGCGCGCACCTGGGTCGGCCATTTCTCCAAACCCGCCGCCATCGGCATGTCGCTTGCGTTCGTGGCGGGCTACATCGACGTCGTGGGCTTCATCGCGCTGTTCGGCCTTTTTACCGCACACGTGACGGGCAACTTCGTGATGATCGGCGTGCAGCTCGTCGCCGCCACCCACGTCGGCGTGTTTGCCAAACTGATGGCGCTGCCCGTGTTCGTGATCTTCGTCGCCCTCGTGAAACTGATCGTGCAGGCGTTTTCGCGTACCGACCGTCGGCCGCTGCGCCTGCTGCTCTGCATGCAGACGGCGCTGCTGCTCGGCTTCATGTTCGTCGGCATGGCGGCACAGCCCATCGTCTCGGCCGATGCACCGCTCGCGATCCTGTCGGGCATGTTCGGCGTGGCCGCGCTCGCCATCCAGAACGCCCTCGGGCGACTCGTACTCTCCGACCTCGCGCCGACCACGATCATGACCGGCAACACCACGCAGATCGTGATCGACATGGTGGAACTCGCGAGTGGCAATTGCGGCGACGACAAGGCCGCGCGCGCCCGCCTGCGCAAGATGCTGCCGGCCCTGGCCGCGTTCGCCGTGGGCGCCGTGTTCGGCGGCTTCGCCTATCACGGCGCAGGCTTCTGGTGCGTGCTTCTGCCCGTGGTGCTGCTCGTCGCGCTGGCGTGCGCCAATGAGTAGCGGTGCGGCGTCCGCGCCTCGGCCGGACGCGGTAAAATCGGGCCCTTGACCGCCTGCCCCCCTTCGTCCGCCTCGCGCGGACTTCACCGCGGCGCATCCCTTCTCATCCCCCAGCCACGATTTCGCCGACAGTGACCGCCAACGCACACGACCGCTCCTCCTTCTCCGACGGCACCACCGACAACCAGGACCCGCTCCACGAAGACCGTCTTTGGCGGGACGACGGCTGGACGGCAAGGGTCGTGAAGAACGAGGACGACGATGGCTGGGCCGTCGCCATGTACCGTGACGGGCAGTCGGAGCCCGCGCTCGTCGGCCCCTGGACGATGGGGCGAGACAAGAAGAACCCGAAGCCGCTCGACGTCGGCGCGTTCCACACGCTGGTCAAAACGGCGGCGGAAGTCCTGCGTCGTCACGAGCAGCAACTGCACGCGCAGTTGCACAAGCGCGTGAGCGTTGACGGCCCCGACGGCGATATCGACGTCACACTCGACATCGTGCCCGACGAGTACGATCCGTATGCCATGCTCAGCGCCGTCGACCGGTTCGGCGAAACCATCGCCTCGGTCAAGGTGCCGCCGACGTTCAAGCTTTCGCGCAACAGCGCACGGGCGTGGGTCGACAACGAATTTCGGCGCCCCCAGTAAGGGCACGCTCACGGCGCACGCCAATCCTCCGGCACCCGGGCCGGCTCCCAAAGACGCGGTTCGGATGGCGTCTGCGTCGCGAAATACACCGCCACGGGCAATGACGGCCCGCCCGCGCGAGATCCTGCTATCCCATCACTTGGGATACCGGGATAAGCCAACGTCTGGCTGGGTTTCTCAACCATTCCTATGATGGGTCATATCGATGCACGGCACGACCGCTAGCGGGCGCTCACACCGCGCCGCGCCGATGCTTCGCCCCCCATCGTCAGAGTACACCCATGAAACGCTTTCACATCGCCCTCGCAGTGCGCGATCTCGACGAGTCCATCAAGGACTACTCGATACGTCTCGGCATGTCTCCCGCCGCCGTGGTGCCGGGCGCCTATGCCATGTGGCGCACCGATCTGCTGAACTTCTCGATCAATCAATCGCCCGCCCGCGCCGGAGAATTGCGGCACTTGGGCTTCGAGGACGACGACGCGCCGGAGTATTCGAGCAGCACCGACTGCAATGGCCTGCTCTGGGAGGCCTTCTCGGCTGCGGAACAGGACCGTCGCATAGTGAGCACTTACGGGGTCGCGGTCCGAAACCCGTAAGTCCGGTCGGCGCCCTGTCCGGTCCTGACTTGCCATGCCCTGCCCGGGGCTGCGCCACGCCGCGCGAAACACTACATGATGCAAGGGCGCGGCGTGCGGACTCAGGCAGGGACTTCGTCCGAATCATCAGCCACCTCGTCAGCCACCGTGCGGATGCCTGGCAAGGGGCGCTGCCAGCGCTGCGCGATGAAGACGCCGATCAGTGCGACGCCACCGCCGATCACGTGAAACGTGTGCAAGTGCTCACCCAACAGCACGACCGCGATACCCGCTGTCATGACAGGCAACACGTTGATGAACATGCTGCATCGGTTCGGTCCAAGATGGCGGATGCCCCGAATCCACAGAATCGGCAGCACGATCGACGCGCCCAGACCCGCATACAGGATCAGCGGTACCGTTGCGGCGTTAAGCTGCGCCTGTCCGGCGGGCACGAGCGCGAGCATAGGGATCATCGTCACGAGCGCGGACCAGGCCTGCACGTACGTCGACTGTGCGGGCGGCACATCGACTTGCCAGCGTCGCAGCAGCACACTGTAGAGTCCGTACGAGGCCGACGCGATCAACATCAGCATGTCGCCGGGATGCACACCGCCGTCGAACAGATGCGACGGCTGTCCCTGCCCGATGAGGTAGATCAGCCCCGCCAGCGAGAGCAGGCCGCCGACGAGCATGCCGAGGGTGGGCGGTTCGCGCAGCAAGACGACACTCCAGAGCAGCGTGAGCAACGGTGCGAGCGCCGTCACGATGGCCATGTTGGTCGCCGTGGTGCTGTGCGCCGCGAGATACGACAGGCTCTGGTAGAACGACATGCTCAGGAACCCGAGAAACGCAAGCCTGCCCAGATGCGGGCGCAGGTTCGTCCAGTTGCGTAACAGCGGCCGGATGACGAATGGCGTCATGACCGCCAGCGCGAGCACCAGTCGATAGAAGGTGATGGCCGACGGCGCAATGCTCGTGGCCGAGAGTTTGGAGACGATGACATTGCCGGCCCACAACAGCATGGCGCCGAGCGGATACAGGAAGTACCCCATGACGATTTTCCGCGAACGTGAAGGTGAGAAGGAAACCTCATCGTCAACCATGTTGCACTGGGCGTCTCACGCTAAAATCTCCAGACCTGTCTGAAAAAGGACACTCCGGTGAGCGCTCATCCGTTGTCGCGGGACACGCGGCGTACTGATCATCTGCGTTTCGAAAACACCCCCATGCCCATGGCGGCCATGGCGGTCGATTACGCGCACAATGCATTCATCGCGTCGCATTCGCACCGTCGTGCGCAGTTGCTGTACGCCATCGAAGGCGTGATGATCATTGCGTCGGCGTCGGGACGCTGGGTCGTGCCGCCCACCCGCGGGGTGTGGCTGGCGGCGGGGCTCGAACATTCGGTGCGCATGAGCGGCAATGTGAAGATGCGCACCGTGTTTGTCGAACCGGACACGCAGCCGTTGCCACAGGCCAGTTGCGTAGTGGAAATCACGCCCCTCATGCGCGAGCTGATTCTCTCGGCTATCGACATTCCGCCCGACTATGCGCCGGACTCGCGCGATGCAAGGCTCATGCGACTGTTGCTCGACGAGTTGATCGCGCTGCCGGTGCTGCCACTTTACTTGCCGTGGCCGCGCGACGCCCGTCTCGTGCGGGTGTGCGAGCAACTGATGCAAACGCCCGGCGACGACACGATCATCGACGCGTGGGCGGGGCACGCGGGGCTCTCGGGCAAGACCTTTCAACGGCGCTTCGCCGCGCAGACGGGGATGACGTTCGGTCGCTGGCGGCAACAGGCGCGGCTGCTTCAGGCACTGGAAGCGCTTGCGCGCGGCGAGAAGATCGTGAATGTGGCGCTCGATCACGGCTATGCGAGCCAGAGCGCGTTCGCCGCGATGTTCAAGCGGCATTTCGGCGTACCACCGTCGGCGTTTTACCGTTAATGACGACTTACGGCACCGATTCCCAAGGAGACATCAACATGCATTACCTGCTGATATACGAGCTGGTCGACGACTATCTCGAACGCCGCGGGCAATTCCGCGAGGCGCATCTGTCGCTTGCCTGGCAAACGGCGGACCGGGGCGAACTGCTGCTCGCGGGTGCACTGGAAGACCCTGTCGACACGGCGGCCCTGTTGTTCAAGGGGGAGTCGCCGGCCGTCGCGGAAGCCTTCGCGAAGGCGGATCCGTATGTAGTGAATGGTCTGGTGAAATCGTGGCGCGTGCGGCCATGGAAGACGGTCGTTGGCGCGACGGCCAGCACACCCGTGCGCTGAAAAAACAAAACGCGCCTGGTCGTGAAACCAGGCGCGTTTGTCGACATCCGATCTTGCGTCGTGTTCCGGAGCTTTCCGAGACACACGCCGCTAAATCTGGCGTCCCCTAGGGGATTCGAACCCCTGTACTCACCGTGAAAGGGTGATGTCCTAGGCCTCTAGACGAAGGGGACCTAAAGTCTTCCGTTTTGGTGGAGGTAAGCGGGATCGAACCGCTGACCTCTTGCATGCCATGCAAGCGCTCTCCCAGCTGAGCTATACCCCCGTACGGCGAAGAAGTGAGACTATAGCTGGCTTTTTCGATCTTGGGAAGCCCCCTGCCCCAAATATTTTGCAGCGACCTGACGACAAGCCCGCGCGAGTCTCTGACATCCCGGCGCCGCATTGCCATGGGACGGTACATCTTGCGCAACGCCTCAGGCCACGCGGCAACGTGGCGCCTCGACGTATCGGCAGCTTACTGACTCAGGCCGCGCGCCTCGATCGGCCAAACGCCTTCGACCCGTCCATGCCGTACAGCGACGTACCGGTCATAGAGGTTGACCGTCGGGTCGCAATGTCCCGGCACCAACAGAATCGGCTCGCCGAGCCAGTCCGCCCCGTCCTCGTCAGGCGACGCCAGGGCCAGCACGCCATGCTCGTCCGAGGCCGTTCGGTACTGCGGCTGCCCCGCCTGCTGCGACGACCAGAACCGCGGCAGACCGGAATCCGTCGCCACACTCTTGAGCCCCGCATCGCACACGATGATGCCCGCGCGCGCCGTGCTCATGACCGTGGATGCGAGAAACAGCGCGTGGCGGAAACGCCAGTCGTCGCGCCACTCCAGCGAACCGTAATGACCGTCGAGGAACACGTAGGACCCTGGTTGGATCTCGGTGTAGACACCGCTCTCGATATCGAACTCCGCCGTGCCCGTCCCCCCGCCCGTGACCACCGGGCACGCAATCCCGCGCGCGGCCAGAAACCGCACGTACGCGCTTGCCTGATCGGCGGCACGCCGTGCCGTATCGCGGCGCTCGTCCCAGTTGGCAATATGCTGTGCGCTGCCGTGATACGCCTGCAGACCGCCGAAGCGCAGGCCCTCGTAATGGTCGATCGCGTCGACCAGCCGCCCGAGCGCATCGGTCGAATCGACGCCGCACCGCCCCTGTCCCACGTCCACCTCGGGCAACACGGCGATGCGCACCCCCGCGCGCTGCGCCGCCTTGCCGAGCGGCGCCACCTGGCGTACGTCGTCGACGCAGACCGAAAGCGAGACGCGCGCGGCCATCGCCACGGCCAGCGCCACACGCGTGTGCCCCACGAACTCATTGCTGATGTGAACGCTGCCGATCCCGGCGTTGACGAACGGTATCGCCTCGGTGAGTTTCTGGCAGCAAACGCCGACGGCGCCCGCAGCAATCTGGGCGCGCGCAATCGTCACGGACTTGTGCGCCTTGGCGTGCGGGCGAACCGCGACCCCGCGCGCCGACGCTGCGCCGGCCATGTGCGCCACGTTCGCGTCGAAGGCGTCGAGATCGAGGAGCAACGACGGCGTGGCGACCTCGGCGAGCGAGTCCCCCGCCTGAGCGACCGGTGGCACCGCCAAGGGGCCGGCGACACTCGCCGGCGACGACACCGAATTGACTGAATCGGACATCACAATCCTTTCAAGGGGTTCGCGGAAAACGGGGACAGCACATGGCCATCACGCGGGCAGCGCCCGGGCCAGCACACACGCCACATGCATCGCCTGCGCGTTTGCCCCGTCCTGGATCTGATGCCGGCAACTCGTGCCGTCGGCCACGACGATGGTGTTCGCGCCCCGCTGCCGGATGGCCGGCAGCAGCGTCAGCTCGGACATCGCGCGCGACGTGTCGTAGTGCTCCGCCTCGTAGCCGAAGCTGCCCGCCATGCCGCAGCATGACGACTCGATCGATGATACCTTCAGCCCCGGCACCCAACCAAGCACCGCCATCACGGGCGAATACGCGTCGAACGCCTTCTGATGGCAGTGACCATGCACCAACGCCTCGCCGACGCCGTCGGGCAGCGCCTGCCACGCCACGTCGAAACGCCCCGCCGCCTTCTCGCGAACCAGAAATTCCTCAAAAAGAAACGCGTTGTCGGCGACCTTGCGCGCCGCCTCGCCGAAGCCGTAGCCGAGGACTTCGTCACGCAGGGACAACAGGCAGGACGGTTCGAGCCCCACGATCGGCACACCGCGTTCGACAAACGGCATCACCGCGTCGAGCAAACGCCGCGCCTCGGTCTTCGCCTCGTCGACCAGACCGGCCGCCAGGAACGTGCGGCCGCAACACAGCGGACGCTCGCCCGCGCGCCGGTTGACATGCACGATGTAGCCCGCCGCTTCGAGTACGCGCTTTGCGTCGCGAGCGTTCTCCGGCTCCATGTAGTTGTTGAACGTGTCGACGAAGAGCAGCACCTCGCGCCCACCGGCGAGCGAGGCGGTGGTTGCGGAGGTTGCGGTGGTTGCGCTGAACGCGGATGCCGGAGCCTTCAGCGGCGCCTGTGTCGACAGGAACGAGGTCTTCAGCGCGGGCACCGAACGCTCGAGCGCAAGGCCCAGCCAGCGCCGGAGCATGGTACTGCCCGGCAGTCGCTGCGCGGCGTCGAGCACGCCGCCCACGCGGCTGGCCCACGGGGCATAACGCGGCAGATAGGCGATGAGCCTGTCGCGCAGCGACACACCATGACGTTTCGCGCGCGCGTGACGCGCCTCGATCTTGAAGCGCGCCATGTCGATGCCGGTCGGGCAATCGCGCTTGCACCCCTTGCACGACACGCACAGATCGAGCGCCGCCTTGACATCGTCGCCGGCCAGTCCGTCTTCGCCCAACTGCCCCGAAATGGCCAGCCGCAGCGTATTTGCGCGCCCGCGCGTGACATGCTGTTCGTCGCGCGTGACACGATAGCTCGGACACATCGTGCCGGCGTCGAACTTGCGGCAATGCCCGTTGTTGTTGCACATCTCGACGGCCGACGCCAGGCCGTGCGTGGCGTCGGCGCCGGTATCGGGCGCGGACTGCTCGCCGCTCAGCGCGTCGCGCTTCACGTTCCAGGCGGTCCAGTCGAGGGCGGGCGTCACCGGCTTGGCCGCATAGCCGGGCGCGAAGCGGAAGAGCTCGCGCGTATCCATCTTCGGCGGACGCACCATCTTGTCCGGATTGAAGCGATTGTCGGGATCGAACAGTTGCTTGATCTCGCCGAATGCCGCGTTGATGCGCGGCCCGTACTGCCAGGCCACCCATTCGCCACGGCACAGGCCGTCGCCGTGCTCGCCCGAGTAGGCGCCCTTGTACTCACGCACGAGCGCCGCCGCTTCCTCGGCGATCGCGCGCATCTTCACCGCACCGTCGCGGCGCATATCGAGGATCGGTCGCACATGCAGCGTGCCCACGCTTGCGTGGGCGTACCAGGTGCCCTCGGTGCCGTTGCGATGGAACACTTCGGTCAGGCGACGCGTGTACTCCGCCAGATGTTCGAGCGGCACCGCGCAATCTTCGATGAAGGACACCGGCTTGCCGTCGCCCTTCATGCTCATCATGATGTTCAGCCCTGCCTTGCGCACTTCCCAGAGCGCCTTCTGCGCCCCTGCGTCGGGCATCTTCACCACGCTGTCGGGCAGGCCGAGGTCGGCCATGAGGGTGGCGAGATCGTCGAGCCGGGCGCGCAGCGCGGTGGCGTCGTCCCCGGCGAATTCCACCAGCAGAATCGCCTGCGGATCGCCCACGAGCGCCTTCTCGATCACCGGGCGAAACGCTGCGTTGTCGATCGCCAGATCGATCATCGTGCGATCGACCAGCTCCACCGCCACCGGTCCCAGCCGGACGATGTGCTGCGTGAGATCCATCGCCTGGTAGAACGTCGGGAAGTTCACCACCCCGAGCGTCTTGTGCGTCGGCAACGGAGCCAGCCTGAGCGTAATCTGGCGGCTGTACGCCAGCGTGCCTTCCGAGCCGACCAGCAGATGCGAGAGATTCGCCACCCCGTCGTCGGTGTAGGCGCGAGGGTTGAGGCAGTCGAACAGGTCGAGGTTGTAGCCCGCCACGCGGCGGAGCACGCGCGGCACGCGCTCACGCAGCTCGTCGCGCTCGCGCATCGCGATCTCGCGCACGGCGGCGAGCAGCGCCTTCGTGCGCGCGTCGGCCGGCGGCGTGTGCAGCGACCCGAAATGCAACTGCGCGCCGTCGGCGAGTACCGCGTCGATGGCTAGCACGTTGTGCACCATGTTGCCGTATTCGATGGAGCGCGAGCCACATGAGTTGTTGCCCGCCATGCCCCCGATGGTGCATTGCGCGGCCGTCGACACGTCCACCGGAAACCACAGCCCGTGAGGCCTGAGCCACGCGTTGAGGTGATCGAGCACGATGCCCGGCTCGACGGTCACGGTGCGCGCTTCGGCGTCGAACGCCACCACGCGGTTGAGCCACTTGCCGTTGTCGATGACGAGCGCCTCGCCGATGGTCTGGCCGCACTGGCTCGTGCCAGCGCCACGCGCGAGCACCGGCACCTTCTGGTCGCGTGCGATGTCCAGGGCACGAAGCAGATCGTCCTGATCGCGAGGCACCACCACGCCGATGGGAAAGATCTGGTATATCGACGCATCCGTGGCATAGCGGCCACGGCTCGCGCGATCGAAAAGTACGTCGCCGCGCAACTCGCGGCGCAGACGGTCCTGAAGCGGCGTGATGGCGACGCCGCCACGCTGCATCGGCATCAGATGCACGGGCTGGCCCCCGAGGCTGGCGTTGACGTTCGATTGGGAATTCATGAGATTGCGCAAAGTTGCAGGCATTGAACTGGCCGCCCCAGCGGCACGGTCATCGGGATGCGGCGGGCCTGCCGGGCGCTCACGAGGATCGCCGCCGGCAGGCGCTGCGCGGCAGGATGCGACCCGGTGCCGCGCTCGCCTGGCGACAAGGCGAATCGGAAGGTCGGCCGGTCATCCTGCGCTGCGACGCGCGTCTGACTCACGCCAGACGCACGTGAGACACACCTGAGCGACACGTCAGGCGGGCTGGCGCACGTTGCTCGCGGCGGCGTCGCCCGCCATCGAAAACTTGCTCTCCGGCTGCATGCGGAAGGCGAGGACCACGCCCACGGCCATCAGCACCATGCTGCCCACGAACGGCAGTTCCCAGTTCCCGGTGCGGTCGATGAGATAGCCCGAGAGCACTGGCGAGAGAATGGCGGCGAGGGCCGAGCCCGTATTCATCATGCCGCTTGCCGTGCCGGAGTATTCCGGCGCCACGTCCATCGGAATCGCCCACATCGGGCCGATCGTCATCTCGGCAAAGAAAAAGCCGAAGGCGAGGCAGGCCATCGACACGTACAGGTGGTGCGTGAACATCATCGGCACGAGCGAGATCAGCGTGAGCAGCATGCATACCGAGACCATCCAACTGCGCGCGCGCTTGAGGCTGCCGGTGCGCTCGTACAGCTTGTCGGTCACGATACCGCCAAGCGTGTCCCCCACCACACCGGCGAAGAACACGCTCGAGGCGAACAGCGCCGACTTCTTCAGATCGAGGTCATAGCTATGCAGGAAGTACTGCGGAATCCACGACAGAAACAGCCACAGTGTCCAGCCGTAGCAGAAGTAGACGATCGTCACGGGCATCATGCGCTTGAAGAGCGGGCCCCAGGGCACCGACTGGCTCTTGGCCTTGAGCGCCGGCAGCACGGCCAGTTCCTCGGGCGTGATGCGCGGATGATCTTGCGGACGCTCGGTAAAGGTGAAGCCCCACACCGCGACCCAGACCAGGCTCACGATCCCGCACAGGTAGAACGATTCGCGCCAGCCGTGCGTGGTCATGATGAATACCACCACGGCCGGCGCCACGGCATTGCCGATACGCGAGGCCGCGTGGGTGATGCCCTGTGCAAAGCCGCGCTTGTCCTTGGAGACCCAGCGCGACATGGCCGACGTGGCGGCCGGGAACGTGGCCCCCTCGCCCAGACCGAGCAGCAAGCGCGCGAGCAACAGCGTGACCAGACCGCCGGCCATGCCGGTGAGAATGGTCGCGACGGCCCACAGACCGCCGCATATGAGCAGCGTGCGCTTCGCGCCGAAGCGGTCGCTCACCCAGCCGCCGATGATCTGGAAGACGAGATAGGGGTAGGCGAATGCGGAGAAGACGAGACCGATTTCGGTCTTGTTGAGGTTGAATTCCTTGCCGAAGCCGGCTGCGGCCGTGCTGACGTTGACGCGATCGAGGTAGGTGATGAAATACATGACGCATAGCATCACCAGCACGACCCTTGTCGCTCTGAAAAGCTTCATTGCATTGTCTCCTGAAACATCCTGTGAAGCGCGCCCGCGGCATGCGGGCAACGCAAGAGGTGTTGCCGGGCACGGACCTTTCTGTCGTGAGGTCCTGTATCACCCGAATGACAGGTCAAGCATTCACTGCAAGGGGACCGCCTGGAACCGGCGGCCCTCGCTTCCTCTCGTGTCCCCTGATGCTTAGGACTACGGCACGTCAGGCGGCGGCCTTGAGCGACGGCGGGGCCTTCGCCTGCGCGAGATAGTCCATCGCGGCCACCACGCCGGAACCGGCGAGCTTCACGCCGGAAATCTGCAGGCCCATTTCGCAACCGGCCAGCGTGGCCATGAGCGTGAGATCGTTGCAGTCGCCCAGATGCCCGATGCGGAACATCGTGCCGCGAATCTTGCCGAGCGCCTGGCCGAGCGACATGTCGAAGCGTTCATAGATGCGCTTGCGCACCTCGTCTGCATCCACGCCCTGCGGCATGACCACGCCGGTGAGCACCGGACTGTAGACGGCCGGGTCCTGGCACTGGATCTCGAGCCCCCACGCACGCACCGCACGGCGCGTGGCTTCAGCCAGACGCTGGTGACGCGCGAACACGTTCTCCAGCCCTTCCTCCAGAATCATGTCGAGCGCCTCGGACAGGCCGTAAAGCAGGTTCGTGTTCGGCGTGTACGGCCAGTAGCCGTTCTTGTTGGCCTCGATGATTTCCTGCCAGCCCCAGAAGGCGCGCGGCAGCCTTGCATGCTTGCCGGCCTCCAGCGCCTTGGCCGAAACCGCGTTGAAGCTGATGCCCGGCGGCAGCATCAGCCCCTTTTGCGAACCCGAGACGGTCACATCCACGCCCCACTCGTCGTGACGATAGTCCGCCGAGCCGAGCCCCGAGATCGTGTCGACGAGCAGCAGCGCCGGGTGGCCGGCGGCGTCGATGGCGCGCCGTACCGCCGCGATGTCCGACGTCACCCCGGTCGAGGTCTCGTTATGCACCACGCACACGGCCTTGATGTCATGGGCCGTGTCGGCGCGCAGGCGCGCCTCGATCATGTCCGGCTGTACACCACGGCGCCATCCGTCGGTGCCCGGCAGCCCGATGAACTCGGGCTTCAGGCCGAGGTTCTCGGCCATCTTCTTCCAGAGCGTGGAAAAGTGTCCCGTCTCGAACATGAGCACGTGATCGCCCGGCGAGAGCGTGTTCGACAGCGCGGCCTCCCACGCCCCCGTGCCCGATGCCGGGTAGATCACCACCGGTTGCTCCGTCTTGAACAGCTTCTTGATGTCGGTGAGCACCTTGCGCCCCAGGGCACCGAATTCCGGACCGCGGTGATCGATGGTCGGATAGCTCATGGCGCGCAGAATGCGATCGGGCACCGGACTCGGCCCCGGAATCTGCAGGAAATGGCGACCCGAGGGATGGAAATCGAGCTTCAGCATGAACGTCTCTCTCCTCTTGAAAAATCTATTTTTGAATTTTGCATGCAAAATACTTTAGCAGAGACGATGACTTTCGCAAGGGCCGAGAAGCGCTTTCAATACAGTCGTTTACCCTAGCGATACGGCACCTGGACACCGTGCGTTACAATCGCGAACACGAAGGGTTGATGATTTTGAATGCAAAACATGGAAAACACGTCGACGATTGCCGCGCCCGAGATCCCGCGTGTGGAGCGTTTGCGCCTGCACGACACGGTCGTCGAGCATTTGCGCCGCCTCATCATCGAGGGGGTGCTCTCGCCGGGGGTGAAACTCAACGAGCGGGAGCTATGCGAGACGCTTGGCATTTCTCGCACGCCGCTGCGCGAAGCATTCAAGGTGCTGGCCGCCGAGGGGCTGATCGAGATCGCCCCGAATCGCGGCGCGAGCGTGGCGCGCATGACAGAGAAGGAGATTCGGGAGATGTTCGAGCTCATGAGCGCGCTCGAGGCGTTTTCCGGGGAGTTGGCGGCGGAGCGCATGACGCCCGTCGAGCTGGCCGAGATCAAGGCGCTGCACTACGCGATGCTCGCGTGCCGCGTCCAGCAGGATCTGCCGGGCTACTACGCGCGCAATCAGGCCATTCACGACCGCATCAACGAAGCGGCGCGCAACGGGGCGTTGCGCCAGACTTACGTGTCCATCAACCGTCGTCTCATGGCGTTGCGCTTTCGGTCGAACTTCCACGCCGACAAATGGGATCGCGCCATTGCCGAGCATGAGCAGATGATCGACGCCCTGGAAAAGCGCGACGGCAAACGACTGGGCGAAATTCTGCGCAAGCACTTGCTGGCCAAGCGAGATGCCGTGTTGCAGATCCACGCCGAGCCGTCGGGCGACGCGCCCGCCAACTGAATCCGCGCGCCCCAATGAAAATGGGCGTGAGAGCCGGCATGCCTGCCCACCCTCACGCCCTGTCGTGACGCGCTCTCTTGACGTTTTTTCGACGTTTCGGCGTTCAACGCCCGCACTTCCGTGCCGGCGCCGCGCCGCCCGCCCACGTCGCTCAAAGCCGCCGCTCGGCTTCCTTGAGCGCCCGACGCGCCAGCACAGCCGGCGATTCGAGGACCTCTCCCGCCAAACGCGCCACGAGCGCCGCCACATTGCGGCCATATTGCTTGCCCGCGATCACATCGGCCGGATCGAGCGCGTACGCCGCGTCGACGTCCACGCCCGGCATGGTCGCGACCGGAAAATCGCTCGGCTCGCGCGATTCGCCGGCGGTCGGCGCCGGCTCGTCCGACATCTGCGTATCGGCCCAGACCATGCCGTGCTGGCCGGCGAGCGCCGCAAAGTAGTCGAGCGTGTTGCGCTTGTCGTCGCCAGGTCGATAGCTGAACGAGAATCCGCCCGCGACCTTGTTGCGCCAGCTGCGCGCGAGCCACCGGGTAGTCGCATCGGCGAACGCCTTGAACGGCGCGGCGATACCGCCCTGAAACGCCGGTGCACCGAAGATGATGGCGTCGGCCTTGGCCAGGCGCGCGAGCGTGGCGTCGTCGTGCCACTGGCCGTCAATGAGTTGATGCGGCTCGATGCTGAGTAACTGCGCGTGCGCGCCGGCGTCGTTCACACCTTGAGCCACCGAATGGGCAATCATGGCGGTCGCGCCGCCCTGCGAGTAATAAACGATTGCGATATTGGACATGGCGTAGTGCTTCCCTAATGGATGTCCGCCCCATGGCACCGCCGGGATCGCGCTTCCCTACGCTTCCTCTGGCTTGTCTGGACATCGGTCAAGGCCAGATGATGCCAGTGATAACCCTTAGGGAATAGCCTGCATAACTGAACATGACTGTTCCGCCAAAGATAACAATCCGGTGGCGGCGCTGCGCTGTCGGGCAGCCAACGCCCGCCTGACGCGCGGCTGACGTCGCGCTGACGTGCCTTATCGGCGGGCCGGCGCCCCCAGCCGGACCGAAAGCTGATCGGCAAGCTCGCGCATCTGGCGCCCGATGCGGCGCCCGGTCTCGGCGTCGATCTCGTTGGTCAGGAAACTCACGGCGAGGCCAGCCACTGCGCGCTCGCCGCTGGCGTCGAACACCGGAGCGCCGAAGCAGATCATGCCTTCGCGCATCTGTCCGTTGTCGATCGAGTACCCGTCGCGGCGCACCTGTGCCATTTCCTCGGCCAACGCCGGATACGTCGCCACGCTCGCACGTGTGAGCGGCGCGGGCCAGGCGCCGGCGAGCAGATCGGCCGCCTCGCCGGGCGGCAATGTCGAGAGCATGGCCTTGCCGGTGGCCGTATATGGCGCCGGCAAGCGCATACCGATGCGAAACGTCACGCCCAGCGGGCGGTTGCCGTTATGACAGGCGAGATAGATCACCTCGGCGCCATCGAGCACGGACAGCGTCACGGTTTCCTGCGCGAACGCCCGCGACGCCTCCCAGACAGCGCGGAACTCCTCGGTGATATTGGTCTGCGAGAGAAAGGCATTGGCCCACCCCATCACATATGACCCCATCGTCATGCCCCCGTTGGCATGGCGCTTGACCAGCCGCAGTTTGACCAGCGTGTCGCACAGCCCATGAAGCGTGCTCTTTGGCACGCCCGTCTCGCGCGCCAGATCGGCCAGCGCCACCGGCTCGGACGACGCGGCAATCACATCGAGGATGTGTACGGCGCGCACCACGGCAGGCGCCGTGGTCTTGAGCGGTTCGGCGTCAGTGGCGGATGACGAGGCGTTGGCGGGGACGTCGAGTTTGCGCTTGGGCATGAATCGGGAATCGGCTTCGGAAAATTCGGGAGTGGGTTCGGCGCTCCCGACGACGGGCCACGCCGCCAGCATGGTACGGGCAAGTGATTCTCATCCCGCCCTAGGAAAACCCCTTAGTTGCACCTAAAACGTTCAATACGTAGAATCACATTCAATACATAGAATACCGTTCAATAGATAGAACGGCAAGCAACAACCCGAGACACTGCTGCGCGCCGTTCCGCCAACACACGAATCCAGCCATGCAACTCAAAGACCCCACCCTTTTCAAGACCCTTGCCTGGGTCGACGGCCAATGGATTGCCGCCGACAGCGGCAGGACGTTCGACGTGATCGATCCGGCCACGGGCGAAGTGCTGGCCAAGGTGCCTGAGCTCGGCGCGGAAGAAACCACGCGGGCCGTGGTGGCCGCCGAAGCCGCGCAGAAGGCGTGGGCGGTGCGCACCGGTAAGGAGCGCGCCGCCGTGCTGCGCCGCTGGTTCGACCTGATGATGGCGAACACCGAGGACCTGGCGTATCTGATGACGCGCGAACAGGGCAAGCCGCTCGCCGAAGCGCGGGGAGAAATCGCCTACGCGGCGAGCTTCATCGAGTGGTTTGCGGAAGAAGCCAAGCGTGTCGACGGCGACGTGCTCGCCACGCCCTCGGCCGACAAGCGCCTGGTCACGCTCAAGCAACCGGTCGGCGTTTGCGCGGCCATCACGCCTTGGAATTTCCCGGCGGCAATGATTACGCGCAAGGTGGCGCCGGCGCTGGCCGCCGGCTGCGCCATCGTGGTCAAGCCCTCGGAGCTCACACCGCTGTCGGCCTTTGCCCTGGCCGAGCTGGCGCAGCGCGCCGGCATCCCGGCGGGCGTATTCCAGGTCGTCACGGGCGACGCGCGCGCCGTGGGCGGAGTGCTCACCGCGCACCCCACGGTACGCAAGCTCTCGTTCACCGGTTCGACGGGCGTGGGCCGCCTGCTGATGGCGCAATGCGCGCCGACGGTGAAACGGCTGTCGCTGGAGCTGGGCGGCAACGCGCCGTTCATCGTGTTCGACGACGCCGATCTCGACGCGGCCGTCGAGGGCGCGATCGCCGCGAAGTACCGCAACGGCGGGCAGACTTGCGTGTGCGCGAACCGCTTCTATATCCAGGACGGCATCTATGACGCCTTCGCCGGGAAGTTTGCCGCGCGCGTGGCTGAGATGAAGGTCGGCAACGGTCTGGAAGACGGCGTGGTCATCGGTCCGCTCATCGAAGGCAAGGCGGTGGAGAAAGTCGTGACGCTGGTGGAAGACGCCAAGTCGCGCGGCGCCCGGGTACTCGTAGGCGGCAATGCGCATGCGCTGGGCGGCACGTACTACGCCCCGACCGTGATCGCCGATGCCACCTCGCAAATGCGCGTGGCACGCGAGGAGATTTTCGGGCCGGTCGCGCCGTTGTTCCGCTTTACTCGCGACGTCGATGCGATCGCACTCGCGAACGACACCGAATTCGGCCTCGCCGCGTATCTGTACACCCGCGACATCGCGCGCGCCTGGCGCACGGCCGAAGCGCTCGAGTACGGCATGGTCGGCCTGAACACGGGCCTGATCTCGAATGAAGTCGCGCCGTTCGGCGGCATCAAGCAATCCGGGGTGGGCCGCGAAGGCTCGCACTACGGCATCGAGGAATACCTCGAACTGAAGTACCTGTGCCTGCAAGTGTGATGTGTGGGGCCTGAGCGTTCTCACGCCGGGCCCGACACCGCACCGGGGCACCAGAACTCCGTCAATCCAAGAATCGACTGACAAGTCGCAATACCACCAAAGGAAACCCGTATGAAGCGCGTAATCCAGCGCGGCATGAAGCCGCTCGCCCTCGCACTGGCGGCTGGCGCCGCCATCGCCTCAGTTGCCACCACGGCGCATGCCGATGCCAAGCCGATCAGGATCGGTATCGTCACGTTTATGTCGGGCGCGGCGGCGGGCCCGTTCGGCGTGCCTGCCAAGAATGCCGCCGAAGTCACTGCCGCCGAGCTCAATGCCGGCAAGGTGCCCGCGCCTTACGCAACGAAGGGGTTCGGCGGTGCGCCGATCGAGCTCGTCTACATCGACGAAGCGGGCAGCACGAGCAAGCAGGTGAGCGAGTACCGCAACCTGCTGAATCAGGGCGTGGACTATGTGGTCGGATATACGTCGTCGGGCAATTGCCTGGCGATTGCCCCGGTCGCCGAGGAAATGAAGAAGGTCACGCTGTTCTTCGATTGCGGCACGCCGCGCGTGTTCGAAGACGCGAGCTTCAAGTATGTCTTCCGCCCGGTTGCCACCGCGACGATGGACAACGTGGGCGCGGCGCGTTACGTGGCTGAGCGCAAGCCGGATCTGCAAACGTACGCCGGCATCAACCAGAACTACGCCTGGGGCCAGGATGCCTGGGCCGACTTCGAGGGCACGCTGAAGGTGCTCAAGCCGAACGCGAAGGCCGTGAGCTCGCAAATGCCGCAACTCGGCGCAGGTCAATACAACGCCGGCATCTCGAGCCTGCTGGCCGCCCACCCGGACGTGCTGCACTCGAGCTTCTGGGGTGGCGATCTGGAGGGTCTGGTGGTGCAGGCCGGCCCGCGCGATCTGTTCAAGAAGTCGCTCACGGTGCTCACTGCCGGCGAGACGGCCACCCACGGCAAGACGCGCCTGCCGGACGGCGTGATCATCGGCGCACGCGGGATGTACGGCATGTTCGCGCCGGACAACGCGCTGAACCGCTGGCTGCGCGCCGCCTACAGCGCGAAGTTCAACGACACGCCGAGCTACCCGTCTTACAAGATGAACCAGAGCATTCTCGCGCTCAAGGCGGCCTATGAGAAGGCGCAGGCCGCGAATGGCGGCAAGCAGCCCACGCCGGAGCAGGTCATCGCGTCGTTCGAGCACCTCAGCTTCGATGCGCCGGCCGGCAAGATCGGTCTCACGCTGGGCAAGGGGCACCAGGCCGCTCAGGGCACCGCGTTCGGTGTCGTGAAGAACGTCAACGGCAAGGTCACGGTGACGGACGTGAAGCAGTACTCGATCGCGGAAGTGACCCCGCCCGAGGGCGTGAAGTCGGCCGACTGGATCAAGGGCGGCCTGAAGCGCTGAGCCGCGGGCACGTGGCCTTCGCCATGAGCACCCGACGTGCCATGGCGAGGGCGGCAAGTTCGGGAGGACCCCGCCTGTCCTCCGTGCACGAAAGCTGTCATCGACCTTGCGTCGAATCCGCAAAGCCGGTAGGGCGGACGGGGTTCCGCCCACCGCTTTGCGTTCCAAGGAGAATGCGAGATGTCGCAGATCTACGCCGTCCTGGTGGACGGGGTGATGTACGCCGCGTGGCTGTTCCTGGTTGCCCTGGGACTGACCCTCGTCTACGGCGTGCTCAAAATCTTGAACATGGCGCACGGCAGCCTGTACGCGCTCGGCGCGTATGCCGGCGTGACGCTGATCGGCCCGTGGGTTGCCCGTGGAGGCAATCTGTACGTGAGCTACCTGTTGCTCGTGCTGGCGGCCATCGTCGCGGGCGGGGCCATCGGTTTCATCATGGAGCGCGGCATCCTCAAGCGCTTCTACGGACAGGACCCGGTGGTATTGCTGCTCGTCACTTACGCGCTCTTCCTGATCATGGAAGACGCGATCAAGCTTGTGTGGGGCGTGGATCCGTACACGGTCTCGGAACCGTACAGCTTCCTTGGCAACTTCGACCTGGGCGATCTTTCGTACCCCAACTACAACTTCCTGATCGTGGGTGTGGCGCTCGTGGCCGGTGTGGGCCTGACGGCTTTCCTGAAGTTCACGCGCAGCGGTCGCTTGCTGCGCGCGGTGATTCACGATCGTGAGGTCAGCCAGGCAATGGGCATTCGCGTTAGCCGTTATTTCGTGGTCACGTTCATGGCCGGCGCAGTGCTGGCGGCCATCGGCGGCGCGTTGACGGCGCCGACGGTGTCGGTGGCGCCCGGCATGGGCGTCGAGATCGTGGTGCTCACGTTTGCCGTGGTCGTCATTGGCGGTCTGGGCTCGCTGCCGGGCGCGGCATTCGGCGCGCTACTCGTGGGGTTGGTGCGCGCGAGCGCGGTGCATTACTGGCCGCAAGGCGAGCTGTTCTCCATTTACATCGTCATGGCGCTGGTGCTGGCTGTGCGCCCGAAAGGCATCTTCGCTCCGCTGGAGGCTCGCAAGATATGAGTTCCGCAATCTGTTCTCAACTGCGCGCGCCCGGCACGTGGCTCGCGGTGATCGGCTTCGTCGTGATCGGTGCGGCGGGCCTTGCACTGCCGCAATGGCAGTTTCTGGTGTCGGTGGCCTTGTCCAAGGGGATCGTGGCGCTGGGTCTCGCGCTGTTGCTGCGCACGGGCCTGGCGTCGTTCGGGCAGGCGCTTTTCTTCGCGGTCGGGGCGTACTGTGTTGGCCTTGGCATGAACTATTACGGCCTCACGGAGTTGTTCGCGCTGCTCGCGATCTCGATGATCGTCTCGGCGTTGCTCGCACTGGTGCTCGGCTTCCTGCTCGCGCGCTATCGCGATATTTTCTTCGCGATGCTCACGCTGGCGCTGTCGATGATCTGCTACGGGCTGCTCCTCAATAACGTCGAGCTCGGCGGCAGCGACGGGTTCAACGTGAACGCGCCTACGCTGGGCAGCAGCGCCGAGCCGTGGCAGCTCACGGGCACGAACCTGTTCGCGGTGGGCTTCATCGCCGCGATCGTGTGCGTGATGGCGGTTGCCGTGTACATGCGCTCGACGCCGGGTCGGCTCGGTCCCGCGATCAAGGACAACGAGATCCGCGTGGAGTATCTGGGCACGTCGGCACGCGCGAACATTCATCTGACGTATGTGATCGCGGGGGCGCTGGCCGGTCTTGGCGGGGCGTTGCAGGCGTTCAACATCGGGCACATCGATCCGGACATGGCATTCTGGACGACCTCGGGCGAGTTCGTCTTCATTGCGGTGCTTTCCGGTACACGCTTTGCGTTCTCGCCGTTCATCGGCGCGCTGCTGCTGGAGGTGGCCCGCGCGATGGCATACCGTTTTGCGCCGAACACGTGGCAAATCGTGATGGGCGCGATCATGCTGGCGATCATCGCGTTCCTCCCGGGCGGGTTGACGAGCCTGGGGCTTGGGCGTCGCAAGGTGGCGGCCGGGCATCCGGTGACGCGCACGGCACAGACGAAGACGGCTGCGGCGTCGGGCGACGCCGCATAAGGGGCAGGAGATGGCATCGAATCACATCATTGAGGCCACGGGCCTGCACAAGACGTTCGGCAGCGTGACGCCGGCCAGGGACATCACGGTCAATATCGACGCGCAGAGCGTGGTCGGGCTGATCGGCACGAACGGTGCCGGCAAGACGACGTTCGTGAACATGCTCACCGGCTACATCAAGCCGGATCGCGGCGAGATCGTGTTCCGCGGCAAGCGCATCACGGGCCTGGCGCCGCGAAGGATCACGGGTCTGGGCATTGCCCGTTCGTTCCAGATTCCGCAGTTGTTCGGCTCGCAGACGGCGCGCGAGAACATCGAGATCGCGCTGGCGATCTCGGGGCTGCCGGCGGATCTGGCGAACGAGAGTCTGGCCCGACTGGGCGTACTGGAGTTTGCGGACATGGTCTCGGGCACGCTGCCGGAGGGGGTGCGCAAGCTGCTGGACATCGCACTCGCGATGGTTTGCAAGCCGGAGGTGCTGTTGCTCGACGAGCCGACGTCGGGCGTGGCGGCCGAAGAGAAGTTCGACGTGATGAACCGCGTGCTCGATGCCGCACGCGGACTGGGCATCACGGTGTTGTTCGTGGAGCACGACATGGAGATCGTGCGCCGCTACAGCGACCGCGTGCTGGCGTTTTGCGACGGACGCATTCTGGCCGACGGCACGCCGGATGTGGTGCTGGCCGACGCGCAGGTGCGCGAGTTGATCATTGGCGAGACGGTGGCCGCGGTGCCGGGCACCGCCGGGATGGCGAGCGAGGTGGCCCATGCTTGAAGTCGGAAATCTGAATGTGCGCTTCGGCGCGACGGACATTCTTCGCGGGGTGCAATTCTCGGTGCCGAAGGGCGCGATCGTCGGCCTGATTGGCCGCAACGGCGCGGGCAAGACGACGACGCTGCGCGCGATCATGGGGCTGGTGAAGGCGAACGGTGGCACGCTGACGTTCGACGGCGTGAATCTGGCGAAGGCGCCTTCGCACGAGCGCACGTCGCTCGGCATCGGCTACGCGCCGGAGGACCGCCGGCTGATTCCGGACATGACGGTGGAAGAGAACCTGTGCGTGCCGGCCTGGGCCCTGAAGGCCAAGGACGTGCAGGCGCGTCTGGACAAGGTGTATCGCATCATCCCCGAAGCCCGCGAATGGGCGCCGCGCCGCGCCTTGCAATTGTCGGGAGGCCAGCAGAAACTGGTGGCCGTCGGGCGCGCACTGATGACGAGTTCGCGCCTGCTGATGCTCGACGAACCGTTCGAAGGCGTGGCGCCCGCGCTGTCGAAACGCATCGCCGAAGTGATCGGCCAGATGCGCGGCGAAGGCCTCGCGGTGATTCTGTCGGGCGCGGATCTGCAGCATGCGGGCGCGGTGCTCGATGACGTCTACCGGATCGATCGCGGCCAGATGGTCGCGTAGCTTTCAACTCACAGGTTTCAAGAGGAAATCGATCATGAATGCATTTCGTTTCCAGACGGTCCCCACCGTCGTGGTGGAATTCGGTGCGGCCCGACGCCTGGGCGCACTGCTGCGCGAGCAGTTTCCGGCAGGCAGGCGTCTGTGCGTGGTCACGGACGGCTTTCTGCACAAGAGCGGTTTGCTGACCCCCGCACTCGCCGACCTGGCAAAGCACGACTGGCAGGTCTCGGTGATCGACGACGTGATCGCCGATCCGCCCGAACATGTCGTGCTCGAAGCCGCCGAACGCGCACGTGCGGCCGACGCGGAAATCGTCCTGGGCCTGGGCGGCGGTTCGTCGATGGACGTGGCGAAGCTGCTCGCCGTGCTGCTGCCAGGCACGCAGTCTATCCAGGAAATGTACGGCGTGAAGAAGGTGACGGGCTCGCGCCTACCCCTGGTGCAAATGCCCACGACAGCAGGCACCGGATCGGAAGTCACCGCCGTGTCGATCGTGACGACGGGCGAGACGACGAAGATGGGCGTAGTCGCCCCACAACTCTTCGCCGATCTGGCCATCCTCGACGCAGAACTCACACTCGGCCTGCCACGTGCCGCCACCGCAGCAACCGGCATCGACGCAATGGTCCACGCGATCGAGGCTTACACGTCCGCTCACCTGAAGAACCCAATCTCCGACATGCTCGCGGTCAAGGCGCTCGAACTGCTCTCGCGCAATCTGCTACCCGCCTGTCGCGACGGCGCCGATCGCCACGCCCGCGAAGCCATGCTCCTCGGCGCAATGTTCGCCGGTCAATCATTCGCCAACTCGCCCGTGGCCGCCGTGCACGCGCTCGCCTATCCCATCGGCGGTATCTTCCACGTGGCTCACGGCCTGTCGAACGCACTCGTGCTCTCGCACGTCATGCGCTTCAACGCGCCCGCCGCCAGCAAGCACTACGCCGAACTCGCCGACGTCATCCTCCCCTCACAAACCTCCGGCAGCGATGAGGCAAAATCGGAAGCCCTCATCCAACACATCGAATCGATGATCGTCGACACCGCCATCGCCCGCTCGCTTCGCGAAGTCGGCGTCAAGCAGGACGACCTCCCACGCATGGCCTCCGACGCCATGCGCCAAACCCGCCTGCTCGTCAATAACCCCCGCGAAGTCACCGAAGCAGACGCTCTCGCCATCTACAGCGCCGCTTTTTGACCCAGCTTTTCAGCTAACTCTTGTTGCATCCGCAGTACCGGCGAGTTCCTCTCCCCCCCCGGTACTGCCCGCCCCCCGACGGACCACGGCACCTTTCCGCCCCTCAGACATAAACCCAACTCGGTTCGAAAAGGCACCGCGGTCCGTCTTCCCCCTTCCTCCCCCCCAAAACCGCTGTCCCCCCCATTCCCCTCATCCCCTCTTCCCCTTTTTCCTCTCCCCCCTTTTTCCTCTCCCCTTCTCAATTCCCTCCGCGCGCCAATCGCCCCGCTACAATGTCGCTTCCTCTATCGTGTCACCTCCGGAAACCACGACATGAAGACATCCTTTCCCGATCCCACCGAAGCCGCCGCCCTCATCGACGCCCGCATCGCCGAACTGAACGACTGGCGCGGCACCACCCTCGCTCACCTCCGACAAATCATCACCCAAACCTCCCCCAACATCGTCGAGGAATGGAAATGGCGCGTCCCCGTCTGGTCCTGCAACGGCATCCTCTGCACCGGCGAAACCTATAAATCCTCCGTCAAATTGACCTTCCCCAAAGGCGCCTCCCTTCCCGACCCCTCCAGCCTCTTCAACGCCAGCCTCGAAGGCAAGACCCGCCGCGCCATCGATTTCCATCAAGGCGCACCCATCGACGCAAACGCACTCTCCGAACTCATTCGAGCCGCAATAAAGGCCAATCAATCCTGATCCCAATCAAAAAATTACCCCAAGCTGATCCGAAGCCACGACGGCGAATAACGACAGAAATTCCATTCCAAGAAAATCAGAAAATTCTCGAAACTTTTAATAAGCCACTTAAAATTCCCGGGGAATTTTTACCCAATTTTTATACATATCGTCCGCTGAGAACGTGCTTCCCGACATGGAGATGTCTCTTGGACTGCGCAACGAATATTCCGTAAGTCACTGATTACAATGGAATCGAAATAACAAAAAAATATCTTGAAAATCTAAATGTCTCGTTTTCCGAATTTTTCGATGCATTCGTTGAAATACCAAAATCCGGTTGATATTCTTCAGCGCATCGGAGCGAGCATTTCAGCTTTTTACATGTGACTAAAGTCACCCACTCCGGTACGTAGGCTTTGAATTCTTGCATTGTCACGGCATGCAACTTCGACGGCCTGCGTGAGCTTCACCATCAGTTGCAGTCATTCAATTTCGATTCCGACGCTTTCATCCTTCATCGGGGCTCCATGGCCGATATCGCCATGGCGAAGTCGTGCGCGCGTACGGAGCTGACGGAGCGGCGAAGCGCACCATGCCGCCCGGTGTCTTCAACGTCCCGCGCCTTCGGGAGGCATCATGCCCACTCTGATGCATTTGCTGGAAACGATTCGCGACGACTGCGGAGAGGTCAATGACGCGAACACGCTCTTTGCACGCGTGAACGCGTTCGCGCAGCGCATCGGTTTCGAGTATTGCTCTTACGGCTTTCGACATCCCCGCAGCGCCACCCAGTCGGAAGTCCGCGTGTTTGACAGCTACCCCGCCGGCTGGATGGCACGGTACGGCGAACGAGGCTATCTCTCGGTCGATCCGACGGTGTACGCCGGCACGCAATGCCAGTACCTCATCAAGTGGCGCGACCCCACGCTCCTCCCCGCCGACGCCTTCTGGCGCGACGCGCATGACTTCGGCCTGAAGCACGGTGTAGCCCGCTCCAGTTGGGGGCCACACGGCGAGTTCGGACTATTGAGCTTCGGACGAAGCCACGACGCGCTGAACGACGTGGAATTGAAGTCGCTTCGGGTCGGTGTCGGTGTGCTTGCGAACTACACGCACGAGTCGATGAGCCGGCTGCTGCGCCCACTCCATCCACCGTTCGATTTCGACTCGCTGTCTGCACGCGAACGCGAAGTTCTGCTTTGGACGGCCGAGGGGAAAACCGCCGACGAGATCGGCGATATCCTCGGCATCTCCACTCGCACGGTCAACTTTCACATCCGCAATTGCCTGGACAAGACGGGCTGCCGCAACAAGGTGCAAAGCGCGATTCGCCTGGTCATGTGGGGCTGACGCACTCGCTTGCCGTAGCCGGCGCCGGCAGGATGACCTCGGACACGTCGCACGGCGCCCCCCACGGCGCCGTGTGCGAAGCTTCGGGCGCCGCCCCCTTGAGACCGAGCGCCGTCAGCGTCTGTGCATCGATGTCGATGCGATAGGCAGCCACCCAACGCCCGTCGATGCGATAGGCCGCACCGAGTTTGTGTGTCGGCACCCCGATGCGCACGAACAAGCGTGCCAGGCTCACGAAAGTCACTCCGATCAGACGCCTCGCCCCAAGGGCCCGTGCCGTAAACACCGCAGCTCGCAGGAGTTCATGCGCCCCCTGGCTGGCTTCGCGCCCGGCACCGTTGAGCGCGTTCGGTTCCGGCTGGTCCCACGCGAATCGAGACAGCTCCCACACCGGCGTGTCAACGACGTGACTCGCGCAGCCGTAGTTCCCACCCGCCGACGCGTTTGTCGCTGCCTCGACGGCTTCGCCAACATCGACGGCGGCCCTGAGGTCGTCAACGAGGTGTCGGAAGTGGTCACCGAGCAAATACCGGTTCTTCGCCGGCAATAAACGCGCGCATCCCACAATGGCGTCTTCCCTGCCGCGCAATGTGACGTAGACGGTATCGTCATGATCGTATTCGTCGGACTCCTCGCCCTCGTTCGGTCGAGGACACGTAGGGGAGGCATGAAGATGCCAACCAAGTTTCTCGACGAACACCCTGTGGCGAAAGCGCGCAATCTCGGAACGCGTGGACGGGATCAGTTGGGCACCTCGCAGAACATCGACTCTCATCGCATACCTCCATGTAGATGGAGGCAGCGTATCCACGCGATTATTCAGCGAAAACTGTCAACGTTGACAGGTCAACGTTGCGCTCGCCAACAGGTTCTTCATTCATGGAGCGCTCATCGTCGGAGCGGTTCGGCAAGGGCGTCCACGGGCTCGCGCTCGCCCCCCCCCGGCATTGGGCGAGTGCACATGTCGACGTTGAACGGCAGACGAGACTCTCACGGTGGCCGTGACCAAGGACTGCCAATGTTGACAGTGTCGCCGTGGTGATCGAAGGCGCACACTTGGCGATCCCGGCCCCGTCCCCGCGCAACCGCTCAGGGAGTAACATGCTGCAACGCGATAGACGCCGAATCTCGTCATCAGAACGATCTGGGCACTGTCGCGCCCCCGTTCAACACTGCGCCAGAGTATCCCACGCTTTCGCGACGATTTATGGTCAAGTTTCTTATCGGTGACATCGCGGGTTTCGATACCGACACCTTCGCTCTCGTCTCGCGGCGAGACGATGCGCTGAGCGTATCGCTCGGTGCGACCGCGGGCCGCTGCCTCCAGGTGCTGCTGGAAGCCGACGGCGAGATTGTGACGAAGCGCACGCTGCTCGCCCAGGGTTGGGAGCAATACGGGGCCGTGGTCACGGACAACAACCTCAGTCAATCGATCGTTCGTATCCGTCGGGCGCTGCAACACCTTGGCGCAGACCCGGGATTGCTCGTAACGCTGCCTCGAATCGGCTACCGCCTGACGGGCGTGACGCGCGTGAGCCCTTTCGTCGAGGCCCCCCCTCCTCCGTCGATGACTGTCGAAAATGGCCGCTCAGATGCAATAACTCACTGGGAAAACACTCAAAGTGCACGCGATGCGAGTGAAACCTCTAGCTTCGAAAAACCACCTGCGTCCGCCGACGGGATCCGCACTGCCATGCGTGTCCCTGGCGGTTCGATTTGGCCGACGGTTGGCATCTGGGTCAGCGTGGCCGTGATCAGCGCTGTACTGGCCGCATGGACGATCCCGGCGCTGCGAGGCGACGTGCGCACGAACGCCAAGTCCGCGCAATGGACCCCGATCGACGCCACACCGGGCAACCGTGTTTTTGTGGCTCCCGATTATCGTGAGAACACGGATTTCGTGACGCAACGTCTCGCGCGGCTGGCGAGCACGCCCCCGGTCACGATCGGCGACGCGAGCGATCGCTATGTCTACATTAACGGCGCGGGCAACTTCGACGTGTTCAGCTACTTTTTGTGTCGCGAGCCAATCGGGCGTGCTGACTCCGATTGCCTTTCCTATCTGCTGATCGACCACGCGACGTGATGACCCGTATTGAATCCACTCCACCGCGACCTGCGCGTCGCCGCGTGTCCAGGCGAACGCTGTGGCTGGGCATCGCGGCCGCAGCCGTCTTGCCGTGGATTGCCGCGTGGTGGCTGATTCCGAATGGCCGTGTCGAATGGCAATGTCTGTCCACCATCGAATTCGACACGCGGACTTCCGACGGTACGCGAGTGCGGGTCTTCGGCACGATGGAGTCGAATTATCATCGCGACGGGACGGGGACGGCACGCTTTACCGGGCGGGTGCGACAGGGCGACGCGTTGCGCGTGGTGCACCGGGCGAGCGAGTTCGAGTACTTCGCGCTCAGGAACTGGTTGCGCGTGAAAACGCTTCGTGCGAGCCGGTTGCCGAACGACGACACCCCGGACGACGTCGCCTATCGATTCGTGTATCGCGGTTTTCAGCCGGGCCACATCGATTATTTTCAGGCGATGCGCGTGGGAGACGGCGCGAGCGTCGGCTACAACGATCAGCCGCGCGTGTATTGCGCGCCGGCGCCGAACGCCGGGCGCGCTCGCTAGAAGCTCAGCGCAGTCGGGCGGACGCCGCGTGCAGCGTATCAATGACGGTGTTCGCAAGCTCGTCGGGATCGACGGCGCTCACGTCCGATTCGGTCTGCAGCGGGGTGGACCGGCACTGCGGCGTCAGGCGCAGATACGGCGGCTCGGCCTTTGCGAAGAGCGTGACGCTGGGTGTCGGCGTGGTGTGTGCCACGTGCATCAGCCCGCCGTCGGCGCCTACGAACAGCGCCGCATTGGCGATCACGCGTTTCGCGTCCCGAAGCGTCAGCTGTCCGACGAAAGACGCCATCTTCAGGTGGACGAATTTCGCTTCCATGAGCATCCGGGCGGCATCGACCCCGTTGCCGGAACCCAACAGCACGACGCCGGCCGGCAGGCCCGGTTGATAAGCAATGTCGTAGGCCTGCAGGAATTCGCGCCAATGGGCGTAAGTGCGGCGCGGCTCGACACCGCCCATGGCCAGCACGATGAACGGGCGCGCGGGAAGTTGCCGCGCCACGCCTTCCGGCAGGTCGGACTCCTGACGCAGGTACGGCTTGGCACGCGCCAACAGGACATCCGGGCCGAACCCGAGCGAAAAGACTTCGTTGACGGCCGCCAGACTGAATTGCGTCTGATTGCGGTCGGGACCGTGGAAGAAGCGGAACAGGCAGGCGAACGGCAGCGACGGAAAGTGTTTGCGCTTCAGGCGCAGCGTCGGGTAGTTGAATTCCTGAAGCACCACGACATCGTAGTCGGCCGGATTCACTCGGGCGGGATCGTCGAAGACCTGACGGAAGATGTCGTCGCCCTCGAAGACGGCCTTCAGGCCCGGCGTGATGAGCAGGTCGATCGGGCCTTCGCGATCGCGCAGGAGTGCGCGCCCCGACAGGTCCATGACCGCGTCGCCGACCGAGGCCTTGCCGCCGTAGATCCACAACACCCGTGCGCTCGGCGCGACATGGCGCACCTCGCGTTTGGCCTGCCCGCTCAACGCGAGCCGCAGACGACGGTGAAGATACTTCTTGGCCACGGTAAGTGACGACGTCCGCTGCATGAAGACGTCGGGCTCGTGATAAACCCACGCATACGGAATGCGGGTGCTCGGCTCGGTGAGGGCGCCCAGTCGGCGGGCGATGAAGCGCTGCAATGGCATGGTCGAATCGGAAGCAGGTCGGCCGCGATGCCGGCACGCGCACCACGATGGGAGGCGCGATGCCGGCAGACGCATCAGGCGGCGGCGCAAGAGGGGGAGTATGCCACGTCCGCCCCGACATCAGGCAGGGTGCGCGGTGGTGTCTACACGACCTGAAAGTGATGCGTCCCATCGCGGCGCAGTTGCTCGACCAGGCCGAATTCCCAGTCGAGATACGCCTGCATGGCTGACGCTGCATTGTCGGTGCCCTCATAGGGACGGCGATAGCGATCGTCGCGCGGACTGGCCAGACGGGTCTGCCCCGATTCCAGCGCAAACCCGGCATGGATCCAAGCCTGCGTGCCGCCCTCGAGCACCACGATCTCGGCATCGGTCAGACGCCGCAGGTCGTCGGCCGCGAAACGCGCCAGCAGGCTGGAGCCGCAGGTGAGCACGTAGCGTTGCGCCGGCCCGACCTTGCGCAGCGCATCAACCAGACGCGCGCGAATGACGAACCAGGCCCCCGGAATATGGCGCTTGACGTAGTTCGCGCTCGACGTGAAATCGAGCACTTCGACCTGTCCCGGCTCGGCCTCGTCGAGCCACCGCGCAAGCAGCGACGGCGTGACAGTGGCAACATCGGGAGCGCTCGGGGTGTGCAGCGGCCAGCCGCCCTGCGCGTCTCGCTCGTGCGCGCCGTGCGGTTCGACGACGTATACGGTCCAACCCATCTGCGCGAGCCACGAGCCTGTCATGTCGGCACGCACGCCATCGTCGTCCGCAAGCACGATCCACGCGCCGCGTACCGGTGCGCAGTGGTCCGTCTCTTGCACGAGTTGCCCGCCCGGCGCGCTGGCGAAGTCCGGCAGATGGCCCGCTGCGTATTCCTCGGGCATGCGCACGTCGAAACGATAAATCGTCCGGCCCGGCACGCTCAGCGAAGGCACGTCCCGCAACGCGATACGTCGCACGCCGGCTCGATCCGCGACCGCCCGCGCACCTTCGCGCGCGACGGCCAACGTCGCCTCGCGCACCGACGTCGGGGCGCGGCGATCGGCCCCACGCTCGAGCGTCTGGCCTGCCAGCGTCCAGCCGATGGTGCCGTTGCGCAGTGCCGCGACCGGATTCGGCAGCCCCGCGTTCACGAGCGACTGCGTGCCGATGATGCTGCGCGTGCGCCCGGCGCAGTTCACGATCACGCGCGTGGCCGGATCCGGGGCAAGCTCGCGCACCCGCAGCACCAGTTCGGCGCCGGGCACGCTGGTCGAGCCGGGAATGTTCATCGTCTGGTATTCGTCGAAACGGCGCGCGTCGACAATTACCATGTCGGCTTTGGCATCGAGCAATCCCTGCACTTCCTGCGCCGACAGCGACGGCGTATGACGCACGCTCTCGACCCACTCGCCGAAGGCCTTGCTCGGCACGTTCACGTCGCGAAACACCTCGCCGCCCGCAGCGACCCAGCCGCCGAGCCCGCCCGCGAGCAAGTTGACGTCGGTGTAGCCGAGCTTGCGCAGCACGGCCGCCGCGCGCGGCGCGAGGTCGTCGCCTTCATGCTCTCCGTAGAGAACGATGCGCGTGTCGCGGCGCGGAATGCGCGCCCATGCCTCGATTTCCACTCGCGAGAGCGGCATGTTGGCCGCCCACAGCGGGTGAGACTGCGCGAACGGATCTTCCTCGCGCACATCCAGCAGTGCGATTTCGTCGCGGGCCATCAATGCGGCGCGCACATCGGCAAAACCCAGGACAGGAAAAATGACATCGGATTGAACGGACACGGCAATTCCCCGAAGGTGTCGGTATTGAACGGGATCTGACGGCGAACGATTGTCAGGCACGATTGCGGCAGGCCGCCCGGCCCCAAGGATCCGGCAGTTGGGCGTTGGCGTAGCCGGAGACGAACCCCTTGCGCTCGCCCAACGCCGTGAACACGCTGCGATGCACGGCACCGATGTTGGCGCCATACACGTGAATGCTTACCGAGACGCGATCGTCATGAGCGTTGCTCACGCGGTGGATGTCGCCGAGACGAGGCGACAGCGTCTGCACATCGCCCGGCGCCAAACGCACGGGAGCCCCGGCCGCCACCGGCACGCCCTGCGCGTCGAGCACGAAGGGTTGCGAGTCCTCCGCGCCACGCAGCATGCCAATGAGCCCCCAGACGGTGTGGTCGTGGATCGGCGTGCGCTGCCCCGGCCCCCAGACGAAACTCACGATCGAAAAGCGTTGCGCGGCGTCGCAATGCAACAGGAATTGCTGATAGTGCTCGGGATGTGGCGTTGCAAACGCATCGGGCAACCAATCGTCGCGCGCGACCAGGCGGGCCAGCAAACCGGCCCCCGCCTCGAGCAGCGTCGCCTCGTGCGGACGGCGCGCGAGCAGGTGCGAAAACTCGGTCACGAAGGTGCGTAACGGCGACAACGTCTCGTAGTCTTGCTCGGGCAGATCGTCATCGAGGACGCTGCCGGTCAACGCTTCTGTCATGCGAAGTTCCGGAAAGCAGCGGGCGCCTGCCTGCCGGCGGCGCCCAGGACGGTGCGGTTGCGCGACGTGCGATGCAGCGGCACGGCGCGTCGCGGTCATGACGCTCCAGCGGATCGTGCCGCGAGAGCCCGTGATTGCCCGAGACCTGCAACGCGAGTTCGGCGCCCGGATTGCATTTCCCGTCACCGTGAACTGTAGCGCACCGCTGGCATTCTCGTCATCGGGTTCTCCGACTTCGCCGATCCATGGACGCCCATGGCCTCGCCCCGAAGCAACTGGCCCGGCCGAGAATCGACGAACTGTCTATGGCGCGACGACGCCGGCACCGCGACACTGCGTAAATCCCCACGCCCGCCTGCGTTCCGCCATGACCGCCACCGCTTCCGCTCACCTGCTGATCGCCTTCACGGCGTACTTCGTCAACGCGGCCAGCCCGGGGCCGAGCAATCTCGCAATCCTGTCGATCGCCGCGAGCCACGGGCGCAGGCCGGCACTGACGTTCGCGCTGGGAGTCATGTCGGGATCGCTCTTCTGGGCGATGGTCGCCATGCTGGGCATTTCGGCCACGCTGCTCGCCTATTCCCAATTCCTGATCGCCATCAAGCTCTTCGGCGGCGCCTATCTGCTGTGGCTGGCCTTCAAGTCGGGACGCGCGGCACTGCGCGGTACTCAGGCGTCGACTTTCGTGCCGATCGACAACGACGGCAGGCTGTCGCTTCAACGCCTGTACGTGCGCGGCACACTGTTTCACCTGACCAATCCGAAAGCGGTGCTGGGGTGGGTTTCCGTCGCCGCACTGTCCTCCCCGCCAAACGGCGGCATGCCGCTGGCGGTAGTGCCCGGCTGCGCCGCCATCGGGATGACGGTGTTCTGCGGCTATGCCGTTCTCTTCTCGACGCACGCAGCACGCCGCCTCTACCTGCGCATTCGCCGCTGGCTCGACGGCTGCCTCGCAGTGGTGTTCGGCACGGCGGGATGGCAACTGCTGATGTCGCGCGTCTGACGCGCCGGACGGATGCCGCGCGTCCGACGCCTGGGGGTGATGTGGCGCATGCGGGCAGGCCCGGGACTTCGGGCATGTTCCGCGTCCGTGGCCGGACGCCGCATGTGGTAGCGTGACGGCTTTCGTCCGCACCACTCGCTTTTCATGACCGATTTCGACGCCGACGCGCTCATGCGCCTCGTGACCACACCAATGCCTTACGGCAAGCACAAGGGCACGCTCATCGCCGACCTGCCGGGCAACTATCTGAGCTGGTTCGCCCGCGAGGGATTCCCGCCGGGCGAGCTCGGCCGTCTGCTTGCCCTCATGCACGAAATCGACCACAACGCACTGGGTGAGCTGCTGCGCCCACTGCGCGCGCAGACCGGGGCGCCGCGCGGCCGGTAAGCCGCGCGGCGGCGACCGGCACGCACGACATCCACAGGGTGTGCGACGTGCCCCTGCGATTCAGCGTTGCGCGTCGAGCGCTAGCATCGGCGGCAGGCGACGGCTCACCCACGCCGTCTGTCGCTCATGCGCATGCGCCAGTTGCAGGACGGCAAGATCGGCCTGCGCCGGGCCGATGATCTGCAGCCCCATCGGCAAGCCCCGGGCATCGAATCCGATCGGCACGCTGATCGCCGGCAAACCCGCCAACGTGGGACCGATGACCACTTCCATCCAGCGGTGGTACGTATCCATCGACTTGCCGGCCACGGCCGTCGGCCAGTGCGTATCGGCATCGAACGGGAACACCTGGGCGGATGGCATCAGCAGGAAGTCGTAACGTTCGAACAGGCGCGCCAGCGAGCGATACCATTCGCTGCGGTCGACACACGCCCGAAAGACGTCGGCCGCGCGCAGCGCATTGCCACCCTCCACTTCCCATTGCGCCTCGGGCTTGAGCTTGTCGCGACGCGCCGGATCGGCGTACATCTCACCCAGTGCACCGTTCACGAGCCAGTGCCGCAACGTGAGCCAGGTCTGCCAGAGACGGTCAGGTCCGAAGTCCGGCGTGCAGGCCTCCACTTCGCATCCCATCGCGGCGAAGTCATGCAGCGCCGCCTCGCACAGCGTCATCACGCCGTCTTCCATGGGCAGGTGCCCGCCATAGTCGCCAAGCCACCCGAGCCTGAGCCCCTTGACGTCGCGTTGCAGCGACGCGGGGAAGTGCGAGACGTCTTGAGCGATCGAGAGCGGACTGCGAGCGTCGTAGCCGGCTTGCGTGACGAGCAGCTGCGCCACGTCGGCGACCGTGCGCCCCATCGGTCCCTCGGTGCTGAGTTGCTGGACGAAAACCTCCGGCGCCGGCCCGTACGGCACGCGCCCTTGCGAGGGCCGGAAGCCGTACACGTTGCCGAATGCGGCCGGGTTGCGCAGCGAGCCCATCATGTCGCTGCCGTCGGCGACAGGCAGCATGCGCAGGGCGAGCGCACTGCCCGCTCCGCCACTGCTGCCGCCCGCGACGCGCGAGGGGTCGTAAGCGTTGCGCGTGGCGCCGAACACCGGGTTGTAGCTGTGCGAGCCGAGACCGAACTCCGAGACGTTGGTCTTGCCGATGAAGATCGCCCCCGCGGCGCGAATGCGGGACACGCTGATACTGTCCTGCGTGTCGGGTGCCGTGGAGGTCAACGGCGAGCCCTTGCGCGTGGGCAACCCGGCGCATGACGCCAGATCCTTGACCGCGTGCGGCATGCCATGCATCCAGCCAAGCGACTCGCCACCGGCCAGTTGACGATCGCGTGCGTCAGCCTCGGCAAGCAGTGCTTCGGCGTCTCGCAACGACACGATGGCGTTGACGGTGGGGTTGTACCGCGCGATGTGCGCGAGGTATGCCTGCATCACTTCGCGGCATGACACGCGGCGCTCGTGGATGGCGTCGGACAGCGCCAGCGCGTCGAGCGCGACGATGTCGTCAAGGGCGGGGGTGTCGTGAGGGCCGATGCGGCTTGCGCGAGCGGCCAGGGACGGTGCGTCTGGCGCGATGGCCATGTCTCTCTCCTTGGCGTGGCGTCGTCGTGGGCGACGCCGTGGTTTGACACGTCATTGTGTGCCAAACCCGCCAAGGTTGCCGAGCGAAAATTATGCCTGTCTCGTCGTCCAACCCCATCGGGTCAGGAGACTGGCATGCACGCCGACGTTCAATGCACGAGCGGGTCGAGACCGGTGGACTGGACGTCCTTCGCCACGTCCGGCGCGGCCATGTACATCAGGAGCTTCTTCGCTTCCTCCGGATGCGGCGCATTGACCGGCACGCCGCCCGCGAAACGCGTGACCGATTGCAGCGACTCCGGAATCTTGCCGGCGAAAGTCACGCCCTTGACCGGCAACAGCTCGCTGACCTGCTGCAACCCCAGCGCATAATCGCCGGCAGCGACCTTTTCGGCCACGGGCGTCTTCTGCACCATGACGCCCTTGCCGCGCATCTGCTCCGCAATGCCGAGCTTCTTGAACAGTTCGCGCTCGACGTACACGCCGCTGGCGCTGTCGGAATACGCGACCGACTTCGCCGCAAGCAACGCCGCCCTGAGCTTCTCGGGCGTGCTCACGTCGGGCACGGCCTCGCCGGCCTTGACGACCACGCCAATGCGCGAGTCCGCCAGATCGACGCGGGAGTCGGCCCGCACTTTGCCGGCCTTGATGAGATCGTCGAGCGCGTAACCGACCATGATCACGGCATCGGCCGTTTCGCCGCGCGCCAGACGATTGGGGATGGCCTCGGGCGCCTTGCCCATCGACGGGCCCCACGCGGTGTCGACGTGGTCACCGCTCGACGCTTCGAACCGGGGCAGCAGCAATTTGTACGCCGCGGTGAAACCGCCGGAGTTCATTACGTGCAGATCTTCCGCGCTGGCAGGCGTGGCGGCGAGCAGCGTCGCCGCGGCAATGCCGGCGCCGAAGGCGGTGAACAGGCGACGCATGCGGGCCTGGGCAGCAGTGATTTTCATGGTGTTGTCTCTCTGAATTTTGCTTGTTGTGGAAGCGGACGCGCGGCGGCGTCCGGCAGGGAAATCCGCCTCAGGCGCGCCGTCCCGCCGGGGAACGCTCGCGCCGAAGCGAGGCGCGCGGCATCAGCCCGCGGCGAGTTCCGCGCTCGGGCGGCCCTGGCCGCCCGGGCGGCGACGATAGAGCAGCAAGGTGGCGCAGATCGCACACAGCGCAGCGAAGCTCATCCAGTAGCCGGGCGCCGCTTTGTCGCCCGTGGCGTGGATCAGATACGTCGAGAGCGCGGGCGTGAAACCGCCGAAGATTGCCGTGGCAAGACTGTAAGCGAGCGAAAAGCCGGCCACGCGGACTTCCGGCGGCATCACTTCGGTCAGCGCCGGGATCATGGCGCCGTTGTACATGCCGTACAGGAAGGACAGCCACAGCAGTGCAACGAGCATGCGCGAGAAGCTCGGCGCCTGCACCAGGAACGTGAGCACGGGGTATGCCGAGACGAGCGTGAGACCGGCGAAGAGCAGCAACACCGGGCGACGCCCGATACGGTCGGACAACGTGCCGCCGATCGGCAGCCAGATGAAGTTCGACACGCCCACGCACAGCGTGACGAGCAGTGCATCGGCGCTCGACAGATGTAGTACGCTCTTGCCGAACGTCGGGGCGTAGACGGTGATCAGATAGAACGCCGTGGTGGTGAGCGCCACGAGCATGGTGCCGCCGATGACCACACCCGCGTTGGCGGCCATCGATCGGAACACCTCGCCGAGCGACGGATGGCGCTTGCGCTGCTTGAACTCGTCGCTTTCCTGGAGCGAGCGGCGCAGGGCGAAGATCACCGGCACGATCATGCAGCCCACGAAGAACGGCAAGCGCCAGCCCCAGGCCGCGATCTGTTGCGCACTCAGCGTGAGCGAGAGCGTGAAGCCGAGCGCCGCCGAGACGACGATGGCGACCTGCTGGCTGGCGGACTGCCAGCTGGTGTAGAAGCCCTTGCGTCCCGGCGTGGCGATTTCAGCCAGATACACCGACACGCCGCCCAGCTCCGCGCCGGCCGAGAAGCCCTGCAGCAGACGTCCGACGAGCACCAGCACCGGCGCGGCAAGCCCGATCGTTTCGTAGCCCGGCACGAAGGCAATGAGGATCGTACCGCTCGCCATGATGGCCAGCGTGGTCACCAGACCCTTGCGCCGGCCGACGTTGTCGATGTACGCGCCGAGCACGATGGCACCGAGCGGTCGCATCAGGAAGCCCGCGCCGAACACCGCGAAGGTGAGCATGAGCGACGCGAACTCGCTGTCCGTCGGAAAGAAGACCCGGGAAATCTGGGTGGCGTAGAACCCGAACAGGAAGAAGTCGAACTGTTCGAGGAAGTTGCCGGCAGTCACGCGCAGGACCGCGCCGGCTTTTGAGGGGCGACGCGAAACCGCGTCATTGGGGCGCTGTGACATGCGCTGTCTCCGTGTTGCTTGCGGCCCGGAGGATCGGGCCGTCAATGAATCGACGTTCTGCGTCTTCGCCAAGGGCGCTTTTCATCGCCATGGACGCATTCTGGAAGGCGCCAATGTTGCGCCGGAAGTTCGTCGCTTGTGAATTGCAAGTTTTGGAAGGATTGATGCACATAGGCTATCAATCGTAGAGTGCTAATGCGCCTACCGAGTGGTAACACGCTACACTTCGCGGCAACCCGCCGGACGCCGCGATGCCGGCCGGCGCGCTCGCGTCCCCTGCCCCTGACTTCTGGATGCCCCAACGACATGGCGATCAATTTCGACCTGAACGATTTGCAGGCCTTTCGCGCCGTGGCACAGCTCTCGAGCTTTCGCCGCGCGGCCGAGTCGATTCATATCTCGCAGCCGGCGCTCTCGCGCCGGATCGACAAGCTGGAGGAGGCGCTCGGCGTCAAGCTGTTCGAGCGCAGCACGCGGCGCGTGGCGCTCACCAACGTGGGCCGTGCGTTCGCCCGCGACGCGGAGCGGATTCTGGACGATCTGGACAATGCACTGCTAGGCATTCGCGACGTGGCTTCGTCGAGCCTCGGGCACGTGACCATCGCTTGTGTGCCTTCGGCGGCGTACTACTTCATGCCGCAGGTCATTTCGCGTTACCACCGGGCGTTCCCGCGCATCCGTATCTCGGTACTCGATGCCAGCGCGAACGAGGTGCTGGCAGCGGTGGCCAACGGCGACGCGGACTTCGGCCTGAATTTCATCGGCAGTCAGGAGCCGAACATCGAATTCAAACTGTTGCTCCAGGAGCGCTATGTGGCGGCATGTCGCCGCGACCATCCGCTTGCCGGCAAGAAGCGCGTGACGTGGCGCGAACTCTACGAGTACGACTACATCACGGTGGGCAAGGCCTCGGGAAACCGGCTGCTGCTCGATCAGGCACTGACGGGACTGCCGCAGCGGCCGCCGAGCATTTGCGAGACACAGCACGTCACGACCATGCTCGGTCTGGTCGAAGCGGGGCTGGGCGTGGCGGCGGTACCGACGATGGCCATGCCCGGCGGGGATCACCCGTTGCTGACCAGTGTGCCGCTGGTCGATCCGGTCGTTAGCCGACGGGTCGGCATGATCCGGAGCAAGGCGCGCCCGCTCTCGCCCGCCGCGGCGCAGCTGTACCGCTTCGTGGCGGAGATGAAGGTGGGGACGCGGCGGCGCGGCAACGACCTCTTATAGCCGAATCAAGTGAAATGCACGCACCGAAACACTTTGTTACCCGTCTTACGCCAGGCGAAACAATGGGACTGCAGCGAGGGGCCGGCGCGTCTTTATACTTGCGTCGCGTCAATCCGAATGGAAATCAAGACCCATGTTCAAGCGAATTTTTCCGATGATGGCGATCGCCGCTCTGGCCGCCACCACTTCCCTGACGGCTTCGGCCAGTGATATGAACAATGCCCTGGGCGGTGCGCTGGGCGGTGTCGCGGGCGCTGCCGTGGGCGGCGCGCTGGGCGGCAGCACCGGCGCCGTGGTGGGCGGTGCGGTCGGCGGCGGCGCCGGCGGCGCGATTACCTCGAACCGCCGCGAGCGCACCGGCGCCATTCTGGGCGGCGCATTGGGCGGCGGTGCCGGCACCGCGGCAGGCAATGCGATGGGCGGTCGCTCCGGCGGCCTGATCGGCGCAGCCGTGGGCGGCGGCGCGGGTGCCGCGCTCGGCGGCAACATGTCGCGCTCGAGCTCGTACGACGACGACTATCGCGGCAAGCGCCGCGGCCATCGCAAGCACCATCATCATTGATCGGCCGGCGCCCGTCTGGCACGATGCGCCTCGCACGCCCCGCGTGTCCCGATTTTCGCGGGTCACGCCGGGCAGGCGAGTCACCGGCGCCCCGGCTCCGGTAAATAGGGGCCGATTCCCGTCGGGTAACTGCCGGGGATGAGCATCGACGTATCGAGGCGGTCGATCGTCGTGCGACCGGTCAACGCCATCGTCACGTCCATTTCCTTCGCGATCACCTCGAGCGCGCGATGTACGCCCGCCTGGCCCATCGCGCCCAGGCCATACAGGAACGGGCGCCCGATCAGCGTGCCTTTCGCGCCCAGCGCCAACGCCTTGATCACGTCCTGCCCCGAGCGCACGCCGCCGTCGAGCCAGACTTCCATGTCGCGGCCCACGGCCGAGACGATGTCCGGCAGGGCTCGGATCGTCGAGATCGCGCCATCGAGCTGACGTCCTCCATGGTTGCTCACCACGATCGCATCCGCGCCCGTATCACGCGCCGCGCGCGCATCTTCCGGGTCGAGCACGCCCTTGAGCACGAGCTTCCCCCCCCAGCGCCTCTTGATCCACTCGACATCGTTCCACGACAGGCACGGATCGAACTGCGCCGCCGACCACGCGGCGAGCGAACCGATGTCGTCCACGCCCTTGGCATACCCCACGATGTTGCCGAACGTGCGGCGTCGCGTGCCGAGCATGCCCATGCACCAGCGTGGCTTGGTCATCATGTTCGCGATGTTCGGCAACGTGAGCTTGGGTGGCGCCGACAGGCCGTTCTTGATGTCGCGATGACGCTGGCCGCTGATCTGCAGATCCATCGTCACCATCAACGCCGAACACCCCGCCGCCTTGGCGCGGTCGATCAACCGTTCGATAAAGTCGCGATCGCGCATCACGTACAGCTGGAACCAGAACGGCGCCTTGGTGTGCGCCGCCACGTCCTCGATGGAACAGATCGACACGGTCGAGAGCGTGAATGGCACCCCGAATGCCTCGGCCGCACGCGCCGCAAGGATTTCGCCATCGGCATGCTGCATGCCGGTCATCCCCGTCGGTGCCAGCGCCACCGGCATGGCGACCGGCGTTCCCAGCATCGTCGAGCGGGTGCTGCGATGCTCGATATTGACCGCCACCCGCTGACGAAATCCGATGCCGGCGAAATCCGCCTCGTTGGCGCGATAAGTGGACTCGGTCCACGAACCTGAATCGACATACTCGTAAAACATGCGCGGCACCCGCCGCTGCGCGAGAACCCGCAAGTCCTCGATGGTCGTAATCACTGCCATGCCACGTCTCTTCTTCTGTCCTGCTCTGCTGGGAATACCCGCGCACAATGTCTCGCGCCACGGGAATTAGTTAATATCTTCTATATTCTTATTTATGCCTGACGAGGTCGACGAGCGACTGCGCGTTCTTGATCGTCTTGAGCACGATGTTCGACTGAATCGACATCACGGCCGGCGCGCGGTAGAGCTCATTGACGATGAAGTCGGAGTAATGCGCGAGGTTACGCGCTCTTACCGTCAGGATGTAATTGGCCGAGCCCGTGACGATGCGAGCGGTGACCACTTCGGGCCAGTTCTGCACGCACGCCAGAAACTTTTCATGCCACTGCTCCACGTCCGGCCGCAGCGTGATCTGCACTAGCGCTTCGAACTCCAGCCCGATATGCTGTGCGTCCACGATGCAGCGATACCCGGAAATCACCCCGCGATCTTCGAGCAGCTTCACCCGGCGCAGGCAAGCCGACGGCGACAAGCCGACGGCATCGGCAAGCTCCTGGTTGGAGATGCGACCATTGAGTTCGAGATGGCGAAGAATGCGCAGATCGGCAAGGTCGAGGTTCATTGGCAGAATCCGTCAAGTTTTCACGGATTCTGGCAGATCCTTCGAATCACCGCCAGTTCTCCGACAGAAATAGCGAGCAAGTTCCGTTTTGCGTTGAGATGCCGGTCCCTGCCCACGAAGCCGGGTGCCCGAGGCATGCCGGCACGTCGACATGCCGGGCAGATTTCGGCGATGGCTGCTGTCGTGCCGAATCGCTCCGCGCGCTGCGAAATCGGACGCAGACGCGGAGGCTTGAACACGCCCTGAACGTCTACAAGACAACAAAGGAGACTCATGAAGTCCGCAATTCCGGCCGGTCTGGCCGTTCTCTCGGCCGCCTGCGGCCTTGCCTTCAGCACCGCCGCCGCAGCGCAAAGCTCGGTCACCCTTTACGGGATCGTCGACCAGAGCGTGCGTTACCAGACCAACGCCAACGCGAACAACAACGCCCTCTGGCAGGTCACCAACGGCGCCGTGACCAACAGCCGCTTCGGCTTCAAGGGATCGGAAGACCTGGGCGGCGGCACGAAGGCGATCTTCCAGCTCGAGTCCGGCATCCATCCGCAGAACGGTCAACTCGCGAACTCTCCGCGCCTGTTCGACCGCTACGCGTTTGTCGGCCTGCAAAACCAGTACGGCACCCTCAAGATCGGCCGCCAGGCCACCGAGGCGTTCAACGTCTACGGCGACTTCGATCCGCTCACGATCGGCAACTACACGAACAATTCGTGGATGTACAACATCACGCGCGGGCGCGTCGACAATGCCGTGAGCTATGCCGGTACGTTCGGCGGCCTGTCGGTCGGCGCGACCTACGGTTTCGGCAACACCGCCGGCACGATGGCCGCCAGCAACTACTGGGGCGCGCGCGCCGCCTACGCCATGGGCCCGTTCCAGGTGGCCGGGGTCTACCAGCAGGCCCGCGACGCCGCCAAACGCGTGCAGCAGATGTGGGGCCTGGGCGGCATCTACAGCGTTTCCATCGCCAAGGTGTTCGTCGGCTACATGGGCGGGCGCGATCGTAGCGGCTGGCTCGACGGCACGCTCAACGATCCGGCTCACACGGTCGCCACCGGGAACCTGAACGACAATCCGCGCAAGGACATGACGTTCTATCTCGGCACCACCGTGCAGGCCATGCCGAACCTCGCCATCACCGGCGCGGCGTATTTCGACGACATCAGGAACATCAACGCGCAGCCGGGCGATGCCGGCTCGGGCCGCCGCTATACGTATGTTCTGCTCGCCGAGTACGCGCTGTCCCGACGCACGCAGATCTACGGCACCGTCGATTACAACAAGGTGAGTGGCGCGGCGCGCGTCGAACTGCCGGGCAATTCGACGCAGGTGGGCGTGGCTACGGGTATCCGCCACATCTTCTGAGCCTTCGGCGCGACACGTTCGCGCCGGAGCGGCAGCGATCCTCGCCCATCCTCGCCGTCAGCATGCCCCGCGTCGGGCGGCCACGCTAGCGGCCCGACGCCTTGCGCTGCCGCACGGTGCGCTCGAGCAGATAGCGCGTTTGTTCGAGCACGGCGTCGCGCACCATCCGGTTGCGTTCGGGGTTCGGCTCGCCGCCCCATCCCATCGAGCAATCGACCGAGCGACGCATCACGCGAAACGCCATGCCCAACGTGCTGATGCACACGGCACGAATGCGCATCGCCTCATCGTCGGGCGCCACGCCGGCAAGGCGCGTCACGATGCCTGAGCCGACCGCCGCGAGACGCCGCGAGACACGCTCGTGGAACACCTTGAAGCCCGCCTCCGGCCCCAGGCCCGCCTGCTCGCGCGCCATGAACATGTGCCAGCCATCGATCTCCGGCACCTCCTCCATGAAACCGGCCTTGCGGTTCTGCAATTCGAGGAACGCGTCGATGAGCTGCCGGTCGGTCGAGGCCGGATCGATCAGCACCTGCTCGGCCGCTTCGATCGCTGCGCTCATCTGCCCAAGGATGAGGTCCGCAATGTACTCCACGCACGCCTTGTACACCCCTTCCTTATTGTCGAAGTAATACTGCAACGCCGGCGCGTTCACGCCCGCCTCGGCGGCGATGTCGCGCGTGGATGCCCCCACGAATCCATATTCCCCGAAGCACTTGATCGCCGCCAGGATGATCCTCGCGCGAGTTTCCTCACCACGCTGATACCCCGTGTCGACCGCATGGCGCGGGCGCGCGGCGGCGCCCCGTGCGCGCCCTGCGCGTGAAGTCGCTGTCATGTCACTCCTTGCTTGCGAATACTTTCGTCAAAAATATAACACTTGACATAAATCGATCAACTGGAATAATTCTGCCAATTGGAATAATTCTGGGGAACGCTCATGACGACGGCAGCACAGGTCAAACCGGCGGAATCGACGCATGGCGCCGCGCATGCGGCCGATTCGCCCGCCGCCAGAGACAGCGGTGCCGAGGCGAGCGCGCGCACGCCCGGTCCAACGCAGTCCCCGACCAATCCGCGTCGCAAGCGCCTTTTGCTCGGCGCGCTCGCGCTGGGCGTGGTGGTGGGCCTCGGCTGGGGCGTGCATTGGTGGTTCGTCGGGCGTTACATCGAATCCACTGACGATGCCTATCTGCAGGCCGACAGCATGACCGTCGCGCCGAAGGTCGGCGGCTACGTCACCGAAGTATTGGTGCGCGACAACGAAACGGTGAGCGTCGGCCAACCGCTGGTGCGGCTCGACAACCGACAGTACCAGGCGGCCTACGACGAGGCGCGGGCGACGGTCGTCGCCCGGGAGGCCGACGTTGCCCGCGCGCAGGCCGAACTCGCGCAGCACGCCGCCACCATCGCTCAGGCGCGGGCGGAACTCGACAGCGCACGCGCGAACGCGGCGTATTCCGCCGGTCAGGTCAGGCGCTACGCCCCGCTCGTGGCCACGGGTGCCGAGACGGACGAGCGCCTGGCCGAATTGCGCAATGCAAGCACTCGCGCCGACGCCGCACTCAAGAGCAACGAGGCCAATCTGCAGTCGACCCGGCGCCAGACCGATACGCTCGATGCCGCACTCGCGCAGGCCCGGGCCCAGTTGGCGGTGGCGCAGGCCAGCGCCCGCAAGGCGGAGCTCGATCTGGCTGACACCGTCGTCAAGAGCACGCTGGCCGGCCGCGTGGGTGATCGCGCCGTTCGCGTTGGCCAGTTTGCGCAACCGGGCACGCGCCTGCTGACGGTCGTGCCGGTTCAAAACGTCTATCTGACGGCAAACTTCAAGGAGACGCAGGTCGGTCGCATGCGTGCCGGACAACCGGTGACGGTGCACGTCGACGCACTGCCGGGCGAGCCGATCCACGGCGTGGTCGACTCGCTCTCGCCCGGCACCGGCGCGCAGTTCGCGTTGCTGCCCGCGCAGAACGCCACGGGCAACTTCACCAAGATCGTGCAGCGCGTACCGGTGCGCATTCGGCTCGACGTGCCCGAATCCGTGCGCGCGGTGTTGTTGCCGGGATTGTCGGTGACGGCCGACGTCGACACCCACCGTCGGGCGCAGGACGCACCGCCCGGACAGGTGCAACACGGCAGCAACGCCTCGCAGACGACGCTCTCGCTGAGCGCGCCGCTCGACGCGTCGGTGAGGCCTGCCGTGAGCGTGCCGCCGAACACCGGTGACGTCTCGCCTGCGTCGCATAACGAGGGGGTGCAGCGTGGCTGACGCCAGCCTGGCAGGCACCGCGGCGCCCGGCGCCATGCCGCGCAATGCATCGGCGACGGACTGGGTGGCGGTGGCCGCCGGGGCGCTCGGTGCCCTGCTCGCCACGCTCGACATCTCCATCACGAACTCGGCGTTGCCGCAGATTCAGGGGCAGATCGGGGCGTCAGGCACCGAGGGCACGTGGATCTCGACGGGCTACCTGATGTCGGAAATCGTGATGATTCCGCTCGCCGCGTGGCTCACGCGCGTGCTTGGACTAAGACGTTTCCTGATGCTCAACGCGGTGTGCTTCACGCTCTTCTCGATGATGTGCGGCGTATCGGGCAGTCTGGCCGAGATGGTCGTCGGACGCGTCGGGCAAGGCTTTGCCGGCGGCGCGATGATCCCGACCGCCCAGATGATCATTCGCACCCGGCTGCCGCGTCATCAGATGCCCGTGGGCATGGCGATGTTCGGCCTGATCGTGCTGCTCGGCCCACTGCTCGGGCCGGTGGTCGGCGGCTGGTTGACGGAGAACGCCAACTGGCGCTGGTGCTTCTTCCTGAACCTGCCGATTTCCGCGGCCATCGTCGGGCTGCTGATGCTGGGTCTCAAGCGCGAGCCGACCGACCTCCAGGCGTTCTTCAAGGCGGACTGGCTGGGGATCGTGGGCCTTACCATCGGACTGAGCTCGCTTACCGTGGTGCTCGAGGAAGGTCAGCGCGAGCGCTGGTTCGACTCGCACATGATCATCTGGCTCACGGCGCTCTCGGTGATCGGTATCGGCATGATGCTCGTGGCGCAGTTCACGGCCGAAAAGCCGATCGTCAAGCTCGCGCTGCTCGGCAACCGCAACTACGCCAGCGTCATCTACATCGTCTTCACCGTAGGCGCGGGCCTGTACGGCGTTTCGTATTTGCTGCCGCAGTTTCTCGCGACGATCGCGGGCTACAACGCACAGCAGTCGGGCAACATCATGCTGCTCTCGGGCTTGCCCGCCTTCCTGATGATGCCATTCCTGCCGAGGCTCATCAGCCGTGTCGACATTCGTCTGCTGGTGATTCTCGGGCTGCTGTGCTTCTTCGGCAGTTGCATGCTCGACATCGATCTCACCGCCCAGAGCGTGGGTCACGACTTCACCGTGTCGCAACTGCTGCGCGGCGTGGGGCAGATGCTCGCGATGATGCCGCTCAACCAGGCGTCGATGGCGGCGGTCGACGCTCAGGATGCGGGTGACGCCGCCGGGTTGTACAACATGGCCCGCAACCTCGGCGGCTCGGTCGGGCTGGCCCTGCTCGGCACGCTGATCGACCGCCGCACGGACTATCACGACGCCATGCTGCGCGAGACGATCACCGCCAACAGCGCCATGGGCCAGGCGCACCTCGCGGCCAACGCGGCGGGCTTCTTCTCGCAATCGGGCGACATGGTGCACGCGCAACTGCAGGCCACCGCGCAACTGGCCGCCGAAATCGCACGGCAGGCCAGCGTGATGACGTTTTCCGAAACCTTCTTCGCATTGGGTATCGCACTGCTGCTTTGCGTGCCGCTTGCCCTGATGCTCAAGCAACCGACCGGCTTCAGTGCCGGCGGGCATTGAACGACATGACGCTTCCTATCAGAACGCTGGCCGTCGCGGCCGCCTTGCTCGTCACCGGGTGTACCGTCGGTCCCGACTACCACGGCGCGCCCGAGGTCGCAGGCGAGGCGCTGCGCACGGGCGGCACCTTCGCACACGCCGGTGAAGGCGTCGAGGCGCATGCGCCCGGCGTCGCACGTTGGTGGACGACGCTCGGCGACGCCCAGCTCACCGCGCTGATCGACGATGCCATCGCGCGCAGTCCCGACATTCGCGCGGCGCAGGCAAAGGTGCGCCAATCGCGCGCGAGCTTGCGCAGTCATCAGGCCGATCTGCTGCCCAAGGCCGGCGTCGACCTCACCATGGTGCGCACGCGCTCTCCCGACCTGAGCCTGCTCGGCGGACAAAGCGGCGGGAGCGGTGGAAGCGGTGGGCGGGGTCCGCTCGACCTGTATCTCGCCGGGTTCGACGCCAGTTGGGAAATCGATCTCTTCGGCGCCACGCGCCGCGCCGTGGAAGCCGCCAGCGCCGACGCCGATGCCGCCTCGGAGGACCTTGCCGACGCGCACGTACAACTCGCTGCCGAAGTGGCGCAGACGTACGTTGCCTTGCGCGATCAGCAGGCTCGCCTTGCGCTGGTGCGCGATTCGGCGCAACTCGAAGGCGAAATGCTCGATCTCACGCGTCAGCGCCGCGCGGGTGGCGTGGCGTCGGAGCTGGACGTCGAACGGCTCGTCACGCAAGTGGAACAAACGCAGTCGCGCGTGCTTCCGCTGGAGGCCGATGTCATCGAATCGCTCGATCAGTTGGCACTGCTCACGGGCCGCGCGCCCGGCGCGCTCGACGCGGCACTGAAAGTGCCCAAGGCCTTGCCGAGCGTGCCGGCCAAGGTCGCGATCGGCGATCCGTCAGCGCTGTTGCGGGCCCGCCCGGATATTCGTGCCGCCGAGCGGCGCCTCGCGTCGCAGAACGCCCAGATCGGCGTGCAGACGGCGAACTGGTTCCCGAAGCTCTCCCTCATGGGTGAACTCGGATACTCGGCGCTCGATCCGGGCCATTTGGTGCGCAAGGACAATTTCAGCTGGATGGCGATGCCGCGACTGCAATGGAACGTGCTCGATTTCGGCCGTACGCAGGCCGGCGTGGACGGTGCGAAGGCCGGTCGCGACCAGGCGCAGGCGAAGTACGAAAGCACCGTATTGGGCGCGCTGCGCGATGCCGACGTGGCGCTCGCGCGTTACGGGCATCAGCGGGAAAACGTCTTCCGCCTGCGCAGCGTGGAAGCCTCGGCGACGCGCGCGGCCACGCTGACCCGGCAGCGCTATCGAGCGGGCACCGCCAGCACGCTCGACTGGCTCGACGCGGAGCGCACGCGCTTCTCGGCTGAACAGGACCGTATCGCCGGCGACGCGCAACTGCTGAAGTCGTTCGTCACGCTGCAAAAAGCGCTGGGACTCGGATGGCAGGTCGGGCCGGAAACGACGCACGCCACGGACACGTCGCGAGTGCCCGTTTCGGCGGCGCCTTCGCCCGTGTCGAGTCGGGGGCCCGCGGGCGCCTAGGTGACAGCGTTCGTCCGCCCAAACGAAAAACGCTCCAGAAGCTTTCGCCTCTGGAGCGTTTTTGCCAACTGAGTTGGCGCGGCTGGCAGGATTCGAACCCACGACCCCTTGGTTCGTAGCCAAGTACTCTATCCAACTGAGCTACAGCCGCACGTACTGCACGAGACACCTGTCAGACGATCCTGCTGCTGATCGGCATTCCCGAAAAACTAAGGGCCTCCCCGTGAGGAGACCCTCGAAATAAGATGGCGCGGCTGGCAGGATTCGAACCCACGACCCCTTGGTTCGTAGCCAAGTACTCTATCCAACTGAGCTACAGCCGCGCTGTGAGAACAGAATTATGTAAGAAACCGACCCGTCACGCAAGTGTTTTTTGCAATTCTTTTGCCGCACCCCCGATTTGAACGTCGCTTCGGTCATTCCATGCGGGATTAGCGCGGAATCCCCTCCACTGGCAAGACTTTGCCGCTAGAGCAAACACTCCACGCAAACCCGCATCAAATCAGGGCTTTCCATGTGCTCGCCTCGGATACGGCACGGTATGCTACGGCTTTTTGCAACGCAACGACGAGTGCGTTCACCGCGCACGCGAGACCGCAACGGGAACGAGACGCCCGGGCGCGGCCCCCGCTCTCGCGTCGCCGCAAGCAATGCGATCAAACGACGCACCGCGCGCCCTGGCTCTTCCCCCGGCGACGACGATGCGATAAAAACCAAATTCAAGGAGGCGCTCATGGAAAAAGTCTGGCTCAAGAGCTACCCGCCCGGCGTGCCGGCCGAGATCGACGTCAACCAGTACCGTTCGCTGAACGATCTGTTCCTGCAAAGCTGCCGCAAGTTCGCGGATCGTCCGTCGTTCACCAACCTCGGGGTGACGATGACGTTTGCCGAACTCGAGCGCAAATCGCGCGACTTTGCCGCCTATCTGCAAAGCCTGCCCGGGCTGGAACGCGGCTCGCGCGTGGCCATCATGTCGCCGAACCTGCTCCAGTATCCGGTTGCGGTCTTCGGCATTCTTCGTGCCGGCATGGTCGTGGTGAACGTGAACCCGCTGTACACGGCGGGCGAGCTCGAGCACCAACTCAAGGACGCCGGCTGCGGCGCCATCGTCGTCATCGAAAACTTCGCCGCCACGCTGCAAAAGGCACTTCCGAACACACCGGTCAAGCACGTGATCACCACCGCCATCGGCGACCTGGTGCCCGCCCCGAAGCGCTGGATCGTGAACTACGTCGTGCGCCACGTGAAGAAAATGGTGCCGGAGTGGAACATCGCGCACGCGGTACCGTTCCGCACCGCGCTGGCGCAAGGCGCTCGCGCGAAGCATGACGAAGCGCAACTCGGTCACGACGACATCGCCTTCCTGCAATACACCGGCGGCACGACCGGCGTGGCCAAGGGCGCCATGCTCACGCACCGCAACATGATCGCCAACATGCTGCAGGCACGCGCCTGGATCGGCTCCGGCCTCGAGGAAGGCAAGGAGATCATCGTCACGGCCCTGCCCCTGTATCACATCTTCTGTCTCACGGCGAACTGCCTGGTGTTCCTGCAACTGGGCGCGCTCAACCTGCTGATCACCAACCCGCGCGACATGCCCGGCTTCGTCAAGGAGCTCGGCAAGTGGAAGTTCACGTTCGTGACCGGCGTGAACACGCTCTTCAACGGCCTGCTCAACACCCCCGGCTTCGATCAGCTCGACTTCAGCTCGCTCAAGTGCGCGCTGGGTGGGGGCGCCGCCGTACAACGCGCGGTCGCCGAACGCTGGCAAAAGACCACGGGGCATCCGCTCATCGAGGCGTACGGCCTGACCGAGACGTCGCCGGCCGTCTGTATCAATCCGATGGGCAGCGAGTTCAACGGCTCGATCGGCCTGCCGATCTCCTCGACCGAAGTGAGTATCCGCAACGATGCCAACGAAGCCCTTGGCTTCGGCCAGGAAGGCGAAATCTGTGTGCGTGGGCCACAGGTGATGAAAGGCTACTGGCACCGGCCCGACGAGACCGCCAAGACGATCACGCCCGACGGCTGGCTGCGCACCGGTGACATCGGCACGATGGACGACCAGGGCTACGTGCGCATCACCGATCGAAAGAAGGACATGATCATCGTGTCGGGCTTCAACGTGTATCCCAACGAAGTGGAAGCGGTACTCGCGATGTGTCCGGGTGTGCTGGAGTCGGCGGTGGTCGGCGTGCCGAGCGAGCGCACGGGCGAAGCCGTCAAGGCGGTGATCGTCAAGAAGTCGCAAGACCTGAGCGAGAAGATCGTGATCGACTTCTGCCGTCAGCACCTGACGAACTACAAGGTGCCGCACGTGATCGAGTTCCGCACCGAACTTCCGAAGACACCGGTGGGCAAGGTACTGCGCCGCGAACTTCGCTGAGCATTGCGCGCGATCCGATTGTTTCGTCGTGCATAACGCATCGAGGGCAACGACGGCAGCGACAGACGCGGCGCTTCCGCGCACATCGCACCTCACGCACTACGGCCGGACGTCGATGGACGCGTCCGGCCGCTTTTCTTTTGGTCGTCGGGGACATCCGCGACGGCGTAGGTCGCGCGGCGCCGCCCGGCGCGTCACACGCTCATCCGTAACCTTTCGTTACAGACACGACGCACACCGCTTGGGAAAATTTCGCCGTCAGGCGCGTACCCGAGTGATGCCCCTGAGAACGTGCGCGGCGGCGGCCATGCCGAATGCCGCTGTCACACACATGCTCGAGCCGAAACCCGCGCAATTGAGCCCCTGCGGGCCCGCAGCGTGATCGGGCGTGTCGCCTGGCGCGCACACAGCCTCGGGATAGCGAAGGGGTTCGTCGGAGTATACGGCGGGCACGTTGAACTTGGCTTTCGGACCACGGACAAACCCATGTTGCTTGCGCAATTGCGCCCGCACTTTTGCCAGCAACGGATCCTGGATCGTGCGAGTGAGATCGTCGATGCGGATGCGTGTCGGATCTATCTGACCGCCGGCCCCGCCGACGGTGATGAGGCGCTGCGCATGCGCCACGCACCATGCGATCAGCGCGGTCTTCACGCGAACGCTGTCGATGGCGTCGACCACCCAGTCGAATCCGGCGCCCAACATGGCGTCGAGATTTTCAAGCTCCACGAAGTCCTCGACGAGCGTAAGCTGGCAGGCAGGATTGATGGCCATGACCCGCTCGGCCATCGCGGCGACTTTCGGTTTGCCGAAGTTGCCATCGAGTGCGTGCACCTGACGATTGGTATTGCTTTCGGCGACGTTGTCGAGATCGATGAGGGTGAGCCGGCCCACGGCGCTTCGCGCCAATGCCTCCGCCACCCACGAGCCGACGCCGCCGATGCCGATGACGGCCACGTGCGCTTCGCGCAGACGCTCGAGACCGTCGTCACCGTATAAGCGCGCAATCCCGCCGAAGCGGCGGTTCGCGTCAAAATCCACCTCCGATGGCGTGGCGGGCACCGGAGCAACAACGATCGACGGGGTACTGTTCATGATGCGATGGGTAACGTCCTTGAAGTGGCTGGCGATCACGATAGTCGCCATCGTGCTGGCATTCGCGGCGTTCATCACGTGGTTTGACTGGAACTACGCCCGGCCCTTCATCAACCGGGAGGTGAGCACCGCGACCGGACGCCCGTTCGAAATCCGGGGCGACCTCTCGCTGCACTGGCTGGCGCCGAACGCGCAGGCCCCGGGACTGGGGCGCTGGCTGCCGCGGCCTCGCCTGATCGCGAATGATATCGTGTTAGGCAATGTTGCGTGGAGCCAGGAGCCGAACATGATCACGCTCGGCCGGCTCACGTTCTCGCTTGAATGGCTGCCGCTGCTCGACAAGCGCGTGGTGCTGCCGGAAGTCGCGCTCTCCGCGCCGAAGGTGCTCATCGAGGAGCAGGCCGACGGGCGCAACAACTGGACGTTCACCAAGGGTAACGGCGAGCCCTCGCCATGGAAGCTGCGCATCGGCCGCCTGATTCTCGAGGACGGCGTGGTGCGCGCCAGGATCGTGCCACAACAGCTGGACCTGAGCGCCAATATCGCCACCATCGACGGTCAGGCGCCCTACGGCATCGGCGTCACGCTCAAGGGCACGTTCCGCAAGGTCGCCGTGACGGGCAAGGCGCGCGGCGGCGACGTGCTCTCGCTCGAGGACACCGGCGAACCCTATCCGCTCGACGCGAGCGTGCGCATCGGCCGCACCCAGATCGCCGCGAAGGGCACGTTTACCAACCCGGCCACCCTCTCCGCCCTGGACATGCATCTGCGCCTTGCCGGCCCGACCATGGCCGACCTGTATCCGATTACCGGGGTGCTGTTGCCGGAGACCCCAGCCTACGAGACGAACGGCCACCTGTTGCACACGGCGGGCGTATGGCGATACGAACGCTTCCAGGGCAAGGTCGGCCAGAGCGACCTCTCGGGCACGCTGGTCCTGCGCCAGCGCCAGCCGCGCAACCTGCTGCAAGGTGCGGTGGTATCGAATCAACTGCGGCTGGTCGACCTTAGCCCGGTCGTGGGCGGCAAGAACCCGTCGGGCGGCAGCGACCTGAGCGGCAAGACGAAGGCGCCGCCGTCCGACAAGGTACTGCCGGTGGATCCCTTCAAGACCGATCGCTGGCGTACCATCGACGCCGACGTGCAGTTCACCGGCCGCAAAATCATCAAGGACAAGAGCCTGCCGATCGACAACCTCGTCACTCACCTGGTGCTCGACGACGGCGTGCTCTCGCTCAAGCCGCTGGAATTCGGTGTCGCGGGAGGGCGCATCACCTCGAACCTCGTTCTTGATGGCCAGACCGAACCGATGAAGGTCGATTCGCAGGTGTCGCTGCGCCATCTGAAGATGAAGCAGTTGCTGCCCGATGTCGACCTCATGAAAACGAGCGTGGGCGAAGTCAACGGCGACGCGGCGCTCACCGCGACGGGCAATTCGATCGCGGCGCTGGCCGGGTCGTCGAACGGCGAGATCAAGACGCTGGTCGACCGCGGCTCGGTCAGCAAGCTGATGCTCGAATACCTGGGACTGAACGTCGGCAACATCGTGCTCACCAAGCTCTTCGGCGACAAGCAGATCGAGATGCGTTGCGCCGCGGCCGACTTCGCCGTCAAGGACGGCGTGATGGACGCGCGAACGTTCGTGATCGACACCGACGACACGAGCATCGGCGTGACCGGCCAGGTCGATCTCAAGCGCGAGCACTTCAATCTGACGATCCGTCCGGAACCCAAGCACTTCGGCTTGCTGACGTTGCGCTCGCCCCTGTACGTGCGCGGCACCTTCAAGCATCCCGACGTCGGCGTGAACGTGCCGACGCTGGTGGCACGCGCAGGGGGCGCCATCGCCCTGGGGGTGATCGCCCCATACACCGCGCTCATCCCGCTGCTAGAACTCGGCCCCGGCAAGGACAGTCCTTGCGGCGAACTGCTCGCGCACCTGCAACACCCGCCGAGCCGCAATCCTGCCAAGGTCAGGCCGGTGCCCGATGCAAACGGCGTCGAGCGCGCGCCGGGCAAGACCTCCGGCAAGGCTACGCCGTCCGCCTCTGCCCCCGCCTTCGGCGCGAATCGAGACGCCCCTTGATGCCCACGCGGCGCGCGGTTTCGCGGCGACCGGCCCGGCCGCTTCGATCAGGCGGCCAGCCGGGCTACCTGGGATTCCCGGCCGCCGCCGAGCGCCACCCACCGATCCGGCGGCGAATCGACGGCAATGCCCCCGTCGGCCGGAGGGATTTGGTGACGCCACGCCGCTCCCCGGCAACGGCCGCGACGGCAACGCGGCAAAAAAATATTTCACTCCTTAAATATCAAGCACATGGCGTGAGATCACCGCCCTGTCTGGCTTTCGGGGGAGCAACCTCGGCGCGATGCGGCAAATCACCACGTGCGCACAGCGGCCGACTCTTCGATATACTGTCTCGCAACCCCCAATCGCTACAGACCGATAACGATCGTCGTGACCCAGACGCTTTCTCTCGCGGACCTGCGCAAAAACTACGCCCTCGGCTCCCTTTCGGAGAGCGACGTGGCGCCCAGCCCGTTCGATCAATTTCGGCGCTGGTTCGAGCAGGCGCTCGCGGCCCAACTGGCCGAACCGAACGCCATGACACTGGCCACCGTGACGCCCGACGGCAAGCCCGATGCCCGCATCGTGCTCATCAAGGGCGCCGATGAGCAGGGTTTCACGTTCTTCACCAATTACGAGTCGCGCAAGGGGCAGGAACTGGCGGCCACGCCGTACGGTTGTCTGCTGTTTCACTGGATCGAACTCGAGCGCCAGGTGCGCATCGAGGGCCGCGTCGACAAGGTGAGCGAAGCGGAAAGCGACGCCTATTTTCACTCGCGCCCCGTGGGCTCGCGATTGGGCGCCTGGGCATCGGTGCAAAGCGCGGAAGTGGCCGATCGCAGCATCATCGAGCAGCGCGAAGCGGATTTCCGGCGCCAGTTCGGCGACGCTCCGCCGCGCCCGCCGCACTGGGGCGGCTACCGGCTCGTGCCGGAGAGCATCGAGTTCTGGCAAGGCCGCGAATCGCGCCTGCACGATCGAATCAAATATTTCCGGCTTGCCGACGGAACGTGGCGCATAGCGCGCCTGTCCCCATAATCGTAGTGTCGGCGACACCGACGCGGTACGCCTGCCCGCCCGTTTGACGAGGAGACGTCACCGTGCCGTGCGGTACGGATGAAGTTTTTTTGTGACACTTGGAGCACATCCATGTTGTGGGAGAAAAAACTCGAAAACTGGGTCAGCGGCGTCAAGACATCCTCGAATCTGCCGATCCGTCTCGCGCTCTGGAATGGCCAGCATTATGATTTCGGCGCCTTCGATAACCCGAGCGTCACGCTGCGCATCAACGGTCCGGCAGCCATGACGCGCTTGCTGAGTCCCAGCCTCGACAATCTCGGAGAGGCGTACGTGAAGGGCGAGATCGACGTGGAGGGCAAGCTGGCCGACGTCATCGACATGAGCTACGCCCTTGCCGGCAGCAGCCTCACGACGATCGGTCCGCTCGAGCGTGCCGTTCGTCATTTCAATCACAGCAAGAAGTCCGACAAGCGCTCGATCGAGTTTCACTACGACGTGTCGAACGAGTTCTATCAGCTGTGGCTGGACAAGAACATGGTGTATTCGTGTGCCTACTTCGAGCATGGCGACGAAGACCTCGACACCGCGCAGGAAAAGAAGATCGATCACATCCTCACCAAAATCCAGTTGCAGCCGGGGCAGACACTGCTCGACATCGGCTGTGGGTGGGGTGCGCTGGTGATTCGCGCGGCACAGAAGTTCGGCGCGAAGTGTGTCGGTGTGACGCTTTCTCAGAATCAGTTCGATCTGGCCACCGAGCGCGTGAGGAAGCTCGGTCTGGAGAACCAGATCGAGATCCGCATTCAGGACTATCGTGACGTGGATGGCCAGTTCGACCGCATCACGAGCGTGGGCATGTTCGAACACGTCGGACGCAAGAACCTGAAGGACTACTTCGGGAAAATGGCATCGCTGCTCAAGGACGACGGCGTGGCCATGAACCACGGCATCACCTCGACCGATCCGGACAGTGGCGAGACCGCCATGGGCGGTGGCGAATTCATCGACAAGTACGTTTTCCCGAACGGCGAATTGCCTCACATCAGCCTCGCGCTCGAATCGATGCAGCGCGGCGGGCTCGAAGCGAGCGACGTGGAGAGCCTGCGTCGTCATTACGCGCTCACGCTCACACGCTGGTCCGAGCGGTTCGAAGCCCATGCGCCGCGCCTGCGCGAGCTCGCCGGCGAGGAGCGCTTCCGCGTGTGGCGCGTCTATCTGGCGGGTTGCGCGTATGCGTTCGAACACGACCACGTATCGATCTATCAGGTCGTGTGCCGCAAGGCGGGGCAATCGGCCACGCGTCTGCCCTGGTCGCGCCGATACATGTACGAGAATCGATGAGCCAGTTCGATCTGTTTGGCGCACCGCCTGACGAGCCCGCGCCAGGCGGGCGTGCCGGGCAGATCGATGGGACCGAAGCGCCGGCCCCCGCCAAATCTCCCAAATCCCCCACTTCACCGACGCAGGCCGCCGCGGCGCAACGTACATCCGCGGCGCGCCGCGCCGGCGTCGGGGCGGCCGAGGTCTCGTCCGCGATGCGCTCGCTGGGCGCGCAGTTGCCCGGCCATATCCGCCTGGGTACCTCGTCCTGGTCGTTTCCCGGTTGGCGGGGCATCGTGTGGGACGACGATTACAGTGACACCCAGCTCTCGCGGCAGGGGTTGAGCGCCTATGCGCGTCATCCCGTGCTGCGTTGCGTGGGAATCGACCGGTCGTTCTACAAGCCGATGTCGATCGTCGAATACCAGAAGTATGCGCAGCAGGTGCCGGACGACTTCCGCTTTCTCGTCAAGGCCCCGAGCGTGGTGACCGACGCACTCGTGCGCGGCGAGAAGGGTGAAGGGCTGAGCGCCAACCCCTGCTTTCTCGGCGCGCGCATCGCGACCGAGCAATTCGTGGCGCCGTGTCTGGCCGGCCTCGGACCGAAAGCCGGGGTGCTCGTCTTTCAGGTGTCGCCGCTTCCGAACGAGCTGCTGCGCGACGTGCCGGGTCTGGTCCAGCGCATCGAGGCGTTTTTCGCCGCGTTGCCGCCGCTGCCGTCCGGGCAGGTCGCGGCGGACGGCAATCCGCTCCCGGGGCCTTGCTATGCACTGGAGATTCGCGACGGCGCATTGCTCACCCCGCGTCTCATGCGCGCGCTCGGGCAGTTGGGCGTGCGCTACTGTATCGGACTACACGCGCGCATGCCTCATGTCGAGCGGCAGGCCGCAGCGTTGGCAATGCTCGACGAAGCGGGCGCCGGGCCGCTGGTCGTGCGATGGAATCTCAACAGCGCACACCGGTACGAGCAGGCCAAGGCGAAGTATGCACCGTTCGACAGGATCGTCGATCCCGACCCCGTCACGCGCGACGTGCTCGCGGCACTGGCCACGCATTACGCGCTCGCCGGTCATCCCGTCTACGTGATCGTCAACAACAAGGCCGAGGGGTCGTCGCCGCTGTCGTGCGGCGCGCTGGCCGAACGCATCGTGGAGTTGACCCGCGGCGGCTGACGCCCGACGCAAGCTCACCTGCGGACACATCACGGTACCCCGCGCTCGAAAACGACAATGGCCCGAGCCGGCGAAACGCCGGACCCGGGCCATTGTCACGATGCGGCATGCACCAAGCGGCGGATCGCGAGATACCGCGACACCGCCGCGCTCGTCGAGCCGCTACGTCCGACGCGACGTCGTGACGTCGTGACGTCGTTACGCCACGAGATGCGGGATCGGTACGTCGGGGTTCACGTCGGCATCGTAATCCACGCCATCGACCTCGAAGCCGAACAGGCGCAGGAACTCGTGCTTGTAGCCGGCGAAATCGGTCAATTCGTACAGGTTCTCGTCCGTGACCTTGCCCCACAGCGCCGAGACTTCGCCCTGCACTTGCGGCGACAGTTCCTTCTGGTCGGTACGCACGCGCCCTTCTTCATCGAGATGCGGCGTGGCGCCGTACAGGCTGTCCTTGTACAGACCGTAGATCTGCTCGATGCACCCTTCGTGCGTGCCGTTGGCCTTCATCACCTTGAACAGCAGCGAGAGGTAGAGCGGCATCATCGGGATCGCCGAGCTGGCTTGCGTCACGAGGGCCTTCAGCACGGCCACGCGGGCGTCGCCGCCATTCGCGGCAAGCTTGGCGCGAATGCTCAGGACCTTTTCGTCCAGGTCCTTCTTGGCGGCGCCGATCGAGCCGTTCCAGTAGATGTCGTGCGTGATCTTCTCGCCGAGATACGTGAAGGCCGTGGTCTTGGCGCCAGGGGCGAGCACGCCCGCCTCGGAGAGCGCGTCGATCCACATCTGCCAGTCTTCGCCCCCCATCACGGCCACCGTGTTCTCGATTTCCTCCTGCGTGGCGGGCTCGAATACCGACTCCTTCACGACTTCCTTGTCCGTGTCGATGCCGCGCAACGTGACCGACTGCCCCACCGGCTTGAGCACCGAGTTGAACACCTGTCCGGTTTCCGGGTGGGTCCGGCGCGGTGCGGCCAGGCTGTAGACGACGAGATCGACCTGACCGAGGTCCTGCTTGATGGTCTCGATGGTCTTGGCCTTGATTTCCCTGGAGAAGGCATCGCCGTTGATGCTCTTGGCGTACAGGCCCTTTTCGGTGGCGAACTTGTCGAAGGCGGCGGTGTTGTACCAGCCCGGCGTGCCCGGCTTGGTTTCACTGCCCGCGCGCTCGAAGAACACGCCGAGGGTGGCGGCATCGCTGCCGAAGGCGGCCGTGATGCGCGCAGCCAGACCGTAACCGGTCGATGCGCCGATCACGAGCACCTTCTTCGGGCCACCGGCGATCGGGCCCTGAGCCTTCACGTACTCGATCTGTTGCTTGACGTTGGCCTCGCAGCCGACGGGATGGGTGGTGACGCAGATGAAGCCGCGCACGCGTGGCTTGATGATCATGGAAACCTCGTTCACAAAATTCGGTGATGCCGGCTCACCCGGCAAACACCGCGCATTGTAAACGAGGTCGGGGCCGGGCTGCCGGATTCCCGCCTACTCCGGCGACGCCATGGCCGGGCGCTCGCGCCGCTTCGGGAACTGGATCTGCCGGATCCTTCGTACGAGCAACGCCGCCACGACAGCGGCAATGCCAGTGAGCAGCACGCCGGCATGAACGGCGTTCACGAGCGTTTGCCGGGCAGTTTCGACCAGCGGCAAACCGTCGATGCCCATGGCGCGCAGATCCATCAGCAAATCCCCGCGCAGCGCGGGGTCGATCAGAATGCGCGGATCCAGCGCCCGCGCGACGGCGTGCGCTGCCGGCGTGCCTTCGTAGGCCGAGACGGCGCCCGCGACGCCATTGGCGTACCGGTGATTGACCAGCGTGCCCACGATCGTCGTGCCCAGCATGCCGCCCACCATGCGGGTCGACTGCAACAGCGCAGTGGTGATGCCGAAGCGCTCGCGCCCGGCGATTTCCTGACCGAACACGTTCATGTTGTTGAGAATGAAGCCGATGCCGATTCCCGCGCACGCCATGGCCAGCGCCAGCAGGCCGTGCGACGTGTCCCGATGCGCCAGCCCCACGCCCGCCGAGGCCACTGCCAACAGGCAAAAGCCAAGCATCAGCATGTTCGTGGGCCGCGACAGACGCACCACGATCGGCGTATTGATGAAGCTGCCCAGCGCAATGCAGGCGGCGATCGGCGTGGCGATCAGCCCGGCTGCCTGCGGGCTCAGGCCGAAGCCCCCCTGCAACAGCAGCGGCGCAAAGAAGATCAGCGAATACATGACGAAGCCGATCAGTACCGAGAGTGTGAAGAGCACCACGAGCTGCGGATGCCGGAACATGTCGAGGGGCACGATCGGGTGCGTGGCGCGACGCTCGGTACGCAGCAGCATCCAGAAGCCGGCCACGACCGCCGCGATCAGCAACCCGTTGCCGAGCGACGCGCCATGCGCGGGCACGTTTTCGATGAACACCTGAAAGCCGCCCAGCACGACGCCGATCCACAGGGCGCCACGCCAGTCGACGCGCACATCCCCCTGATGTGCCGGCGGGAATTTCGGCAGGTAGCGCCACACGAAATACAGCGCCGCAAGACCGACCGGGAGGTTCACGAAAAACGTCGAGCGCCAGCCGAAATGTTCCGAGAGCAGCCCGCCCAGCGACGGTCCCGCCGCCGTGCCGATACCGTAGGCGGTGGTGATCACGACCTGCCAGCGCACCCGGGAGCGGGCGTCGGGAAAGAGATCGGGCACCGACGCGAAGGCAGTGCCCACCATCATGCCACCGCCCACGCCCTGCAAGCCGCGCGCGAAAACGAGGAACGGCATGTTCGGCGCCAGTCCGCAAAGCAGCGAAGCGAAGGTGAACGTGAGCACGGACGCGATCACGAAGCGGCGCCGGCCGAAATAGTCGCCGAGGCGGCCGAACACGGGCACCGTGACCACGGAAGCGAGCAGATAGATGCTCGCGATCCAGGCGTAGTACTCGAACCCCTTGAGCTCGGCGACGATGGACGGCAGCGCGGTGCTGACGACGGTCTGGTCGAGAGCGACGAGCATGTTGACGAGCGCGATGCCGATCATGGCCATCAGCGCGTCGCGAAAAGGCAGGGGGCGCACGGGGAACTACCTGAAGACTTCATGGAGGGAAGCCGTCATTCTATGCGAAAAATAATGAACATATGAATGGTCCGGGGGCATGGGCTGACACGGGTTGTCGCCCTCCGCCGGTTCCGGTCCCTCTCCCTCTCCCGCCCCCGCGAGCGCGTCGGAAGGCGCACCTGGCCGGGTGCACGGGCGACGTCTTCGGCCCGGCGGGACGACACACGGGCCGGCATGACGAAAATTCAACGCCACGCCAAGGCAGATTCAGGCCGGTGCCACCGCGGTCGTCTTCGCTGCAACGAGGCATCGTCCGATACCGTTTTCGGATACGGCTCGCGCCCGCCGCGCCGCAGGCCGGGCATCATCGACGTGCGTCCCGGAAATCGGCAGGCACAGGCCCATTCCCGAAAACCTTGCCCCAGCAACGGCCTCACCATCGCTCGACGTTCGGGAAAGCGTCGCCGTCACTTCTCAGGAGATCCGCCCATGAAACATCGCCAGGAGCGCGAGGGCCATCACAAGCCCGCGCCGGCCGCCACACGACCGCGCACCGTCGCGACCGCACGCCCCGATCTGCCCCAGGCGTTGCCTTGTTCGGGCTACGTGGTCTGGTTCCACGAGAGCCGGACGTTCCTCGATATCCGCTTCGACCCGCATCGCTTCGAAATCGTCACGACGCGTGTGCCCGGCGCCGACGACGCGTTCTACTTTGACAGCCCCGGCGCGGCGCGCGGCCACGCCCAGGACGCGGACGAACCCTGTCTGGTCCTTTTTGCCGCGACGGCAAGATCTCCTGTTCGCGTAATCGAGTGACCGTGCCGCGGCGCAATTCGCGATGATCGACGGCGGCTTCGTCGCCCTCCGTCCCGCCCGTTGTGTTCCGTTGTGGCCTTTCGCGTCCTGACGATCCCTGTCGCGCGCTGCCCAGCGCCATACCGTCCCACGCTGTATCGCCGGACACCGTCAGGTCGAGGCACTTTCCGTTCGCGCCGAAGTGCTTCGGCATCGGCGTCCGATCCATCCATGATTCCCGCGAGGTATGCAACATGCCGTTTCTCGCCTTGGCCATCCCCATGACGCGCGTCGGCGCGACGTCATACGACGCCGACGCCGGCGCTTCCCGCCCCGAGGTTCTCGTCGACCTGCATCGCATCGGAAACCGAGTCCACGCAACGACGTCGCAGTCGCCATCACAGGTGCCGTCAAGCCGAACGTGGAGAACGCCCCCCACGTCGCCCGGCACATCCCCAACGGCGACAGCGATACCGACGCCCGCGTCGGCGCGGTCATCGACGCCGGCGGCATCCGTCTCGCCGACAACTGTATCGACAGCCGAATCGACAACGGCAGCAACAACCGCAGCAACAACCGCTCCCGGCACCGCACCGATGCCTCTTGATCGATTTCGGAAGACGGTTTATCGATGTCAGGCAGTGCCGGTGAGCGACTATTTCGAGCGCGCGCTCGCTACGCTCGTTACCCCTGATGGAGCATGTGCCGCGGAGGACCGGGCGAGCAACGCCGAACTGCGCGCCATGCTGCGCGACATTCTGGCGCTCCACCCGAATGCGGCGGAACTTGATGTGGATGGGTATCTCAGGACGCTCGGACTGGCATCGTTGCTGCGCGACGAACCCGAATTCCTGCCAGGCAGTTTCAGGGCGCTCTGTCACGACATGGGCGCACGCAGCGTGGCCATTGGCCGCTTCGCCTTCCCCGACCTCGATGCGCCGGGCGACGCCGAGCTCCTGTTCGCCGGGCAGAGCGAACTGACCTTCCTGCACGAGGGCAACGCCTGCGCGGCACGCATTCGACGCGACCACGCCACGGTGCTCGCCTTCCACTATCGTGCCGCCGGGATGGAAGGACACACCACGCTGCCGCCGACCGGGCTCTCACTGACGGACTTGGACGACACCACGCTCTCTGACTTCACCGCGCAGTTGGTGCGCTGCGGTGCGCGTGGCGAACCGCGACGTCCGAGGCGTGCCGCTCGACCGGGCAAGCTCGATGCGGCCATCGACCCCATGCAGACGGGGCCCTGCACGCTCCTGTGAGCCGGCGCAAGCCGCGCCGGCCACCGTGGTGCCTCGTCAGGCCGCCGGCTTGAGGCGGCGAGCGAATTTCTCGCGGAATTTCTTGAGCTTCGGCGCGACCACATAGGCGCAGTAGCCCTGGTCGGGATGCTGGCGGAAGTAATTCTGGTGGTAGGCCTCCGCAGGCCAGAACGTCTGCGCCGGCACCACTTGCGTGACGATCGGGTGCGGATACGTCATTTCCGCCATCAGCTCGGCGATGAGGTGTTCGGCCGCCGTCTTCTGCGCCTCGTCGTGATAGAAGATCGCAGACCGATACTGCGTGCCGATGTCGTTTCCCTGGCGATTGAGGGTCGTCGGATCGTGAATCTGGAAGAACACGACGAGCAGTTCCTCGAAGCTCACGACGTCGGGATCGTAGGTGAGCTGCACCACTTCGGCATGGCCGGTCTCGCCCTCGCAAACCTGCTCGTAGGTCGGATTGTCGACCTTGCCGCCCTCGTAGCCCGAAACCACGGACTTCACGCCGTCGAGCTGCTGGTAGCAGGCCTCGAGGCACCAGAAACAGCCACCTGCGAGCGTGGCAACTTCGGTACGGGTATCACGCGGAGAGTTCGTCTGCACTGTCATCTTGACCTCGCTTGTCGACTGCGTTCGTGCGGCGGCGCACCAAACGAATAGGGCGGGCGATCGAGGGTTCGATCGCCCGCCCTATTGTCGCGCAGAACGCCGGTGAACGGCGCAAATAACCCTATATGCGGTTCATGCCGTTCATGCCGTTCAAGCGGCTCAAGCCGCCACTTGCGTGATCAGCGGATGCAGCAGCCGCGCGCCGACGCGAGCGGTGAGGCCATCGCGATCGTACGTCGGGTTGTACTCGGCAATGTCCGCCACGCGCAGCTTGCCCGAGCGGCGCACCACGCCGATGAGCGCCTCCACGACCTCCAGCGCAACGCCGTGGGCCGCGGGTGCCGACACGCCCGGTGCCTTTTCGCCCGGCAGCACGTCCATGTCGATGGTCAGGTACACGTGCCGGACCTGCGCAAGCTTCTTCTCGAGCGCTTCGCACATCTGCGGCAGCCGATGCGCAAGCATCGTCTCGTCGAGCCAGTAATCGACATTCAATGCGTTCGCCCGCTCGAATAACGCACCGGTGTTGCTGTAGCGGCTCACGCCGAGGCATGCGTAGTGAAACGGTGCCTGACGCCCCGCGAGCAACTGCGAGATCTGCCAGAACGGCGTGCCGGAACTCGCCGTCGGCTGTGCACGCAGATCGAAGTGCGCATCGAAGTTGAGGATCAGGATCGGTTCGTCGCGCAGGCGATCGCCATAATGCTCCGCCACCCCGAGGAACGTGCCGTAGGCGATCTCATGCCCGCCGCCCAGAACCACCGGACGCGCGCCCGCGGCGAGCACTTCGGCCACCCGATGGCCGAGCGCGGCTTGCGCCGCTTCGAGACGATCGTCCGCACAGACGATGTTGCCACCTTCGAACACGGCGGGCGTGCCCTGAACCGGCAGGCTCGCGAGCGCGCGACGCAGCATGTCGGGGCCGGCCACGGCGCCCTGACGTCCATGATTGCGGCGCACGCCTTCGTCGCTGCAAAAGCCCAGCACGACGGCACCGCCGGCCACCTGCGCCGCGTCGTAGTCGCGCAGCACCTGATGCAGACGCAGGGTGTGGCCGGTCTCGCCGGTATCCACGCGGCCTTGCCAGACCGCTCGATCGATTGTCATACGTTTGCCCGCCTTGCCTTACCGTGCGATGACTGCTTGCAGGAATTCCCGCGTACGCGCCTCGCGCGGCGCGGTGAATATCTGATCGGGAGCGCCGGCTTCGATGATGCGGCCCTGATCCATGACGACGACCACGTCGGCCACTTCACGGGCGAAGCCCATTTCGTGCGTGACGACGAGCATCGTCATGCCATCGTTCGCCAGCGCCTTCATCACCTGCAGCACCTCGCCCACGAGCTCCGGGTCGAGTGCCGAGGTCGGCTCGTCGAACAACATGACCTGCGGTTGCATCGCGAGCGCGCGGGCGATTGCCACACGCTGCTTCTGGCCGCCCGAGAGCGTGCCCGGGAACACGTCGGCCTTGGCGGCCAGCCCGACCTTGGCGAGCAGCTCGCGGGCGAGCTTCTCGGCATCGGCGCTCTTCATGCCCCGCAGCTTCTTCGGCGCGAGCGTGACGTTGTCGAGCACCGTCAGGTGCGGGAACAGGTTGAACGACTGGAACACCATGCCGACATCGGTACGCAGCTTGTTGAGCGCGCTCTCGCCGATCATCTTGCCGTGGTCGACGAGCTTTTGACCGACGATCTCGATGGTGCCCTCCTCTGCGGTCTCCAGCCCGTTGCAGCAGCGCAGGAACGTGCTTTTGCCCGAGCCACTGGGGCCGATGACGACGACCACCTGACGCGCATCGACTTCGAAGTCGATGCCCTTGAGCACCTGATGGCTGCCGTAGGCCTTGCCCAGCCCCTCGATCTTGAGAATCGGGCCGCCGAATTCTTTCTTCACTTCGCTCATTGCACGGCACCTCCGGCACGCAGGGACTTCTCGGCGCGCTGCAGCAGCAGCGTGGTCGTGCCGGTCAGAATCAGATAAACAAAGGCGATCGCCAGATACACTTCCAGCGAACGGTACGACACGCTGATGATCTTCTGGCCTTCGTGCATCACGTCGTGAATGGTGAGCAGCGACACGAGCGCGGAGTTCTTGATCAGCGCAATGAATTCGTTACCCAGCGGCGGGATCATGCGCACGATCGCCTGCGGCAGGATCACCGAACGCATTGCCATGCCATAGGGCATGCCGAGCGAACGGGCGGCTTCCATCTGGCCGCGCTCGATCGACTGGATGGCGCCACGCACGATTTCCGAGACATAGGCACCGCTGTAGATGCCCAGACCCAGTACACCGCACATGAACGCCGGCAGCAGAATGTTGAACTGAGGCAGACCGAAGAACAGGATGAAGAGCTGCACCAGCAGCGGCGTGCCACGAATGAACGTGACGTAGGCGGTACAAATGCCGTAGCGAATGCGATGCGCCGGGTTCAGGCGGCCCATGCCGACCAGCAAACCCAGCACGCAGCCCAGCGCCAGGGCGCAGGCCGTTACCTCGACGGTAACGAGCGCGCCCCGCGCGAGGTCCTGCCAGTTTGCCCACACCGGCGAAAAATCGAGTTCCATGCGTACTCCGTCAGTTGCTCTACTGCTTTATTGCGCTATTGCTATGTGGCTGCGGCGGGCGCCGCCCTTCGCGCGGAAGTCGCGGCCCGCCCGCCAGATGTTGCGTACGCGGCGCGCTTACTTCGCGGAGCCGAAATACTTCTTGACCAGCTCGGCATAGGTGCCGTCGGCACGAACCTTCTCGAGCGCCTTGTTCATGTCGTTGGTCAGTTCGGTGTCGCCCTTGCGCACGGCAAAGCCATAGCGCTCCACGGTCAGCGTCTTGTCGAGCACCTTGACGCTCGGGTTGGCCTTCGCGTACAGCAGCGCCGCCGGCTTGCCGGTCACGGCGGCGTCGGCACGGCCGATCTTCACGAGTTCGAACATCTGATCGTTCTTCTCGACTTCCACGCGCTCGACCTTCGGGAAGTTTTCCTTCAGGAACTGCACCGACTTCGTGCCCACCTGCACCGACACCTTCTTGCCGGCGAGATCGGCCGGGTCCTTGATGGTGTTGTTGTCCGCCTTGACCATGATGGCCAGGCCGCCGGTGTAGTACGGGTGCGTGAAGTTCACGACCTTCAGGCGCTCATCCGTGATGTAAATCGCCGAAGCGGCCACATCCACGCGCTTGGACAGCACCGCCGGAATCAGGCCCTTGAAGTCGATATCCGTCCATTCGACCTTCTTGCCCATGGCCTTGCCCAGCGCTTCGATCATTTCCACGTCGAAACCGGTGCGCTTGCCGTTTTCCACGTATTCGAACGGCGGGAACGTCGCGTCGGTGGCAACGCGCAGCACGTCGGCGGCGGCGAAAACCTTGCTCGAGCAGGTGACGGCCAGCGCCATCGTGAAGAGGATGTGACGCAATTTCATCTGGTACTCCTTCGTGTAGTCTCGGTCGGATAACCGGTTAAAAGTACTGCAATCGATTTGAAATACGCTCGGCTGCGGCCACCGTGAGGCGGATCAGCTCTTCGTGGCGCTGGGCCACACGCACGGCCGGCGCCATCAGGGTGATGGTGCCTTCCAGACGTTCCTTGGCGGCAAATACCGGGGCCGACACGCCCCAGACGCCGAAGTCGACTTCGCTCTCGGACACCGCATAGCGCTGCTTGCGGATCTCCTCGATCTGCGCCGCCAGGCGCTCCTGGGCCACCGGCTGGCCAGCGAGCTGGCGACCGATCAGCGTGTCGCGCGTGGCCGGCGGGAGAAACGAGAGCAGCGCCTTGGCCGATGCGCCATGCACCAGCGGATGCGCACGCCCCTTGGCGAACGAACAGCGCAGCGATTGCTCGCTCTCGTGCATGTCGAGGCAGACGACCTGCCCATTGGCCGCCACGAGCAGACCGACGGTCTCGCCGGTGCGCTGCACGAGCGCTTCGATTTCCTCGCGTGCCTGCGTGACGAGATGCGAGTTGTGGTCGAATCCCCATGCCAATTGCACGCCGACCGGCCCCGGTTCATAGAGCGCCTCGTGGGCGTGCTCCTGCACCAGGCCCCACTTCTTGAGCGGGACGAGGTGGCGGTAAACCGTGGAGAGCGGCAAGCCCGTTTGCGCGGCGATCTCGCGTGCCGCGATCGGTCGTCCATGACGCGCCACGGTCACAAGGACCTGCAGCACGCGCTCGGAGACCGAATGCGCTTCGGTGGTGTCCATCGTCTTGAAAACAGAAGAAAGCAAAAAAATCAGCGGACTAGACCGCCGATGACGACATGGGCGCTATCTTGCGATGCAATTCCCAAACTCAAAAATTCGATTCTCATCGGATGGTAACAAATTGGGAGATTACGCATAGGGATTTTCCCTTATGCATCGCGGAAGCTATCCAGAAAAAAGCGCCGAACCCTTGTCGCGACAAGGTGTTCGGCGCTTTTAAGCGAAAACCGAATAAAACTTCTGATTACCGACTGCGGGTTGTGCTTCGCGAATCGGGGGCGTTCGAGAGCCACGCGATGAGAATGGGTTTCTGCACTTTCCCAAGGGCACTCTTCGGCAGCGTGTCGAGCATGACCACGCGTCGTGGCAACTTGAAGCGCGCGATGCGAGTGCCGAGAAACGCCAGCACGCTCTGCGGCGTGGCCTCGGCCTCCGGCGAACCGGGGTTGTCCTGCCCGGTGGCAGTTGCCGCGGGCACGATCACGGCCACAGGCACTTCCCCCCACTGCTCGTCCGGCACGCCGACGACTGCCGCCTCGAGCACGCCCGGGCAGTCGACGAGCGCATTCTCGATTTCCGCCGGATAGATGTTCTCGCCGCCGGAGATGATCATGTCCTTGCTGCGGCCCACGACCTCGAAGCAGCCGTCGTCGCGCAAACGCGCCAGATCGCCCGAATGAAACCATCCGTCGCCGAACGACGGGTGGTTCGGCGCGCGCCAGTATTCGCGCATCACGTTGGGCGCACGCACGAGGATCTCCCCCACCTCGCCCGGCGCGACATCGTGCCCGGCGGCGTCGGTCAGGCGTACGTCCACCCCCGGGCATGCGCGCCCCACGGCGCCGGGGTGCGCCTTCGCCTCGCCGAAGCGCAGCGCTATCGACACCGGGCCGGTCTCCGTGGCGCCATAAACCTGACCCAGCGGGATGCCGCGTGCGTGAAAGGCGTCGATGGCCGAGAGCGGGATCACGCTCGAGCCGGCCATCACACCGCGCAGCGAAGACAGATCGGTCGACGCCCACGCCGGATGCAACTGCACGGCGCGCATGGTGGCCGGCACCATCAACGATAGCGTCGGGCGGTACCGCTGAACGTCCGCGAGCCAGGCCGACGGATCGAAACGAGGATGCAGCGTTACGCTCGCGCCGCACAGCAGCGCGGGCAACGTCTGAATGCACAGCCCGCCCACGTGGAACATCGGCAGCGTGGACAGCACGTGATCGCCTGGGGTCATTTCGTGCGCCCACCAGCTCGCCCACGCGTTGGCCAGCAGACCGGCCTGGGTGTGCAGCGCCCCCTTCGGCTCGCCAGTCGTCCCCGACGTGTAGGCAAGCAACACGGGGGCGTCGGGGGCAACGTCGGGGTAGTCGACCGGCTTGGCCGACGGCACCGCAATGAGCCCTTCGAGCGGTGCGATCGCCGGGGGCGGAATATCGGTGATGGCGTCTTCTTCCAGTCGATCGCGAATCTGGCGGGCCGCTTCGCGGTGCATCGCGTCGAACCACAACACGCGCACGCCCGCGTGGCGCACGATGGCGGCCAGTTCGGGCACCGCCAGACGGAAGTTCAGCGGCAAGAAGATCGCGCCGGCGCGTGCGCAGGCGAACAGCAGCGCCAGTTGCAGTTCGTCGTTCAGTCCCAGGCATGCGACCCGATCGCCCGGCGCGATGCGCCAGGTCTCGCGCAAATGCCCGCCGACACGCTCGATGCGTCGCCACAGCGCCGCGTAATCCGTCGGCTGGGCTTCCTCGCCAACGCCGCAGCGCAACGCCAGCCGTTCAGGCGTGGCGCGGGCGTGACGGACAAGCGCTTCTACGAAAGGCGTCAACTTGTGCTCCGTAACTAGGAAAACGATGCAGCGCCCACGACGACCCCTCCGGGCGGATCGTCACGGCGACGAAACGGCTCCGGCGGTGTCGGTGCCCGCCGGGATGCGCCGGCAAGCGTAGGGACCGCCGCGCCTGCAACACTCACTCGTCGCGCTCGCCCGGTTCGTAGAGCGCTTCGCGGCCGATGCGATCGAGACACAGCTCGGCCGTCCAGGGCAGCATCAGGGCGCCGCAGCGCGAATCGCGGTACATGCGCTCGAGCGGCAGCGTCTTGAGCATTGACTGTCCGCCGCAGGTGCGAATGGCCAGCCGGCAAAGCTCGTTGGCATTCTCCATGATCGTGTACTGCGCCGCATAGGCGCGCAGGCGCGCTTCCTTGCCCGGATCGGCGCGGCCGTCCTGCAATGCACGCAGGAACAGCGCGCGCGTTTGCTCGAGCAGGATGTGCATTTGCGCGACGGCGATCTGCTTGGTCGGATACATCCGGCGCTTGACCGGCGCGCCCATGCCGGGCGCTTCGCCTCGCAGGTATTGGATGGTGAAATCGTAGGCCGCCTGGGCGATACCCATGTACGTCGGCGAGAGCGTCATGAACATGTGCGGCCAGCGGCTCGCGGCCTGATGGTAGATGCCGCGCGGCATCAACTGCAGCTCGTCGGGCACGAACACGTCCTTGAAGAGCAACGTGCGCGAGACCGTGCCGCGCATGCCCAGCGGATCCCAGTCGCCTGTGACGGTCACGCCCGGCGCGTCGCCCGGCACGGCGATGTAGAACGTGTCCTTCATCGACAGCTCGGGCTTGTCTTCGGTGCAAAGCACGCCGTAGTAGTTGGCGGCCCCCGAGAGCGACGCGAAAATCTTGCGGCCATTGATCTTCCAGCCGCCCTCGACCTTGGTGGCCGTGGTGCCGAACGGTGCCTTGCCCGCCGCCGCGGCACTGCCCTCGGAGAACGGCTGCGCGTAAATCGCGCCGTCCTGGATCACCCGGGCGAAGTGGTGCTCGCGATAGCGCGCATGCTCGGCGCGTTGCTCGGGCGTCATGTCGAGATCGTCAGCGAGAATCCCCGTCCACATCATCGAGCACGTGTGCATGTTGAAGGTGAGCGCCGTCGCGCCGCAGTGACGGCCCAACTCGGCGGAGACCATCATGTACGTGGCGAAGTCGGCACCCAGACCGCCGTCCGCTTCGGGAATGCACAGCTTGAGCAAGCCGGCGGCGCGCATGTCGTCGTAGTTCTCGAACGGGAACGACGCTTCGCGGTCCCAGCGCGCGGCGCGTGGCGCGAGCGACTCGCGCCCCACCTGCTCGGCCAGCGCCAGCAGGCGTCGCTGCTTGTCCGTGAGCGGGTAATGCTCGCCGACGATCGAAGGGGGCTGATAGGCCACGGTAGTCTCCTGGAGGGTTCTAGAGTGTTGCGAGGAAAGCGCGCACTTCGGCGTCGAATGCCGCCGCGTGCGTCAGATTCATCAGATGCCCGGCGCCATCGAGGCAGACGTAGCGCACGCGCGCCCGGGCGTCGGTGATGGCCTCGGCCATGCGCGCCATCACCTTCGGCGGCGCGTTGGTGTCATGCTCGCCCGCGACGAGCAGCACCGGCACGGCGAGCCGCGCGAGCGCCGCGCGCTGCTCGAAGCCCACCAGCGCCTGCAGCGCGGCGCGATACGCCTCGGGGCTGAGGGCGCCCATGGCGTCGACGGCGAGCGCGCAGGCAGCGTCACGCGTGACTTCGTCCGGTTCGCCAAGCATGCCGGGCACGATCGACTGCGCCATTTCGCGCAAGGTCTTGCCCGCGTCGAGCGGCGCGGTGCGCTGGCGCACGAACTCGCGCTGGAAGTCGCCGTCCGGCTTGCCGAATGCCGGCGAGGTGCCGCACAGCACCAGCCCGGCGATGTCTCGCGTGGAAGGATCGCCGCGCGCCATCAATTCCTGTGCGACCATCCCGCCCATGCTGTGCCCCACGAGCACGAATCGCGACGGCCCCAGCGTGTCGAGCAGCGCGCGAAGGCTGTCCGCCAGCGACGCCATCGTCGGCGCGGCTGGCATCGCGCTCTCGCCGTAGCCCGGCATATCCCATGCCGCGACACGGTATCCCGCGTTGACGAAGGTCTCGAATTGCGCGGGCCAGACGTCGCGATTGCCGCCAATGCCGTGCAGCAGCACGAGCGTCAGCGCACCGGTGCCCGACACGCGGCAGGCAGGCACGTGCGGGCTCATGCTGCGAACTCGCCCTGCAACTGCCCGTCGCGCACCACGACGTCGCCGTCGAGCGCAATCGTGCAGTGCCGCAGTGGCAAGTCGAAGTGGCCCAGCGTGTGACGGCCCGCCACCTCATTGGCACCGGTGGAATACAGGAAGTTGCCGGCAAACGCGCGCTGTTCGGTGCCGTTGCAATCGCGTTTGTCGTAGCACGCGAGCGCGTCCCAGCGCGCGCGTGGATTCAGGCCGAACCCGACGTGCGAGACCGCATACGCTTCGCGATCGCCCCATGCGGCAAAGTAGTCGCGCATCAAGTCGACGTCGACGCCTTCGCCGTCGATCGCCACGACGTAGTCGTCCTCGATGCTCAGAACGATCCGGTCGCGCACATACTGCTTGAACGTGAGGTTGATGTCGCCGGGCGCCAGTACGAGCTGCCCGTTCACGCTGTGCGCGGCGGGAAACGCCAGGGCCAGGCCGCCGGGCCAGTGGGCGACCTGTCCCGGCTTGGCGCACCATCCCCACACCCCGCCGACTCGTGCGTCACGCAGACTGACGCGAAGGTCGGTGCCCGCGCCGGAGCGCACATGCATTTGCTCGGCGCCGCGCAAGCGCTTGATCGCCGCGCGCACCTTCGGCTCGAGGGCCGGATCGGTCGCACAGCGTTCCAGGATTTCCGGATGTTCGTTGGAGACCATCAGCACGCGCGCGCCGCCGCCGAGAATCTCCGGCAATTCGGGGGCGTGAAGCAGGCCTTCGACCGTGCAGTCGACCACGAGCCTCGCAGCCTTTAGCGCGGCGACAACCGGTGCCAACCGACCGAGCGCATCGCTCGCGCCCGTGGAGCGCACCGGCACCGGCGCACTTAGGCGCGGGCTGGGCACGACCAGCCGGAAGGGCCTTGCGCCCAGCGATTCGGCGGCAAGCTGCGCCAATTCCACGTTGACAGGCCGGGATTGCGTTTCGGCTACAATCGCCACCACGTCGCCGGGTCGTATGTCGCAGCGCCGCAAGGTCTCGGCAAATACATCGATCCACTTATGCTCGATTCGCTCGATCAGCATATCGTCTCCTGAGCGTCTGACCCTCCTGCCCGCCAGGGGCTACGCCCCGTGGCGCACCGTCGGCCGTCACGCGTCTTGTCGATCTGTTGTTCGTGCCATAGTATATGAATATTCATACAAATCAACCCGATCAAATTTGCCGGACGGGAGTGCAGGGACAGTGAACGCCAAACGCGCCGCAGCGCCGGATTTCGACAGCGCAGCCTTTCGCAACGCCCTCGGTCAGTTTGCCACCGGGGTCACCGTGATCACCACGCGCGCCGACGACGGCTCGCTCATCGGCATCACCGCCAGTTCGTTCAATTCGGTCTCGCTCACGCCACCGCTCATTCTGTGGAGTCTTGCCACGCGCGCGGGCAGCATGCCGGTCTTTCGCGAGAACTCGCATTACGCCGTGAACGTGCTGGCCGCCGATCAACTTGACATCTGCAGGCGCTTCGCCACGATGAAGGGCGATCGGTTCGCGGGCGTGCCATATACATTGTCTGCCTCGGGCACGCCGGTGCTCGACGGCGCGCTGGCCTGGTTCGAATGCCATAACCGCAGCCGCTACGACGAAGGCGACCACGTCATTTTCGTGGGCGAGGTCGAGCGATGCGGTGTGCACGCCGAGGTGGCCGAGCGCATGCCGCTGATCTTCCACGCCGGCGGCTTCCATAAGCCGCAGTCGCTGGGCTGAGTCGCCTCATGTCCGCTGCCGGCGCGCCGTTCGTCGACGATTACCTGGCGTACCTGCTCGCGCGTGCGAGCACGCTGGTCTCCGACGAATTCCATCGCGAAGTGGCTGCCGCCGGCTTCGGCGTGCTCGAGTGGCGCGTGCTCGCCACGCTCTCCGACGGACGCGCGCGCACCATCAATCAACTGGCCGACATTGTGCTGGCCAAGCAACCGACGCTCACCAAGGTCGTCGACCGGCTCGAATCCGCAGGCGACGTCGTGCGTGGCGCGAGCGCCACCGATCGCCGGCAATCGCTCGTCTCGCTCACCGACGCCGGCGTCGCGCACGTGGCGCCGCTGCTGGCCAGCGCCCGCCGCCACGAAGCCAGCCTGCTGGCCCGCTTCGGACAAGACCAGTCGGCACTGCTCAAGGACGCGCTGCGCGAACTCATCGAGCAGATGACCCACCGCCCGTAAGCGCGGCTGGCGGCCGTCGCGCACCGAATCCGCGACCGCGCGAAGTCATGAAGTCGCGAAGTCGCGAAGTCGCGAAGTCGCATTGAATTCGATCAATTTCAAAATCACTCGAAGAATTGACCAAAAAATCATTGAAATTGTCGGTTTAATTTCAATTCATCGGCACACACTCGTCGAATACGCAAGCACCTGCGGCGCGGAATTTCCTACACTATCTGGGACTCTTCTTCCCCCGGATCGCCTCGATAAAGCGCTCGCGTATGACAGATTTCACCGCTTCGGCAACACCCCGCACGATCGGCGCGCGTGAGCGCCGCGTATGGGACATCAGCGCACCTTTATCGGCGCAAACCCCCGTATGGCCCGGTGACACGCCGTTCACCGAGACGCCGGTCTGGCAGATCGGGCCGGGTTGCCCGGTCAACGTGGGACGCATCACGCTCTCGCCGCACACCGGCGCTCACGCGGACGCGCCACGCCATTACGACGACGACGGCGCCTACATCGGCGAAGTCGACCTCGAGACGTACCTCGGACCGTGCCGTGTGGTGCACTGTGTGGGCGCCTCGCCCCTGGTCACGCCGGAGATGGTGGCGCCGCACCTGACGGACGTGCCGCCGCGCGTGCTGCTGCGCACCTACACCCAGGCGCCGCTCGCGCAGTGGGACAGCGAATTTTGTGCCGTGGCGCCCGAGACCATCGACCTGCTCGCCGCCCATGGCGTGAAGCTGGTCGGCATCGACACGCCGTCGCTCGATCCGCAGCAGAGCAAGACGATGGATGCGCATCATCGCATTCGCGCGCACCGCATGGCGATTCTCGAGGGTCTCGTGCTCGATGCCGTCGAGGCCGACGACTACGAACTCATCGCACTGCCGCTCAAGTTCATGCGACTCGACGCAAGCCCGGTGCGTGCCGTACTGCGCACGCTTTAACGCGCGACGTTCCGCGCGCCCGACTTCCGCCCGATTTCTTTTGCCCTTACCAACTGAATCACTGAATCACTGAACGCTAACCATGGCATCTTCTCGCAACGATTGTCTGGCCCTCGACGCGGCCGATCCGCTCGCCCCGCTGCGTGCACAATTCGACCTGCCTCCGGGGGTGATCTACCTCGACGGCAACTCGCTGGGCGCTCGCCCGATCGCCTCGCTCAAGCGTGCGCAGGAGGTGATCGCGGCCGAATGGGGCGTCGGGCTGATCCGCAGCTGGAACGAGGCCGACTGGTTCGCGCTGCCGCGCACGCTGGGCGACGCCCTTGCGCCGATCGTCGGTGCAGGTAAAGGCGAAATCGTGGTGACAGACACCACGTCGAGCAACCTGTTCAAGGTGATGGCTGCCGCGCTCGATGCGCAGCGCAGTCGCGCACCGCAGCGCAAGGTGATCATCTCGGAGCGCAGCAACTTCCCGACCGACCTGTATATCGTGCAGGGCCTCACGCGTTTGCTCGACGACGGCTACTCGCTGCGCCTGGTCGACACGCCCAACGACTTGCAGGGCGCCCTGGGCGACGACGTCGCCGTGGTGCTGCTCACGCATGTGAACTATCGTACGGGCGCCATGTACGACATGGCCGCACGCACGGCCGAGATTCACGCGGCCGGTGCGCTGGCCGTGTGGGACCTGTGCCATTCCGCCGGTGCGGTGCCCGTCGATCTGAACGGCGCCAATGCGGACTACGCCGTGGGCTGCACGTACAAGTACCTTAACGGGGGCCCTGGCGCGCCGGCGTTCGTCTGGGTCAACAAGAAGCATCAGGACACGTTCTGGCAACCGCTGTCAGGCTGGTGGGGGCATCGCACGCCGTTCGCCATGACGCCGGAATACACGCCGGACAACGGCATTGGCCGTTATCTGTGTGGCACGCAGCCGATCGTCTCGCTCTCGCTGGTGCAGTGCGGGCTGGACATCTTCGCGCAGACGTCGATGGACGCGCTGCGCCGCAAGTCGCTCGCGCTCACCGACCTGTTCATCGAACTCGTGGAATCGCGTTGCGCCGAATTCCCGCTCACGCTCGTGACGCCGCGCGATCACGCGTCGCGGGGGTCGCAAGTGAGCTTCGAACATCCCGAAGGGTTTGCCGTGATTCAGGCGCTGATTGCGCGCGGCGTGATCGGCGACTATCGCGAGCCGCGCATCATGCGCTTCGGCATGACGCCGCTTTACACGAGTTTCGCCGACGTGTGGGACTCGGTCGAGATTCTGCGTGACGTGCTGAGCACGGGATCGTGGGACAAGCCCGAGTTTCATCGCCGCGGCGCGGTGACTTGAGAGAGGAGTCAGGCAGCATGAGCAAGACCACCGCCCCGCACGACGCGCCGCAAACGCCCTCGAAGACCACGGAAGCCTCGCCCGCTCAGGGCGGTTGTCCGTTCGGGCACTCGGGTGCGGACGCCTCGGCCGCGCAGGCCACGTCCGCCAACGCCACGCAATGGCACGACGCCACGCTCGACTTTTCGAAGCGCATGAGCTACGGCGATTATCTGTCGCTCGATCCGATCCTGAACGCCCAGCATCCTCGTTCGACGGATCACAACGAGATGCTGTTCATCATCCAGCATCAGACCAGCGAGTTGTGGATGAAGCTGGCGCTGTACGAACTGCAGGCCGCGCGCACGGCCGTGCATCAGGACGAACTGCCGCCGGCATTCAAGATGCTCGCGCGCGTGTCGCGCATTCTGGAACAGCTGGTGCAGGCATGGAGCGTGCTGGCGACGATGACACCGTCGGAGTATTCGTCGATGCGCCCGTCGCTCGGCAGCTCGTCGGGCTTCCAGTCGTACCAGTACCGGATTCTGGAGTTCATGCTGGGCAACAAGAATGCGGCGATGCTACAGCCGCATGCGCATCGCCCGGACCTCTTCAAGCAGGTCGAAGCCGCGCTCAACGCGCCCTCGTTCTATGACGAGGTAGTGCGCCTGCTCGCGCGGCGCGGTTTCGCGATTGCGCCGGAGCGCCTGGAGCGCGACTGGACGAAGCCCACGCCTCACGACAAGTCGGTCGAGGCCGCGTGGCTGGAGGTGTATCGCAACCCGTCGCAGCACTGGGAGCTGTACGAGATGGCCGAGGAACTGGTCGATCTCGAGGACGCTTTCCGTCAGTGGCGATTCCGCCACGTGACGACCGTCGAGCGGATCATCGGCTTCAAGCAGGGCACCGGCGGCACCAACGGCGCCCCGTATCTGCGCAAGATGCTCGACGTGGTGCTTTTCCCCGAACTGTGGCACGTGCGCACGCTGTTGTGACGCCGCCCCGATCCACGCGGATGTCGCGTTGCGTGGATCGGGGCAGGCGCCGTTGCCTCATGCGCGAGGCAGCGGCGCCTGCCTGCCGGCGCCGTCAGGCCTGCCCGCTCAGACGCGCGGCGAGTTGCTTGAGCCGCGGACCGATCTCCTCCCGGAACACGGCATCGGGAATCGACGACGACGGCCCGCTGCAACTTATCGCAAGCCATCGATTCTGTCTCACGTCCCGAAGCGGTACCGCCACCGCGTTCACACCCTCGTGCCATTCTCGAAACGAGTAGCAGCACCCTTCGCGCCGGTACGACTCGACCCCCTTGTCGACGCCTGCCTTCAGGGCGTCCCACCCAACGTTGCGCAGCGCCGCTGGATTGGCGTCGTACGCATCGTGCAGGTCCGAGAGCATGGTCTCTCGCTCGGTCGGCGTCATGGCCGCCAGATAGACACGCCCCATCGAACTCGTCAGCATCGACAGACGCGAACCCGCCGTCAGCCCCAGTGTGAGATGTGCCGAATCGCTTCGAATCGTCTCGAGATACATCATGTCGATGCCCTCGCGGCAGCCCAGCGAGATAGAGCACCCCATCTCGCGGGCCAACGCCCGCATGTGCGGACGCGCCAGCGTGAGCATGTCGGTACCACTCAGGAAGGCATAACCCAGCGCCAGGACGCCGGCGTCGAGCGCATATTTGCCCAGTTCGGCGTCGTAGCGCAGATACCCGAGTTCGGTGAGCGTGTAGGCAAGGCGACTGACGGTGGCCTTCGGCAATCCCGTGCGCGCGGCAAAGTCGCGATTGCCCAGCAAGGCGTCGTCGGGGCCGAATGCGCGCAACAACTCGAGACCTCGGGCCAGCGCCGTGACGAACTTGCGCTCGTCATGCGAAGGCGGCACGCCGTGCGCCGGCGCACCGGAGAAGGCTGACAGGGATGTTTTGACCACGACCATCGCGCGCTCCAATCGAGAAGGTTTACGCCAGTGCACGCACTGGCCGTTGCCGGGCAAAAAAGTTTAGTGCTAAACTAACTTCGATTTCAGAACATTGTTCCGCATTGCGGAACTTTAGTCAAGTCGTCGAACGGTTACGGTGGATCAGGGCGCGGCAGTGACGGCCGGGGCCCCGGCGGGCGACGACGATTGGATTCGCGTATTTTTTCGAGAACATCGGAGGAGAAAGGTCATGGCAGGCAACGCACAGTTTCATTGGGAAGATCCGCTGTTGCTCGACGCGCAGCTCACCAGCGACGAGCGCATGATTCGCGACGCCGCAGCCGCCTACGCGAACGACAAGCTCGCGACGCGCGTGCTCGAGGCGTTTCGTCACGAACAAACGGATGCGTCGATTTTTCGCGAGATGGGCGAGATCGGCCTGCTCGGCCCGACGATTCCCGAACAATACGGCGGCCCCGGTCTGAACTATGTCGCCTATGGGCTGATCGCGCGCGAGGTCGAGCGCGTCGATTCGGGCTATCGCTCGATGATGTCGGTCCAGTCGTCGCTCGTCATGGTGCCCATTTACGAATTCGGCAGCGAAGCGCAGAAGCAGAAGTACCTGCCGAAGCTCGCGAGCGGCGAGTGGATCGGCTGCTTCGGCCTCACGGAGCCGAACCACGGTTCGGACCCGGCCGGCATGACCACGCGCGCCAAGAAGGTCGCGGGCGGGTATGAGCTCAGCGGCAGCAAGATGTGGATCACGAATTCGCCGATCGCCGACGTCTTCGTCGTCTGGGGCAAGCTCGCCGACGAGAATGGCGAAGAGAAGATTCGCGGCTTCATTCTCGAGAAGGGCTGGAAGGGGCTTTCGGCGCCGGCGATCCACGGCAAGGTCGGCCTGCGCGCGTCGATCACCGGCGAGATCGTGATGGATCAGGTATTCGTGCCGGAAGAGAACCTCATGCCGGGCGTCTCTGGCCTGAAGGGCCCGTTCACGTGCCTGAACTCGGCGCGTTACGGCATTGCCTGGGGCGCGCTCGGCGCCGCCGAATTCTGCTGGCACACGGCGCGTCAGTACGTGCTCGATCGCCAGCAATTCGGCCGCCCGCTCGCGGCGAACCAACTGATTCAGAAGAAGCTGGCCGACATGCAGACGGAAATCACGTTGGGCCTGCAAGGCTGCCTGCGTCTGGGCCGCATGAAGGACGAAGGTACCGCCGCGGTCGAAATCACTTCGATCATGAAGCGCAATTCCTGCGGCAAGGCACTCGACGTCGCGCGCCTGGCCCGTGACATGCTGGGCGGCAATGGCATCTCCGACGAGTTCGGTATCGCGCGCCACCTCGTAAACCTCGAAGTGGTCAACACTTACGAAGGCACGCACGACATTCACGCGCTGATTCTGGGCCGCGCCCAGACGGGTATCCAGGCGTTCTTCTGATCGATTCGGAAGATCCGGGTCGCAGGGTCTGTCCGCGGTCGTGGGCAGTCGCTGCGACTTGTCAGGTACGCGTCGTTTCTCAGGCCGCGCGTTGCGGGCCGTCAATCCCCAGAGCGACGGCGCGTACCTGACAATCGGAGCGTTCGACAAATAAAAATGCCAGCTCGGACGACGAGCTGGCATTTCTCATTGGCGACGCCGAACGAATTACTTGTTCGGCTGCGGCGTGAGGCGCAGGTACGGGCGCACAGCCTTGTAACCCTTCGGGAATTTTTCCTTGAGCACGGCCTCGTCCTTGAGCGAGGGCACGATCACCACGTCTTCGCCATCCTTCCAGTTTCCTGGCGTGGCGACCGAGTAATTGTCGGTCAGTTGCAGCGAGTCGATCACCCGCAGGATCTCGTCGAAGTTGCGGCCCGTGCTGGCGGGATAGGTGATGATCAGACGCACCTTCTTCTTCGGATCGATCACGAACAGCGAGCGCACCGTGACGGTTTCGCTGGCGTTCGGATGGATCATGTCGTACAGCTGCGAGACCTTGCGATCGCCGTCGGCCAGAATCGGGAAGTTGACCGTGGTGTTCTGCGTCTCGTTGATGTCCTTGATCCAGCCCTTGTGCGACTCGGCGTCATCGACCGACAACGCGATGGCCTTCACGTTGCGCTTTTCGAACTCGCCCTTGAGTTTGGCGGTCAGACCCAGTTCGGTCGTGCAGACCGGCGTGTAGTCAGCCGGGTGAGAAAACAGCACGCCCCAGCTGTCGCCGAGAAATTCGTGGAATTTGATTTTGCCAACCGACGAGTCCTGCTCGAAATCGGGGGCAATGTCACCCAAACGCAATGTCATTTACGCTCTCCTTGAGAACCTTCAACTCAGTGGGTAAAGACTAAAGGATGCTAAGCTTAGCCAGAACGAATAAAAAATTTGGTGTAAATAAGTTTTCGAAATATAGCGTGAACGCGCCTGTTGTTTTCTGGCAACGACACGACGAAAGGGTTACGATACCACTCATATCCCCCTCGCATTTTCCTCCCCACCACGGGCAACGACAATGTCGCAAGCACATACCAACAAGGAGAAGTTCATGACCGATATCAAAACCGTATTGGCCGACGCCGAAGACCTGCTCAAACAAGCCGCCAACACGACCGGTGAGCGCGCCTCCGAACTGAGCGACAAGGCCCTGGCGCTGCTCAAGCAGGCCAAGGAGAAGGCCTCTGACGTGCAGGTCGTCGTCGTCGAGAAGAGCAAGCAGGCGGCTCGCGCGACCGACGACTACGTGCACGATCATCCCTGGCAAGCCGTAGGCATCGCGGCCGGCATCGGCGTGGTGATCGGTCTGCTGCTCAACCGCCGGTAAGCAGCGCCGACGCACGTTCCCTTCCTCGCCTACTTTGCCCAAGGCGGAGCCCGCCTGACCGGTGCGACGGGTCAGGCGGGCCGCCCAGCCCACTCCATGACCGACAATGATCGTACGACCCCGCCTCGGCCTTCGCTGCGGCGCCTCGCCGGTGCGTTGCTCGAGATCGTACAGTCGCGCATCGAACTCATCGGCATCGAACTGACCGAAGAGAAAGAACGCCTGATGGGCGTGGCTTTCCTGGGTCTGGCCGCGATGCTGTTCGGTGTTCTCGCTCTCGTCTCGCTGACTGCGCTGGTGATCGTCATTTTCTGGGACACCTACCGTCTTCAGGCCATGACCGGCATCTTCATCGTGTACCTGCTGCTCGCCGCGTGGTGTGCCGCGCGCGCGCGCAACATTCTGCGCGATGCGCCGATGCCGTTCGAGGCCACACTGGCCGAGTTCGAAAAGGACCGCGACGCACTGCGTCCGGACTGAAGGAGATCCGCCTGTGCCGCTGGAACCGAACCGCTCTCAACGTCCGCGTCGCCCACGTCAGTCGCGACGCTCTCGCCATGAACTGCTGGCCATTCGCAAGGAGCTGGTGCTCACGCGCATTGCCGTCGAGCGCGCCGAACTGATTCAGGCCGCGCACGTCACTCGCGAACGCCTGCGCAATTTCCGCTGGGTCCGCTATCTGCTGCCTGGCGGCTTCGGCAAGTTCTCCGGACTTGGCGGGCTCGCCACGTCGGGACTAAAGCTCGGCGGATTGCTCGAGCGCTATCCGCTCGTCAGCTCCGTGGCTTCGCTGGCCCTCACCGGACTGTCGCACACTCCCGTCGGACGCGTGGTTCGCCGCAGCCTGAAGTGGGGTAGCCTTGGGGTGCTCGCCTGGCAGGGCATCAAGCTGTGGCAGGAGTCGACGAAACCGTCTGCGCCGCAAGGCTCGCCAGGGTCTGCATCGGGCAGCACGGCCACGAGCACTCGCCCCCCTGCCGCCGCAAGCGCCAGTGCCAACCCCAATACCGACGCCACGGCCAACGATCCGGGGACTCCGCCGCTGATGTAACCCGTTCGCTGCCCCGGTCGTTGCGTCAGGCGTCGCAGCGACGGGGAACCCGAGCGCGGCCGTAGGCATTGATCACAATGCAGATGCGCCGCCCGTGTCCCATTACCCGCGCGGTGCCGAGGATCCAGGCGCGTTTTTGTTTTCGCATGAACCCGTTCTCCGCAAAGGCGATGCCCGGCGTGAAACTCAGTGCCCAATCGGCTTCGACACTCACACCTTCGGGCAGCGGCACATAGCGCGCCAACAACAACTCCCCGGCATCGAATCGATCGTTGAGATTCTCGTCGACGAATGTCAGCCAGCCGCTGCTCAGGCGGCTCCCGTCGACTGGCGCCAGCGTTACGCGGCGATGCCGCGCCAGTGCTTCTGCCCGGGCCGATTGCATGGCGGCCAGCAGGGCCCGCGCGGTGATGTCCACCGAAACTCGGCGGCGAACGGCTTCGATCGATGGCGCCGCGGCGCACAGCGCGATGGCCAGCACCGTCATGGCCACCAGGCATTCGATCAGGGTGAATCCATCACGACGCATCGCAACGCTCGCGCGCCGCGCGAGTCTCCCGGTCATGCCACGCCGTCACCTCCCGCCAGCTCAGCAGCCTCGGGGTGAAGCGAGGCTCGGCCATCCCGGATCGGCGCGCCTCACCGCGTTGCCGAATCTCATAGATGGCTTGCAGATACACCCGCGTGCCCGGGAGTTTCCCGCAGCCCATGGCGCTCACGCGATACCGTCGAATCGAGACGGCGCGCGGTGTCAGCTCGACGGCGGGATAGTCCGAGAAAGCAATGCGTTCGATGAAATAGCGCGCATCCCTCACCGAGACGACCGCGTCGCTGCGAGTCCAGTCGAGCATTCGCCATCGTGGGGTGTCGTTGCGAAACCAGATGTCGCCGCGGTGGTTCGCCTCGATCACGCCGTGAGGACCGGCGTCGAATTCGGACCGGGCGGCGATCTCTGCCGCATCCTCGCCGAGCGTGAGCCGTTGGCGGGCAAGCACGAGCGCGTGATTGGCGGCAGTGAATGCGTGCGCACGGTCATACATGTAGGCGATGAAACGATCCGCGAGCTGGCGGTGCTGCATGCCCGATGCCGCCAGCGTCGTCAACGCGGCGAGCCACATCACCATGAAGACGCCAACCATTTCGCCTCCTCGCCAATGCCACCGTCATTGCGGCGATATGCCAGGAGCGTGAACACGTGGAGGTGAACGTCGCCCGCATTCGACAGCCGCTTGTACTCGCGCCCTCCGGTTGCCTTGTCGAACACCTCCACCACTCGTGACGCCGTCGGCCTGGCGCCGCGCCTCGGCGCGCCGCGCATGACCAGCGAGATCGCTACCGCAGCCACGTTGTCCCAGCCCCCTTCGCCCGTCGGCGGCCGCGGGGGCGTGCCCCTCAAGCGCTTGAGCGGCGCCGACCATCGCAACGGCCCGTTCCCTCCGACGCGAAATCCGAGCCGAAGGTACATGGCCTCCACGCCCGCGACCAGCACCTGGGCCGGGCGCAGGTAACTCGGCCCGACGTAATCCCCATAGCGGCAGAAGAGCGACGGGACGCCGTCCTCGCCTTTCGCCACATAGAAGATGCTCACGTAACGATCATCGGGCGAACCCAGCGCCTTGACGCTCAGTCCGGAGCAGTTCTGCACAGCACCGTTGCCGCCGATCGGGTACCCCGCCCCATGAAACTGGACTTCGATCAGGTCGCTGCCTTGCCAGCCTCGGCGCGCACATGTCTCGACCGACCCCGCGCACTCCGCGCTCGCGCGTAAAGGCGGCCACTTGCGCACCGCTTTGTCGGACGTGACGATCCGCCCCTCCATCGGGTCCCAATTGCGATACCCCGCCATGGCAACCGCTCGCGAGAGCTGCGTGAGCGCGAAAATGGCGCGTTCGTTGACGTCGTAACGCTCGGCTTGCGCGCGCCACAGGCGCAGCCCGGCCAGATAGATCGCGATTGCGGCCATCACGATCAGCAACCCCAGCGGCATGGCCAGCACCCACTCGAGCAGGGTGAATCCCTTCATGCGACGCGTTCGCGCACTGACACAGCGCCGCGTCATCGCAAAAGGCCCTCCCGCACCATTTGCCCCGCCTCATGCGAGGGAAATGCCATTGCCACCATGCCGGAAGACGCGGCCACCGCCGCTGGCGTCGCTCCACTCGCGGACTGCCACTGCATGAAACCTTGCGCCCCCGCCATCAGGGCCGCCAGCGTGAACACGGCGTCGAGCATCGCCGACCCGCGCATCGAGCCCCGACAACGTCTGCCACGCCAGACACGCCCGACGGCTCTCTCGCACGTACGCGGCGCCATGGCGCGCGGCGGTGGCCGCCATGACATGCCGCGCAACTGCAAGCGCAGGTTCCACAGGCTTCGCGTGTCTCGCTTCTCGTGCCTGTCCTGCCTGTGGTACCTGGCATGCCTGCCCTCCCGTTCCTGTCCTCGCCGCGCGTCTGCCCCTATCGCCACGGGTCCGGCCTGTCGGTCGATGCTGAGATTGTGGCTCGGCGGCGCACGCCGAGCTTGCCTGCAATCCGTACCGCGCGCGGCGCGGCGTATGGCGTGAAGTCGATCGCGATGCATGGTTCGGTACCTCGTCTCGTTGATGACGGGTTCATCGTCGCGCACCGCTCGCAACACGCCAATCAGACAGCACCGCAAAACCTCCACCGCTATGGATCACCGCCTTGCCAGTACGCCATGGCGCTTCGCGGGTGCCCAAAAAAAACGGCGACCGAAGTCGCCGTTTTTCCACTTGTCCTGCCCGGGGGGCTTGCGCATCGCGTCACTGCCGAATCGGACCGGCGCGACACGCGAGAACTCATCCCTTCAACGCTGCGATGAGCTCGACATACGCTTGCTGCACCTCGTCTTTCGATTTGCCCTTGAGCATCTCCCAGGCGTCGTACTTGGCCCGTCCGACGAAATCGGTCATGCCGGGACGCGTGCCCGTCACGTCCCCTTCGGTGCCTTGCTTGTAGAGTGCGTAGATGCGCAGCAGCGTCAGATTGTCGGGGCGCTCCGGCAGTTGCTTCGACTCGGCCACCGCCGCGTCGAATCGTGCTTGAAGATCGCTCATGATGTCTCTCCCTGGAAATGCGGTCAGCTTATTTTTCCCCGTGCTGCCCGACGATCGCGAGGTCGCACGCTCACGTCGACGCTCGGGGTGTTGCGAATACAACGCAAACAAGGATAGCGACGAAGCCGCAGCCAAGGTAGGGCCGAGCGTAGAAGGCCGCGTCTAAACCTCTCGGGAACTGAGCCGATTTCTCGCCTCGCGCGACGCCCGAATGCGAAACGCCCGGCACGTCAACGGCCGGGCACTTCGATTTTCAGACTATACGAGAGGGCAAGCGATCAAACACCGCTCACGACGAGGCCGCCGGGGCCGACGCCGCATCCGAGTTCGCGGGAACGGTGTGCTCTTCCCATCCCCCCCCGAGTGCCTTGTACAGCGTGACGAGGTTGGTCCAGCGTGCGAGGCGCGTGGCGATTAGCGTCTGCTGCGCCGAGTACAGCGAGCGTTGCGACACCAGCGCGTTCAGATAGCTGTCGACACCATTGCGATAGCGCAGATCCGAGAGTTTGTAGCTCTCGTCGCTGGCCTTCACGAGGGACTCCTGTGCCGCGATCTGGTCGTCGAGCGTGCCGCGTGCGGCCAGCCCGTCGGAGACTTCGCGGAACGCCGTCTGAATCGCCTTCTCGTAGTTGGCGATCTCGATACGCTTTTGCACCTTGGCCAGTTCGAGGTTGGCGATGTTCTGCCCGCCCGCGAAGATCGGCAGCGTGATGGTCGGTGCGAAGGACCAGGCCCCCTGCCCGCCCTTGAACAGATTGCTCAGCGACGCGCTCGCCGTACCCGCGCTCGCCGTGAGCGAGATCGACGGGAAGAACGCGGCACGCGCGGCGCCGATGTTGGCGTTGGCACCCTTGAGCGTGTGCTCGGCCGCGGTGACGTCGGGCCGGCGCAGCAGCAGATCCGATGGCAGGCCGGCCGGCAGATCCGCAAGCAGCCCCTGCCCATCGAGCGGACGCCCCGGCGGCAAATCGGCCGGCAACGGCTGACCGATGAGCAGCGCGAGGGCGTTCTCGTCCTGCGCGACCTGACGCGTGTACTGCGCATAATTCGCGCGCGCGGTATCCACCGGCGTTTGCGCCTGACGCAGATCCAGCCCGGAAGCCGTACCCACGTCGAAACTGCGCTTGGTCAGGTCGTAAGACGACTGCTGGCTCTTGAGCGTGTCCTCGGTCAGCTTGAGCAGTTCCTGATCGGCCAGCCACGTGAGATACGCCGTCGCCACTTCGGAGACCAGCGTGATGTGCGCGGCCCGCGCCGTGTCCTCGCTCGCCAGGTACGTCTCCAGGGCCTGATCCTTCAGGCTCTGAACCCGACCGAACAGATCGAGTTCATAAGACGTGAAGCCCACGCCGACCTGATAGCTGCGGCTGATGCCCGCGCGTCCGGACGATGTCAGGTCGGCCGGCGAACGCTGTACCGACGCCTGCCCTGCCGCCCCCACCGAGGGCAGCAGCGCGGAGCGCTGAATCTGGTACTGCGCACGCGCGGCCTCGATGTTCAGCATCGACACACGCAGGTCGCGATTGTTCTGCAACGCGATCTCGATCAGCTTCTGCAGGCGCGGATCGGTGAAGAAATCGCGCCAGCCCAGATCGGCGGCCGCCACGGCATTGCTGCCGGCGGTGCCGTTCTGATTCGCTGCTCCAGGCGTCTTGTAGGCCGGCCCCGTGGGGAACGCTGTGGCAACCGGTGCCTCGGGCCGCTCATAGTGCGGCGCGAGGGTACAGCCTGCCAGGAACGCTGCCGCCAAGGCCATCGGCAATGCTTTGTGCTTCATAGGTCAGTTTCCTTCCTTGGCGGGACCGTCGGTTGCGTCCGGGTTTTCATGACGCGCTTCCGGATGCTCCACCGTATCCAGATCCTCATGCGCGAAGCGTTTGCGCACCAGCACGAAGAAGATCGGCACGTAGTAGATCGCGAGGAACGTCGCGGCCAGCATGCCGCCGATCACGCCGGTACCGATCGCGTGCTGCGACGCCGAGCCCGCACCGTTGGAGATCGCCAGCGGCAGCACCCCCAGGATGAACGCCATCGACGTCATCAGAATCGGGCGCAGACGCAGTCGTACCGCCTCCATCGTCGCTTCCATGAGTGTGCGGCCCTGCTCCTGCAGATCCTTGGCGAATTCCACGATCAGAATCGCGTTCTTCGCCGACAGACCCACGGTCGTGAGCAGACCCACCTGGAAGTACACGTCGTTCGACAACCCGCGCAGCGTGGCGGCGAGCAGCGCCCCCAACACCCCCAGCGGCACCACCAGAATCACCGAGAACGGAATCGACCAGCTTTCATACAGCGCGGCCAGGCAGAGGAACACGATCAAGATCGAAATCGCATACAGCGCCGGCGCCTGCGAGCCCGAGATGCGCTCTTCGAAGGACAGCCCCGTCCACTCCAGGCCAATACCGGCCGGGAGCTGCTTGGCAATTTCCTCGACCGCCTTCATGGCGTCGCCCGACGACTTGCCCGGCGCCGGCATGCCCTGGATTTCCACGGCCGGCACACCGTTGTAGCGCTCCAGTCGCGGCGAGCCGTAGATCCACTTGCCGGTCGCGAAGGCCGAGAACGGCACCATCGTCCCGCTGGCGTTGCGCACATACAGCTTGTTGATGTCCTGCGGCAACATGCGGTCCTTCGGCTCGGCCATCACGTAAACCTTCTTCACACGACCGTGGTCGATGAAGTCGTTCACGTACGACGAGCCCCACGATGCCGAGAGCGTGGTGTACACGTCGGCGATCGACAGCCCCAGTGCCGAGGCTTTCTCCTCGTCGACGTCGACCTTGTACTGCGGCGTGTCGTCCAGACCGTTCGGACGCATGTTCGCGAGGTTCGGGTTCTTCGCCGCCATGCCCAGGAACTGGTTGCGAGCCGCCATGAGCGCGTCGTGACCGAGGCCCGCGCGATCCTGCAACTCGAAGTCGATACCGCCCGCGTTACCCAGTTCGGGCACCGACGGCGGGTTGATCGCGAAGATCATGGCGTCCTTCACGCTGGCGAATGCCTGGTACGAACGTGCGATCACGGCCTGCACCTTCAGGTTCGACGACTGACGCTCATCCCACGGGCGCATCATCGTGAAGGCGATACCCACGTTCTGACCACGACCGTTGAAGCCGAAGCCGGTGACCGTGAAGATCGAACGCACGGCGTCCTTTTCCTTTTCGAGGTAGTGCTTCTCGACCTGCTTCATCACGTCGAGCGTACGCTCCTGCGTCGCACCCGGCGGCAATTGCACGAGGTTGAAGAAGTAACCCTGGTCCTCGTCGGGCAGGAACGCCGTCGGCATGCGAACGAACAGGAAGCCCACCACGGCGACGATCACCACGTAGACGATCACGAACGGCGTGGAGCGCTTCAGGATACGCTCCACCTGTCCCTGATACGCCTTCGAACTGCTGTCGAACTTGCGGTTGAACCAGCCGAAGAAGCCACGCTTCTCGTGCACCTCGCCCTTCTTGATCGGCTTGAGGATCGTCGCGCACATGGCCGGCGTGAGCACGATGGCCACGAGCACCGACAGCGCCATGGCCGCCACGATGGTCAGCGAGAACTGACGATAGATAGCGCCGGTCGAGCCGCCGAAGAATGCCATCGGCACGAACACCGCCGAGAGCACGAGCGCCACACCCACCAGCGCGCCGACGATCTGGCCCATGGCCTTCTTCGTCGCTTCCTTCGGACTGAGCCCCTCCTCGGCCATCACCCGCTCGACGTTTTCCACCACCACGATCGCATCGTCCACCAGCAGACCGATCGCCAGCACGAGGCCGAACATCGACAGCGTGTTGATGGAGAAGCCGGCGGCGCCCATGATGCCGAACGTGCCGAGCAACACCACCGGCACCGCAATCGTCGGAATGATCGTCGCCCGCAGGTTCTGCAGGAACAGATACATCACGAGGAACACCAGCACGATACCCTCGATGAGGGTCTTGATCACTTCCTCGATCGAGATCTTCACGAACGGCGTGGTGTCGTACGGATAGTCGACTTTCATGCCGGCCGGGAAGTACGGCTCGAGCTCCGTCACGGCCTGCTTGACGGCGGTGGCCGTCTGCAGCGCGTTCGCACCGGTGGCCAGCGTGATGGCCAGACCGGCCGCGGGTTTGCCGTTGTAACGTGCGACGACCTGATACGACTCGCCGCCGAGTTCCACGCGTGCCACGTCGCCCAGGCGGACCTGCGAGCCATCCTTGTTGACCTTGAGCAGGATCTTGCGGAACTGCTCGGGCGTCTGCAGGCGGCTCTGCGCCATCACGGTGGCGTTGAGCTGCTGGCCCTTCACCGCCGGCGCACCACCGAGCTCGCCCGCCGAGACCTGCACGTTCTGCGACTGGATGGCGTTCGAGACGTCGATGACGGTGAGGTTGTACCCGTTGAGCTTCTGCGGATCGACCCACACGCGCATTGCATACTGCGAGCCGAAGAGCTGAACCTGACCCACGCCGTTCACACGGCTGATCGGATCCTGCACGTTCGCGGCGATGTAGTTCGCGAGGTCGATGTCGGACATCTTGCCGTCATCGGAGTAAGCCCCGATCACCAGCAGGAAGTTCTTGGTCGCCTTGGCCACCCGGATCCCCTGCTGTTGCACCTGCTGCGGCAGCAGCGGCGTGGCGAGTTGCAGCTTGTTCTGCACCTGCACCTGCGCGATGTCGGGGTTCGTGCCCTGGGCGAACGTGAGCGTGATCTGCGCGGTGCCCGAGCCGTCGGACGTCGACGACATGTATTCGAGGTGATCGATACCGTTCATCTGCTGCTCGATCACCTGCGTGACCGTATCCTGCACGGTCTGCGCGGAAGCGCCCGGATAGGTCGCGGTGATCTGCACGGACGGCGGTGCGATCGGCGGGTATTGCGAGACCGGCAGCTTCAGGATCGAAAGCGCGCCGGCCAGCATGATCACAATGGCGATCACCCAAGCAAAGATCGGGCGATCGATAAAAAACTTTGCCATGAATGAGGCTCCGCGTTATTGGGCTTTGGCGCTCGAGGCGGCGTCGGCCTGCGATGCGGGGGCAGCGGCGGCCGCGGCCGGCGCGCTGGCGCCCGCGGGGGCTTGTGCACCCGGCAACTGTGCCGGAACGGCCTTCGCGGGGGCGCCCGGACGAACCTTCTGCAGGCCGGCCACGATCACCTGATCGCCGGCCGCCAGACCCGAACTCACGAGCCACTTGTCGCCAATGGCGCGATCGGTCACCAGTTGGCGCAGCTCGACCTTGCCTTCCTTGTTCACGATGAGCGCCGTCGGCTGCCCCTTCTGGTCACGCGTGACACCCTGCTGCGGCACCAGCAGACCGCCTTCCTTGACCCCTTCCCTGAGCGTGGCATGCACGAACATGCCGGGCAGCAACTCACGGTTCGGGTTCGGGAAGATGGCGCGCACGGTCACCGAGCCGGTCGTCTGGTCGACGGTGATGTCCGAGAACTGCAGCTTGCCCTCGAGCGGGTACTTCGTGCCGTCCTCGAGCGTAAGCGACACGGCAGCCGCATTCTTGCCGGCGCTCTGCAGCTTGCCGTCGGCCAGCGCACGGCGCAGACGCAGCCCGTCGGCGGCTGATTGCGTCACGTCGACGTACATCGGGTCGATCTGCTGAACGGTCGTCATGAGCGTGGCGGCGCCAGCCTGCACGTAAGCCCCTTCGGTCACCTGCGACAGGCCGGTGCGGCCCGAAATCGGGGCGGGCACATCGGTGTAGCTCAGGTTGATTTTGGCGGTTTCCACGGCGGCCTTGCCGGCCTGCACGTCGGCATCGGCTTGAAGGGCGGCCGCCACGGCGTTGTCGTAATCCTGCTTCGACACGGCTTCGACCGCCACGAGTTGCTTGTAGCGATCGGCCAGCAGCTTCGTCGACGCCTGATTCGCAACCGCCTTCGCGAGCGTGGCCTTGGCGTTTTCATAGGCGGCCTGGTAAGTGGCCGGATCGATCTTGTACAGACGCTGCCCTGCCTTGACGTCACCGCCTTCGGTGAAATCGCGCTTGAGCACGATGCCGTCGACACGCGCGCGAACGTCCGCAACGCGATAGGGCGAGGTACGTCCGGGCAGATCGGTCGTCAGTGTTACGTTCTGGGGTTGCAGCGTCACGACGCCGACTTCCGGCACCATGGCCTGCGGCTGCTGCGGCTTCTTGCCGCATGCGGCCAGGGTCATTACCGCGATTGCTACGGCAGTGACCATCCCCAGTGAACTTCTCTTGACGTGCATATACGCCCCCGATAAATGGAATGCGGTCAAACAAAATGACAGAACGTTGCGACGATTGCGACGGCGAAGGCCGGTCCGCAATCCCGTCGCACGAAGGCGGGTCGGTGAGCGCCTGAAGGCCGCGCAAGCGGGCCCTGGGAGACCGGCCCGCAGTCGGGCCGCAAGGACGTCCCCGGCACGGCGGTGACCGCGCGCGCTGGCACTCGTATGAGATCGTCGAACAGGCTCCGGGATAACAGGTGATCCGAATGTCGCGCCCGGTGGCGCTCCACCGGCCAATTCGCCCCCTCGGATCAGTGAGGTGTTTCCCTTAGAGGAAGGAGCTTAAATGTACCCTGTGCAATAGAGCAAGCGGCTGCTATTATAGATACATTCATGAATGTATGTAAATCACATTGCGTCGCACCAAAGTGCGGCGCCGATTACATTGCATTTCGCAAGACATCCAGCAATTTTCCGCTGCTCCGGTGACACGACGATGGCCCGCAGAACCAAAGAGGAAGCGATCGAGACGCGCAATCTGTTGCTCGACACCGCAGAGACGGTGTTCGCACAGAAGGGTGTGTCGCGCACGTCGCTCGCCGATATCGCCGAAGCCGCCGGCCTGACCCGTGGTGCCATTTACTGGCACTTCAAGAACAAGATCGACCTGTTCAACGCCATGACGGACCGCATCCGCCTGCCGATGGAGCGCATGATCGACGAGGAATGCGCCGAGCCGGAAGACGGCGACCCCATGGTGCGCATGCACGAAATCTGCAAACTGGTGCTCAAGGAAACGGCTCGCAACGAGCGCCGCCGCCGGGTGCTGGACATTCTGTTCCACAAGTGCGAGTACACGAACGAGATGCTTTCCGTGCTCGAGCGCCAGCGCGAAGCCTGCGCCGACGGCAAGCAACGCATCATGCGTGACATGGAACGCGCCATTGCACGCGGCCAGTTGCCCGCGCAACTCGATACCCGACGCGCGGCCATCATGTTGCACGCGTTGGTCGTCGGCATGATGTCGGACTGGTTGTTCCTGCCAGACTACGATCTCGGCGCCGAATGCGATGCAGTGGTCGACGGTTTTTTCGACATGCTGCGCACCAGTCCGGCCATGCGGCGGCCCGACTACCCGGTCGCCCGGAACGCAACCGCCTGAGGCGGCCACCGAATTTAGTGCATATATTAATTAGCAGGCGCCCCGCTCCGGGGCGCCTTTTTGTTGCCGAATCGACAAGTGCGTGAACGTGCGTGTCGTCCTGAAATTTCCGAATCGGGACGCGGCGTTGCCGCGTCGGACGACATTCGAGCGCCATGATGTGGCATATCGCTGTACAGCGTCATAGCGTTATATATAATGCTACACAACGCTTCGCCCGCTCAGGTGCGACCGGCGCTCCGGCCCTGCCGCCGGACACTTCCCGGCGCCGGCATCGGGCGATATCGCCCTCACCTGGCCCGCTGAGCCATCCCACGTCGGAGACCTCTTTCGTGAAAGCTGTCGTTATCGCAAGCCTCAAGTTCCACGCGCCGGCCGCCATGCTGCGTCGCGCGCTCACCGTGGCCGCCGTTGGCGCTGGCCTGTTGTTCGCCGGCCACGCCGCCGCGCAGCAGGTGTTCGCCGCCGCCAGCATGAAAGACGCCCTCGACGATTTGTCCGCCGCCTACACCAGGGAAACCGGCAAGAAGCCGGTGCTCGTGTATGGCGCGAGTTCGACGCTCGCACGCCAGATCGAGAAAGGTGCACCGGCCGACGTCTTCATCTCGGCCGACCAGGACTGGATGGATTATGCGCAGAAACACGATCTGATCGACACGAGCTCGCGTCGCAACCTGCTCGGCAACGAACTGGTGCTCATCGCTCCGGCCACGACCACGGGCGACGTCGATCTGAAGACCGGCGCCGATCTCGACGCGAAGCTTGGCAGCGGCAGGCTCGCCATGGGCGACCCCGCGCACGTACCGGCCGGCCTTTACGGCAAGGCGGCACTCGAGAAGCTCGGTGTCTGGTCGAAGGTGCAGGGCAAGGTTGCCGCCGCGGACAACGTGCGCAACGCGCTGTTGCTGGTCGCGCGCGGCGAAGCGCCTTACGGCATCGTATACAAGACGGACGCGAATGCCGAGAAGCGCGTGCGCATCGCGGGCACGTTCCCGGCCGACAGCCACGCGCCGATCATCTATCCCGTCGCCGTGACGAAGCAGGCCAATCGCGCCGAAGCCGACCCGTTCTTCAAGTTCCTGCAATCGCCCGCCGCGCAGGCTACATTCCAGCGCTACGGCTTCAGCCGGCCCTGACAACCCTGATAAGATCCGCCAACTTACCCTGGTCCCACCCCGACCGACACCCGACCGCCCTCCGACATGAGTCTGACCCCGGAAGAATGGGGCATCGTGGCGCTCAGTCTGCGCGTAGGTTTGTGGGGCACGCTTTGCAGCCTGCCCTTCGCCTACGCCGCCGCCTGGCTGCTCGCCCGCCGGCAGTTTCCCGGCAAGGCGCTGCTCGATGCCGTGCTGCATCTGCCCCTCGTGCTGCCGCCCGTGGTGGTCGGCTTCGCGCTGCTTGTACTGTTCGGTGCGCAAGGCGCCATCGGCAAGGTACTGCGCGAATGGTTCAACTTCACCTTCGCGTTTCGCTGGACGGGCGCGGCGCTGGCCGCCGGTGTGATGGGATTCCCCTTGCTCGTGCGCGCCATCCGGCAAGCGCTGGAGTCCGCCGACATTCGTCTCGAGCAGGCGGCACAGACGCTGGGCGCCGGCCCTTGCCTCACATTCCTGTGCGTCACTCTGCCACTCACCGCCACTGGTGTGCTGCATGGCTTCGTGCTCGCGTTCGCGCGTGCCCTGGGGGAGTTCGGCGCCACGATCACGTTCGTGTCGAACATCCCCGGCCAGACCCAGACGCTGCCACTCGCGATCTACACCGCCACCCAGGTGCCCGACGGCGACGCCATGGTCTGGCGTCTCTGCGCGATTTCCGTGGTGCTGGCCGTGGCCACGCTCATTCTGTCCGAAGTGCTCATCCGCTTCGGTCATCGCAAGGCGCTCGGTCATGACGGTTGACGTTCGCCTTCGACATCGGTTCGGCGACTTCACCCTCGACGCCGAATTCGCGGCCGGCGTGGGGGTCACGGCGCTGTTCGGCCCCTCCGGCAGCGGCAAGAGTACCGTGGTGAACGCCGTGTCCGGGTTGCTCCGTCCGGACAGCGGCCGGATCGTGGTCGGCGACGACGTGCTCTTCGACAGCGCGTCGGGCATTGCGCTGCCTGCGTGGCGGCGACGCATCGGCTATGTGTTCCAGGATGCGCGCCTGTTCCCGCATCTGAGCGTGCGACAGAACCTGCTCTTCGGCCGCTGGCTGCGTCGTCGCGAAGTCACCGCCGCCGGCACCGGAGCGATTGCCCTGGCGCATGTCGTCGACGTATTGAACCTCGGGCATCTGCTCGCGCGCCGCCCCGGTTCGCTGTCCGGCGGCGAGAAGCAGCGTGTGGGCATTGGCCGCGCGCTGCTCTCGTGCCCGCGCCTGCTGCTCATGGACGAGCCGCTGGCATCGCTCGATCATGCCCGGCGACTCGAAGTCCTCGACTATCTCAATCGCATCCGACACGAACTTAAGCTGCCGGTGCTGTACGTCACGCATTCGCTCGACGAGGTCATGCGCCTGGCCGATCAGGTCGTGTTGTTCAAGGACGGGCGCACGATCTCCCAAGGGGCGCCGGCCGACGTGCTCAACGTGCACCGCGACGCACTCGACGGCATCGCCGACTCCCCCGGCACGGTGCTCGAGACGCGCATCGTCGCGCACGACACCCGTTACGGCCTGACGGAACTGGCGGTCTGCGCGACGCCCGGCATGGGCAAGGCGTCCCCCCGCGAAGCGATACGGCTGCGCGTGCCGCGGGCGGGCGGCGAGGTGGGCGACACTTGCCGCATCCTCGTGCGGGAACGCGATGTCGCGGTTGCGACGGCGGCACCGGTCGACACCAGCGTGCTCAATGTGCTGCGCGCGCGCGTCTGCGCCTTGCGCGACCTGGGCGATGCCGTGGAAGTCAGCGCCACGCTGCTTGGCGACGCGACAATACCGGGCAACGATGCGGGCGTAACATTGCGCGCGCGCATCACGCGCTTCTCGGCCGATCAACTCCGGCTCACGGCCGGTCGCGATGTCTACCTGCTCGTCAAGTCGGTCGCCCTCACACGCTGAAGAGGGCATGCCTCCGGCGCGGGGCGAATCCCGAAAGCGCGGCAGCGGGGCGTCGATCGCCGCAGCCCCGAAATCCCTGCTTCGCGACGTCGGAACGCGCAAGGCGTCGCAACGAATCCCGTTGCGACGCCTTGCGGGAGACACCGGCCAAGCGTGCCTTACTGGCTCTTGCCCATCGCGCCGCCCTTGCCCATGGCATCGGGCTTATTCATTGCGCCACCTTTGCCCATGGCATCCGACTTGCCCATGGCATCGCCCTTGGACATCTTCCCGCTCTTGTCCATGTCCTTACGCATGGCGTCGCCCTTGCCCATGGCATCGGGTTTGCTCATTGCGCCCCCCTTGCTCATGGCATCGCCCTTTTGCATGGCGTCCTGGGCGAACGCCGCGCCCGTACCGAGCGCCATGGCCAGGGTCATCGTCGCTGCCGCCAGATATGGCATCTTCATCGTCGTACTCCTCCAGAGATTGAATGTATGAACCACAGTCGCGCAGTAGGGCGTGCGCCTCAACTGCCGCCGAACCAGTTGTAGCCCTGGTCCTCCCAATATCCGCCCGGATACGTGTTCGTCACGAAGATCGCGCGGATATGCTTGGGATTCTTGTAGCCGAGCTTGGTGGGAATGCGCAGCTTCATCGGAAAGCCGTATTCCCTCGGCAGCGTGCGGCCGTCGTACGTCAGCGCGAGCAGCGTCTGGGGATGCAGCGCCGTGGGCATGTCGATGCTCGTGTAGTAATCGTCGGCGCATTTGAAGCCAACGTAGCGCGCCGTCGTGTCCGCCCCGATGCGCCGCAGGAAGTCGCCGAACGTCACCCCGCCCCACCGGCCGATCGCGCTCCATCCTTCCACGCATACGTGGCGCGTGATCTGCTCTGTCGTGCGGACTCGTGCGAACTCGCGTATCGCGTCGAGCCGCCATGGCGCGCGCTCGGCAATGAGGCCCGACAACTCCAGCCGATAGTCCGCCTCGTCGACGACGGGCGCCTCATCCATGCCGTAGAAGGCGTTGAACGGGAACGGGCGGGTGATCTGCGACTCGGAAAACGTCGGCGCCAGCACGTCCTGGCGAAACAACGCGGCCTGCACGCGGTCGTTCCACCGCGAGATACCGTCGAGCGCGGACGCCACGCCTGCGTTATCGTCGAGCGAGCACCCCGAGAGCAGCGCCAGGCCGCCCAGAGAGAGCGTACGCGTGAGAAACGCGCGCCGCGAGGGCTCCGCGACGTGACGCGCCACCCGCGCCCGCGCTTCCCGCACGATGGCGTCGCCGTCCCGTACGACCGGGCTGTCCGACGGCAGGCGCGGGAGGGATTTCCTGAAGGTCATGGCGGCTCACCGTCCCGTCAACATGGTTCGCAGCGTACGAGGCACGAGGGCCACCATCGCCACATGGACCGCGATGAAGGCCGTCAGGCCCGCCATCGCGACGAAATGCACCAACCGCGCCCCCTGGAAGCCCCCGAACGCGGCGCACAACCACCCCAGCTGCACGGGCTTCCAGACGGCCAGCCCCGACGCCACGAGCAGCATCAGATCGAGCACGGCGAACAGATAGGCAGCGCGCTGCACCTGGTTGTAGTGACGAGGATCGTCGTGCGAGAGTCGGCCGCGCAACGCAGCCAGCGCGTCGCGCGCGACGCCGCGCAACGTGAGCGGAAAGAAGCGCCGTGCGAAGCGGGCGCTCGCGAGGTTGATCAGGAGGTAGACGACACCGTTCGCCACGAGCAGCCACATCGCGGCGAAGTGCCAGCGCAGCGCGCCGCCAAGCCAGCCACCCAGCGTGATCTCAATGGGAAAGCGAAAGCCGAAGATCGGCGACGCGTTGTAGATGCGCCAGCCGCTCGTGAGCATCGCGAGCACGGCCAGCACGTTCAGCCAGTGGGTGATGCGCAGCCAGCCGGGCTGCACCGGGTCCGATCGTGCGGGGGCGCGCATTGGCGGCACCCCGCCGGGCGGCAATGACTTCGTCGGTTGGGACATGGTGACCTCCATCGCGAGGTTTCGCGTCGATGGGGCCAGTGTCGCCTCCGGCCAGTGTCGAAGTCCTCACGAAGCCATAACGTTTTCGTGATACTCCGCGCCCGCCCGGTCACCGGACACGGTGTGGCTCGTCGTCCGGATCCATGGTCCTGTCGCCTTTCAGATACGCATCGAAGGTCGGCACGTGCGCGTCGAGCAACAGGCGGATTTCATTGATGAGGGTGTCGTAGTGCGCCGCGAGGTTCTGTGCGAACGGCGTGAGCGCCGCCCCGCCGCCCGACACGCCGCCGATATGGCGCGTCACCAGCGGTTCGCGGAATTCGTGATTCATCGCCTCGACCAGCAGCCAGGCGCGCCGGTAGGACATGCCCATGCGACGCGCCGCCGCCGAGATCGACCCCGTCGCCTCGATGGCGCGCAGCAACGTGAGGCGCCCCGGTCCGAACACGGGGGTTTCGCCGTCGCGAACCCGGACACGCAGGTCGTAGCCCGCCACCCCCGGCTGCGCGGGCGGCTTGCCGGCCGCTTCGAGGGCTTCGGCGCTCGCGAGCAGCTCGCGAGCACGCGCATCGCGCGTGCGCGCCTCGGGCGACACCTGCGTCGTCGTGCCCGCCTTCTGCCGCCGACGCTCAGCTGGCATGATTGCCCCACATCACGACGAAGATCAGCACCAGCAGCGCCAGGACCCATGGCCACCAGCGCCCGAATCTGCCGCGCGTCGACGGCGCATCGCGTGTCGCCGAGGCGTTTGCCAGCGCCGCCGCCACGTCGCTGTCGGCCGCCACCGGGTCGTTGAGCGCGTGGTGAGGGGCGATCGCTGCGATCAGGCGGGTGAAGAATTCGTCGACCAGCTTGCGGGCCGCCGTCTCGATCTGCGGCGCATCGAGCGTGGTGTGTTCGCCGCCGATCCGCGCCCTCAGGTCGTACGTCAGCAATGTGTTCATCGGCCCTTGCGATTGCAGCGTCACCACGGCCTTGCCCTGTGTGTGTCCGGCCGACGAGCCGAGCCCGTCGAAAGTCAGCGTGTACGCATTTGGCGCGAGGACGTCGGACACGGTGACACGTCCGCTCCAGCGGCCGCTCACGGGCCCCAGCGTGGCGCCCACGACCACGGTCCAGGTCGTGTCGTCGAGTCGCTCGATCGATTCGCAGCCCGGAATGCAGCCGCGCAGCACGCCCGGGTCGTTCAGCGCGATCCACACGACATCCCGTGCCGCCGGCAGTTGCCGGCTGTCCTTCAGCTCCATTGCCTGCCTCCTCAAAGCCGTGCGGTGGCGCGTCGGGACTTCGGCCCTGCCTGTCCACCCGGGGTCTCCGTACTGTCTCGAGCTTCGAACTATTGTGACACGAGTTACCCCGTCACAGAGGGCGGGTGCGGCAGTTCGTCCGACGGCCAGCGCCAGGCCGACGCCGGCCAGGCGCCGTATCTCGTGGGATACAGCGCAAGCGAAGGCGCGCTATACTCGCCGAATCTCATCGAGCGGCGGCCCGGCGGCCTTTTCGCAGCGCGCCCCGCTCGCGTACCGGCGAAGGAACCGAGTTATGGACAGTGTCGATCTGGAAGTGCTGAAGTCCGCCGTACAGTGGACCCGCGCGGGCTTTTTCGTCACGCTCGGGACCGTTGTCCGCACCTGGGGCTCGGCCCCGCGCCCGGTGGGCTCGATGCTTGCGATTCGCGAGGACGGCCACATGGTCGGTTCGGTGTCGGGCGGCTGCGTCGAGGACGATCTCATCGAACGCATTCGCAATGGCGACTGGCCGCATGATCGCCCGCAGCTCACGAGCTACGGTGTGACGGCCGAAGAGGCGCATCGCTTCGGCCTGCCTTGTGGCGGCACATTGCAACTCGTGCTCGAACCCGTGAGCGAAGCGTCGCGCATCGCCGATCTGCTCGACAGCATCGCCAGATTCCGCCTCGTGGTGCGCGAACTCGACATGAAGACCGGCGCGGTGCGCATGGCGCCGGGCCACCATGCGCCGTCCGTCGAATTCGACGGCGAGCGTCTCATCACCTCCCACGGCCCGCGCCATCGCCTGATCGTGATCGGCGCCGGGCAACTGTCGAAATACGTGGCGAGCATGGCCTGCGCGCTCGACTATCACGTGATCGTGTGCGATCCGCGCAGCGAATATGCGGATGAGTGGCAGGTGGCGGGCACCGAACTCTCTCGCGAGATGCCCGACGACCTGATCGTGCGTCTGCAACTCGACTCGCACAGCGCCGTGCTCACGCTCACGCATGACCCGAAGCTTGACGACATGGCGCTGCTCGAGGCGCTCAAGTCGCCGGCGTTCTACATCGGCGCCATCGGCTCTCGCATCAACAATGCGCGCCGCCGCGAGCGCCTGTCGCTGTTCGATCTGAGCACCTCGGAAATCGAGCGCCTGCACGGCCCGGTCGGCATGCACCTCGGCGCGCGCACGCCCGCCGAAATCGCAGTGGCCATCCTGGCCGAGATGACGGCCATCAAGAACGGGATCGCCGTCACGCAGACATTCGCGCGGCGAACCGCCGACGCCCCGCCGCACGAGGCTGCCGCCGAGGACGGTTGCCGCTCGGTCGCGTAGCCTGCGGATCTCGCTGGCCGTCGCGGCCGCTCAGCGGATCGGTCCGGCCATGACTTCGCCAAGCAAGGCTTCGTAGGTCCGCACGACCTCCGTGTTCTCGGGAAGATATCGCCGAATCTGTTGCCGCTGCGCGAAGCGATAGGCGGCAAGGCCCGCGTCGTGCCGGTCGAGCGCCTCGACCAGCCGGCGAGCGCCCGCGCCAAGATCGTTGCCCTGGTAGTAGTAGCCGAGGTCACTGCACAGGCTCGCGTTATGAATCAGCGCGTAGCCCTGCCAGCACACTTCCAGATAGAAGTAGTTGAGCGGATTGGCCATCTGGTGCGAGATCACCACGTCGGTGTATTCGGCCAGAAACGACGGTGTGTCGTAGCGCGAGAGAAAGGTCGCCTTGCGCTCGCGCACGATATCCAGCTGATGCATGAGTGCCACGAAGTCGGGGCTGTGCTCGGCCAGTCGCTGTGCATTGGTGACCTGCAACAGTGCGATGGCGCCTGGCCGCTCGCGATACGCCAGCTCGGCGATCAGGATCGGATAGAGACAGAACTTGACGATGTCGACGTTGGGCTCCATGACGCTCAGCCGACGGGGCTCGGTATGCGGCGCGTAGGCGCCCCCGTGAGGCTGTGCGCTCGCGCACGCCTCGAGGAAGACCGGACTCCACACGAACGGCACGACATGCGCGCGTCGGCGCCGCAGCACCTCGAAGAACGGCCGGTTTGCATCAGCGACCTGCGGCACCATCCAGATTGCGTCGTAACGCTGATTGACGAACAACCCGGCGCCCCACGCGGGCCGCTCGAAGAGCATCGCCTGCGCCGCGAGCAGATACTCCGATCCACAGCAATACGACACCAGACGCACGCCGCGCGTTTTCAGGTAGCCGGTCTGATCGGCATCGATCTGGCCGCCGAGTTCGATCAGCAGATCGATGTCGTCCTTGGCCGCCTCGAACGGCAGCGTCGGGAAGCGTGTCAACGACCATGGCAGGGTGTCGCCGAGCGGCACCGGTGTCGTGTTTAGCAGCGTCACGCTGTACACCGAAGTACAGCGCGCGAGGACGTCGGCCAGAAAAATCGCGTTCTGCTTGATGCCGTTGTTCCAGATCGTCTCGTCGGCACGATGCAGGCCGATGGTGATTCCGATGCGAAGCCTGGACGCGTTTTCCAGGTTTGCCAGATTTGCCACGTTTGTCACTCCCTGCCGCCGTGCGGGCGGTCGATGCTGTCGTGAAGTTGCAATAGGTCGTCGATCGCACGCCGCGCGATGCGCGACTCAGGCCTCGACGGGCCGGTACAGCGCTGCAATCGCTTCGCTGTAGGCGCTCACGTTCGCGGCGTTCTCGATGCTGACGTCGTCGAGCAACTGGCGGGCGTCCCGGCGGTACTGCTCGAGATTGTCGTCATGCGTGCGAAACGCCTCGAGCAACTGGCGCGCGCCTTCCTCGCAATCGAACCCCGGATAGAAATAGCCGCACTTCCCAAGGAAGGGCGAGTTGTGAACCAGTGGATAGCCGCCGTACAGCAACTCGTAATAGAGGTAGTTCTGAGCGTTCTCCCACGTGTGCGATACCACCGCGTCGCCATGGCGCGACATGAACTCGAAGAGCGCGAAGCGCCCCTGAAACGACGCCACGCCGTGATCCACGATGTCGAGACTGCGTGCGAAATGCACGAATGTGGCGTGTTCCTTGAGATGCAGCGTGTTGCACACCAGCACACTCTCGGCAAACGACGGCTCGGCGCGGTAGGCCAGTTCGGCCGTGAGCATGGGTATCACGCAGGTTTTGACCATGCAGATGTTCGGCTCGAAGATCGCCACGCGCCAGCGCGAGCGTCCGGGTCGGTAGCCGAACGCCTCCTGTTCCCCCAACGCGGCCCGCGCGCGGTCGAAGAGCATCGGATGCCAGATGTGGGGCACGATCGTCACCGGTGTGCGCAATGCGCATTCGAAGTAGCTCCGACAGGTGACGCCGAACTCCGGAATCGTCCAGACACCGTCGTAGGTCGCCCCGGAGAAGAGAAACCCCGGGGGCTTGCCGAACATCGCGCGTTCGATGTCGATCACGTAATCGTTGCCCACGCGCATCGTCACGACCTTGCCGCCCCGTTCGCGGAATGCGGCGATCCACGCCACGTCGAGTTGCGCGCTCATTTCGATCATCACGTCGCAGCGCGCCATCGCCGCCTCGAGCGTGATCAGGGGGATGTTCGTGGCTTCCAGCATGAGATCGGGCGACGGCGTCGCGGCGTTGCCGCCGTTGACCATCACGGCGTCGGCCACGTACGGCGAACGGCGCAGCAACATTACCAGCAGCAGGCAGTTCTGGAAGATGCCGTTCTCCCACAACGACTGTCCGCTTCCCTTGACGAAGAGCGACACGCCGACCACAAGGCGCCGGTCCGTCGCGGCGCGGTTCGATTGCTCAGCCATCGACGCCTCCCTCGCTGCCCGTCGGCGCGAGCAGCCGGCCGGCAATGACATTCAGGTTGTCCGGGTTGTCGATCGACACCGCGCGCAACACCGCGTCGGCGCGCCTGCGGTAATCGGCGAGGCGGGCATCGTGATGCACCCAGGCGTCACGAAGGGCCGCGGCACCGGCAACGGCGTCGAACGACGGGTAGTAGTAGCCCGCGTCGCCGAGCATTCGCGTGTTGTGAATCAAGGGATAGCCTCCATACAGGGTGTCGTAGTAGAGGTAGTTCTGCGCGTTCTCCCAATGGTGCGAGATCACGGCATCGGTATGCTGCGCGAGCAGCAACGGAAGATCGATGCGATCGGTGAATGCCGCCTTGTGTTGCCGCACCAGATCGAGACGGTTGGCGAAATAGACGAACGTCGGATGCTCGCGCACGTTCGTGGTGTTGACCACCGTGAGCTTCTCCACCGCCCCGGGATGTCGCCGATGGAAAGCGTCGGCCGCGAGCATCGGATACTGGCAGCTCTTGACCACCGAGATGTTCGGCTCGGCAATCGACAGACGCCACTTTCCCTCCCGCGGCCGATAGCCGAAATGCAGACCGTGCGAGGCGAGCTCGCGGCAGCGCCGCTCGATGAAGTACGGCGACCAGAGATGCGGGATCGTGACGACGGGAATTCGCATGACCGTACGCAGGATCGCGGCATCGATGGACTGCGATTTGCGCAGGATCCACGCCTCGTCGAACGGACTGCCGTTGAAAAGATGCCCCGACGGCTTGCCGAAGATCGGCGTTTCGCACAACTCGCTGTAGGTGTTGCCGACGAAGCACGCGACGAGCCGCGCACCGAGCGCCCTCATCCGCCGGAGCCACTCACGCGGCAACTGCGCCCCCATCTGGATCACGACGTCGAGTTCGTGCGTGACATCGGCCGGGGCGACCAGCGGCACCCCAAGGTCGTGCAACTGAAGCCCGGGAGGCAGCGATCCGGCGTCGCCGCCGTTGAGGAAATACACGGGGCCGATCCGGTCGCAGGCCTTGAGCATCATGGCCAGAAAGGCCACGTTCTGATGGATGCCGTTCTCCCATATCTGCTGCGCATCTCGCGCGAACAGCGAGATGCCGACGGCCGGCCGGCGACCGGCCGCGTGTCTGGATCGAATGGCGCTCATCGGCAGCCTCCCCATGTCGCATCGGCCGCCGGCCGCATGCCGCGTGTCGCTGGCGTCGCACGCGCCGGGTATCTCGGGCGCGTCACCATTGGTACGAGACGCCGGCGGCGTACGTGTTGCCCTGACGGCTGATTCCCGCGCCCAGGCGTGCCTTGAGATTGTCGGTAAAGCGGACCGACGCGCCGATCGACACCGCGGCTTGCCCCTGGAACGTGGCCGAGCCGACACCGAGTGCCACGCGCCTGCCAGGGTCTACCTCAGGGATCATCGCGAGTGCCGTTGCGGCCGCGATGCCCGAGTAGGCACGCCTGGCGACCTGATTGACGCCTTCCTGCACCCCCACGAGCTGGCCCACGGTCGCCGCGTCGGTCGCGCGCCTGCCGGGCGCAAGGTTCGTGAGTCGCCGCTCGTTGCCGGGAGCACCGAACGACACCGTGCCCGGATCCCGCGCGACGGCATTCGCCCCGATGGCTACCGCACCGGCGCCGGAGGCCACCGCGCCCGCGCCCATCGCGACCGCGTGCGCTTCCGTGGCCGAGGCCGCATGCCCGATCGCCACGGCGTTCGCGCCCGGCGTCGCCGCCTTTGCGCCGAGCGCGGCGCTGCCCTGCCCGGCCGCGCCCGCGTCCACCCCGATGGCCATCGCACCGGATCCCGACGCCCCTTCGCCACGAGCGTTGCCCCTTGACAAGCCACCGTCGTTCACGCTGACATAGGACGCCTGCTTCGACGCGGATCCCCCAGTCTGCTTCAGGGCCCCGCCCGAGTCGCCGTCCGTGGGGGGCCGCTGACTGCCGACAGAGGCGCTGAGGCGGGAGGCGAGCGAATTCATCGCGATCAACATGTCGCCGATGCCCGTCGACGTCGACGTCGAGAGCGACATCACACGACTGTCGGTCATCTGCAACTGACTGACATTGACGGCATCGGTCGACGCGACGCCCGCGGCGAGGTTGGTCAACGCGACGGGCTTGGATGCCGCGGCTCCGCCCAGCTTCACCCGCTCGCGTCGCAAATCGTCATACACCACGGCACGGCTGTCCCCCGGCGTGACGGACGCCATCTGCTTCAACCCCGTCGAGAGCGATGTCACATTGCGGTTGGTCTCGCTCAATTGCCGGAAATTGACGGCGTCGGTCGGGTGAGTGCCGTCGGCGACGTTCGTGAGCGCCACCGGCGAGGACGCGCCCGTGCCACCGAGCGTCAACATCCCGCGCGAGGCGTCGTCATACCGGGCGCTGTTTTCGATATCGACGGCGAGCGACCTCAGTTTGCGCTCCGAGCGCAACAACCCCGTGGAAAGCGTCGTCACGGTGCGATTGGTATCGCTCAACTGGGCGAAATTGACGGCATCGCCCGACTCAACGCCGTTGGCAACGTTTCGCACCCTCACCGAGCGTCTGGAAACCGTGTCGCCGAGCGTGAGCGTGTCGCGGGTCTGCCCATCGTAGCCGACATAGTCCTCGGCATTTGCCTCGAGCATCGTCAGCCGCTTTTCAGCCTTGGTCATGCCGGTCGACAGCGACCCCACCTGTTCGTCCGTCGTGCCAATGCGCTTCCAGAGGACGCTCACGCTGCTTCTGGTCGTGCTCAGCTGGCGAAAGGTCACGGCGTCGCTCGGATTCTTGCCATCCGCCACGTTGGTCAGCGTGACTGGCGTCGAAGTGACGATGTTGCCAAGCGTTATCTTCGAATGGGATCCGTCGTCGTATTGCACACCATTGCCGGTGCCTTGAGAAAGACGCTCGATCTTGTTCAGTCGCGTCGAAAGCGCCCCCACCCGTTTGTCGATGCTCGTCGAGATCGATCCGACGTGTCTGTTCGTAGCGCTCAATTGCCCGAAGTTGACGGCGTCGCCAGCGCGCTCGCCCTCGGCTACGTTGGCCAACGTGACCGCACCGTCCTGGTTGGGCTCGCCAGCGGCAGTCACGCCACCGGCGACCAGGGTTCGGTGACTTCGACCGTCGGCGGACCGCACCACCGCGCCCGGCGCGACGAGGCCGGAGAGAGTCGTCGAGAGCGACGCCACGCTGCTGTTCGTGGTTCCCAACTGGGCCGCGTTCACGGCGTCGTGCGGTCGGGTCCCATCGGCGACATTGCCCAACGAGACGGGCGTTCTCGACAGACCGCCAAGCCGGAGCTTGGTCTTCGTCGCGTTGTCGTACTGCACAGCGATTTCCATTTCCGAGACCAGCGATTCGACCGCGCCGCCGATCGATTTCACCCCCGTTGATAGCGAACCTACGCCATTCTCGAACGTCGCCATGCTCGTCGAGAGTCGCATCACATTGCTGTTGGTCACCCCCAGCTGTCTGACGGTGACCGCATCCGAATTCCGTACGCCGTCGGCGAGGTTGGTCAGGGCGACCGGCGCCGTCGGGTCCTTTCCGCCCAACGTCAGCATGTCGCGCTTGTCGCTGTCGTACTTCGCGAAGCTGGACGTGTCAGCCGTAAGCGCGGCAACAGTACTCAGCCCCGTCGAGAGCGACGTCAACCCCTGCTCCAACACGACCGCTCCCGTCGAAAGCGACGTCACTCCCTGCCCCAGCACGACCGCTCCCGTTGACAGCGACGTCACTCCCTGCCCCAGCACGACCGCTCCCGTTGAAAGCGACGTCACGCCCTGCCCCAACACGACCGCTCCCGTCGAGAGCGACGTCAACCCCTGCCCCAGCACGACCGCTCCCGTTGAAAGCGACGTCACACCCTGCGATAACAGGATCGCTCCCGTCGAGAGGGATGCCACATGACGACTCACCTCGCCCAACTGACCGAAATTGACGGCATCTCGCTGCGTCTCTCCATCTGCGACGTTGCCCAGCTTCACCGGTGCGCCCGCCGACGCTCCCCCCAGCGTCAGACGCGCACGTTGCTTGGTGTCGTACTGCACAAAGCGCTCGACGTCGGTGGCGAGTGCCGTCACCTTGCTCAAGCCCGTGGACAGGGACGTCAGACGATCCGAGAGGGCCGTCGCTCCCGTCGAGAGCGACGTTAACCCCTGTCCGAACGAGACGGCGCCGGTCGAGAGCGATCCCACGTTTTTCGACAGCGCGGCCATCCCGGTAGAGAGCGAGCCGACGCGGCTGTTCGTCGCACTCATCTGACGGACATTGACCGCGTCGGTCGCGTTGACGCCCTCCGCGACGTTGGTCAGAATCACAGGCCGCGCCGACACGCGGCTCCCAAACGTCACGGCCCCCTGCGTGTCGTCGTCGTACTGCACCGACGTCTCGATGCCCGCCGTCAGGCCAATCATCTTTTTAAGCCCGGTGGAGAGCGAATTCACACTCTTGTTGGTCGCGGCCGCTCCAGTCGAAAGCGATGCAACGCCGCTGTTTGTCTGGCTCAGTTGCCGGACCGTCACGGCGTCGTTCAGGCGCGCGCCGTCAGCCACGTTGGTCAGCTTCACCGGTTTCACGGAAAGCAGGTTTCCGAATGTCACGGACTCCTGCGACTCGTCGTCGTATCGGATGACGTTTTCCGTATCCGCCACAAGCGAAGCGACGTGGCTCAGCCCTGTGGACAGCGACATCACCCCGTCGCTCAGCGAAGCGGTACTCGTGGATAGCGAAGTCAAGCCTCGGTAGGCCACGCTGAGTTGCCGGACCGTCACGGCGTCGCTCGCGCCCATGCCGTCGGCCAGATTCGTCAGCTTGACCGGCTTCGCCGACACAGCATTGCCCAAGGACACCGACTCCCGCGATGCGTTGTCATACTTCACGGCATTCTCGAGATCGCGAGCACTGCCCGTCGAGAGTGAACTGATGCCGGAAACCACCGAACTCAAGCTGGACGAAATCGAACTCATTCCCGTCGACATCGACGACTTGAAGCCGGACATATCGGTGCCGATCTTCGAGAGCGCGACGTTCGTTGCGTTCAACTGAGAGCCGTTCGTCGCATCGGTGCTCGACGAACTGATCCTGCCCGCCGCGACACGGGTGATGGTGCGCAGGCCTCTGTTTGAGCCGATACTCATCGTTGCCATGGGCGCACCGCCAGCAAATGCATACGTCTGACCGTTGATCGTGGCGCTCGGCGTACCGACCGCCTCGTCGGCCACCGCCCAATCGCCAATGGCCACCGATCCAATGGGTGACGCGGTGGCGGCATAACCGATGGCAGCGGCATACTTGCCCGAAGCTTTGCTCCACGCCCCAAGGGTCATGCTGTACTCGCCGGCAGCCTTCGATTGCGCCCCGATCGCCATTGCGCCCTGCCCCGTCGCCACCGCGCCTGAGCCGATCTCGGTATTGCGTGGATCGTTCCGACTCGCAGTCCGCGCCCGAGCATCCCCGCCCAACGCGTCGTCGTGATTTGCCGCCGCCAACGTGTCCCCCCTCAAGGCAACGGTGGCGGCGTGATTTCCCAAAGCGAGACATCCATCCCCCCAAGCCGAGACAGCCTCGTACCCGTGAGCGACGAGGCTCCAGTCGATACGGCAGGGCGCCTTGCCGCCGTCGGCAACCATTGCCCGCGCCGGCGCCGAGAGCGACGCCAGGCAAAGCGCCGCCCCCCCACAGAGCAATACACTCGCCCGCTTCAATGACGCCCCGCGCCGGGATCCGCCGGTCTTGCCCTGCCCCGTGCAAATTTCGGCGACCGCGACCCAGGCGTTTGTCCTGCGGCTGAAAACGAGACGATAGGTTTTGTTCATCACACGCTCCATCAAGCTCGAAAATCAACGTCGCGGTTCGCTTGTCGAATCGGTCGATCGGGTCTGCATCGAGCTCGCTGGCGAACGCGTCCTCTTATCTCGGCGACTTCGGAGCGCAGAATCCCCCGCCGCCGAAGACGAGTCCTGATGGAAAGTTGACGAATTTCGCCGCGCACGCTTGCGGCGCGCGCAGGACGGCACCTCGGCCAATGACGCCCCCGGCGCGAATGGAAAGAGAAAGCAGCCTCGCTGCACGCATGTGTGCCAGCGGAGTTGGCGACGCGAGCGCCGTGACGACGACGCCTTGGGAATCGGCGCAATCCGGGCGCGATGTGAATTCGCCTGCGTGTGTCGCGGCGTTTGCGCAAAAAAAAGCGCCGCCATGAGAAACATGGCGGCGCAACTCGCTCACTCGTTGCGGAGTGGTACTGCCTGGGTTACTTCGTCACCCGTGGCACCTCGCGTGCCCGACCGATCGGCACATCAGTCGTGCGGCCACAGGAATACCGCGGAGGCGTGCCCCTTCGGAGACACCTTCACGTCCTTCGTCATCGGCTTGCCGTTGTGGGTCGCCTTCACGGTGTAGTCGCCCTCGGGCAACTTCACCAACATGAACGGCCCCTTCGCGCGCGTATCGAGCACGGTCGTGCCGCCGTGGAGAATCTGCACCTTGGCGTCGGCCACGTATTCGTTCGCGCCGTCACCACGGGCTGCCATCTCGATGGACAGCGGCCACTGCGACGCTTCACGCTTGAAAGCCCCCGACTCGTCGCTGTCGATACCGCCCGAGACATACGTGACGTTGCCCTGCTGCATCGATGGCGGCAACATGCCGCCCTGCGCGTGAGCGACCGATATGCCGCCCATCGTTGCTGCGAGTGTTGCGGCGGTGGCGGCTGCCACCGACCAGCGTTGCCATGCTTGCCACATGTTCGACCTCCCGTTTCATGAAATCACGATGCCGGAACTTACCGGTGACGCGGCACCGGCACACAAGGTAGTGCGTGGCATCCCGTACGGCGCCGCGCCCGGCTGTCAGCCGAGGTCGACCGGGATGAAAATCTGTTGCCCGTCGCGCTGCACAAGCAACGCGACATTATTGCCAGCCTTCTTGAGCTTGTCGCTCAGTTGCGAGGCGCTCGTCACCGGCGTGCCGTTGAGCGACAGGATGATGTCGCCCGGCTCCACCCCGGCCTGTGCCGCGGGACCGCCCGCACGCGCCACCAACAGGCCGTTCGTCACCTGCGCCGCGCGCTTCTCCTCGGGAGAGAGCTCGCGTACCGCAAGTCCGAGCCGCCCGTGCGTGGCCGAATCGTCATTGCTCGCCAGGTCCTTCTTTTCGTTGAGCGCGCCGACCGTCACGCTCACGTCCTGCTTCGCACCGTTGCGCCAGACGGTAAGCGTCGCCTTCTGGCCAGGACGCATGTCGGCAATCTTCTCCGGCAGTTGCACCGAGTCGTCGATGGTCGTGCCATTGACCGCCAGGATCACGTCGCCCGGCTTGAGATCCGACTTTGCCGCCGGACCATGCTTGTCGATCGACGACACCAGAGCCCCCGTGGGCTTGGGCAGGCCGAAGGACTTCGCCAATGACTGGTTCACTTCCTGAATCGCCACGCCGATACGTCCGCGGCTCACCTTGCCGTACTGCTGGAGCTGCGACTTCACCTTCATCGCCATGTCGATCGGAATCGCGAACGACAGCCCCTGGAAGCCGCCCGTGCGCGAATAGATCATCGAATTGATGCCGATCACCTCGCCGTTCAGATTGAACAGCGGACCGCCCGAGTTACCCGGGTTGACCGGCACGTCCGTCTGAATGAACGGCGTATAGTTCTCGTCCGGCAACGCCCGTGCCTTGGCCGACACGATACCCGCCGTCACCGTATTGTCGAAGCCATACGGCGAGCCAATGGCCACCACCCATTCACCGGCCTTCGTCTTCGACGGATCGCCGATCTTCACGGTCGGCAGATTCGTCGCGGCGATCTTGAGCAACGCCACATCGCTCGCCTTGTCGCTGCCCACGACCTTCGCCTTGTATTCGCGCTTGTCGTTGAGCTTCACCGTCACCTGACTCGCATCGTCGACCACGTGGGCATTGGTCAGGATGTAGCCGTCCGGGCTCACGATGAAGCCCGAACCGAGACTGCGCGTCATCGCACTGGCGCTGTCGTCACCGCCATCGCCGCCGTCATTGCCCGGCGCGCCGTAGAAGTGACGGAAAAACTGGAACAGCGGATCGTTCTGATCCATGCCCGGGGGCATCTGCATCTGGCTCGACGCGGAACCGCGCGCGGACGATGGTTTCGCATCGTGCGTCACACTGATGTTGACTACGGCCGGTCCGTATTGTTCCGCCAGTTGCGAGAAGTCCGGCACCAGCATGCGCGGCGCGGTGTTCGGGGTATTGGCGGCCACCGTGGCGGGGGCCGCGGCAGGATTCGCAGCGTTGGCGTCGCTGACCATTTCCGAGGCCAGCGGGGCCTGCCAATGCTGGCGACCGGCCACATACCCGCCCGTCAAGGCGACGAGCACCGCGCTGGCAACCAACGTACGAGTGAGCTTCGAGGTCCTCATGAGTCTCTCCTTACCGACGACTGCGTTTGACATGACTCAGATCGTAGAGAAGCTCCCTTAAGGCAACCTTAAGACCGAAAATGCCTGCTGCCGCCCGCGACTCGCAACACCGTCCTCCAACGGCACGGCCATGCAGGATGTCACCCATCGAATACCGAACGACGTCCGATTGTGCACCCTGGGTTACGACGGCAGGTGTTTGAAGGCGGCCTTCGCGCGGTTCGACTTGCCTTGGACGCCCTCCGCTGTCTACGGTGACCTCGTGGTGCAATTCCGCACCGCACGTTCTCGTCGACAGGAGGTTTCACGATGCATACGAACGACAAACCGGTCTCGGACAATCACATGGCGGCCTTGCGTCACGTCGCCCGCTGGATCGAGTGCGCGGGCGTGGCCCTGTGCCTGACGTTTTCGATCGCCGCTTTCGCCACAGAGGGCAATGGCAACGGCGTGGGCACGCAAGGCCCGGCCGCCGACGCCATGCCGGGCAACGCACGGGCCGACGCGACGCAGGCGTGCACGGCAGACCGACCCGATGACAGGATGCTCATGGGCAAGTCGCTCGCGCAGGTGAAGTCGATGCTGCGCGGTTGCCCGTGGCGGATCGGCATGCAGGACGGCAAGCCCGTGCCGACGACGCGCGACTACCGCCCGGATCGCCGCACGCTGACCATCGAGAACGACAAAGTGACGGCGGTGCAGCGCGGATAAGCGTGGAAATGAGCGAACTGACGTGAGCGAGCCTAAGTCGTCGGCGACGCTCCCTTGCACGTGAGCGCGGCATGGATTGCACGACAGACGTCGCCGCGTGGCGGGGCTGTCATGGCTGCGATGTCAGAGCGCCGGGGGAACGGCCGACGCTGCCGCGCCGAAACTCACCCGTACGCGCAGTCCGCGTCCGGTGCGCGCGTCGAGCAGTTCCACGCGCGCACCGTGCGCCTGTGCGATGTTGCGTACGATGGCCAGGCCCAAACCGCTACCCTCCACGCGCGGCGGGGTAACAACGGCGGGGTTCGTCGCGTCGTTCGCGTCGGATGGCTGCGCCCCACTCGCCGGGGCGGCCTCCTGTGCCGACGCCGCCCCGCCCCGGAAGAACCGGTCGAAAACCCGCTCTCGTTCCGACGGCGCGATGCCCGGACCGTTATCCTCGATTTCGACGACGGTCCCCGCGCCAGGCGCGGCGGACACCAGCCGTACATCGACGTGGCCGCCGCGCGGTGTGTATTTCAACGCGTTGTCGACGAGATTGCCGAAAAGCGTCTGCAAGGCGTCGGCATCGCCACGCACGTGGCTGAGATCCGCCAGCGCCTGCGGGGCATCGAGCCCGAGATCGATTCCCCGTGCAACCGCCAACGCGGCATGACGCGCGACGACATCGCGCAACAGCGGGGCGAGCGGCACGTCGGCGAACGCCGTGGCCGCACGCGCGACATCGGGGGCCTGACGCGCCAACGTGAGCAATTGCGCGACCATGTGCGAGGCGCGTCGCACACCATCGTGCAGATCGCGCATGGCTTCGGCCCGCTCGGCGTCCGTGTTCGCGCGATCGAGCAGTTGGACCTGCAGTTGCAGCGCAGCCAGCGGGGTGCGCAGTTCATGCGCGGCGTCGGCCACGAAGGCCTTCTGCTGCCTCAGCGCGTCGTCGAGTCGGCCAAGCAGGCTGTTGAGCGCTTGCACCAGCGGACGCACCTCGTCCGGCAATCCGGTCTCGGGCAACGCGTCGAGTGCACCGGGGGCGCGGGCGTCGAGCGCTTTCGCCACCCGGCGCAACGGCTTGAGGCCGCGCCCGACGACCAGCCACACGAGCAACCCGAGCAACGGCATCGCGACCACCAGCGGCAACAGGGTGCGCAGCGCCATCGACACGGCGAGCGAGTCGCGAATGACCATCGGTTGGGCCAGTTGCACCACGTTGTCGCCGACCAGCGCCGAATACACGCGCCAGTCGCCCTTGGGCGTCTGCACGGTCGTGAAGCCGAGTTCGGCCCGGCGCGGCAACGGCGTGCGCGGATGCGAGTAATACAGCTCGATGCCGTTGCGACTCCAGATCTGGATCACGAGGCCATCCGAGCCATTGTTCTCGCCCGGCACGCTGGAGAAAGGCTCGGCGGGCAGCGACAGCGCCATTTGCTGCAGCTGGAAATCGAACAGCGCATTGGCTTCGGTACGCGCCTGCCGAAAAATCGCGATGCCCGCGAGCACCAGCGCGATCGACAACGTGACGAGCAGCCCGGCCAGCAGGCGTCGGCGAATGGAGCGCATCAGTCCGCCTCCGCATTCGACGCGCCGGCAGCGGACGCGTCGGGCATCATGTAGCCGACGCCGCGGACCGTGCGAATGGCATCGGCGCCCAGCTTCTTGCGCAGTCCATGGATATGCACTTCGACCGCATTGCTTGCCACTTCTTCTCCCCATCCGTAAATGCGCTCTTCGAGCTGCCCCTTCGACAACACCGCGCCCGGCCGATTGAGCAATGCTTCGAGCACGGCGTATTCGCGTGCGGAGAGCACGACGGGCACGCCCGCGCAGGTCACCTGGCGGGTCGCCGGATCGAGCACGATGGCACCATGGCGCAGCAGCGGCTCGCTGCGCCCCGCCTGACGCCGTACCAGCGCGCGCAGGCGCGCCGCGAGTTCGTCGAGATCGAAAGGCTTGACGAGATAATCGTCCGCGCCGGCATCGAGCCCCTTCACCCGGTCGGCCACGGCATCGCGCGCCGTGGCGATGAGCACCGGCAGCGTCTGGCCACGCGCGCGCAAGGTGCGCAGCACGTCGATGCCGTCGCGACGCGGCAAGCCGAGATCGAGCAGCAGCGCGTCGTACGCTTCGATCGAGAGCGCGTCGAGTGCGCGCTGTCCGTCGCCGACGTGATCGACCGTCCAGCCGTCCTGCCGCAGTCCTTTCGCCACGGCAGCGGCAATCATCGTATCGTCTTCCACCAACAGGATTCGCATGGGTCGGGCACCGGTAGCGTCTGTCGTCCGCACTCTGAAGGCCTGTCGGATCCGGGTAATACGCGGTCATCGCCGCCCCGCCGATTGTTGCCTATGCGTGACACTCAAGGGATTTCGACTCATTGTAGCGACAGTTCGTTGCATGACCGTCTTACAATGGCACGCATGGCGCCGTGCATGTCAGACGCACATCGCGGCGCAGTGACTCACCTCATCGCTTCGCCGCTGCGTCCGCACTGTGCCGTCCGCGCCTGCCGCCCCACCCTGTGCGGCGGCCCGGACTCCGTGTGGCGAGACGCAGCACGCACCATTGGAGAATTTCGCCCGCCATGCGCGCCCCACGCTTGCACAGCCGCCCCCTCTTCGCGTTGCTCGCGCCCAATGCATCCGATGCCCCCCATGCACTCCATGCGTCCAGCCCGTGCGCGCTCGAGATGCTTCGCAGTGGGACGTCCGTGCGTCAGACGCACACGCTTCGCGAGGCGAGCACGGCCCGCGATACGGCTCGAGGCGATCGCAGCGCTCGCATGAGCGGCACCGGCCGCACCGCGCTGGCGATCGCGCTGCTGCTCGCGACGAGTGCGGTCATTGCAAACGCGCCCGCGTACGCAAAACCGCTCAAGCACGCGAAGCTGCCCAAGGTGCCTGCCGCCGCCGCGCACGCAACGCCGCTGCCGCCCGAACTGGCACGCGCGCTCGCAGCGAGCAAGGTGCCCGCCGCAAACGTGAGCGTCATCGTCGCGAAGGTCGACAATCCGCTACAAACGCGAGGCCGCATTGCGCCCCCCCTGCTCGCCATGAACCCCGGCGTGCCGCGCAACCCGGCCTCGACGATGAAGCTCGTCACCACCATTGCCGCGCTCGATACCCTGGGCCCGGACTATCGCTGGCGCACGCAGGCCTTCACCGACGGCACGTCGGACGGACGCACGCTCGACGGCAACCTGTATTTCAAGGGCACGGGCGATCCGAAGCTCGTGCCCGAAGAGATGGAAAAGTTCGTGGCCGAGCTGCGCAACGCCGGCGTGACGAACATCAATGGCGATATCGTGCTCGACCGCTCAGCCTACAGCTCGGACATCGGTGCAACGGGCGCGATCGACGGCGGCGACGACCGCCCCTACAACGTCGCTCCCGATCCGCTGCTGTATTCGTTCAAGGCGATGTCGTTCAGCTTCGCCCGCAACGCAAACGGCACGGTCGACGTGAACGTGCTGCCGCCGCTGGCGAATCTGCAGGTGGCGAACGATATGGCGTCGACACCGGCAGGCAATTGCGGCGATTGGCTCACGCGCATCCACCCGTCACTCAGCACGACCGCGGACGGCGCCTACGTGGCGCGCTTCTCCGGCAATTATCCGGCGTCTTGCGAGGACAAGGGCTGGAACGTGGCGGCGCCCGATCGCGACCGCTTCTTCCTCGGCGGCTTTCGCGCGCTGTGGCAGGCATCAGGCGGGCAGTTCAACGGCAATGTGCGCACCGGCACCGTGCCCCCGGGCGCCCGTTTGCTCGTCACGCACCGAGGCCAGACCCTGGCTGAAGTCGTGCACGACATGAACAAGTTCAGCAATAACGTGATGGCGCGCCAGTTGTTCCTCACGCTCGGCCTTGCCGCCGACAACTACAAACACCCCGCGAGCATCGCCCGCTCGCGCGACGCCCTCGATCGCTGGCTCGACAAGAACGATTTCGCCATGCCCGGACTCGTCATCGAGAACGGCTCGGGCCTGTCGCGCATCGAGCGCATCAGCGCGTCCGAACTCGCGACACTGCTGCAACACGGCATCAACAGCCCGACCGCGCAAGTGCTTGTCGAGTCGATGCCGACCGTCGGGGTGGACGGCACCATGCGCAACCGGCTCGCGAATCGCGACGTGGCCGGCAACGCCCACATCAAGACCGGCACGCTCGACGACGTGACTGCCGTGGCCGGTTACGTCGGCACGCGCTCGGGCAATACCTACGTCGTCGTGTCGCTCGTCAACGACCCGCGCGCGAGCAACGCACGCGGCTTCAACGACGCCCTCATCTCCTGGGTGTACGAGCACGCGCCCTGAGCATGCGGACGCCGAGCGAGCGCCCCGCGCACGCCACATTTGACGTTTCCCTCTAACGCGCGCGTTCTCCGGGCGCATTCGCGTCAGAATAGACGTTCCATCGGTGCCACCTTCGCCAGGGAATCACGACAAGCGAGACGCAAGGGGCGCCGGTTCAGATGACCCAATCGTGAGGAGACGCGAGGTCATGAACGTCGAGTTGATTCTGCTGGCGCTCGCCCCGGTATTCGTGCTGTGCATCGGCATCGAAGCGTGGTACTGGCGCCGACGCCCCGGCATGTACAGCCTGAAGGACACCGTGAGCAACGCCACGCTTGCGCTCATGCATCAGGGCGCCGACAAGCTGGCGTGGTTGCTGGTCGTGCCTTTCTATGCGTGGCTTTACGATCATCACCGCCTCTACACGATGCCCGCCGGCTGGCTCGGCTTCCTGCTGCTCTTCGTCGTGCAGGACTTTCTGTACTACGTGTTCCATCGCGCCAGCCATCGCATTCGCTGGCTGTGGGCCGCGCACGTGGTGCATCACTCGTCCGAACGGCTCAATCTGTCGACGGCGTTCCGGCAAAGCCTGATGTACCCGGTGGCGGGCATGTGGCTGTTCTGGACGCCCATGGCACTCATCGGCTTCACACCGACGCAGATCGTCGGCGTCGTGCTGCTCAATCTCGCGTTCCAGTTCTTCGTCCACACGCAGGCGATCCCGAAGCTGGGGTGGCTCGAGTACGTACTCAATACGCCGTCGATCCATCGCGCTCACCACGCGCGCAATCCGCGTTACATCGACCGCAACTACGCGGGTGTGCTCGTCATCTGGGACCGGATGTTCGGCTCGTACGTCCCGGAGAGCGAGGCCGAGCCCTGTGAGTATGGGATCGTCGACCCGATTCACACGCACAACCCGATCACGCTCACTTTTCACGAGTGGCACACGATGGCGCGCGATGTCGTCACGATGCCCGGCTGGCGCAACAAGGCCATGGCGCTTTTCGGCCCCCCCGAGTGGCGTCACGCCTGGCAAGCGGCGCATGGGCCGAGTGCCCCGCCCGACGCTCGAGGGCTTGCGGATATCGCAGCGGTGGGAGGCCTGGGAAAACTCGGTGAAATGGCTGGAGTGCGTCGGGTGAGCCAGGACAGCGCGGCCGGCGCTTCGCCAGAAGGGCGTTGACGCCCCTGCGACGGCAACGCGGTGCAGGCCGACTTAGGTCGACGCAGGGCGATGTCGTGGCGTGTACTTCGGCTTGGCAGCGGGCACCGCCCTGCAACACGCGGCTCGCGTGTCTCGCGTGCGAGCGATTCCGCGCGATTCGAGTTATGCGCGCTCGAATGCGGCCGCTGCGCGTCCGAGGCGGTCACCCACAGCGGCCCAGGCGGGCGTGTCGGGCAGACGCTCGAACAGGATGTGCGTGACGTCGGCACGATCGAGGCGGCGCAGCATGGCGTACAGATCGGTGGCCAGCGCCGCAGGCGTTGTGGGCAGCGCGATCCGCACGACGTCCTTCGATGCGATCACGTCGGCGGGCAGTGCGCCGAGTGTGGGCGCGAACGCCACCACGGCCACCCGCTCACCTTGCGGACGCACCGCCAGCGCCGGCGCGAACTGGGCCGCGTCGCACAGATAGAGCGGCGTGCGTGGCGCGTAATGCGCCTTGAGGGTGCCCGACGCGCGCGGTGCGTCGACATCGTGCCCCGGCAGACGCGGCATCTCGCCCAGCACTTCGGCGATTTGCTCCGGCGTGATGTGTCCGGGACGCAGCAATGCCGGAAATCCGCGCGACAGGTCCACGATGGTCGATTCGATCCCGACGGCCGCCTCGCCACCGTCGAGCACATGGACGGTCACGCCCGGCAATCCGGCGAATTCGTCGCGCACGTGTTGCGCAGCGGTCGGGCTGACCTGCCCGAAGCGATTGGCCGACGGGGCCGCCACGCCGCCCTGCCCGCCCTTGATCCGCTCGAATGCACGTAGCAGTGCCTGGGCCACGGGGTGCGACGGGCAACGCAGTCCCACCGAATCCTGGCCGCCGGAGACGGCGTCGGGAATGTGCGGCGCGCGCTTGAGAATCAGGGTGAGCGGCCCCGGCCAGAACGCATCCATCAGCTTGCGTGCCGCAGGCGTGACGTCGTCGCTCCAGTAGCCCGGATCGCCGTCTGGCGAAAAGTGCACGATGACGGGATGATTGGCCGGCCGGCCCTTCGCGGCATAGATCGCCGCCACCGCCGCCGGATTCTCCGCGTCACCGCCCAGGCCGTAGACCGTCTCCGTCGGGAACGCGACCAGCTCGCCGGCGGCGAGTTGTTCGGCCGCCCGCTCGATGGCGTCGTCCGACGGCATGACGATGCGCGGCGCTTGCGGCGGCGAAGCGGTCGTCATGGCTCAGTCTTCCAGCGCGATGTTCAGGCTCGCCGCGGCCATCCTGCACGCCGCGCGCGCCTCGTCCAGCGAGGCGCCGGCAAACGTGATGTGCCCCATCTTGCGGCCCACGCGCGCGTCTTCCTTGCCGTACAGATGCAGGCGTGCCGACGGCAACGCCACCACGTCGTGCCAAGCGGGCGTACGCGGCTGATCCTTGGCGTCGCCGGTGAACCACACGTCGCCGAGCACATTGAGCATCACGGCCGGCGAATGCTGACGCGTCTCGCCGAGCGGCAGGCCGGCCATCGCGCGCACCTGCTGCTCGAACTGGCTCGCGGCGCAGGCGTCGATCGTGTAGTGACCGCTGTTGTGCGGGCGCGGCGCCATTTCGTTGGCCACGAGCGAACCGTCCTGGAGAATGAAGAACTCGACGCACAGCACGCCCACATAGTCCATCTGCGACGCGATCGTGGCCGCGGCCGCACGCGCCGCGTCGGCCAGCGCCGGGGCGGCGTCGGGCGCCGGCACCGTCGTGGTCGCGAGGATGCCGTCGATGTGCACGTTCTGGGCGAGCGGATAGGTGGCCACCGTACCGTCGGCGCCACGCGCGCTCAGCACCGACACTTCGAAGGCCAGCGCCAGGCGCTTTTCCAGCACGCACGGCACGCCGCCCAGCGCGGCGTAGGCGTCGCGCGCTTCGGCAGGCGTATTCACGCGCACCTGGCCCTTGCCGTCGTAACCCATGCGAGCCGTCTTCAGAATACCGGGCAGCACGCTCGAAATGGCGGCGTCGCCAATGGCGGCGAGTGCGTCGTTCGATTCGATGACGAGATGCGGGGCCACCGGCACACCGCAACGCTCGATGAAACGCTTCTCCGCGACACGGTCCTGCGCGATCGCCACGCAGCGCCCGGCAGGGCTCACCGTCGTGGTTTGCGCGAGGTAGTCGAGCGACTGCGACGGCACGTTCTCGAACTCGGTCGAGACGGCCGGACACAGCGCGGCAAGTTCGGCCAGCGCCGCCTCGTCGCGATAGTCGGCAACGATCAGGCGGTCGGCCACGGCGCCGGCCGGGCAACGCGGGTCCGGATCGAGCACGCAGACCTTGTAGCCCATCGACTGAGCGGCGAAACAGAACATGCGGCCGAGTTGGCCGCCGCCCAGCATGCCCAGCCATTGGCCGGGAAGGATGGGCGCAGCGGAGGCAGAATTCATCTTGAGTGAGGCGCTGACAGTAGCGGGGACGATCTTTTCTTTTACAGTGCCGGCAGCGTCATGCCGCGCGCCGCTTCGGTCTGCTTCGCGCGAAACGCGTCGAGCTTGTCCGAAAGCGCCTTGTCGTCGGCCGCGAGCATCGAGACCGCGAACAAGGCGGCGTTGGCCGCGCCCGCCTCGCCAATGGCGAAGGTCGCGACCGGCACGCCCTTGGGCATCTGGACGATCGAGAGCAGCGAATCCTCGCCGCGCAGGTATTTGCTCGGCACAGGCACGCCGAGCACCGGCACCGTCGTCTTGGCGGCGATCATGCCCGGCAGGTGGGCCGCACCGCCCGCGCCGGCGATGATCGCGACGAGGCCGCGCTCGCGCGCCGCTTCGGCGTAGCGGAACATGTCGTCGGGCATGCGGTGCGCCGAGACGACCTGTGCCTCATACGGCACGCCGAACTCGGCCAGGATGGCGGCCGCGTGCTTCATCACTTCCCAGTCCGAGTTGGACCCCATCACCACGCCCACGCGCGGGGCCAAGGCTTGTTTCTCGCTCATCTTGCCGATGCTCCGCTCAGGCCAGTTGCTGGCCGGTCAGACGCTCGAGCGCCTCGCGGTACTTGGCGGCCGTCTTCTGCACGACCTCGTCGGGCAGCTTCGGCGCCGGCGGCGTCTTGCCCCACGGCTGCGTTTCGAGCCAGTCACGCACGAACTGCTTGTCGAACGACGGCGGATTGCTGCCCACGGCGTACGAATCGGCCGGCCAGAAGCGCGACGAATCGGCCGTCAGCGCTTCGTCCATCAAATGCAGCTTGCCTTCATCGTCCAGGCCGAATTCGAATTTCGTATCGGCGATGATGATGCCACGCGTGGCCGCGTAGGCCGCCGCTTCCTTGTACAGGCGGATCGAGATGTCACGGATCTGCTCGGCCAGCTCACGGCCCACACGACCGATCATGTCGTCGAAGCTGATGTTCTCGTCGTGCTCGCCCAGTTCGGCCTTGGCGGCCGGGGTGAAGATCGGCTCGGGCAGTTGCTGCGCGTTCTGCAGGCCGGCCGGCAGTTTCACGCCGCACACGGCCCCCGTGGCCTGGTAGTCCTTCCAGCCGCTGCCGGCCAGATAGCCACGCACCACGGCTTCCACGAGAATCGGCTTCAGGCGCTTGACGACCACCGCGCGGCCGGCAACCTGTGCAACTTCGTCGGCGGCGACGACCGACTCGGGCGCCACGCCCGTGAGGTGGTTCGGCACCACATGCGAGAGCTTGTCGAACCAAAAGTTTGCCATCTGGTTGAGCACGCGGCCCTTGCCCGGAATCGGCTCGCCCATGATCACGTCGAACGCCGAGAGGCGGTCCGTCGTCACGATCAGCAGCTTGTCGTCGCCAACGGCGTAGTTGTCGCGCACTTTGCCGCGTGAGAGCAGCGGCAGGCTCTTGAGGGAGGATTCGTACAGGGCGTTCAGGGCGGGGGTAGTCACGGCGGGACCCAATATCAGGAAGGGCAAAGGCGTAATTATACGCGCGTTGGGGGCCGTTTCACGAAGATGTCGGCCCGGCGGGACGCCGGGCAGGGTTCAGGGTGCGAGACCGCCCCTGAAACCCGAAAAGATCAGACGGACGACGGCAGGAACTGCGGCGCGAGCCGCGCCCTCTCCGACGCCTGGACGAGCAGCGCGATGACGGGCACGCGCGAGATCGGATTCGTCATGCCTTCGGCCCGCCCCGTCCGCTTGCACTGCCGATACCAATCCGCCACCGACGCGACGTCGTAGTATTTGTTGTCGCAGACGAGGTCGCGGTCATCGAGCGAGACCAGGCGCACGGCGTTCGGATCCTCCGGATCGATGGGCTGCAGCGAGATCCGGTCGAGATGCCGCTCGACGTAGCCAGGCGTGAGGAATCTGAGCACGCCGCTCACGCGCATCTCCCCGCCAAGCCACAGAAGCGCCGTGCCGATAGGCAGACCCGCCGAAGCCAGCAACGGCGCGACGTGTTCAAAATGCGCCTCGAAAATGTCTGCCACTTTGCAGCGCCCCTCGCGGCTGCGCCAGGTAACGTCGGCGTTCGGCTTGGCAATGAGCGTCTCGAGACGCTGCATGAGCAGGTATACCTTGCGCTCCTGGGCCTCGTCTCCCCTGCCCGGCCTGCGCAGCATGGCGATGAGCGCGGCCAGTTCGGCAATGTTGTCGAAGCTGTCCGAGGCGGCGTCGATGTGACGCGCGCTTTCTTCCGAGCGTTGCGCGACGACCGCGTCGGAGATCGCAGCCCGGAGCGCGGCGTCCCCGTTCGTGAGCTGCAATGCGGCGCTGGCGATGACCGCGCTGGGACGCGCAATGCCGTTCGTCGAGCAGACGAGCGCGATCTTGCCGGGATTCTGACGCATGAATTCGGCCACGCCGCGCCCGGCCTCCCACAGGGTGCGGCCCGAGATCACCGTATTGTGGTGCGTCATGCCCTCGAACTCCATGAATTTCACGTGAGACAGTCCGCCCGCCAGACTGGCGGGCCTCGCGCCGGACGATGACGATGATGGCGCCGCCGCTCCGGTCCCGGCCAGATCGCTTCTGCGCTGAATCCGGGCGATGTAGGCGCCGATGGGCTTCTCCTGATAGCCCGAACGGCGATCGGATTTTCCGGCCTCTCCGAGGGCGCCCGGTAGCAAATCGGCAGGTGGCATCCAGGGCTCGACGGAGAACACCGCACCGATCTGGGTGTGCGCCTTGAGGATGGCCGTGAGCGCGCCCGCCTCCCGCGACGCGGCCGTCGGGCCGACGATGAACCGGAATCCGCCCAGTTCGATCAGGCCATAGCGCGTGCATCTGCCGTCGATGTTGATGAGCCTGGCCGTGTTGACCTTGTAGAAGTCGGCCCAACCCTGCGCATCGGCTGGCCCCGCCCAGTCGGGCGCGGGATCATACTGCCCCCAAAGCCGGATCGGGTTGGGGATCTCGCTCGATGCGCCCGCCTCGCCGCACGCCTTCGCCGGGGCCCGCGCGGCGCACGCGGGCAGCCGCGTGGGCTTTCGCACCCGCGCGTAAATGGGCGATTGCGACGTACCGGGCTCGCCCGAGTCCGGCAGCACGTGCCCGGCGCGCGTCATTTCCCGCGCCATGCGGGAGGAAGCCACCGGGGACGGCGACGAGTCGCCGGACTGCGACAGTCCGAGACACCGGGTGAAAGTCGTGGGCAAGCATTTCAAGGGCATCGATACCTCCGGATGGCCCGCCGCGCGGCGGGCAGGTGAAAAAAGGAGGCTTCGGAGACTGCCATGACAAGCCGCCCCGGACTTCCGGAATACGGGCGCCGTTGTGGCTTTGCATCGTGACACCGACCCGTCGAAAACTCGCACGGGACGGGACTCCCCTACCCTCGAGCCGGCCGGATGTTGCATAGAATGAAAGCACTCACCCGCGGCCATCTGCCGGAAAACGGCGAAAGGGGTTGCCATGACGACTGGATCGAATCCCGGCACTGTCCGGCGATCGTGCGCCCTGTGCGCCCTATGCGCCCCGACGTTCGCCGCCCTGCTGACGCTGGCCGGCCTTCCCGCCACGGCACAACCTGCGGCGGCGCCCGCCGCATCGCCACACGCACCGGTCCATCGGCCGGGCGGAACTCACGCCAGTGGCGCCAACAAGGGCACCGCGCCGGCCGGCGCGACATCGGCCTCGGCCGCCGACGACCGGCCCGCACTGCCGAGACTCGTCGCCATCGCCACGCCGGAGAGCGACGACGACATCGCGCGCTTCGCCCTTTACGCCGCGCGCGACATCGAACAATTGGGGTTGCAGTTTCCGGCCCGGAACGGGCCCTTGGGGCAGGATGTCGACGTCGTCATCACGATGAGCCTGCGCGAGAGCGCGACCACACGCATGCGCGAGTTCTCACGCCAGCACATGAACGAGCCGATGACGTTGATCGTCGACGGCGTGGAAATGCTCACCGCCACGATCCGCTCGGAACTGGGCGGCAAGTTCCAGTTGCAGATGCCCAAAGAAAAGGCCCGGCTTCTGTTCCAGCATGTGCTGGCGAGAGCCGGGCCTGCGACCTGACGTTGCGGTGCGTCGTGTGACGACCTGAATTACTTCACGATCTGGGCGAGATCGCCGCTCTTGTACTTCTCGGCCATCTTTTCGAGCGCGATCGGCTTGATCTTGCCGGCCTGACCTTCGCAGCCGAACGACAGGTAGCGCGCCTTGCACACCAGCTTCGCGGCTTCGCGCGCCGGCTTGAGGTAATCGCGCGGATCGAACTTGCTCGGGTTCTCGAACAGGTAACGGCGGATCGCGCCCGTCATGGCCAGGCGAATGTCGGTGTCGATGTTGATCTTGCGCACGCCGTGCTTGATGCCTTCGACGATCTCTTCGACCGGCACGCCGTACGTTTCCTTCATGTCGCCGCCGAATTCACGGATCTCGGCGAGCAGCTCCTGCGGCACCGACGACGAACCGTGCATCACCAGGTGCGTGTTCGGAATGCGGCGGTGGATTTCCTTGATGCGGTCGATGGCGAGAATGTCGCCGGTCGGCTTGCGGCTGAACTTGTAGGCGCCGTGCGAGGTGCCGATGGCGATGGCCAGCGCGTCGCATTGCGTCTGATGCACGAAGTCGGCGGCCTGATCCGGGTCGGTCAGCAGTTGCTCGCGCGTCATCGTGCCGTCGGCGCCGTGACCGTCTTCCTTGTCGCCCTTCATCGTCTCGAGCGAACCCAGCACGCCCAGCTCGGCTTCCACCGTCACGCCGATGTAGTGCGAGAACTCCACGACCTTCTTCGACACTTCGACGTTGTACTCGTAGCTGGCCACCGACTTGCCGTCGGCTTCGAGCGAGCCGTCCATCATCACGCTCGAGAAACCGCTCTTGATCGCGGCCATGCACACTGCCGGCGACTGGCCGTGATCCTGGTGCATCACCACCGGGATATGCGGATAGGCTTCCACGGCCGCCGAGATCAGGTGACGCAGGAACGCCTCACCGGCGTACTTACGGGCACCGGCCGAGGCCTGCATGATGACCGGCGCGCCGACTTCGTCGGCGGCGGCCATGATCGCGGAAACCTGCTCGAGATTGTTGACGTTGAAGGCCGGCAGACCGTAGCCGTTTTCGGCGGCGTGGTCCAGCAGCTGTCGCATAGAGACTAGGGGCATGATGTTCTCCTTGGAATCACAAAACTAAGCAAATCTTTCTTCGATCCAGAGGCGCCCCCATGACGACGGCTCGCGGGCGGCAGCGTGGCGTAATCGCCTCGCCGCGCCCGGCGCGGCCCAAATCGTCATGCGTGGCCCACCTGGACAATCTTCAACGTATTGGTGCCGCCGGGTTGTCCCATCGGCTCGCCCACCGTCAACACGATCGTGTCGCCGCGCTTGACCACCCCGCTCGAGAGCAGCAGTTGCTCCGCCTGCTTGAGCGCTTGATCGCGGTCGAGCGTCGCATCGGCGCGCATCGCATAGACATTGCGATACAGCGCCATCTTGCGGTGACTGCCGAGCTGCGAGGTCAGCGCGAAAATCGGCACGTGAATCTTGTGACGGGACAGCCACAACGCGGTCGCGCCCGATTCGGTCAGCGCCACGATCGCTTTCGCGCCAAGATGATACGCGGTAAACAGTGCGCCAGCGGCAATCGTCTGGTCGATGCGCGTAAAAGTTTGGTCCAGCCAGTCGCGATCGAGTTCCACCGTCTCCGAACGCTCCGCCTCGACGCAGATCGTCGCCATCGTCTCGATGGTCTCGACCGGATACTTGCCTGCCGCGCTCTCGGCCGAGAGCATTACCGCGTCGGTCCCGTCGAGCACGGCATTGGCCACGTCCGACACCTCGGCGCGCGTCGGCACCGGGTTGTGGATCATCGACTCCATCATCTGCGTGGCCGTGATGGTCGTCTTGTTCATCTCACGCGCCATGCGGATCATGCGCTTCTGAAGCGCCGGCACCGCCGCATTGCCGACTTCGATGGCCAGGTCGCCGCGTGCGACCATGATGCAGTCCGAGGCCGCCAGGATCTCTTCGAGCGCCGGAATCGCTTCGGCGCGCTCGATCTTGGCGATCATGAGCGGCTTGATGCCATACGGCTCGCCCGCCACGTTCGCCAGGCGCCGCGCCATTTCCATGTCCGTGGCGTTCTTCGGGAAGGAGACCGCGACGTAATCGGCGCCCAGCGCCATCGCGGTCTTGATGTCTTCCATGTCCTTCGCGGTCAGGGCCGGCGCGGTCAACCCGCCGCCCTGGCGGTTGATGCCCTTGTTGTTCGACAGATCGCCGCCGACCTTCACGGTCGTGTGAATCTCGCTGCCGAGCACCCGATCGACGACCAGCACGATGAGACCGTCGTTGAGCAGTAGCACGTCGCCCGTGCTCACGTCGCGCGGCAGTTCCTTGTAGTCCAGGCCGACGCGCTCGTCGTTGCCGAGCTCGCATTCGGCATCCAGAATGAACTTCGCGCCGGCTTCGAGCGTGGTCTTGCCGTTTTCGAACTTGCCGACGCGGATCTTCGGACCCTGCAGATCGGCCATGATGGCCACTTCGCGGCCTGCCGCCTTCGCGGCCGCACGCACCATCTCGGCGCGCTCGATGTGATCCTGCGCCTTGCCGTGCGAGAAATTCAGGCGAACGACGTCGACGCCGGCGGCGATCATGCGCGAGAGCACTTCCGGCGTGCTCGATGCCGGACCGATGGTGGCGACGATCTTGGTGGAGCGGTTCATTACATCCATCTCTTCATCCTCTTTGGTAGCAGCGCGTTCGACATTGCTGGCGCTTAGAGGTTTGTAACGCATTTAGGCCGCCGCAGGTTAACCAAAAAGTTCGTATTGTCCGTACGAAATCGTTTGATTCGATCTCTGACGTTCGCAATGAACCGGTCAAAACGGCCGTCCGCGACTGCGTTCCGAGCCGTCGAACCTGCCTGCGAGCCCCGCTCCACCTGGGTTTGCCCGATCAGTTGGCGCCGGCGGCGCGTTGTTGCAGGACATCGACCGCCGGCAGCGTCTTGCCCTCGAGGAATTCGAGGAAAGCGCCGCCGCCCGTCGAGATGTAGCTGACGTCGTCGGCAATGCCGTATTTGGCGATGGCCGCGAGCGTGTCGCCGCCACCGGCGATCGAGAAGCCCTTGGCCGCCGCGATGGCGCGCGCCAGCGTCTCGGTGCCGTGGCCGAACTGATCGAATTCGAATACGCCGACCGGACCGTTCCACACAATCGTGCCGGCGCCGCCCAGTTGCTCGGCGAGCTTGGCTGCCGTTTGCGGGCCGATGTCCAGGATCATGTCGTCGGCGGCCACGTCGGCGGCGGCCTTCACGGTCGCTTCGGCCGTGGCGCTGAATTCCTTCGCACACACGACGTCCGTGGGAATCGGCACCGAGGCGCCGCGTGCGGCCATGGCGTCGATGATGGCCTTCGCCTCGCCCACCAGATCCGCCTCGGCGAGCGACTTGCCGATCGGCAGACCGGCGGCCAGCATGAACGTATTGGCGATGCCACCGCCCACGATCAGTTGATCGACCTTGTCGGCGAGCGACTTGAGAATGGTGAGCTTGGTCGAGACCTTCGAGCCGGCGACGATTGCCACGAGCGGACGCGCCGGCGCGTTCAGCGCCTTGCCCAGCGCTTCGAGCTCGGCGGCCAGCAGCGGGCCGGCGCAGGCGACCGGCGCGTACTTCGCGATACCGTGCGTGGTCGCCTCGGCGCGGTGGGCCGTGCCGAAGGCATCGTTCACATAGACGTCGCACAGCTTGGCCATCTTCTGCGCCAGTTCGTCGTTGTCCTTCTTCTCGCCCTTGTTGACGCGGCAGTTCTCCAGCAGCACCACGGTGCCCGGCGCCACGTCGAAACCGCCGTCGACCCAGTTGGCCACGAGCTTCACGTCACGACCGAGCAATTCCGAGAGACGACCGGCGACCGGAGCGAGCGAGTCGGCGGGCTTGAATTCGCCTTCGGTCGGACGGCCCAAGTGTGACGTCACCATTACCGCGGCGCCGGCGTCGAGCGCCATCTGGATGGCCGGCACCGAAGCGCGAATACGCGTGTCTTCCGTGATGCGGCCCTCGTCGTCCTGCGGCACGTTCAAGTCGGCGCGGATGAAGACACGTTTGCCAGCGAGCTGGCCCTGGGCGATCAAATCGGTCAGACGTACGACGGAAGCCATGAGAATCCGGAATATATGGTGGGAAAAACATGCATTTTAACTGATCCGACCGCCGGATTGCCCATTTTGGCGTTCCGGGGTTCCGCCTACAGAAACAGCCGGCCAAGCGTGTAGACAGCCATGCCGACGACAATCATTTCGATCATGTTGCGCCGCCAGACGAACCAGGCCGTGGCCGCGATCGCCGCTGCCAGCTTGTGATTGCCCAGATGCACCGCGAACTGGTGATCGAGCAGCAGCACTTCGGGCACCACGATCACCGCCAGCGCGGCCGCCGGCGCATAGCGCAATGCGCGCTGGAGCCGTTGCGGCAATGTCACGCGCTCACCCGCCAACAGAAAGAAGGTGCGCGTAACGATCGTGATCGCCGTCATCGCCACGAAGGCGAACCAGATTTCGAAGGTGCTCATGAGCGCTCCTCGTCGCGACGCGGCGCATCCGCGGCATGCGTTGCGCTCGCCCCCACCGCTGACCTGCCCGAGGGGATATCGGCGGGCACGACACCGGACGCCGCCGGGATATCGGCGGGCACCACGCTGGATGCCGCCGTGGGCGCGGCGGCCGACACGCTGGCGGGCGCCACCGTCCGCGCGTCGTCGCGCGGGCCGGCTTCGATGCCGGTCGCCCCGCTCGCGACCCTGGCCGATGCCAGACGCTTCGCATGGCGCGCCGCGAGGTCGTCGCACACCATGCCGGCCGCAAGCGCGCCGAGCACGCCAAGCACAAGATTGAGCCGGTATGGCAGGTCGAATGCGAGCACGCCGATCACCGACGCAAGCGCGACGGCGAGCATCGTGGAACGGCTCGTGATCGTGTGAACCATCATGGGAATGAGCGCGAGCGTGCCGGCAAAGCCCAGGCCCCAGCTATCGGGAACGAGGGCGCCGAGCATGATGCCGAGGATCGACGACACATGCCAGACGGCCCAGTTGCTGAGGGTGATGCCGTAATACGTCCCCTCCTTGCCCGGGACGTAACCGCTCGCAAAATTCTGGTTCATGAACATCACGAAGCCGAGATCGCCGTTGACGTAGCCGAGCGCGATGCGGCGGGGCAACGACAAGTACGAGAAATGCGGCTGTAGCCCGGCGCTGAAGATCACGAAGCGCAGATTGACGATGCCGACCGTCAGCAGAATGGTCCACAAAGGCATCCCTGCGGCAAAGAGTGGCAGCGACGCGAGTTGCGCGGAGCCCGCATAGAGCATCAGGCTCATGCCGATGGCCTGGGGTACCGTGAGGACCGACTTGCTCATGGCGACCCCGGTCACGAGCCCCCAGGAGAAGATGGCTAGCAGAAGTGGCGAGATAATGCGAAAACCTGCCGCGAACCCATCACGTTCGGCGGCTGGCAAACGAAGCGTTGGCATGGTCGGTTGGGGGCGAGCGCCGCGGCAAGCGGCGCAGGGTGTGGCAAGGCGGGGCGAAGCGGTCCCGACGGCGCCCGGCACGCCCAAGATGACCGCAGGCGGTCACAGCGCCCGCCAGGGGTTGCCGGAGAGTCTCCTGACTATATTCATCGTTGGCGGCGGGCGACGCACCATTATAGTCATGTTAAATATTCGCTTACTACGCTAACGCCCGATATCGCCCGCTTTTTGCCGGGGCGCTCGCCACGGTGTCGCGTGCGCGCCACGCGCACAACAAAATGCCTGCCGGAAGCGGCCTGAGGCGTGGCGCCATACGCGGTGCGCCATCCGCAAAGGGCGGCGCCTGCTTTACAATAGCGTCTTTTGGTGAACGGCCGGGCACGGGCTTCCCGCCTGCCGCGGCCGCGCAATCCCCAGAGTTCCGAATACCCATCACGGTCTGAACCCAATGAGCGAAGTCAAACAAATGCCGGTCGTCGAAGTCGGCGCCGAAGATCTCCCGGTCCACTGCCCGAATCCGAAGATGGAAGCCTGGAGCGCCCACCCGCGCGTGTTCATCGACGTCACGCACGGCGAAGCCGCGTGTCCGTATTGCGGTACGCGCTATCGCCTGAAGGCCGGTGTCGTGCTCAAGGGTCACCACTGAGCCCGCAGCGCTCTGCCACGACCGGTTCCCGGTGCCATCCGACGCTGTCGCGCAGCACTCGCCGGTCGTTCGTCAGTTTCATCGCCACGCTTAACGTTTAGAGTCTCCGCCCAATGCATAAAGCCTTGGTGATCGCCCCCAACTGGATTGGGGACGCGCTGATGGCGCAGCCGTTGTTCACCCTGCTCAAGCGTCTGCATCCGCGTCTGACCATCGACGCGATCGCGCCGGGCTGGGTCGCCCCGGTTCTGGAACGCATGCCGGAGATTTCGCGCGTCGTCGCCACCGACCTCGCGCACGGCAAGTTGCAGCCGCTCGAGCGCTACCGGCTCGCGAGCGTGCTCGCCGACGAGGGTTACGACGCCGCCTACGTGTTGCCTAACTCGCTGAAGTCGGCCCTGATTCCGTGGCTGGCGCGCATCCCGTTGCGCATCGGCTACAAGGGCGAGCAGCGCTACGGCCTGCTCAACGTGCGTCATGCCAATCCGCGCAAGGATGAACGTCCGCCGATGGTGCGACATTACGCGGCGCTCGCGTTCGCACCGGGGGCCAAGCTGCCCGAAACGCTGCCCACGCCGCGCATCGAGACCGATCTGAACGAGTCGGCCCGCGTTTTCGCGCGTTTCGGCCTCGATTTGCGCGTCCCGCTGGTCGTGTTCTGCCCGGGCGCCGAGTTCGGCCCGGCCAAACGTTGGCCGACCGGCCACTTCGCGCAACTGGCACAGCTGGTTCGTCGCTCGTTCCCGTACGCGCAGATCATCGCGCTCGGCTCGGGCAAGGACGGCGCGCTGGCGCAGCAGATCGCGGCCGACGCCCCCTTCGTGCGCAATCTCTGTGGGCAGACCTCGCTGGCCGAAGCCTGTGCGTTGCTCGCGCGTGCCAATGCCGTGGTAAGCAACGACTCTGGGCTCATGCATGTGAGCGCGGCGTTGCGTCGCCCGCAGATCGCCCTGTTCGGCTCGTCCGATCCGCGCCACACGCCGCCGTTGTCCGACCAGGCGCACGTCCTGTGGCTACAATTGGAGTGCAGTCCGTGTTTCGCCCGCGAATGTCCGCTGGGCCACACGCGCTGCCTCAACGAGTTGATGCCCGAGCATGTGTTCGCGAACCTTCGCAACATCCTGCTCACGCAGCGCTGATGCCACCCAGGGTGGTGCGGCCTTCAGCCCGATCCGGTCAACTTCAACGGTAAATCCCCATGCCACGTTTCGTCCGCTTGTTCGATGCCGCCAGTGAAACCATCACGGCCTTTTATGACGCGCTGCGCCGCGGGCAGACGGATCGCGCGATGTCGCTCTGGGCGAACGAGGATTTCGTCAGCTACATTCGCGCCGACGGCACTCGTTGGGACGGCCTCGAGCAGATCCGCAGCGGCCTGGTGGCCCAGTTCACGCAGAGCGTGGTGCTGATCGATTCGCTCGACACGACCGAGTACGACACCGTGGGCACGGTCGTGCACACGGCCACCGAAGCCATGCGCGTGGGCAAGGAAGACGCCGGACAGACCACCGCCCAGCTCATTCACACCACCTACGTGCTGGTGCATGAGCAAGGCGACTGGCGCTTTGCCCACATCCACTCCAGCCCCTTGCCGCCGCATGCCGTCGAGCAGTTCAGCCTGATGATGCACGCGCGTCCGGACGGGCTGCACTGACCCGGCCGGAGTCGCGATGACGGCACGCCCGGCGGCATTTCTCCCCCAGGATTTCCGCTCGCCGCGCTGGCTGCCCGACGGGCACAGCCAGACGATCTATCCTGCCTTGCTCGGACGCCGCCCCACTGTCGAGTTCAGGCGCGAGACGTGGGACACGCCCGACGGCGATTTCGTCGACGTCGACTGGCTGGTCACCCCGCCCGCATCCAGGAGGGCGCCTCCGGCCCCCGATGCGCTCGTCGAGACACCGCTCGTCGTGCTGTTTCATGGACTTGAAGGCGGCTCCGGCAGCCACTACGCCAGAACGTTGATGCGCGAGGTCGAAGCGCAGGGCTGGCGTGGCGTGATACCGCACTTTCGCAGTTGCAGCGGACGCATGAACCGCGCGCCGCGCTTCTACCACTCGGGCGACAGCACCGAGATCGAGTGGATGCTGCAACGTTTGCGCGCGAGCACATCGGGTCCGATCTTCGCGGCGGGCGTATCGCTGGGCGGCAATGTCCTGCTGCGCTGGCTTGGCGAGCGCGAGGCGCACGCCACTGGCATCGTCAGCGCCGCCTGCGCCATTTCGGCGCCGCTCGACCTGCGCGCGGGGGGGCTCGCGCTCTCGCACGGCTTCAACATGGTTTACACGCGCAATTTTCTGGGCACGCTCAAGAAGAAGGCACTTGCCAAGCTCGATCAATACCCGGGCCTCTACGACCGCGACCTCATGTTGGCGGCGCGCGACCTCGGCGAATTCGATCATGTGGTCACGGCGCCGCTGCACGGCTATCACAGTGCATTCGACTATTACACCCGCGCCTCGAGCAAGCCGATCCTGCCGGCCATCGAGGTCCCGACGCTCGTCATCAATGCGCGCAACGATCCGTTCCAGCCGGCGAGCGCCTTGCCGGGCGAGGATGACGTCGGCCGCTTCGTGCACCTGCTGCAACCCGCGCACGGCGGGCACGTCGGCTTCATGAGCGGGCCGTTCCCGGGCGGCATGACGTGGATGCCGCACACGGTCGTCGAGTATTTCCGTCAATTCTTGCCGAATGCGGCTTAGGCGCGTGCACCCCGCGAGGATGTCCCATGGATGAAATCGTTCGACAGGCAATGGCCAAGTGGCCCAACGTACCGCACTGCTATGGATGGCTGGCGCTCGATCGTCGCGGGCAGTGGCGCATGCGCGACGATGCGGCGCAGGCGGCGGGTGCCGCGGGCGATCCGATTCGTCACGAGGCACTGCTGGCATTCATCGCCCGAAATTACGCCTGCGACGAGGTCGGGCGTTGGTACTTCCAGAACGGGCCGCAACGCGTCTATGTGTCGCTGGCCTATGCGCCGTTCGTCGTGCGTCTCACATGGGACGCCGCAGCCCATGAAGGCCGCGGCGCGCCGGTGCTGACCGATCAGTTGGGCCGACCGTTCGTCCCCAGCGCGTGCCTGCTCGACGAAGACGGCAACGTGGCGTTCGCGGGCGCCGTTCGCTCGGAGGGTGCCGACATGCCGAATGCGCCACTGGCGCTACTGCACGATCACGATATCGATCTGCTCACGCAAGTGTCGGACTTGCCGCAGGCGTTCGAGCTGGCCGAGACCGCCGACGATACGGCCGATGCCAGGGCGGCGGTGCGCCTGCATTGGCGCAACGGCGACTCGCTGCCGTTCGCGACGGTTCGTGCGGGCACGCTGCCACAGACCTATGGGTTCGAGCGAGATCCGCAAGCGCCGGCTACGCCGGGAGACTGACCGCACCCCGGCGACATCTCGCGCGAGGGGAGCCGGGTGACGACATGCATTTCGCCGTGCGAGCCCCGCTCACCCGAACTGCTTGTCGAAGTCCTTCTCTTCTTCCTTGTCTTCCTTGTACCGGCGCTGAAACTCGTGCAATCGGGCGTCGATGGTCGAAAGTTCGTAGAAGTCGGCGTCACCGGCATCGCGGGCGAGCTTCAATTGACTCACGGCCGCCATCCATTGCCCCTGCAACGCATACTGTTCCGCGAGCGCTTCGTGCTGTCGGGCGCGCTTGCCTCCCGCTGCCCACGCGCCGGCCAGGGCACGCCACCAGATCGGCTCGCTGCGATAACGCTCCACTTGCGCCTGCAGGAACTTCGTCGCGTCCGGAATCCGGTGAGCGGCCACCAGCGCATCGGCATACGCCATGTCCGCCGCCTGCGATAGCGGAAATGCCGCGCGTGCCTGCACCGCGATGCGCAGCGCGTCGTCCGGCCTGCCCGACGCACGCGCGATGTCCGATGCGAGCACCGCCAGACTCGGCGTGCCGGGACCGCTTCCGCCGAAGGCCGCGCGTGCGTTCTCCAACGCTTCGCGTGCGGGCGCCCAGCGGTTTTGCTTGTACTCGGCGAGCGCAACCGCGTACCAGGCGCCCGCCACGCTCGGCGCGGTCTGGGTGCGAATGGCGGCGCGTTGTGCGTCGGCGATCGTGGCGTAGTCGCTCGCCGACTTCTGCTGCAGCACCAGCGAACGCGCGCGCACGAACTGGTATTCGGGCGATTGTTCCGGTTGACGATATCCCGCGTTGCGCGAACGGTTGAGCATGTCGGCAATGCGGTCCGTCGTCAGAGGGTGGGTGCGCACGTATTCGGGCACGCCGGCTTCGTTGATCGCGTCCGCGCGCTGCAGTCGCTCGAAGAACGTCGGCATGGCATAGGTATCGAAGCCGGCTGCCTGCAACAACTGGAAACCGACCCGGTCGGCCTCGCGTTCCGCGTCGCGCGAAAAACGCAATTGCCGATCGACGGCCAGTCCCTGTCCGCCCATCGCGATGCCCATGCCAAGATCCGAACTGCGCGCGCCCACCCCGGCGAGCAGGCCGAGCAGCAGGCCGCCCAGCGCAATCCACGAGTTTTGCGCCTGCTGGCCGAGCATTCGCGCGATGTGATGTTGCAGCACGTGTCCCGTCTCGTGGCCCACGACCGAGGCGAGTTCCGATTCGGTGCGCGTGGCGACGATCAGCCCGGTGTTGATGCCGATGAAACCGCCGGGCAGCGAGAACGCGTTGATCGCCGAGTCGCGCACCACGAAAAACTCGAAGCTTTGGCTAGCGTCCAGGCCGACCTTGCGCGTGGCGGCCACGAGCTTGCCGCCGAGGCCATTCACGTAATCGGAGAGCAACAGGTCGGACAGGTAATCCGGATCCGCGCGAATTTCGCGCATCACGCGCTCGCCGAGCTTGCGCTCCATGGCGGGCGACAGATCGGAGGCGGAACTCTGGCCGAGCGTGGGAAGCGCCTGCGCGGCGACTTGCGTCGGCACGACTGCGGCGGCAAACGTGACCGCCGTCACCACGGGCAACATGCCGCATGCGACGGCGCGAGGCCACCGGACACGGGAGACGATGCGGGCGCGTGGCGGCATGGCGCTCATGCGCGGCACCGCGACAGACGAAGCACGGGGATCATGCGAGACATGCTGAACATGCGGATGAAGGCGCGGAACGAACGTGACGAACGCGTCATGGCAAATGGGCGCCGCGTGGCGCTGATCACTCGAGGCTGCTGCTATGATAGCAGCCAGACATGGACGTTCCGCGCCACGGCACAAACGTTCCCAATACAACAAGACACGCCCCCCTTCAGGCTTGCGACACGGGCATCCGTCAGCCTTTTCGAGGGCAGTGGCGACAGACCTCTTTCAGCATCGACTCATGGCAGAACTCACCCATTTCGACAGCGCCGGACAGGCCCACATGGTTGACGTCGGCGGCAAGGACAGCACGCATCGCATCGCCGTCGCGCGCGGCACCATCCGGATGAAGCCGGAAACGCTGGCACTGATTCGCACCGGCTCGGCAAAGAAAGGCGACGTGCTCGGCATCGCCCGCATCGCCGCCATCCAGGGCGCGAAGCGCACGGCCGATCTGATTCCGCTGTGCCATCCGCTCGCCCTCACGCGCGTCAGCGTGGAATTCCTGATCGACGACGGTGCCAACGCCGTTCATTGCCGTGCCCAGGTCGAGACCGTCGGTCGCACCGGCGTCGAGATGGAAGCGTTGACGGCCGTGCAGGTGGGACTGCTGACCATTTACGACATGTGCAAGGCGGTGGATCGCGGCATGACGATGACCGACGTGCGCGTGCTGGAAAAGCACGGCGGCAAGTCGGGCGACTGGGTGGCCCAGGATCTCGAAAGCAACTGAGCGCCGGCGCGCGCCGCGTTCAGGCGCGTCGGGATGCCGTCCACTGCACGGCGAGAATGCTCGCGAAGACCATCGCGAGCCCGACGAACGCGAAGCCCCGAATCGCCTGACCGAGCAGGACCCAGCCGAGCACGACCGCTGTCAACGGGCTGAGCAGTCCGAGCGACGACACCGCCACGGGCGTCAGCCGGGCAATGCCGCGAAACCACAGTGCGTAGGCCAGCAAGGCACCCGCCATTGACAGGTACAGATACCCCAGCGCCTGCCACAGCGTGATGCCCGGCAGCGGCGCATCGGCGAACCAGGCCACGGGCGCGAGCATCAGCCCCCCCAACATCAGTTGCCAGCCCGTGAGCGCCAGCACGGGCATGTCCATACGCCACCGGCGCGTGAGATAGGTTCCCGTCGCCATGCTCGCCGCGCCGGCCAGTGCCGCCAGGATTCCCACCGGCTCGAAGACGGTTCCCGGCGAGAGCAACAGAATGCCCATGCCGACGACGCCGGCCACCGCAGCCCAGACGGTCGAACCCAATGGGCGCCGCTGCTCCGCTCCCCATGCCAGCGCCATGACCAGCAACGGCTGGATCGCGCCGACCACGGCGGCCAACCCGCCCGGCAAACGATAGGCGGCGACGAACAACAGCGCCTGGAATGCGCCGATGTTCAGCGCGGAAAGCACCAGCAAACGCCCCCAGTCGCGTGAAGCCGGCAAACGGCGAGTGCAAAGCAACAGGAGCAGGCCGGACGGCAGCACACGAATCAGCGCCGCCGTAAACGGACGATCGGGCGGCAGCACCTGCGTCGTCACGATATAGGTCGAGCCCCAGATCATCGGTGCAAACGCCGTCAACAGGACGTCAGCCCAGCGCACGCCCGAGGGCGAAGTGGTCGCGGAAGTTGTCATTGCCATTTATCTTCAATTCAAGATAAATGGAGTTTGGTATCATTTTGTCTTGAAGTCAAGACAACTGGAGTCACGCATGACGAATCGGTCCACGGGCAATCGCGCAACCAGGGTCACGCAAACCGTGCCGTCCGGGCAGGACGCGGCCCCGGCATCGCCGCCGCATGCGCGTCACGGGGACGCCGTCGACGCCATCCTCGCGCAATGGCACCGGGAGCGCCCCGATCTCGACGTCTCGCCGATGGGCGTGATTGGACGGCTCAAACGATGTGCGGCGCTGGTGCAGCAGCAACTCGACGCCACGTTCGCGACGTTCGACATGAGCGGCTGGGAATTCGACATGTTGGCAACGTTGCGTCGCTCGGGCGCGCCTTATCGGCTGGCGCCGACGGCGCTGTTTTCCACGCTGATGGTGACGTCGGGCACGATGACGCACCGATTGCAGCGCCTGGAAGCACGGGGCTGGATCGGGCGCGTGCCGAACCCGGACGACGCGCGCAGCACGCTGGTCCAATTGACCGATGCCGGATTCGCGTTGATCGAACGTGCCGTCGAGGCCCATGTGGCCAACGAGCATCGCATGCTCGCGCCCCTGCCCGATGCAGCGCTCTCCGACATCGAGGCAGGCCTGAGCGCGTGGTTGCGGGCGCTCGAAACTGAAAAGTGATCGGGGAAAGCCATCCATCGGCCGGCGTCCACGGCCTCGGTAGCAGCGCTACGCGGGGGCGGCTTCTGCGTTTTCGAGCGGGCCCGCCCGGGGCCCTGTCCCGAGCGAGACAGCGATGGCGGCATCAGGCCGCGGCGCCCTCGCGCACACGTTGGCGCTGCGGCCAGAAATACCACACGGCGCCGAGCACCTGCAGCACGACGAGCGCCGTCCATGCGGAGAAGTGAGCTTGCGCGCTGTGAGCGGTGTAAGCGCCCAGTATGGCCCCCACCCCCAGCTGGCACAGGAAGATCAGCACGAAGATGACGAGCGTGAGCGAAGTGTTCACGCGTCCGATCAGCGTTCCGTGAAAGTGTTCGGCAAGCACCGCGTACGACAGAATGCCCGTGCCGCCGAAGATCCCGTAGGCCGCCCATAGCCACATCGGAGGGATGGGCGTGCGCAGCATGAGCAGCACCTGCACGACGACGAACAACACCATGCCCACGCCGGAGAATGCGAAAACACTCAGGCCCCGTCGCTCCAGCGAACGGGCCGCCGCGCCGAAGCCGACGCTACCGGCCATCATGGCGAGCCCGACAACGGACACCAGCGAGGCCGCCTGCGTCTCGCTCATGCCTTCGACGTCGCGCATGAACGGCGCCATCCACAGCGACTGCATGGCGTAAAACACGCCTTGCGTCATTCCTGACAGCGACGTCACCTTCCAGAACATGGCACTGCCGAGCACCTGCCGCACGCCCTGCAGCGCCTCGGCCAGCCCGCCCTGCGCGTGCGAGCCCGGCTTCTCAGGAGCGCCGAACCAGAGCGCCGCCGACATGAACACCGTCAGCGCCGCCAACCCGAACGACACCATCCGCCAATCGGTCAGGCCGAGCAGCCATGTCAGCGGCGTGCCGACGACCACCCCGCCCATGCCCCCAACAGCCATCACCAGGCCGTTGAGCAGCGGCAGGCGCGCGACCGGAAACCACATTGCCAGCGCCTTGAACGCACTGCCAAGACATACCGAGACGCCCACACCGATCAGCAGACGTCCGACCATGAGCGCGCCCACGCCTTGCGCCAACCCAAACGTGGCGGCGCCGGCGGCAGCCAGCAGCAGCACGAGCGAGGCGACCCGGCGTGGGCCGAATTTGTCGAGCAGCACGCCCGCGGGCAACTGCGCGCCAGCGAAACCGAGGAAGTAGAGGCTGGTCAACAGGCCGAGATCGGCGGACGAGAGGCCAAGTTCGCGCGTCATGAAGGGGGCGAACCCGATGTTCACGCCGCGGTACACATACGAGACGAAGTAGCCGCAGGCGAACAGCACGAAAATCCGAAGGGCTTTCGACATGGACGATACCTTGCTGAATTGCTTGGGTAGGGATTGTCAGCGCAACGCTGCGATCAGGCCAACGAAACCTTTGCGCTCGCATTGTGAGTAGAATTTGACATCATGTTCCAGCACCTTCCCCCCCTCCAATCCCTGCGTGCACTTGAGGCGGCAGCGCGTCACCGGAGCTTTACCCGGGCCGCCGAAGAATTGAATTTGACGCACAGTGCCGTGAGCCATCACATGCGATCGCTCGAGCAGCAGCTCGGCACAGCCCTGTTTCGTCGCGTCGGCGCGCGCATGATCCCGACCAGCGTCGGCGCGCGGCTGGCCGAACGCGTGCGCATCGGGATGTCGGAACTCGACGAAGCGATGAGCGAGGCCCGGGCCGGCACGGTCCCCGACGTGTCGCTCGCGACGGTACGCCTCGAAGTCAGCGTCATGACCGATCTTGCCGCGCAATGGCTCATTCCCCGTCTGGGTTGCTTTAGCGAGCAACACCCGAATATCGATCTGGTGGTCCGGATCCATGCCGATATCCCGGCGCCCGACCCCTATTCGGTCGACGTGGGTATCTGGCATCAGCGGGTGGAGAAGCCGGGGTTCGTCACGCGCAAGCTGCTCGACGACCACGTCATCGCGGTGTGCCATCCGGCGTTGATTGCCCGCGTGCCCGATTTCACGCTCGCCGATGTGTCAAAGCTGCCCATGCTGCGCTTTTCCTATCGCTCGTGGCGAGACTGGCAGGTTGCGGCCGGCTTGCCGCCGCACGAGCCCACGCGCGGACCGATCTTCGACGATTCGGGATTGCTGCTGCGAGCAGCCCTTGCGGGGCAAGGCGTTGCCACCACACGCAGCTTGCTGGTGCGAGACGCACTCGCGTCCGGGGAACTGGTGCAGATCGGCGACATTCAGGTGCCGCCCAGCCTCGAGTATTACGTCAGTTGGCGTGAGAACCATCCGCGGGAGCGTTCCATTCACGCGTTCTGGCAGTGGATGCAGGCGCAGATCGCCGCCACGACGCCGCAGGTGCCACCGGCAATCGGCGGCGCGGGTATGGATACCGCAACGCCCGGCACGCCAACCCGACCGGCTCGGTAGCTCGGCAGGCAAAAAAAACGGCAACGAGTCCCGGAGAACTCGTTGCCGTTTTGGCGCGGGCCGACGTGATCGAGACCACGGGGCCCTGCGACCGGGCAGTGGGCGCCTCGCGGCGCCCGGTCAAGCCGTCTCTCGCGAGACTTACATGCCCATGCCCATGCCGCCCATGCCGCCCATGTCACCCATGCCGCCAGGCATCGGTGCATCTTCCTTCGGCAGTTCGGCGACGGCGCAGTCGGTGGTGAGCATCAGGCCCGACACCGAAGCGGCGTTTTGCAGTGCCGTGCGGGTGACCTTCGTCGGGTCCACGACGCCCATTTCCACCAGGTCGCCGTACTCGCCGGTCGAAGCGTTGTAGCCGAAGTTACCCTTGCCTTCCACGACCTTGGCCACCACGACGCTGGCTTCTTCGCCACCGTTCGTGACGATCTGGCGCAGCGGCTCTTCCATGGCGCGCAGGACGATCTTGATACCGGCGTCCTGGTCGGGGTTGGCACCCTTGATGCCCGACACGGCAACGCGAGCACGCAGCAGAGCGACACCGCCGCCCGGGACGATGCCTTCTTCCACGGCAGCGCGGGTGGCGTGCAGCGCGTCTTCCACGCGTGCCTTCTTTTCCTTCATTTCGACTTCGGTCGCGGCGCCGACCTTGATCACGGCAACACCGCCGGCCAGCTTGGCCACGCGCTCTTGCAGCTTTTCACGGTCGTAGTCGCTCGACGCTTCTTCGATCTGAGCGCGGATCTGCTTGACGCGCGCTTCGATGTTCGCGGCTTCACCGGCGCCATCGATGATGATGGTGTTTTCCTTGCCGATTTCGATGCGCTTGGCCTGGCCCAGTTCGTTGAGCGTCGCCTTTTCCAGCGTCAGACCAATTTCCTCGGCGATGACCTGGCCGCCCGTGAGGATGGCGATGTCTTCCAGCATGGCCTTGCGACGGTCGCCGAAGCCCGGGGCCTTGACGGCGCAGGTCTTCAGGATGCCGCGGATGTTGTTGACCACCAGCGTTGCGAGGGCTTCGCCTTCGACGTCTTCGGCGATGATCAGCAGCGGACGGCCGGCCTTGGCGACTTGCTCGAGCACCGGCAGCAGGTCACGGATGTTCGAGATCTTCTTGTCGAACAGCAGGACGAACGGGTTCTCCAGGATCGCGACTTGCTTTTCCGGGGTGTTGATGAAGTACGGCGAGAGGTAGCCGCGGTCGAATTGCATGCCTTCGACGACGTCCAGTTCGTCCTGGAGCGACTTGCCGTCTTCGACGGTGATCACGCCTTCCTTGCCGACCTTGTCCATGGCGGCGGCGATGTAGTCACCGATCGAGGTGTCGCTGTTGGCCGAGATCGAACCGACCTGAGCGATTTCCTTGTTGGTGGTGCAGGGCTTGCTGATCTTGCGCAGTTCGTCGATGGCGGCGGCAACGGCCTTGTCGATACCGCGCTTGAGGTCCATCGGGTTCATGCCGGCGGCCACGAACTTCATGCCTTCGCGGACGATCGACTGGGCGAGCACCGTAGCGGTGGTGGTACCGTCACCGGCGTTGTCGCTGGTCTTGGAAGCCACTTCCTTGACCATTTGCGCGCCCATGTTCTGGAGCTTGTCCTTGAGTTCGATTTCCTTGGCGACCGACACACCGTCCTTGGTCACGGTCGGGCCGCCGAAGCTGCGCTCGAGCACGACGTTACGGCCCTTCGGGCCCAGGGTCACCTTGACGGCGTTGGCGAGGATGTTGACGCCCTCGACCATCTTGGCACGAGCGGCATCGCCGAAAACGACTTCTTTAGCTGCCATTGCAATAACTCCTTGAATACTTTACGTAGATGTCCTGGGGGAGACAGACTTAGGCGGCCACGACGGCCATGATGTCTTCTTCGCGCATGACCAGCAGTTCCTGGCCATCGACCTTCACGCTTTGACCAGCATACTTGCCGAACAGAACGCGGTCGCCCACCTTCACGTCAAGTGCGATCGCCTTGCCTTGATCGTCACGCTTGCCCGGGCCGACAGCCAGGATTTCACCCTGGTCCGGCTTCTCGGCAGCGGCGTCCGGGATCACGATGCCCGATGCGGTCTTCGTTTCGTTGTCCAGGCGCTTGACAATAACGCGGTCATGCAAGGGACGAAGGTTCATTACAAGCTCCTCTTTCTCTCAATGAGATCGTCAAAACAAATATGCAATCGTTTGCATATGCTATGAATTCATGGCGTTAGCACTCTGCGCCAACGAGTGCTAATTATAGGGACGGGGTTTTACGATTTCAAGACGCGGGGTTTTCCCGGAGGCGAAAATTGGTGTCGACGACGGCGCAGCCCACGCCCACGCCGCCCCTCCCCCGCCATGCCGCCGTGTCCGTCGCCGCCATGGGTCGTGTCGCCGCTTGCGCCCCCACCGCCCCCACCGGCCCCTCAGCCCACGCCTCCGCCCCGTGCCCGTCACCACCGCTGCCGCCGACGGCCTGCGCGTATGCCCCGGGCGCCACTGCCGAGGCACTCAGCAGAATGGCGCCGGCCATCGCCGCGCTTCCCGAACGCTTCAAGCGATTGCCGCCGCCACGTGTTCGCGAACGCCCCGTCTCCGACACGACCTGAAACAATCCCAGACTGATATTCCACACCTCGCGGAATGTGTAATTCACGCTCTCCCCTGATCTATTCGATGAATCGATAGGGGCAGGCTACCCGCGGCGTTGCGGCGTTGCGGCGTTGCGGCGTTGCGGCGTTGCGGCGGCGCATTGGACTGAAGTCGCAGTCCGAATGAAATATGTCGTGCGACGTGGATCGCGTCTTCTCTCTCGAAGTGCCGGGAACGCCGGCGACTTGCAATGCACTCGATGCGACCGCCGCGCCGCCCAACATTGGGATATTTCTGAAGGCACCGCCTCGATTCGTTCGGCATCCAAGCATGTCAACGAAAATCTACGTAGATTGAGGTATCAGGAGATGAATCACCCCACCGAAACGCTCACCCGGACCTGGGCCATGTCTGCCCGCGACGCCTGGGTGCTGCTCGCCAATGCTGCGCTTATGCTGGCACTCATCCGTGTGCTTCCCTTCGAAGAGAAGACCAACCGCGCACTGGCGCTTGCCGCTTTCGTCGCGGTGCTATGGCTATCCGAAGCGGTTCATCTGACGGCCACGGCGTTGATGGTGCCAGTGCTGGCGGTGCTGCTCGGCATTCTCGACGTGCCGACCGCCCTGGGCGCGTTCGCGCATCCGATCGTATTTCTGTTCTTCGGCGGCTTCGCCCTGGCCACGGCCATGCGGATTCAGGGGCTCGACCGGTTTCTCGCGAACCGGCTGCTCCATCTGGCGGGTGGGCGCATGGGCCGGGCCGCGATCATGTTGTTCGGCGCCACCGCCCTGCTTTCGATGTGGGTCAACAACACGTCCACCACATCGATGATGCTGCCGCTCGCGCTGGGCATCCTGACCCAGCTCGACACGCGCCGGGATCACCGTACCGTCACCTTTTTGCTGCTCGGTATCGCCTACAGCGCCAATATCGGTGGCCTTGGCACGGTAGTCGGCAGTGTGCCCAATGCCATGTTGGCCACGCATCTGGGGATCGACTTCCTCGCATGGGCCCGGTTCGGCGTGCCGCTCGTGGGCGTGCTGCTGCCGCTCATGGTCGCCACGCTCTATCTGGTGCTGCGGCCACGCCTAGACCAGGCGGTCGACACGACGACCGAACCGATGACATGGACCGGACCGCGCATCGCGGCGGTCGGCATCTTCGGCTTCACCGTGATCGGCTGGATCTTCAGCCAGCCGATCGCCGCGTGGCTCGGCGGCGTGAAGCAGCTCGACACGCTCATTGCCCTGCTCGCCGCCATACTGATCGCGACTTCGGGGGTCGCCAATTGGAAGCAGATTCAGGCCCATACGGATTGGGGAGTGCTGTTCCTGTTCGGCGGCGGACTCACGCTGAGCGTGGTGCTGCGCGACTCCGGCGCAAGCATCGTCCTGGCCCAAGGGGTGTCGAGTGCCTTCGCGACAAGCCCGACGCTGGTGGTGCTGCTCGTTACCGCCGCCTTCATCGTCTTTCTCACGGAGCTTACGAGCAATACGGCCAGCGCGGCGATTCTTGTGCCGATATTCGCCGCCATCTCGGTGTCTTTGGGGTTTCCCGAGACGCTCCTGACGATGGTGATCGGCATCGGCGCCTCGTGCGCCTTCATGCTGCCCGTGGCCACCCCACCCAACGCCATCGTGTTCGGCACAGGCTGGGTACCGCAACGCGCCATGATCCGAGCCGGGCTCGGCCTGAACGCCGTGTGCATCGGCATGATCACCGCCTTTGCCTGGGCGCTCTGGCAATGAGTCGACCGGCGTTCGGCCGGGCGGCCTCGTGGAGCCGGTACAATCGGGGGAAATATCTCAGGCAACCACTTGCGATGATGTCCGTTTCATCTGTTTCAACGGTTTCACCCGTCTCATCGGTTTCGTCCGTTTCATCGGTTCCGTCCCTTCCGTCCGGATCGCCAGCTTCGTCCGCGCCCTTCGACCATCCCGCGTTGCCCGCCCGGCGCTTGCGCTGCGGCAGCGCGCTGCGCGGCGCCCTGGCACTCGGCTTGCTGGGCGCGGCCCTCGCCGGCTGCGCGGGACCTCAGCCCGGGAGCGCGTCGGCAAGCGTGCCACCGGCCGCCGCCTCCCCGACGGTGTCCGCGGCACCCCTCGAACCCGCCGCCGGCCCTCAGGCGACGCCGCTCCCGTGGTGCGTCCAAACGTCACTGCGCGAAGAGGACGACCTGATGCGCAACTTCGGCGGCATTCCCGCCGGCGTTCGACGCATCGAGGAAACCCGCTTCATCGCCAGCTACGATCGCGTGACCGGCAAGGTTGGCCCGCTCGACAACGGCAATCGTTTCGTCATGGATTTCGACACGCAGGGCCACCTGCTCTCGAGCACCGACCGCGGGCACTATGCCTACGACGCGCAGGGCCGTCTGCGCAGCATCGATGGCGCGCCGGTCGATTGGCAGGACGCCGACACCTGGCTCGTGAAAGGCGCCGCGCGACGTGGTGTCTGGAAGGAACAGGTGCGCCAGGAGAGCGATGGTCGGCTCGAATGGACGCGTCGCATCATCGCATCGGCCAACGGGGCGCATCATCGCCGCGCCGGCAGCCTGCAGGCGCGCCTGTTCGACGACGAGTGCTTCGCGCTCTCGCGTCAGTGGGAGGCGCCGAACGAGGCGCGTCAGGTCGTGACGGCCGACGGCAAGGTCCGCCCGGCACCAAAGGTCGTCTCGTACCGGACGTTCGCGAGCGTGGAGCGCAAGCCGGACGGCAGCCGCGTCGTGCACGACAACGGCGCGGCCGCCTTCATCGACGGCAAGTGGCTCGCCCTGGCATGGGACAACGAGATCTCGGAGTACTCGCCGCGCCATGAACTGATCCGAGTGACGCGCACCGACGCCGCCACCGGCGAGCGTCACGTGTCCGAGTACCATTACAAGTACGACAGCCGCGGCAATATCCAGCGCGTGGTGATCACATCGCCCGCGGCGCCGGGAGAGAAGGCCTCGCGAGTGGACCCGTTCGCCAATGTCTTCGTGCGCAAGCTGACGTACTTCGACGCGACGCCCGACACGCCCGACACCGCAACGGCGCCGGCAATATCGGCACCGGCCGCAAAGGCACCAAACGCACCAAACGCGGGCAAAGCCATCGCAGACAAGCTCACGTCGGCAAGGTGAAGCGGAACGTCGCGCCCTGCCCGCCATTGCCCACGGTGTCCACCAGGGTGATGCGCCGGTCGTGCAGTTGCAGGATGCGGTGCACGATCCGAAGCCCCAGCCCGCCCTCGCGGCGGGCGCCCCCCACCGTAAACGGCCGTTCGAAGAGCCCCTCGCGCGCGCTTTGCGGAATGCCCGGACCGGTATCGCTCACCAGCACCTCGATGTCGGTTCCCGCGGGCGCCACCGTCACCGTGATCTCACCGCCCGCCGGGGTATAACGCAGCGCGTTGTCGAGCAGGTTGGTGAACACGCGCTCGATCAGGCCCAGGTCGGCACGCGCAGCCGGAATTTGCGGGGCGAGTTCCGCTCGCAGCGCGACACCGCGCGATTCCGCACTCAATTCGAATTTCTGAAAGACGTCCTGAATCAAATCGGTCACTGAGAACGGTTCAGCCTCGGGCTGCACGAAACCATGCTCCAGACGTGCCAGTTCAAAAAGCGACTGGGCCAGCGCGCCGACCTTGCGGCTTTGGTCGAGGGCGATGCCGAGATAGCGCCGCCGCTCGTCGGCGGTGAGCGTGGCGTCCTTGAGCGAAAGTGTCTCCAGATAGCCGTGCAGCGAGGACAGCGGCGTGCGCAGATCGTGCGAGATATTGGCGATGAGCTCGCGCCGCTCCTGATCCTGGCGCGTGAGCGTGCGCCATTGTGTCCCGAGCCGCTCGACCATCTGCCTAAACGCCCGCTCCAGCACCACGATCTCGTCGTTCGGACGCGCCTGCTGCGAAGCCAGTTCGTCGGCCGAGACGGCGGGCAACGCCACGGGTGCGGCATCGATATCGAAGTCTCGCACCGTGTCCGTGAGCCGCCGCAGCGGGCGCGTGATCAGCGCGAACGCCGCGAGACCGGCGAGCAGGCACAACGCCGCCACCAGCCCGATCGACCACAGGGCCGTGTTGAGCGCCGCACTGGTGGCGCCGCGCGCGGCGAACCGGTCATGCGCCTCGCCGAGCAACACCACGTAGACGTAGCCGACTTCACGGCCGTCCACGCGCAAGGGCGCGGCGCTGAACACCTTGCGCACGTCGGCGTTGCGCGGGTCGTCTCCATAGATCGGCAAGGCCTCGCCGTCGAGCAGGCGATGAATGGGCGCGAGATCGACGTCCATGCGACGCAGATGTCCTTCCGGCGCCGCGTGCCCGGTGATGTGGCCCTGCGCGTCGAGCAGATAGACCTCGACACTGGGGTTGACGACCATCAACTGCCCGAACAGCCGACGCACCGCATCGGGTTTCATGCCGTTGGCATCCATCAGTTGCGTATTCGCCGCGATGTGCTCGGCAAGCCCGCGCGAGAGTCCCTGGATGACCTCGGCCTCGTGCATGCGATTGGCGCGCACCTGCATCCAGGCCGACGTGCCGCTGCAGACCAGCAAGAGCACGGCGAACACCACGGAAAGCCGTTGCGTGAGCGTGAGATTCCAGCGGCGCATCATGCGGCTCCCACGTCGGCGCCGGGGCCTTCGGGCCCGGTGTCGCTGGCGAACTTGTAGCCCCGTCCCCAGACCGTGAGGATCCGGGCCGGCTGGGCGGGGTCGGCTTCGATCTTGGCGCGCAGCCGGTTGATGTGCGTGTTGACCGTATGCTCGTAGCCTTCGTGCTGATAGCCCCACACGGCATTGAGCAGATCCATGCGCGAGAAGACCTTGCCCGGCTGGCGCGCGAAGAAATAGAGCAGATCGAACTCACGTGGCGTGAGATCGAGCAGCTTGCCGCCAAGCGATGCCTCGCGCGCGATCGGATCGATGAACAGCCCGGCGATCGCCAGGCTACCCGCCTCCATGCGCGCATTGCGTGCGAGCGCATCGACGCGTCGCATGAGCGCCTTGACGCGCGCCACCAGCTCGAGCACGGAGAACGGCTTGGCCAGATAGTCGTCGGCCCCGAGTTCCAGCCCGAGAATGCGATGCACTTCGCTCGAACGTGCACTGGTGATGATGATTGGCGTGTAGCGCGTCATCTGGCGCGCACGACGGCAGATCTCCAGGCCGTCGACACCGGGCAGCATGAGATCGAGGATGAGGGCGTCCCAGTTGCCTTCCGAGAGACGGCGCAGGCCTTCATCGCCGTCGGCGCAATGCACGACGTCGAAGCGCTCGTCACGCAAGTGCAGCGTAAGCAGATCGGCAATATGCACGTCGTCTTCGACGAGCAGGACACGGCGCGGCGATTCCATCAGGGGAACAACTCCCGGAAAAAGTGGGGCTTGGTGCCCCCATTGTGCGCAGATCGCGCACCGCGAGGTATCACGAATTGTTTAATTTTACGTGAGGACTTCGCCATCGCCCGCGCACTACCCTTCAGTCATCGATCCGGCGCACCACCGGACTGCGCAATATCTTGAAGCCGCCCCGCCGCCAGGCTCCCCTGCATTCATGGCGACGGGGCGGCACCGCGCCGGATCGACCCATATTCAACGGAGGACGTCATGCGATTGCCCACCCCTGACCCGCGTCGACCCGCCACGGATGGCGGGACGCCAGGCGCGCCCCGCGACGGCGCGAGCCTCGCGCACCCGGCACCGTCGCGCCGGCTATTCCTGCTCAGCGCAGGCGCCGCCGCGGCCGCCGTGGCCGCCGGGCTGGTGCCGCGCCTCGTGCGTCCGGCGCTCGCCGGCGACGCCGGGCGCACCGAGGAGCACTTCGAAGTGGCCTACAGCGACGCCGAATGGCGCCGACGCCTGACGCCCGCGCAATACGACATCCTGCGCCGCGAAGGCACCGAGCGCCCGTATTCGAGCCCGCTCAACGACGAGCACCGGGCCGGAACCTTTGCCTGCGCCGGCTGCGCGCTGCCGCTGTTCTCGTCACGCACGAAGTTCGACAGCCACACCGGCTGGCCAAGCTTCTGGACGCCGCTCGATCATGCCGTCGGGACACGCACCGACACGACCTTCGGCATGGTGCGCACCGAAGTGCACTGCCGGCGCTGCGGCGGCCACCTCGGCCATGTTTTCGACGATGGACCGAAGCCGACCGGCCTGCGCTACTGCATGAACGGGCTGGCGATGACGTTCGTGCCGCAGCCCGCCTGAACCGCGCCCTCGCCCCGGGCATTCCCCCGGAGGCGGGCCCGCGACGGCCGGCCTCCAACCCGACAACCGCCGCCTCGTCCGCCTTTGGACGAGGCACCAGGAGCGCTTCATGACTCTGCTCATCCTTGCCTATCTCGGCGGGATTCTGACGATCGTCAGTCCGTGCATTCTGCCGGTGCTGCCCTTTGTCTTCTCGCGCGCCGGCCAGTCGTTCTCGCGCAGCGTGTTGCCCATGCTCGCGGGCATGGTGCTGATGTTCGCACTGGTGGCCACGCTCGCCGCCGTAGGCGGCAACTGGGTCGTGCAGGCGAACCAATACGGGCGCTGGCTCGCGCTCGCCCTCGTTGCGCTTTTCGGAGCAACGCTGCTTTTCCCGAAGCTCTCCGAATGGCTCACCCACCCGCTGGTGACGCTGGGCGACCGTCTTTCGCAGTCGGCGCATGAAGGCGATGCTTCGCGCGCCGGCGCCGGGCACGGCCCCCGCCCCGGCGCGTCGTTCCTGCTGGGCATAGCAACCGGGCTGCTCTGGGCGCCGTGCGCGGGCCCGATCCTCGGCCTCGTGCTCACCGGCGCCGCCCTGCAGGGCGCGAGCGCAGGTACCACGCTGCTGCTCGTCGCGTATGCGGCCGGGGCCGCGACGTCGCTTGCCCTGGCCCTGCTCGTCGGCGGGCGGGTTTTCTCGGCGATGAAGCGCTCGCTCGGCGCCGGCGAATGGATTCGTCGCGCGCTCGGTGGCCTCATGCTCGCCGGCGTCGCAGCCATCGCACTCGGCCTCGATACCGGCGTACTGGCTCAGATTTCCACAGCGTCGACCGGTGGCATCGAGCAAAAGCTCGTCGAGCGGCTGGGTGCTCCGCGCAATGCCGCCACCGGCCCGGATGCGACGGCCAGCGACACCGATGCGCGAGCGGCGCGCGCGGCGAACGACGCCATGAGCTCAGCCGGAGGCGATGACAAAAGCGGTGGCGCCATGATGGCCGCCGGCAATGGGATGGTCCGCACCGTCGCCGCCGAACCCCTGTCGTTGCCGGTCGAGGGCACGCTGCCGTCGCTCGACGGCGCCGTGCAATGGCTCAATTCGGCGCCGCTCTCGGCGCAGGCGCTTCGCGGCAAGGTTGTGCTCATCGACTTCTGGACGTATTCCTGCATCAACTGCCTGCGCACGCTGCCCTATGTCAAGGCATGGGCCGAAAAGTATCGCGATCAGGGACTCGTCGTGATCGGCGTGCACGCCCCCGAATTCGCCTTCGAGCGCGACATCGGCAACGTGAGGAAGGCCGTGAAGGACCTGGGCGTCACGTACCCCGTGGCCATCGACAACAACTACGCCATCTGGCGCGGCTTCAACAACCAGTACTGGCCGGCCCACTATTTCATCGACGCACGGGGACGAGTGCGCTATCACCACTTCGGCGAGGGCAACTACGCCGAGTCGGAGCGGGTCATCCAGCAACTGCTGCGCGAAGCCGGCGCGAAGCAGGTCGCCGATGGTGTGGCCGATGTGAACGCCGGCGGTGTACAGCAAGCCGCCGACATGCGTGATGTCCGCTCGCCCGAAACCTATGTCGGCTATGCGCGCGCTGAAAACTTCGTCTCGCCCGGTGGCGCCGTGCGCGACCAGTCCAGCGCCTACCGCGCCCCGGCGATGCCGCAACTCAACCGCTGGGGGCTGGGCGGCGACTGGCGCGTCGGTCCGGAACAGGCCACGGCCACACGAGCCGGCGCACGCATCGTCTACCGTTTCCACGCACGCGACCTGCATCTCGTGCTCGGCCCGGATACCCACGACAAACCCGTACGCTTTCGCGTCACGCTCGACGGCGAAGCGCCAGGCGAAGCCCATGGTACCGACGTTGCCGCAGATGGCACCGGTGTCGTGACATCGCAGCGGCTGTACCAGCTCGTGCGCCAGTCGGGCGACGTACGCGATCGCACGTTCAGCATCGAGTTCCTCGACCCGGGGGTGTCGGCCTACGCCTTCACGTTCGGTTGACCCAACACGCGGCGCTAGGGTATCGCTCGCGTACCCCCGCGCCGCATCGATTCCCACCCTTGACCGAGGCGTCATCGCACGCCGGGAGCTTTCAGATGAAACCGTACGAATCACAGACTCGTTTGTCCGCAGCGCCGGATTCCGGCGTGACTTCCAGCTCGCATCCAACGTCGCGCGTGAGACGCGCCCTGCTCGGCGCCGCGGCCGTGGCGGCCGGGGTGTTGGCGTGGCAGGTCGGAGCGTATGCCTTCGGCGGAGCCGAATCCGCCGTCGAGATCGCCGCACCCAGGATCGACGAGCCGCCGAGCGGCGCCCGTACCGAAACGGCCGTGTTCGCGGGGGGCTGCTTCTGGGGCGTGCAGGGCGTGTTCCAGCACGTGAAAGGCGTGACGAAGGCGGAGTCCGGCTACGCGGGCGGCGCCGCGAAAACGGCCAACTACGAGACCGTCAGCGGCGGCGCGACGGGGCATGCCGAATCGGTTCAGGTGACGTTCGATCCACAGCAGGTCTCATACGGCAAGCTGCTGCAGATCTACTTCTCCGTCGCCCACAACCCCACCGAAGTGAACCGTCAGGGCCCGGACTCCGGCACGCAATATCGCTCCGCCGTGTTCCCGATGAGCGATGCGCAACGTCGCGTCGCCGAGGCCTACATCGCCCAGCTGGACGCAGCGCACGCCTACAGCAAGCCGATTGCGACGAAAGTCGAGAAGTACACGGGCTTTTACCCCGCCGAGGCTTACCACCAGGACTTCCTCACCGAGCACCCGACATATCCGTACATTGTCATCAACGATCTGCCGAAGGTGAAGGATCTCGCGCGGCTGTTCCCGACGCAGTATCGCGAGACCCCGGTCCTCGTGAAAGCCGCCTCGGCGAAGTGATCCCGTCAGGCGTTCGCGAGCTTGTACACGCGGATGCGGTGACCGTCGGGGTCGGACGCGACGAACGTGCGTCCGAAGTCCATGGTGGTGGGCACCTGCAAAATGGTGAGGCCGCGCGCGCTCCAGTCCTCCCACGTGGCGTCCACGTGGGCGTTGGACGCCACCGGAATCACCACCTCGCTGCCGCCGGGCGGGGCAATCACCGTGGGCTGCACCGCGAAGCGCGCCCAGAGACCGAGCTTCAGCCCCGAGGGAAACACGAACAGCGCGAATCCGGGCGACGCCTCGACCGGCTCGAGGTCGAACAGATCGGCGTAGAACGCCGCGCTCTCGGGGGGACTCGCAACATACAGATTGACCATGTTCGGGTGCAGCATGACTAGCTCCTGTCGATAGGTTGGAATGACACGTCGCATCGATGGCAGACCGAACTTCCGGGGCCGTCGGGCGTTGTCATGAGCGCTATCGTACGAGGAGATACTGTCAGATTTTGTCAGCATCCGAACTCAGTCGTGGAACACCGGCTCCGGCGTCCCACGGGCGCGGCATCACGTGTTGCCGATCGTCTCGCGCCATGATTTGAGCAGGGCGCGGCGCCCGCGAGGGTAGCGCGAGGCGGTCACCGTCATGGCCTCGATGCGGTCGGCGCGAAAATGCCGGAAGCCATCGCGAAGTTCGCACCAGGCTACGATCATGCGCACGCGCTCGAAGAAGCCGAGCGCAAACGGCCAGACGACGCGCTCGGACAACCGTCCGGCTTCGTCGCGATAGGCAAGATGGAGTTTGCGCTCGGCGCGAATGGCCTCGCGAATGACCGTCAGGTCGACAATCATGGGCGGCAGCGGATCGCCCGGGCCGATCAGCAGGGTCGACGCCTCGAGCGACGCGCGCAGATCCGAGGGCAGCACCGCCGCAATCTTCGCCAGGGCGTTGGCGGCCGCGTCGGCGAGTGCGCCGTCGGTCCGCCTGGCAACCCAGCGCGAGCCGAGCACGATCGCCTCGATCTCCTCTTCCGAGAACATCAACGGCGGGAGCATGAACCCGGGCTTGAGTACATAGCCCAGTCCCGGCGCCCCCTCGATGTCCGCGCCCTGCGCCTGAAGCGTGGCAATGTCCCGATACAGCGTGCGCAGGCTCACGCCGAGCGAGTCGGCCAGCGCGGCGCCCGCCACCGGGTATTGGTGGCGGCGCAGCAGTTGCATCAGGGAGAAGAGACGTTGTGTGCGTGACATGGCGCGTCATTATGCGCCATGTCTTCGCACGGGGCGGCGACCGATTACTTCTGGCGCAACTGCCTGACGATCTCGGAATTGACGTCGCCCGCCTGACCACCGTAGGCCACGCGAAGGTAGTTGCTCAATTCCGCGATCTGCGCATCGGTCAGCCGCTTGTCGAAGCCGGGCATGTCCTGCATCGCTTCGAGGCCCGGGAATTTCTGCGGCGCGATCCCGTCGAGAATCGCCACGATCAGGTTGTGCGGATCCTTTTGTCGTACCGTCGAATTCCCCAGCATCGACACCGCCACGTGTGGCTTTCCCGTGCCGTCGGCCGCGTGGCAACCGGCGCAGACGGCAAGATACAGGTTGCGTCCGGCCATCCATTTGCCGGTGTCGGGAGGGTCCGGCAATGGTCGGGGCGCGGGTGGCGCGTCGCCGAGCAGATACGTCGAGAGCGCGCGCAGGTCGTCGGGCGTGAGGTACTGCGTGCTCAGATGCACGACCGGGTACATCTCCCCGAACGCCGAGCCCTGCGGCGCGATACCCGTGCCGAAGAACGCCTGCAGGTCCTTCACCGTCCAGCCGCGAGCGGCCAGCGCTTCGGGCGTCAGGTCGGGCGCGGCGATGCGCGCGAGCGAGGCGCCGCCCAGCGGCTTGGCACTGTCGAGCTGGCCGAACGTGCCGCGCGGCGTGTGGCACTCCGCGCAATGGCCCAGCGCATTGGCGAGGTAACGCCCGCGAAGCCAGTCCGCCGACTGCCCCTTCGACGCATCGGGCAAGGTGTCCTTGAGAAATATCCAGTCCCACACACGCATGCCGAAACGCAGGGTGTACGGGAACGAAAGCGCATGCGGGCGATTGGGTACGGCAGCGGGTTTCACCGACATCAGGTACGCATAGATGGCGTCGCTGTCGGCGCGCGACATCTGCCGGTACGACGTGTATGGCATGGCCGGATACAACGGCTTGTCCGGGGCCTTGCCGTCATGAAGCGCCCGGTAGAAATCGTCCGACGTCCAGCCGCCAATGCCGTTCGTCTTGTCCGGCGTGATGTTGGTGCCGTAGAACGTGCCGAACGGCGACTTGAGCGGCACGCCGCCCGCGAACGGCGCACCGTCCGCGCTCGTGTGGCACGCCGCGCAGTCGGCCGCGCGCGCGAGGTATCGGCCGCGCGCGATCGTCTCCGGCGATGCGCTCGCGGCGGGCGCTGCCGCCGCTGGCGACACCGGTGTGGAAGCCGTGGAAGGCGTGGATGCCGCCGCCGATGCATTCGGTGCATCGGCGGCCATCGCGCTCGTGACGAGCGAGGGCATCATCGATGTCTTCGGCCTGGGCGGTTGCGCGGGCCCGGGCGGCTTGGGCACGTTCGAGTCGTTGCACGCGGCAACGAGCAACACCGCCGTCAGCCACGCGGCGCGGGCGCCCCAGCGCGTGACGCGATTCAGGCTCATGGCGTATCCCCTCATCTCGCGCCTCATTTTGCATCCTTGACGCAGCCGGGCGTCTTGAGAACGACCTCGCGCACGGCCTCGTAGTAGCGCACGTATCCCGTGCACCGGCAGATCTGGTCGTTGAGGCCCTCGGTGATCGCCGCCTCGAGATCGGCGCGCGCGACCGGATGGCGCTTGAGCCGCTCGATGAGCACCGTGGCCGCGTTGACGAAGCCCGGCGTGCAATAGCCGCACTGGAAGCTGAAATGATCGAGGAACGCCTGCTGGATCGGGGCCAGCGTGAGCTTGCCGTCGGCGTCTCGCGTGGCGTGCCCCTCCACCGTGCGCACGGTCTTGCCGTCGAAATAGTTTGCGCCGGTGATGCACGTCCGCACGGTCTCGCTGCTGCCGTCCGCATGATCGACGATCACCACGCAAGCGTGGCAGATGCCTTGCCCGCACCCCAGGCGCGAGCCGGTCAGCCCCAGCGTTTCGTGCAGATAGTCGATCATCATGAGACCTGCGGGTACGTCCGTGGGGCCGTGCGTCACGCCGTTGACCTTCACGGTCACGGGCAGCGTTTCCCAGGGCTTCGTGCCGCTCGCGGGCGCCACGGCCGGGGCTGCGGCAGCGCTGGCCGACATCGGGGCCTCCGGCGCCGATGCCGCACTCGCGTTGTGCGCGGGAGGTTGTGCGGCGTCGCCCGCGCTCGCCACGTCCGGTCCGGTCCGGGTAGCGCCGGTTGCGCTGCTCGCGCCAGTTGCTGTGTCCGTCATGCCAGTACCTCCTGGATCTTCTCCGGCGTCACCGGCAAATCAGTAAATCGATGGCCGATCGCATGGGCCAGGCCATTCACGATCGCGCCCACCACGGGGATCATCACCACTTCGGCAATGCCCTTGGGCACATCGGTTTCGGAAATCGGGGGCAACACTTCCCCCGTTTGCGTCCATACGGCGACGTCGACCGCGCGCGGCAAGTGGTAGCGGTTAAAGTTCCACGTGCCGTTGCCGGGGCCGTCTTCGTAAAGCGGCAGATATTCATGCAACGCGTGGCCGATGCCCATGGCGAGGCCGCCCTGCAGTTGCCCGGACACAAGCTGCGGCGAAATCTGATTGCCACACTCCATGATCGAATGATGCGTGAGCAGTTCGACCTTGCCGGAGGCCTCATGCACGGACAACTCCACGAGCGTGCCGACCGCGCTGTAGTAAGTCACGGCCGCGTTGTTGCGCTGGACCGGCGGGTAGTACACGCGCTTGCGGTCCAGTGTGCGGTAGCCGGTGCCGGGCGTGGGCGCCGCGACCTGCAAACCCGCCGCCGCGGCCACGGGGGACGCGGATTTCGCGGGGGCATTGCCATTGCGATGCACGCCTTTGGCCGCCGGGGTCTGCGCAGCGGGCGCCTGCGCCGCCGCCGCGGCATTCGCGCCGCCCTTGCCGTAGCGCAATGAGACGCCGTCAACCGGCAGGCGCTGAATCACGCCATCGCCCAGGTCCCAATCCGCTTCGGCCCACTGCCAGCGATTGAAGACGTGCACGGTCGCGCCAGTCACCAACCCCAGCGCATGCGCGGTCCTGGCGAGCGTGGCCATCGGCAACGCTTCGAGACCGGCGGCCGAGAGCTTGCCATCCACCCAGCGTGCATCTTCGGCACGCACCACGAGCGGCGCGGCCTGGCCGCCGCCGAGCCCGCGACGCCAGATCGACAGCGCCGCCGGCCACAGCCCCTGCAGGAATACCAGACGCGCCGCCTCGCGCGTGCTGTGCGTGAAATAAAACGCGGAATTCGTTGCGCTCGACGGTGACGCGTACCCCGGCGACCAGCGTGGATTCGCGGCGAGCCGGTCCTGATCGGCCTGTGACATGAGATACGGATCGCCGCTGGTCACCACCGGCAACTCCGGCCAGTCGGTGATGGCGACGTGGACGTCCGTGGCCGGCATGCCGAGCCACTTCGCCACGGCCACGGCCTGAGACGTGGAAGTCCCCGTGCCGATCTCGGCGGCAGTGTGATGCAGCGAGATCCGGCCCGCCTCGTCGAATTCCACTCGCGCGAACGACGTCTCCGCGCCAGTGCCGAAGTCCTTTTGCACGCAGGCGAAGCCCACGCCATAGCGGCGTCCCGGGTGCGCGGCCTCGTACTCGGCCTTCTTCTTGTCGCGTTGCGTCCACAGCGGATGCGCCCTCGCTCGCTCAAGCACCTCGTCGACCCGCACCGCGCCCGCCGGAATCGCGCCCTGCGTATTCTTCATGCCCGAGCGCAGGGCATTCTTCAAACGGAAATCGATCGGATCGACGCCCAGTTGCGCGGCCATCTCGTCGATCATCATTTCCGTGGCGGCCATCGACTGCAACGTGCCGTAGCCGCGCGCGGAACCGGCATCGATGGCGCGCGAGGCAATCGCCACGCTCGCCAGATCGCTCTTCGGAAAGTAGTAGATCGATTGCGCCGCCGTGGCGCCGACCATCGCCACCGACGGCGAGAAATTCATGCGACCGCCACCGTTGCACTCCATGTCGGCGGCGAACGCCTGGAGCATGCCGCTCTCCTTGTCCACGCCGATGCGATAGCGCATGGTGAAAGCGTGACGCTTGAGCGATGTCTGGAACTGCTCGTAGCGATCGTTGGCGAGGCGCACGGGCAGGCCGTCGCCATAGAGCGCCGCAGCCAGACCGTAGAACGGCATGTTGTAGTGATCCTTCGATCCGTACCCCACCGTGTAGCACGGGTACACGATCAGACGCTTCACGGGGAAGCGCCCCTTGGCAGCCATGGCCGCCGCGTTCTCGGCGACCTCCGACGGCGATTGCGTCGGTACGACCATATGCAGCGTCTGCGTGGCGCTGTCGTACCAGCAGTTCGCGTTATCGGGCTCGAGCGCCGCGGTGTCGATCGACTGCGTACGGTATTCCCGCGACATCACCAGCCAGTTGGCCGGCGGATTGCGCAGCGACGCATCGATCGTGCCGGCGTGGGCCATCCCCTGCTCGTCGAGCTTGCCGTGATCGTTGCCGTCCGGCCAAACCGGCAAGTGCTTGCGCATCATGCTCGGGAAAATGGGCGCGTCCTTCAGGCTCGAATACACGTCGTCGTCATAGGCCGTGTTGCCGCCCACGCGAACATATCGGAAGCTGCCCCACGGGTCACGCTCCAACGGGCCGGTCACGTCGCCGTAGCGAATGATTTCGTCGTGGAACTTGAGCCTGTCCTTGGCGAATCGGAAGCGCGTGAAGTCGCGATAGATCAGGATCGCCACCGCGTGACCGAGATAGGCGGGCGTCTTGCCCGCCGGCAACAGCATGTCGTCGCCATAGAATTCGGGGAACGCCACGCCGTCGCGAACGAGATCCTCGGCCGTCACGATGCGATCCGGTTGCAGGCCGTCGTCGAGCCGCGAGAGATCGAAGCCGAGGTAGGGGCGGTCGGCGCGCGTGACGCGCAGCACGAACGCATGGGCCTGCTGCGCGGGCCAGCCCGGCATATCGCGCGCACGGACATCGCGCGCGAAGATCTTCGCGCCGGTGACCTTGGCCGTGCCGTCGATACGGAACCGGGCCTGCCCCTTGGCGGCGTCCCATGCCATGGGCGTCAGGTTCTTCTCCTCGAACAGCGCGGCGAACGCCCGGCTGCCCAGCGGCGCGATGTACACCGAAATGCCCGCGATCACCGAGGCCTTGAGAAAGCCGCGACGTGTCAGAGCCATGCCCGGCGCCGTATCGGGCGAAGTTTCGGGTGCTGCGCAGTCGGGGGAAGATGCGGAGGTGGCTGAAGCGGCATCGGGACGAGCGTCTTCGCTCGACACAGCCGCGGGAGGACAGTGTTTTCTTGGCAGGCGCGGCATAAGCGTTCCGTCCGTCTTGTTTTTTGGGGGGGGACCGTCACGTCACGAAGCACGATCGCGGGGCTCGCGCGGACGCCAACGCGCTCAAAACAGCACGGCAACGATCACGGGGCCAATTCCTCAGGACTCCGTCGGAACGACGACGTCGACGCACGGTACCTATTCACAACGCGTGACATTCACCTGCCGTGATGCGCTCGTGAGGTTCTATGAGAACACGCTTCATGAGTGACACCGGACGTTTCAAGGCTACACGCCGAGTTCCGGATTGACAAGATTGGACGTGGTGCACTGCGTGAGAACGCACGCCCCGGGCGGCGTGCGGCGGGCCGCGTGACCGGGGTGCGCGAGCCGTATTCGATCGGCGTGATAACGCCTATGTGAGAAGAGAAATGTCGCTGTATCCGTCGGGACACAGCGACACGCGATGATAGTGTGTTGCGTGCTGCCGCACCGTCAGTCGATACGCAGTTCCATGCACGTCAGATCGAGCCAGCGCCCGAACTTGATGCCGACTTCGCTGAAGGTGCCGACGATGCGAAAGCCAAGCTTTTCGTGCAGCTTGATCGATGGCGCGTTCTGCGCTTCGATGCTCGCGATCATCACGTGAACCTTCAGCGCGCGGGCGCGTTCGATCAGCGCGCGCATGAGTGTCTCGCCCAGGCCGCCCCCGCGCGCGTGTTTGTCGATGTAGATCGAGTGCTCCACGGTATGGCGATAGCCGTCGAACGCGCGCCAGTCGCCGAACGACGCGTAGCCGAGCACCTTGCCGTCCCGCTCGGCGACGATGACCGGAAATCCGCGCGCGACGCGCGCGGCGAGCCACTCGCGTCGATTCTCCACGTCGACGAGCACTTCGTTCCAGATGGCCGTGGTGTGCTCGACGGCATCGTTGTAAATGTCGCGAATCACGGAAAGATCGGCGTCGGTGGCATCGCGAACGACGATCGAGGAATTCAACGAGGAAGTCATGGTAATGCCCGCAAGCGAGAGGCCGTCGTCGACGGCGTGAACGGTGAAGCCCGATGTTGCCCGATGCCGCCTGACGACATCCGGGCACGATGCCATCCATTTTAATGGAAATAAATTTCCAGTAAACTGGATGACATGGATATTAACGAACGCATTGCCCGTCGCGTACGCGAACTGCGCAGCGAGCGCGGCTATTCTCTTGACGCGCTGGCCGAGCGCAGCGGGGTGAGTCGCTCGAGCATTTCGCTCATCGAGCGCGCCCAGACCAGCCCGACCGCCAACGTGCTGGACAAGCTCGCCTCGGCACTCGGCGTGACGCTCGCGTCGATGTTCGAGCCGGGCGTCGAGGAAGACGCCCCGCCCTCTCCGCTGGCCCGCCGTGCCGACCAGCCGGTGTGGACCGACCCCGACTCGGGCTACGTGAGACGCAACCTCTCGCCCGCCCAACCGTCGCCGCTGCAGTTCGTCGAGGTGCAGTTTCCCCCGGGCGAGCGTGTGGCGTATGACACCAGCGCACGGGACAACGAGGTCTGGCAACAGATCTGGGTCATCGAGGGCACCATCGAGATCACGCTGGGCGACGCCAGCTGGCGCCTGGAGGCGGGCGACTGCCTCGCAATGCGGCTCGACCAGCCGATCGGGTTCCACAATCCCGCGAAGTCGACGGCGCGTTACCTCGTCGGACTCGTGACGCTGCCCTTCGTCCCTGCAAGGAGACCTTCCTGATGTCGTTCCCGAACTCGTCCCACCCGGCCTCCCCTGTCCCCCCTTTCGAGGTCTCGCTGCACCGGCTCGACGGCGCCCAGGCGCTCGCCTGCGTCGAGGCGTTGACGGATGTCCTCATCGATTGCGTGGAAGGCGGAGCCTCGGTGAGCTTCATGCGACCGCTCACCCGCGAGCGCGCCGGCGCGTTCTGGCGCAAGGTCGCCGAAAGCGTGGCGCGGGGCGAGCGCGCGCTGCTCGTGGCACGACGCGACGCCCCCGGCACACCGGGGGACGGGGACATCGTCGGCACCGTGCAACTGATTCTCGATCTACCCGAGAACCAGCCGCATCGTGCCGATGTCGCCAAGATGCTGGTGCATCGCTGCGCGCGGCGCCAGGGCGTGGCGCAACGCCTGATGTCGGCTATCGACGACGTGGCGCGCAGCGAGGGCCGCCACGTGCTCGTGCTCGATACCGTTACCGGGGGCGACGCCGAGAGACTCTATCGACGCAGCGGCTGGCATCGCGCTGGCGACGTGCCCAAGTTCGCCCTGATGCCCGACGGTGCCTTCTGCGCGACCACTTTTTATTACAAACATCTCTGACACCGCGCCGAGGCACGCAAAGTGGCACGAAAACGGAATGCGCTGATGGTGCCACACTGCGTCCAGGACGGACGCCACGCAAAAAACCCGCCGCAAGCGCGACGGGAAGGTCCTGTGCGATGACCCTCGCACAGCGACAGGAGCCAGCGGCGGATCGCCGGAATTGTCACCGGCAGCATCAAAGATGTCGGGGAGTCGGGTCGATACCGCAAGCGGTCCGGGCGCCGACACGGCCCGGCGACTCATAAGCCAATGTCGACGCCGCAATGCGTGCGGCGTGCCCGGAGGGACGGGGCACGCCGGAGTGGCGGTCAGTTGCCGAAGTAAGTCGTGCCGGCACGCTGCAGGCCACCGACGGCGCCGGCGGTGATCGGCGCGGCAGCGGTTGCGGGTTGTGCGCTGGGTGCGGCCTTCGGATACACGGTATCGTGTTGAACGACCAGCCCCGCCTTTTGGGCCTGGATCAGTTCGTCGCGAACCTGGGCGCGGGTAAGCACGCTGGTTTGCGGTACCCACGAGAACTCCGAGGGACCGTCAAAGGCATCGCTGGCGAATGCCGAACCGGCCGACACGGCCAACATGGCGGAAATCAGGGCAGAGGTAAGAAGAGTGCGCTTCATGGTGTTTCTCCTGTCTATTGAAAGGGGCGATGCTTGTTTCATCGTCGACAGTTAAATTCTATTAGTGCGCACTTTGATGATAAATACGACATTCAATAATCATTTATTTCTTATTTAGAAATTATTGAATGAAAAGGGGCCGTATGCGTTTCCATGTGCATCACACCCATCTCTATCCGGGCGCCCGACTCACGGCGCTCGACGGGCGACTCGCGTCAGCAGGCGCGGTGATTTTGGAATTCAGCGACGGCGCGGGAAGCGTCGGCCAATACGAACGCAACGCCGAGGGCACCCTGACGTTGCATGTGGCGCCCTATCGCACCATGGCGGGCACCCCATTGCCCGCGAAGCACTGGCGGCTCGTTGCCACCGGTGACGCCAACATCTGGCGTGTCGACCGCAAGCTCGACGCCGACGCCTAACCCGCCACACACCCAAATAGCCATAACGTTTGAGTGGTTATTCCTTTCCGCGGCTTTCCCGCTTCGGCAGCGTCGATCGGTCGTGGCCAGCCTATGTTTCGGTACCCGCAACGCCGGGGCGATGGGTGTGCCCTCACCAGGTCAGTGAGCGCGAACCTGCTACGGCGCGGGTTCGAGTGCCGTTCGCCGAACGCAAACGATCGCCTTGGCGAGTTCTCGCTTCGGAAACCGAAAGAATTGCGCAAAATTCGCCGCTGTGGGTCCGTCTCACGCACGTTCCCGTGAACGTTGACGTTTTGGGAACGGATTCCGGGAGCCAGCAGGAATCTCGGTAAAATCCGCTCCGCCATGGGGTGGCGTACGCCGGAGGAGACGACCACATGCCCCGCCTAGGAGACGCCGGGCCCGCCCTTGGCGATCTCATCGAAGCACACGGCGCGTGCGCCGAACCACGGAAGACAAGCCTCAGATGAAAGCGCCCAGCAACCTGATCACTGGTGAAGTACGGACGAAGATCCGCAGCATGATTCTCGCCTCGGAGCTCAGACCGGGGCAGCGCCTCATCGAGGACGACCTGATCCAGCGACTGGGCGTGGGCCGCACGCCCGTTCGAGAAGCCCTGCTCATTCTGCAAGGCGAGGGGCTCATCGCCCGCAACCGCGGTTGGGAGGTCCAGGGCGCCGACCACCTGTCCGTTCGCGCCATTTTCGAAGGCCGGGCGGCGATCGAAGCCGAAGCGGCCCGATTGGCCGCGCGCAAGATCACCCCGGCGGCGTGCGACGCACTTGCCGCGCTCATCGAGCAAATGGAGCCGGGCAGCGACACGCCGCGGCTCGCGCTCAATCGCCTGAACAGCGAGTTCCACGACCGGATCATGGCGGCCGCCGACAGCGAGGTGCTGGCGCAATTTCACGAGCGCACGCAGTTCTACTATTGGGCGCTGCGTGTGCCTGTCATGTTCTCCGACGGTCAACTGCGCGCGACCAACGCCCAGCACCGGGAACTGCTCGCCGCGCTGCGCGACGGCGACGAGGATCGCGCAGAAGAGGTCGCGCGCGCCCACGTGGAGACTACGCGAGACATCGTGGAGCCGGCGCTGCCGCGCTGACGCGCCTTTGCGTCATTTAGCGTACGTTTGCACAATTTCGCATCCATTCACGCCCGCACACTCCGGTGCCGCGCCGCACAGCGTCGTCCGCCGGATCAGCGCACCTGATAACCGGCGACACGCCAGCGGCCGTCGATGCCGAAGACCATCGTCACCATCTCATGCGCGTCCGCCTTGTTTTCGAACGACGTCTCGTACTGAATCACCACGTACTCACCGTCCGGCTGTCCCGAAATGTGGCGCGTGAAGATCGCGTCGCGGGTTTTACGTGTCTTGACCTTGCCTAGCGGCGTGCGCGCCGATTGCAGGCTTTGCGCCCAGCGCTCGGCCGTCACCGACTGCTGGAACACCGGCGCGGCTTGCTCCCAGCTTTGCTGGGCGCGGTTGACGTCCGTCAGGCCGAGCCAGAGGTTGGCAGCCTCAAGTGCGGGTCGGACGTCGCGATTGATGTCGACCGCAGGCGCGGACACGTTGCTCGCGGGACTGGAGAACAGAGGCGGCTGCGCCGAGCGACGCAGCATCGGCTCTTGCTGCGCGTGCGCTGAGGCGGCAATCAGGCCGCCCCCCGCGACGAGGGCGAGCACCAGCCCACGCCTTGCGGCGCGAAGTCGAAACCGGGGAAACGCATCGGGGTGGAACGTCGGCATTGGCGCGAACTCCTTGAATCGGGAAAAATCGGACGGGCACATTCTACTGGGGCATGGCGTCATTCGACGGGCAGCGAAAGCTGGCGAAGCGCATTGACGCACATCGGCGCACGCTTGCAACGGGCGCACCGGCGTACACTACAATGCTCATCAAATGTCTGTTCCCCCCGCCGGTCATCGCCATGTTGACGACCTCTTTGCTTGCGATCACTTCACTGCTCAGCTTCATGATGTTGCTGATCGTGGGCTCGCTGCTACGTTCGCGCGTGGCAGGCGTTCGCGAATGGTGCCTGGCCAACCTCGCCGTGCTCGTCTCCCTTCCACTGTTCGCGCTGCGCGGCGTGGTGCCCGATTTTCTCTCGATTCCCACGGCCAACGTGGCGCTGGCAGGCGGGCTGCTCCTCTATTACGCCGGGTGCGCTCGTTTCCTTGGTCGGCCACCGCACTGGCGAGTGCTGGCGGCTTTGCTGGCCGGGCTTTGCGCGGTGATGGTGCTCTGGCGCTATGGCTTCGACAGTCCACAGGTCCGCGTGGTGGTCGTCTCGGCCTTCCATGCGTCGATCCTGCTGGCCATCGCCGTCATGATTCTGCGGAACGTGCCGCCGCGCCGCCCGCCTTATTACTATTGGCTGACGGCCGGGCTGGCCACTGCGTTCGCGCTCGGACACATCGTACGCGGCCTGGTGTTCGGGCTCACGCCCGCGCCTGGCCCCGACCTGTTGGCTCCAACGGCATTCAATGCCGTCATGCTCGTCATCGGCTCGGTCGTCATGCCGGCGATGACGATGGGCTCGGTGCTGATGATCCACGATGCCATGCTCGCCACCGCCGAGGAGGCGGCCAACCGCGACTACCTGACGGGCGCGCTCTCACGCAAGCACTTTGACCTGCTGGCGCGTCAGGAAATGGCGCGGGCGCTCTCGCGCAGCCTGCCGCTGTCGATCGTGGTGATCGATCTCGATCACTTCAAGCAGATCAACGACACGCATGGCCACGCAGGTGGCGACACGGTGCTGCGCGAATTCGTGAAGCTGGTGCGCGACAGCCTGCGCGAGGACGATGTGTTCGGGCGCCTGGGAGGCGAGGAATTCGCGATACTGCTGCCGGGCACCGATACGCACGGCGCCATTCGCATCGCCGAACGCTTGCGCACGCAGGCAAGCCGGCATCTGGTGGCGGGCCCCTTCGGCGTGTGCCACTACACGCTGAGCGGTGGCGTCGCGACGTGGCACGAACATGAAAGCCTCGAGGCCTTCTGCGCGCGGGCGGACCGGGCCCTGTACGCCGCCAAGATATCAGGGCGCAACCTCGTGCTCTCCGACGTGTTGCCGAGCGACGAGACCGCGCCCGAAGCCGGTTGAACCCGACGGCCGTGACGCCGCCGGCGGGCTCGGGGTCGATCGCACCGGGCGAGGCCGCGCCACGCGATCAGGCGCGCACGGCATCTTCCACGACGGGGAAGAATTCCCGACGCAATCGCTTCACGTAATCCACCAGATTCGGGTGCATGCCGATTTCGTCGCGCAATGTCATGTCGAAGTGGGGGGACGCCGCGGCGGCGATGAAACCGAACGCCGTGGCGTCCGCACCGCACGGCGTGCTGCCGAAAAAGTAAGGTTTGTCGCCCAGCAGTTGCGCCGCGGCCTGGGTGCCGCGCCGGAGCAACTGCACCTGCTCCGCCGGCGTGAAACGGCTCGTGCCCTGGCCGTGCAGCGTATTGCGGATCTTGCGACGAATGAACGCCTGGGCCAGCGGACGGACCGGCCAGGGCACCGCCTTGAAGAACGCAGCCGGCCCCTTGGCGAAGTTCGCGTCGTCGCACCAGCGCGCCTGCACCACGTGCCAATAGAAGTGATCCTCCAGCGCCTTTTCGAACATCCACGCAGCACCACGCTGCGCGGGCGTGAGCGCCGCGTCGAAATCGAATCCGTACTTGCGCTCGATATGCAGCCGGATCAGCGTCGAGTCCGCCACGATTTCGCCATCGTCGTCGATATAGGGCAGCTTGCCCTTGGGCGCGCGCCGAAATCCGCCGCGATCCGTCTGGTACGGCAGCCCCGCGAGCTTGAGGAGCATCTCGGCCTTGACGACGAACGGGCTCGCGTCGGGGAGCCCGAATGCCGGGCCGAACGTGTACAGGGTCAACATCGTTTGGAAACTCCTGGCGGGATGGAAGCGCGTCACGGCGCAGAGTATTACACGCCGTGGGCTCGCGGGCGAGCCTGAGCGACGCGAGCCGGAAGCCGCCGTCGGTGTGTCGCATCGTGGCTCGCAGACTGTGAATTTATACAGTATTATGTAACCCAATCGAGGAACGTCTTATGGAAATCATCGACTGGGATCAATTGGCGCTGAGCGCCGCCGAGCGCGACCTTGCCGGCATCGTGCGCGAAATCGCGGTGCGCTACGCGCAACATCGCGCCAACGCGCAGCATGAATCGCCGGACGCGGGCGAGAACGGCACCGCCTCCGACGCCGAACCGGCGATGACGCTGGACTGGCGAACGCTGGTGGCGATCGCCGACGAGGCGGAGGCCGATATCGGCCTGCATGCGCGGCACGAACCGTGGGTACTCGCGCGTCTGCTGCGCCTGCCGGGCGATGACGCGCTGCGTCGCGAGGGCAATCTGCCCCCGCTCGATGCCCACGTGGACCTGCAATGGCCGGATGCGCCGGCACCGGCCGTTTTCCGCGCCATCGTCGCGGCATTCGCCGGCGATGATCCGGCGGACGACGACGTACCGCTTCGCGCCGGAGCCTCCGTGCTGTCCGCCGCCTCGCGCGCCGGCAATCCGTCGTGGAACGCGTCGTGAGCGGCGCATGCGACATGGACGAAGGCATCCGGGCCAATGAGGATCAGGCAAGTGCACGATTTCGCGGTCGACGAGGCTAACGATTCCTTCCGCGAGGCGCCAGATCCGGACGCACTGGCGCGTTCCCTGCCCGCGCCGATGGTCTTCGTCGATCTCGAGACGACCGGCGGCAATGCACTGGCCGATCGCATCACGGAGATCGGCGTCGTGGAAGTCGGCCCGCATGGGATCGAACAGTGGAGCACCCTGCTCGATCCAGCCGAGCCGATTCCGCCCTTCATCCAGCAACTCACGGGCATCACCAACGAGATGGTGCGTGGCCAGCCGTCCTTCGGCACGTTGGCGCAGGGGCTCGCCGAACGCCTGCAAGGCAAGCTGTTCGTCGCCCACAACGCCCGCTTCGATTACGGTTTTCTCAAGAACGAGTTCAAGCGCGCGGGCATTGCATTTCAGGCCGATGTCCTTTGCACGGTGCGCTTGTCTCGCCTTCTGTTCCCGTCTGCCGCCCGCCACGGGCTCGATGCCCTCATCGCCCGATTCGGCCTTACTCCGCTGGGCCGCCACCGGGCACTTGCCGACGCCGAACTGCTCTGGCAGTTCTGGCAAAAGCTCCACACAATCTACGCCCCCGATCTGATCGAGCAGGCCGTACAGCGCGTCACGAAACGATCGAGCCAGCCACCACAGTTGCCGGACGAAGCCATCGACGCCCTGCCAAGCCGCCCTGGTGTATATCTCTTCTACGGCGAAGGCGATACGCTGCTCTACGTCGGCAAGAGCGTCGATATTCGGGCGCGGGTGCGCTCGCATTTCTCCAGCGATCACCAGGTTGCGAAAGACCTGCGGATCTCGCAGGAGATCCGTCGCGTGGAGGCCCGGCCGACGGTAGGAGAGCTGGGCGCATTGCTGCTCGAATCGCAGCTCGTCAAGCAACTGCAACCGGTGCACAACCGCATGCTTCGCCGCGCATCCAGCCTCTACAGCTGGCAATTCCTGCCCGGAACCGATACGCCGCGACTGGTGAGCGCAAAGACCGTCGACTTCGCCGATGCCCAGGCGTTGTTCGGTACGTTTTCGTCTCGCACCCGCGCGGAGAGCGCCCTTCGTGCACTGGCCGACGAGCACCGCCTTTGCTGCGCGCAGCTCGGGCTCGAGAAGATTGCGCCGGGACGCCCCTGCTTCGGCTACCAGGTCAAACGATGCGATGGCGTCTGCGTGGGCGAGGCGTCGCTCGCGGCGCACAACGAGCGTGTCCGGGAAGCGCTCGCCACGCTGCAACTGGAAACGTGGCCGTACGACGGCCCCATCGCTATCGAGGAGCACGGCCCCGATGAATACGCCGCCGAGACGGCGTATCACGTCATCGACCGCTGGCAGTATCTGGGCAGCGTGACATCCGTCGACGCGCTCGACGGTCTGCTCGAGCGCATGCCGGCCGTGACCGGCTTCGACCCCGACATCTACCGGCTGCTCGGCAAGCGTCTTGCCGCTTCGGTGACGGATAGCCCTACCGGCAATGGCGGCAATGGCGACAATCGCCGCGCTGGCAGCAGGCGACCTGCCCGAGCAATCGGGCGTGTCACGGGAAGCGAGACCGAGAGCACGGTCGCGTCCGTGATTGCGCGCATGGCGGGAAACGCCGGCACGGGGAATGAAGATGCCAGCCGAAACGACGAAGGCGGCGTGCCGCCCACGCGCAAACCGCTCGCGCCGCTGGTGGTCCTGCGCCTCAAGCGGCCGACCTTTCGACTAAGTCCGGATGATCCGCAGGAAGCCGTCGCGCCAAACCCACGCAGTGTGGCGTTGCTGCGTCGCCGCCAACCGCGTCCGGAAGATCCGGCACAGCTTCGCCTTCCCTTCGACGCACACTGATCCGGCGGCAACTGCCGACCAACCACCCCCAGCCCCGAATCCCCCCGCCATCCAGGCCGTCCCGGCCATCCCCGTCCGGCCGCACCGCCGGACTTTCCTCACGCTTCCCAGACGAGCCCGAGCGCCCCCCGAATGGGGCGCTCCCGACAGCGTGTCTTATTTCTCCCCCACGTCACCTAGGCAAAACCCTCCTTTGCACCGGGAGGCATGAGCATATAAATATTAAGTATTTGCAAAACGCATGCTTAAGGTCGAAGAATACGCAATCCGAATACACCGGGGTTTGCGAAATCGTCGAACCGGGCGTCGTCGATGATCCGGCACCGCGCGGCGCTCGCGACGGTCGTCCTTGCCTACAACGAGCCAGATGGAACTACGCCAACTCGAAGCCTTCGCGGCAGTCATGTCGACCGGTAGCATCACCGCGGCCGGGCGTTTGCTCGGGCGTTCGCAGCCCGCCATCACCCGCATGATTCAGGAGCTCGAAGCTGAGATCGGCTATGCGCTGTTCACGCGTAGCGGCCCGCGTGTCACGCCGACCGAGCAAGGCTTCCTGTTGTTCGAAGACGTCGAGCACGTGCTCGCCGGCCTCCAACAGATTCGCGCGCGCGCCGACGAGATCGCCCGTGGGCAGTCGCGTCCGCTGCACATCGCCGCGACCTCGGCGCTTGCCGCCGGTCTCGTACCCGCCGCCCTCGCCCTGCCCGGACTCGCGCACGACAGTCCTCAGATCCAGATGCGGAGCACGTCGCCCGAACAGGTCGTGCACGCCGTACTGACCGGTGCCGCCGACATCGGTGTGACCAGCCTGCCGCTGGAGCATCGCGGCATCGTAGTGCACTGGATAGGACAGTCGGCCTGTGTGGCCGCCGTGCGCGACGACGACCCGCTGATGCGGCACGACCGCCTGCCGCTGGCCGAATGCGCCGGACGCCGCATCATCACGATGCAGAATCCCTACCGCCTGCGCCGCCGCCTGGACCAGGCGTTCTCGCAGGCGGGTGTGGCGCCCGTCGGCCTCATCGAGACCAACGCGTCGATCAATGCCATGACGGCCGTGCGCGCCGGGCTCGGTGTCGCGGTGCTCGAGCCGGTGACCGCCTACGGCCTGCCGCTTGCCGGCGTGGCCGTGCGCCCGATCGACGCCGACATCCCGTTTTTCTTCGGCGTCATCACCCGCGACGCACGCGAGCCCTCGCCTGCCGCGCTCGCCTTCGTGCAGGCTCTGGCCGACGCCGCCCGGGCGTTACTGCCCGATTACGTGCAACACGCCGCCACCGAACACGCCCAAGTCCTGCAGTCGCTATACGGCGACCTGCCCGCCCCCAAGGAAGCCTCGTCGTCATGAACTTGTCCCCGACATCGGCCACTGGCCTGCCCGCGCTCGAAGCGCGCCTGCGTCAGGACCTCGCCTGGCTCGAACTGCCCGCCAGGCGCTGGGTGCCCGAACGCATCTTCAACGGCCAGTCCGTGCTCGACGTCGCCATCATCGGCGGCGGCATGGCAGGTCTGGCGGCCGCGGCCTCGCTCACGCACCTCGGGGTGGGCGCCGTCGTCTTCGATCAGTCGCCACGCGGCTTCGAAGGCCCCTGGGCCACGACCGCCCGCATGGAAACGCTACGCTCGCCCAAGCAACTCACCGGCCCTGCGCTCGGCCTGCCCGCGCTCACGTTCCGCGCCTGGTTCGAGGCCCAGTTCGGCCGCGACGCCTGGGAGGCCCTGGACAAGATCCCGCGCCTGCAATGGATGGATTACCTTCGCTGGTATCGCGACGTACTCGACATCGACGTGCGCAACGAACATCGCATCACGTCGGTCGCACCGCGTGGCAGCGACGGCCTGGTGGCGCTGTCGGTCACATCGGCCGAGGGCGATTCGACGGTCTACGCGCGCCATGTGGTGCTGGCGACCGGCCGCGACGGCCTGGGCGGCCCGAGCGTGCCCGGATTCGCGCGTGACCTGCCGCGACGCTTCTGGGCGCACTCGTCGGACACGCTGGACTACTCGACGCTGCGCGGCAAGCGTGTCGGCGTGATCGGTGCCGGTGCCTCGGCCATGGACAGCGCCGCCACCGCCCTCGAAGCCGGTGCGGCCAGTGTCGACCTGCTCATTCGCCGCGCCGACATCCCGCGCGTCAACAAGGGCAAGGGCGCCGGCAACCCCGGCCTCACGCACGGTCACGTCAATCTGCCGGACGACTGGAAGTGGCGCATCCGTCACTACGTCAACGCGCAGCAGGTTCCCCCCCCGCGCGGCAGCACCTTGCGCGTCTCACGTCACGACAACGCGCGCTTCAACCTCGGCGCGCCGATTCTCGACGTCGCGCCGGTTGGCGACGCCCTGCACGTACGCACCGCCAAGGGCACCTTCGTGCTGGACTTCCTCGTGTTCGCCACGGGCTTTCGCATCGATATCGAAGGGCGTCCGGAATTCGCGCCGTTCGCCAGGTTCGTGCGCAAGTGGGGCGACCGATATTCGCCCGCACCGGGCGACGAGGACGCAGAACTGTTCGACTCGCCCGACCTCGGCCCGTCGTTCGAGTTTCTCGAAAAGACGCCGGGCGCATGCCCCGGCCTGGAGCGCATTCACTGCTTCTGCGCGCCCGCCACGCTCTCCCACGGCGCCGTCTCGGGTGACATTCCCGCCGTGAGCGAAGGCGCGAAGCGTCTCGCCCAGGGCCTCGCCGGCACCTTCTATCGGGAGGATGTCGAGTACCACTACGCCAACATGGAAGCGTATGCCGAGCCGGAGGTCTATGGTGACGAGTGGAGCCCCGCGCCGCCGCCCGCGCCGCTGAGTGCGCCCGACAACGCCGCGAACGGCGAGGAGCGCATCGCATGACGGCGTGGATTCTGCGCCGCCTGCTCCAGGCGGTGTTCGTGGTGTGGGTGATGACGCTGATCGTCTTCATCGGTCTGCACGCGATCGGCAATCCGGTCGACATCCTGATCGGTCAGGACGTCGATCAGGTCGATCGCGCGCGCATCATCGCGCAACTGGGCCTCGACCAGCCGCTGTGGCGCCAGTATCTGTCGTTCCTGGGTGGCGCGCTGCACGGGGAGCTCGGCAACAGCTTCGTCTACAACGTGCCGGCCATCCAGTTGATTCTGCAACGCCTGCCCGCCACGCTTGAGCTCGCCTTCGCCGCCCTGATGCTCGCGGTGTGCATCGGGATTCCGCTCGGCCTGTTCGCCGGCCTCTATCCACGCAACCCGATCTCGAAGCTGCTCATGACCGGCAGCATCGTGGGCTTTTCGCTGCCCACGTTCTGGGTCGGCCTCATGCTCATCATGTTTTTCTCGGTGCATCTGGGCGTGTTGCCCGCGAGCGGTCGGGGCGAGACGGTGAGCGTCTTTGGTGTCGAGTGGTCATTTCTCACAGCCGACGGGCTGCGGCACCTGATTTTGCCCGCGCTCAATCTGTCGCTGTTCAAGATTTCGCTCGTGCTGCGCCTCACCCGCGCCGGCGTGACCGAAGTGCTGCCGCAGGACTTCGTGAAATTCGCGCGCGCCAAAGGCCTGTCGCCGCTGCGCGTGGTGCTCGTGCACGTGCTGCGCAACACGCTGATTCCGCTGGTGACAGTGATCGGCCTGGAGTTCGGCTCGACGATCGCCTTCGCCGTGGTGACCGAAAGCGTGTTCGCCTGGCCCGGCGCGGGCAAGCTCATTCTCGACAGCATCAACTCGCTCGATCGCCCCGTGATCGTGGCGTATCTCATCGTCGTGGTGTGCCTGTTCGTGTCGCTCAATCTGATCGTGGACGTGCTCTACAAATGGCTCGATCCGCGAGTGCGCGTGGAGGCCGCCGCCTGATGTCGCTCAATCCGCAATCCCATGGCGCGCACGGCGCGCCCGCGCTGGCACCGGAATCCTTGCCGATGCGCCGCGAATCGCCCTGGCAGCAGGGTCTGCGCGAATTTCTTCGCTCCCGGAGCGCCATGCTCGGCCTGGTGGTGCTCGTCGTGCTTATCGCCGCCGCGCTCGCCGCTCCTTGGATCACGCCGCAGAACCCCTACGACCTGATGCAGCTCGACGTGATGGACGCGCGCCTGCCGCCGGCGACGGTCAACGGCCTGGGCACCTTTACCTACTGGCTCGGCACCGACGGTCAGGGCCGCGATCTGCTCTCGGGCATCATTTACGGTCTGCGCATCAGCCTGGGCGTGGGTGTCGGCTCGGCGCTGATCGCCGGCATGCTCGGCACGGTCCTCGGGCTCGTGGCCGCCTACGCGGGCGGGCGTGTCGACGCCTTCATCATGCGCCTGGTCGATCTGCTGCTCTCGTTCCCGTCGATCCTCGTGGCGCTGATGATCCTCGCCTACGTGGGCAAGGGTATCGGCAACGTGGTGCTCACGCTCGTGGTGCTCGAATGGGCTTACTTCGCCCGCACCGCGCGCGCCCAGGCGCTCGTGGAATCGCGCCGCGAATATGTGGAGGCCGCGCGCTGCCAGGCGATTCCGGACTGGCGGATCGTGCTCGGGCACATCCTGCCAAATTGCCTGCCCCCGCTTATCGTCGTGGGTTCGTTGCAGGTCGCGCGCGCCATCACGCTCGAAGCCACGCTGTCGTTCCTCGGTCTGGGCGTGCCGATCACCGAACCGTCGCTCGGCCTGCTCATCGCCAACGGCTACCAGACGATGCTCTCGGGCGAATACTGGATCAGCCTTTATCCCGGCCTCGCACTGCTCGTGACGGTCGTCGCCATCAATCTCGTGGGCGATCGCCTGCGCGACGTCTTCAATCCAAGGTTGCAGAAATGAGCGGCGCCGTGTCTTCCCCGTCTTCCGCCGCGTCGTCCCCACTGACGCTTGAAGTGCGCAACCTGCGCACGCAGTTCGTCACGCGCGCGGGCACATTGCCCGCGGTCGACGACGTGTCGTTCTCGTTGACGCCCGGCCACATCATGGGCCTCGTGGGCGAGTCAGGCTCGGGCAAGTCGGTGACCGGCTTCTCGATCATGGGGCTGGTCGACGCTCCGGGGCGCATCGCGGGTGGCGAAATCCTGTTCCAGGGCCGCGATCTCACGAAAATGGCGCCCGCCGAGTTGCGTCACCTGCAAGGCAATCGCATCGCGATGATCTTCCAGGACCCCATGATGACGCTCAACCCGGTGCTGCGCGTCGACGCGCAAATGATCGAGGCCGTGCGCGCTCACCAGAAAGTGTCGAAGGCGCAGGCGCGCGAGCTCGCGCGAGACACACTCGGCATGATGGGCATTCCGAGCCCCGACGAGCGTCTGCGCGCCTACCCCCACCAGCTCTCGGGCGGCATGCGCCAGCGGGTGGCGATCGCCATCGCCATGTTGCACCGCCCCGATCTGATCATCGCCGACGAGCCCACCACGGCGCTCGACGTGACGATCCAGGCGCAGATTCTCTCCGAGGTGCAAAAGCTCGCGCGTCAGCACGGCACGGCGCTCATCTGGATCACGCACGATCTGTCGGTGGTCGCCGGGCTGGCCGATACGCTCGCCGTGATGTACGCGGGACGCATCGTCGAACAAGGCGCGGTCGACGCCGTGCTCGATACCCCTCAGCATCCCTACACCGCCGGTCTCATCGGTAGCCTGCCGAGCCTGAACAAACGCGGACAGCGTTTGCGACAGATTCCCGGCATGACGCCGAACCTGCTCGCCATGCCGGCCGGATGCGCCTTTGCGTCACGATGCGCGTATGCGAGTGCGGCCTGCGCCGAGCGTCCCGAGATGACACAGACACTGCCAGGGCGCCTCGTACGCTGTTTCCATCCGGGCGCCGCGCTGCAAAAGGAGATGGTATGAATACGCCGCTGCCGCAAAGTCAGACGGCCAACGCCGGCTACGGCAACACGCCTCGGCCAAGCGCCACGCTGCCCGCGCCGATCGTGTCGCTGCACGGGGTGAGCAAACGCTTCGGCGAGCGACGCGTCGGTCCCGTCGCGCGCGTGCTCGAGCGCGCCGGACTCGCGCATCCGCCCACTGTCGTGCGGGCCGTCGATCACGTCGACCTCATCGTGAAGCCGGGCGAGGTCGTCGGGCTCGTCGGGGAATCGGGCTGCGGCAAGTCCACGCTCGGGCGCCTGCTCGCGGGCCTGCTCAAGCCGTCGTCAGGCGAGGTGCAGATTCACGGACGCGCGGCCGACTCGCTCTCCGAGCGCGAGCGACGCGACGCACGACTGAAGATCCAGATGATCTTTCAGGATCCGTACGCGAGCCTGAACCCGCGACTGCGCGTGGACCGCATCGTCGGCGAGGGCGCCCTCGTGCACGGACTCACCGATCGCGCGGGTTTCGACGACTACGTGAGCGCCCAGTTGCAGCGTGCCGGACTCGATCCCGCGATGCGCCATCGCTATGCACACCAGTTCAGCGGCGGCCAGCGCCAACGCATCGGCATCGCACGGGCGCTTGCCGTGAACCCGGACCTGCTGGTGTGCGACGAGGCCGTCGCAGCCCTCGACGTCTCGATCCAGGCGCAGATACTGAATCTGTTCATGGACCTGCGCGAGCAGTTGAAGCTGACGTACGTCTTCATCAGCCACGACCTCGGCGTGGTCGAGCACCTGTCCGATCGCGTGGTGATCATGTATCTCGGGCGCGTGGTCGAAAGTGCGCCGGTCGAGGAAGTCTTCCGCCGGCCGAATCACCCGTACACACAGGCGTTGCTCGCAGAAATTCCTCGCATCGACGTGCGCCACAAGACGTTCTCGGCCATTCGCGGCGAAATCCCCAGCCCGATCGCACCGCCGGGCGGCTGTCATTTTCATCCGCGATGCCCGCACGCCATGCCGCGGTGCCGCACGGAGGCGCCGACGCTGCGCGGGGTGGCCATCAACCACGTCAGCGCCTGTCACCTGAACGACACCTGAAATTCCGGTGCGCGCACGTGTCGGTCGACATCATCGCGCGTGTTATCTCTGTCCATCATCCACGACCAGGATTGCCAATAATGAAACGCTTCTTGTTGCCCTCGCTGGCTGCCGCGCTGCTCATCACCAGCGCTGCGGCTTCGGCCCAGTCTTCCCAGACGCTGCGCATCGCATTCGCCGACCCGCTGTCGTCGCTCGATCCGCAACTGAACAATCACGCCGGTGACCGCTCGGTGGATCTGCATTTCTGGGATCTGCTCGTCGAGAACAAGTGGAACAAGCTGCAACCGGGGCTGGCTGTTTCGTGGAAAGCGCTCGACGCGAAGACGTGGGAGTTCAAGCTGCGCCCCAACGTGAAGTGGCACGACGGCCAGCCGTTTACCGCCGCCGACGTCATCTTCTCGTACACGCGTGCACGCAATGTGCCGGGCAGCGTGGCGACCTTCGCCGGCTACCTGCGCACCATTGACACGATGAGCGCGCCGGACCCGCTCACGCTCGTGGTGAAGACCAGGATTCCGAATCCGGATCTGCCGCTCAATCTCGCATCGGTGCATATCGTGAGCAAGCACGTGGGCGAGAAGTCGAACACCGACGACTACAACGCGGGACGCGCCATGATCGGCACCGGTCCGTTCAAGTATGTCTCGTACACGCCGGGCGACCGTGTGGAAATGGTGCGTAACGACAACTACTGGGCAGGCAAGTCGGAGTGGGAAAAAGTCGACTACCGTTACGTCAACAACGGCGCCGCGCGCACGGCGGCCCTGCTCGCGGGCGACGTCGACGTGATCGACAAGGTGTCGGCCTCGGACATCGCGCGTCTGAAGAAGTCGCCGAACGTGACCGTGTACCCTTACCCCGGCCTGCGCGTGATGCTGTTGCAACCGAGCTTCCGGGAGGGTAGCAACCCATACATCACGGACAACGCCGGCAAGCCGCTGGCGAAAAATCCGCTGCTCGATGTGCGCGTACGCCGCGCGCTCTCGCTCGCGATCAACCGCGATGCCATCGTCACGCGCATCATGCAGGGCACGGCGAGCGTGGCCAACCAGTGGATGCCGAAGGACACGTTCGGCTACAACCCCGAGGTGAAGGACATTCCGTTCGATGCCGCGCAGGCCAAGAAGCTGCTCGCTGAAGCCGGCTTCCCCGAGGGCTTCAAGCTGACCATGCACGTGCCGAATGACCGCTATCCGCAAGGTCCGGAAACCGCGCAGGCCGTGGCGCAATTCTGGACGCGCATCGGTGTGAAGACGCAGGTGGAAGTGGTGCCCTGGGCGGTGTACTCCGGCCGCGCGAACAAGAACGAGTACGCCATGTCGATGCTCGCCTGGGGTAACGGTACCGGTGAAGCCAGCTACGCGCTCGTGAACGTGCTCGCCACTGTCGACGCCAAGAAGGGTCTCGGGGCATCGAACTGGGGTCACTACAGCAATCCGGCCGTGGACAAGGCGCTCGACGCGTCGACCTCGGAATTTGACGAAGGCAAGCGCGAAGCGATTCTGCGCCAGTCGGTCAAGCTCGTATCGGACGACGTCGGCGTGATCCCGCTGTATCACTATCAAAACATCTGGGCCGCGCGCAAGGGTCTGAAGGTAACGCCGTTCACGAGCGATCGCACCGTCGCGATGCAAGTGACCAAGGTCGCCAAGTGAGCCGGCGCGCCGCGTTATGACGTCATCGCTCATTCTCACGGCAACGCCTGCCGACGCCTTGATCGACGTGCCGCGTCACCTCGTGGTACGCGGCGCGGCGCCCGGCGCCCGCGTCACGCTCACCGCGCGCACCGCGCGGGCGGGCGGCGTGATCTGGCATGCCCGGGCGACGTTCGCGGCCGATGCCGACGGTGTCGTCGACGTCGCGCGCGACGCGCCGGTCGACGGCAGCTATCAAGGCGTGTCGCCCATGGGGCTCATCTGGTCGCAGGTGCCGGAAGACGGCAAGAGCCGCGAGGTGTTTCCCCAGCCGGTCGCGGCACCGCTCGTCACGACCGTGGTGGCGCACGCGGAGTCGGGCTCGGACACCCATTTGGGTTCGACGCCGTCTGTCGGGTCATCATCCGTGTCGTTCACGCAGCGGCTTGCCGCCGAAGGGGTCACCCGCCGAGACGTGCGAGAAGACGGTCTGGTCGGCACGCTCTACCTCCCGCCTGGCGCCGGACCGCATCCGGCCGTGATGATCCTCAACGGTTCCGGTGGCGGCATCAACGAGCCCCGCGCCGCGCTATATGCGTCGCACGGTTACGCAGCCTTTGCGCTCGGCTACTTCAAAGCGCCGGGGCTGCCCGACTACATCTCCAATACGCCGCTCGAGTATTTCGCGAAGGGCATGGCATGGCTGCGCCGCACGGTGCGTCCGGCGCACGATTTCGTCGCGCTCTCGGGGCAGTCGCGTGGCGGCGAGCTGGTGTTGCTGCTCGGTGCGACCTTCCCCGAGGCCGTCTGCGCAGTCATCGGCTACGTGCCGAGCGCCCTGATTCATAGTGCACAGAATGCGTGCGATCCGGCCATCGGACGCGAAGGGCCGACGTGGCTGCTCGACGGCAAGCCGCTGCCGCACATTTGGGAGAACAATCGCGCGGCGTCGTGGGCGCCCTTCGACGAAGGGCCGCCGCCTCATCGCCACACTCGGGCCATGCTCACGGCGCTGGACGACCCTGATGCGGTCGAGCGGGCCCGCATCCCGGTCGAGAAGATCCGGGGGCCGGTCATGCTGCTGTCGGCGGAGGACGACGGCTCATGGCCTTCGAGCCGGTATTCGCGCATGGTGACACAGCGACTCGCGGCACATTCGCATCCGTACCCCGTTGAACATCTCGATTTCGAGAACGCCGGGCATGCCATCGTGTTCCCGTACGTGCCCACGACGCAACTCGTCTACGCGCACCCCGTGTCGGGCAAGATCAGCACCGGCGGCGGCGAGCCGGATGCGAATGCGCTTGCCGACGAGCGTTCGTGGACTGCCGTGCTGGCTTTCCTCGCGCAGGCCGTGGCCGCGCGTGCCTACTCAAAAGGACAATCATGACCGCCCCTACCTCATACGATCTCGCCAACGATCTGGTCGACCGCGTCGCCGGCCTGGCCCCTGGTTCCCCGACACATACGTTGCGTCATGCGCGCGACAAGGTCGCCGTGGCCACGCAGGGCAGCTACGACGGATTGTTCGATCCGGCGCTCGAAGGCATCTCCGTGGTCGAGCGCCTGCTTGTTGCGTTGTATGCCACCCGACTGACGCCCGCACCGGCACTTGTCGAGCACTATCGAGCCGAATTGAGCAAGCACTCGGTGGATGCCGCGCAGTTAGCGGCGGCGGTATCCGGACAGCCGGAGGATGTTGCCGAGCCGCGTCTGCGCGCGATGCTGGCGTTCACGCGCACGCTGATCGAGAACCCTGTCGAGGGCGACAAGGCGGCGTTGCTGAAGCTGCCGGCGGCGGGGCTGAGCACGCCGGCCGTGGTCGCGCTGGCGCAGTTGATTGCGTTCCTGTCGTATCAGACGCGTCTCGTCGCGGGCCTTCAAGCCCTCAAACAACTCGCACCGCAGGAGGTGGCAGCATGAGCGACATCATCCGTTCTCACGGCTTCACCAACGAGTCGCTCGATTGGGACGCATGGCTCGATGTCGTCTCGCTCGAGAACGCGACGCCGGAACAAGTCGCGGTACTCGAAGAGAGCCATCCCAAGGCGAAGACGTCGGATTACTACCTCTTTCTCGTTCACCAGCCGGAAATCCTTCGCCAGCGCTCGGCCGCGTTCAACGCCATCATGTACGCACCGGGCGGTATGCCGCGCGCTGAACGCGAGCTGTCCACGACGGTCGTGTCGCGCATCAATGGGTGTGTGTATTGCGCGTCGGTGCATGCGCAGCGTTTCGAGCAGTTGGCCAAGCGAAACGATGTGATCCGTGAAGTGTTCGACGATCCGCGCACGGCAGGGACGACCGAGCGGGAAAAGGCGATTAGGCAATTCTCGATTGACTTGACGGAGAAGCCCGGAGACGTGGCGCCCGCGCAGTTGCAGGCGTTGCGTGACGCCGGTCTGACAGACGCGGAGATTCTGGACCTGATTCACTCCATTGCGATCTTTGCCTGGGCGAATCGCCTGATGTTGAATTTGGGTGAACCGGTATTCCCCGAGACTGGACCGGCGTGATTGAATCGGTCATTGGCGCTTGCGGTGCCGATGTGACCTGCCCCCTTCAATAGGGCCAATGGGCTTCTAGCAAAGTCCCTTTAAACCAACTCCTGGAAAGCGGCAGGAGCATCCGCGGTTGCC
>NZ_CABPSD010000006.1:0-316192 GCF_902459575.1 Pandoraea morbifera
ACGTCAAACACCGTATGACGTCAGGGTTCTCGGGCGCCGCTGTTGTTGTTGGTGCTGGCGGCGTGCCCGTCGCGACGGCCGCTGGGGGCGCTGGCGGCAATAGCAGCTTCGCGGGCATTACAGCGAATGGTGGCCTTGGCGGCGGCGTGAGTAGCGGAGCTGCGCCCACCGTGCAGTCGATACCAGGCGCTGGCGGTGGCGCTTCCGGCGGGAACATCGATAACTCAGGTGGTGATCCTGGAGGTTCCACTGCCGTGATTACCAGTGGAAACCTCGCAGCAATATTCGGCCATGGAGGCTCCTCGAAGATGGGTGGGGGTGGGGCGTGCGGGAATGGCACGAACGGTACTAGTGGCACCGGATATGGCGGTGGTGGGTCTGGCGCGTTGACCAATCAAGCCATCGGTTCATTGATCGGTGGTTACGGTGCGCCTGGGGCCGTGCTTGTTTGGGAGTATTCGTGATGCAGAGATACGCTGTGGTGTTGAATGGGGTTGTCGCGAACGTTGTCATGTGGGACGGCGCGTCCGAGTGTGAAGCATTTGACCTTCTCCAACTGATCCCTATCGATGACCGCGCGGAAGTTGGAATTGGATGGGGGTTCGATGGCAATGAGTTTTACGCGCCGCAGCCGCAGTCGTCCGTAGGGGTTGTCTAATGGCGATCCATGCCGATATTCAGCTTCTCGAGCCCGGCGAGTTGATCGAACTGTTTGTTCTTGATGCCACGGAGCAGCACGGCGATATCCTTCGATTCCACGGCCATACGCAGGTCGGTCCAATCTGGTGGCAAGGCAACGAGTACTCACCGTGGCCGATCGAGGTGGAAGGTTTCGCGCGCAGCGGGGAGGGCCAGCAACCGACGCCGTCATTGTCGGTGGGCAACATCGACGGATCAATCACGGCGCTGTGCCTGTACCTCGACGATATGGTAGGGGCGAAGCTAACGCGCATGCGCACGCTAGGCCAGTACCTTGACGCGCGCAACTTCCCGGAAGGGAACCCGATGGCAGACCCCGACGAGCAGTTACCGCCCGAACTCTGGTACATCAACCAGAAGACGGAAGAGACGAACGAGTCGGTGACCTTTGAGCTCGCCAGCGCGCTCGACTTCAATGGCGAGCAGTTGCCTCGGCGCCAGATCGTCGCGAACGTTTGCATCTGGCTGACCATCGGTGGGTATCGCGGCCCGTATTGCGGCTATACCGGCGCCGCTTACTTTGATAAGAACGACAACCCGGTAGCCGATCCGTCACTGGATAAGTGCGGCGGCCGAGTGTCGTCGTGCAAGTGCCGATTCGGCGAGAGCAATGAACTGCCGTACGGCGGATTCCCCGCCGCTGACTTGGTGAGGACATCCTGATGGGCTCGCGCACGTTGGACGCCATTCGGGCCCACGCGGAGGAAGAGTACCCAAGAGAGGCCTGCGGTCTGCTGGTCATTGCCAGAGGGCGTGAGCGATACGTGCGATGCAGGAATCTCGCGCAAGGCACCGAACATTTCGTGATGTCCCCGGAGGATTACGCGGCGGCCGAGGAAATCGGCGACGTCGTAGCGGTGGTTCACTCGCATCCGAATGCTCCGGCAACGCCAAGCGAGGCCGATCTGGTGAGCTGTGAAGCGACGGGAATGCCCTGGCATATCTTGTCGTGGCCGGCGGACGACTTTCGCTCGATCGAGCCGATAGGGTACCTGGCACCGCTCGTCGGGCGCACGTTCGCCCATGGGGTGCTGGACTGCTGGTCGCTTGTGCGGGACTTCTACGCGCGCGAGCTCAAGATCGATTTGCCGGACTTCCCGCGGCGAGACGATTGGTGGGCGAAGGGCGAGAACCTGTACATGGAGGGGTACCCGAAAGCTGGTTTCGTGCACCTGAATCAGGACACTCCCGAGAAGATCGGAGATGTGATCTTGATGCAGCGCCGCGCGGATGTGCCGAATCACGCCGGCGTCTATCTGGGTGACGGCTTGATGCTTCACCACATGCACGGCCGGCTTTCAACGCGGGAAGTGTACGGCGGGTATTGGCGGGAGATCACCCGCTGCGTTCTGAGGCACAAAACCCTGATGGAGTAACATCCTCCTCGGACTAACGGTCAATCGGGGTGCTTATGAAATTCAATCAATATACCGGGCTCGCGCTCGTCGTCTTGGCGGGATGCACGACAGTGTCTGACCTTCGCTCGAATACTCCGGAAGTTAGGGGCAGCACGAGTATGAAGCCTGAGCAGTTCGCTGCGTGCGTTTCAAGTCGGTGGAAGGCGTCCGACGTCGATTTTTCCTACGCTCCGACTGAGGCTGGGGCGGAGATGGTCGTTGGTGAGCCCGGGTATTACCACGCGCTCCTGGAAGCACGGCGCTCCGGAGCTGGCTCGGCTGTTGCACTTCATGTGCGCCTGCCTTATGGAAACTCGGCCATTATTGCAGGAGTCACAGATTGCCTAAAGAGGTGATGAATGAGTGAGAAGCTTCGCGATATTCGACTTTACGGTGCGCTCGGCGCGAAATTCGGGAGATCGTTTCGGCTCGCTGTTGATAGCCCTGCCGAGGCGATACGAGCTCTATGCGTCATCATCCCTGGTTTCAAGGCGGAGCTTCTCGCGAGCAAGAGTAAGGGTGTCGGATACTCCGTTTTCACCGGCAAGCGAAATCTAGGAGCTGATGAGCTAGATCTTCCGCCGGGGAGCCAATCGATACGAATCGCGCCTTTCATCTTGGGCGCGAAACGTGGCGGATTATTCAACGTACTTCTGGGGGCGGCGCTTATAACGGCCGCCTTTTTTGTTCCGCAGGCAGGCCTCTTTGGAGTCAAAGCGCTTAGTGCTGGCGCCGTCGGGCTTATGGGGGCATCGATGGCGCTCGGCGGTATCGTGCAGCTCTTGTCTCCCCAGCAGGTCGGCCTCTCCGTGAAAGACAGCCCTGACAACGGTGCGAATTACAACTTCAACGGTCCCGTGAATACCCAAGCGCAGGGCAACCCAGTCCCTGTGCTGTACGGCCGAATGATCGTCGGCGGCGCTGTCGTTTCTGCTGGCATCTACGCCGAAGACCAGGCGTAAGGCGTCTCAACTCATATTGAACCCCGCTCCGAGCGGGGTTTTTGCATTTCTGGAGCTCATGAAATACATCGTCGGTTATGGCGGCGGAGGCGGCAAAGGGGGCGGCGATAGCCGTACGCCTACTGAGAGCCCAGATAGCCTGCACTCGATCGCGTACGCGAAGGTATTGGACGCCGTCTCCGAGGGCGATGTGGTGGGGCTGGTCAACGGCCTGCAAAGTGTCTATCTCGATAGCACGCCAATCCTGAACCCCGACGGCACAGCGAATTTCCAGAATGTAAGCGTCGACGTTCGTACCGGCACACAAGACCAGGCATACATCCCCGGATTCCCAGCGGTAGAGAGCGAAGCGACGGTCGGCGTTACCCTGACATCGGCGGTGCCCTGGGTCCGCGCGATCAGCAATACGCAGTTGTCCGCAGTCCGGATCACTATGGCCGTGCCTGCGTTGTCTCAAGCCAATACGAGCAACGGCGACATCACTGGCTACCGCGTCGAGTATGCGATTGATCTCGCGACCAGTAGCGGGGCGTTTCAGGAGGTGCTTTCGTCTGCATTCGATGGCAAAACGACGTCGACCTATGAGCGGAGCCACCGGATCAATCTTCCGGCATCTTCGTCGGGCTGGACGATTCGAGTGCGCCGCATCACTCCGAACGCAAACAGCAGCATGATAGCCGATACGACGAACATCGAGAGCATTGCGGAAATTATCGACGCGAAGCTCCGATATCCGAATACGGCGCTCGTCGGGATTCAGGTCGACGCCCAGCAGTTCAAGAGCATTCCGACTCGGTCTTTTGACATGAAGGGGCGCATCATTCGTGTCCCGTCAAACTACGACCCCGCCTCGCGCTCCTATAGTGGCGCGTGGGACGGTACGTTCAAGTCGGCATGGTCGGACAATCCCGCGTGGGTATTTTATGACCTGGTGCTTCATCCGCGATACGGCCTCGGCCACCGCGTGAATGCTGCTCAGGTCGACAAGTGGTCGCTCTATCAGATCGGCCAGTATTGCGACGAACTGGTCGACGACGGCAATGGCGGGCGAGAGCCTCGATTTGCCTGCAATTGCTACCTGCAATCGCGAGCCGACGCCTACAAAGTCCTGCAGGATCTGGCGACCATATTCCGCGGCATGGCCTACTGGGCAAACGGCAACGTCGTGGCTGTGGCCGATATGCCCGGAGATCCGGTCTACAGCTTCACCAACGCGAACGTCATCAACGGGAAGTTCGCTTACACCGGCACGAGCTGGAAGGCGCGGAAGACTGTCGCTCTCGTGACGTGGAATGATCCAAGCGACTTCTACAAGGCGAAGGTCGAGTACGTCGAAGACCAGGACGGCATCTCGCGCTATGGGGTTCAGCAGACGGAAACGACGGCGTTTGGCTGCACCAGCCAAGGGCAGGCCCAACGCGTCGGGCATTGGACGCTGCTGAGCAGCCGCCTTGAAACGGAGTCGGTTTCGTTCTCCGTGGGCCTCGAGGAAGCGATGGTGTCGCCAGGCAGCGTGGTGAGCATCGCGGACGCATCGCGCGCTGGCCGCCGGATCGGTGGCCGCGTCAGGTCTGCTGCTGGGTCGACGGTCGTTCTCGACAAGGTCGAGCAGATCGCCGTCGGCGACACGCTGACGGTAATCCTCCCGAGTGGCGCCAGGCAGACTCGAACGGTTCAATCCGTGGAGGGAAACGCCGTAACGGTGACTGCGAACTGGACCGAGGCCGTGCAGCCTCAGGCCGTTTGGGTTGCGGAAAGCGCTCAACTGAAGACGCAGCTGTTTCGGGTGCTCAGCATTTCACAGGGCGACGGGCTGCAGTGGGACGTATCGGCGATCCAACATAACCCGGACAAGTATGCGGCCATCGATAGCGGCACGCGCCTCCAGCAGCGTCCCATCAGCGTCATTCCGCCGTCGGTGCAGCCGCCTGCGAAGGATGTAGTGTGGGATTCATACTCGGTGATCGCGCAAGGCATCGCCTCCACAACTGGCGTCATCAAATGGACGCCGGCCGACAAGGCGATCGCTTACGACGTCGAGTGGCGCCGCGACAACGGTGAATGGGTGAAGGCCGGCCGTACCGGGTCGCAGAGCCTTGAAGTACCGAACCTGTACGCCGGCACGTATGTTGCTCGGGTGACGGCGTTGAACGCGCTTGACGTGCCATCCATTCCGGCATATTCGCCGGAGACCGTCCTGAGCGGGAAGACGTCGCCGCCACCGACGGTGACGAGCTTGCTGGCCACCGGGATCGTCTTCGGCATTCAGATCAACTGGGGATTTCCTACTGGCCCGCTCGACGTGGAGCGAACTGAGGTCTGGTACAGCCAGACTGACGACCGCGCCAGCGCGATCAAGCTTGCCGATTTTGCGTTCCCTCAGAATACCCACACGATGATGGGCCTTGCCGCGGGCGCGACCTTCTTTTTCTGGGCCCGCCTGATCGACAAGTCGGGCAACGTTGGTTCGTGGTATCCGGCGACCAACGGTGTGATGGGGCAGGCAAGCGCAAACGCCGATGACATTCTCGATTATCTGAACGGGAAAATTGGCGAGACGCAGCTTTCCCAGGATCTGCTTGAGGCGATCGCCACGATCCAGCCGCCGTTCGCCGGTAGCGAGGAAGACTACGCCGGCTCGGTCAACATCTACGCCGGCATCCTGTCGGTGCAATCGCTGATCCAGGATGGCGATCGAGCAGTCGCGCAACAAGTGACGACGCTGCAGGCGACCGTCGGCGAGAACACTGCGCTCGTGCAGACGAACGCCCAGGCGCTGGCCAGCCTGGACGGCAAGGTGTCTGCTTCGTACCAGATGAAGGTGGGCGTGACGTCCGGCGGGAAGTACTACGGCGCGGGGATCGGCATCGGAGTGAGCAATGAGACAGGGCCGGTGCAGTCGCAAATCCTGTTTCTCGCAGATCGATTCGCCTTTCTCAACACGGCAAACGATCAGGTGAGCACGCCTTTCGTGATCCAGAACGGCCAGACGTTCATCAGCCAGGCATTCATCGGCAACGGCTGGATCACCAATGCCATGATCGGCGACTACATCCAGTCTAACAACTATCAGGCCGGGGTGAGCGGGTGGCGTCTGGACAAGTCGGGAACGCTGTATATGAACGGCGGGGCCAGCGGGCAGGGGCGCGTTGTTCTCTCGCCCAACGGAATCAGCGTCTATGACGCGAACAACGTGCTGCGCGTGCGCCTGGGGCTGCTCTAATGGTCGCCGGGCTTCAGCTATTCGATCCGGCCGGCAATGAGATCCTCAATCCTTTCAGCAGAGTCGGGCGCGTGCTTGGATCGGTGTACGTCAATGGCACGAGCGGCAGTCTTCAAAACGACGGATTGCTCACCGGGGAGCCGTTCGCGTCGTTTCACCTTCAGCAGCTCTTCTATGACGTGCGGGCGTATCGCAGATTTCCCCGAATCTCTGTCTCAGGCAATACGCTTTCCTGGTACTACCCGGCCCCTCAAGGCACGCAGGTGACCATGGCGGGATATATCGTCTTTGGAGTTCGCTGATGACATACGGGTTTCAGTCGATCAGCGACGCCGGCGTATTCCAAATTGACGGCGAGTCGACGAACTACTGCCTGTCCAAAAAGGGCGTGGCGACCTTGGTTCAGCAGAGCCTCTACCTCGGTGCCTCGGGGGCGGGTGACGTGTATGCCACATGCTACGTGGCGGACATTGCCTATTCCGCGACCAATCCGCTTTTCGTCATGGAGAACACGAATGGCATCCCGATCGTGGTCATTTCGACGACGAATACGGGAGGCAACTCGTGGGTGACGCGCGTCATGGCGCTTTCGCCGGTGTCGATCAATTATTTTGTGTTTTCGTCGGATGTCTTGATTGACGGGTCCGAACTACTCGTCGTCTACAACTCGGCAGGGCAGCCGGTTGCGACGTCGAGAATGCGATACCCGCTGATCAAACAGGTGATCGCGGGGAACGTGATCGGCGCGGGCCCCGATTATGGGCAGTACAACTACGGCGCAGCGACGAGCTTTTCCGCTTCGTTCTCGCCTGGCGGCGGACGCATCGGGGTGGGTGCGATACGCACGCCATCGACGCAGTTCAACGGAAGTCTGTTGTCGGGCGAATGGCGCGGAAACATCGGCCTCGGTGGCTGGATGTCCGGGGTGGGCGTGGCCACATTCTCGACGTTCAATTGGCGGTTCGGTCCCAGCTCACCCAATCCTCCAAATTTCCAATACGACTATCAGTCGGCACTCGACTACGGGGGCATTCTGATAGACGTGAGCAACCTTTGACCATGGCCGCCTTCGCGCGGCTTTTTCATTTCCAGAGCAGGGCGCGGGGGCGCTCAAAGGAACAATCCAATGGCGGAACCAACGTCGGGCGCCGTGGCGGCCGCAGTGGCCGTAGCGGTGAAGGTGCTTCCGGGGGCTGTCGGATCACTGATTGCGCTCCGATTCATCGGTGAAGGGCTGACACGAAAGCAGAAGGCGATGTCGTTCGCGGCCGGCGCGGCGATGTCCTATTACCTCAGCCCGCTGGTCGTGATGTATTTCGCGATCACGGATGCCGGCGCACAGCAGGCGTTTGGCTTCTTGATGGGGTTGTTTGGCCTGGCGCTGGCAAAGGAAGTGTTCAAGGAAATCAACGATGCCGACCTGATCGGGGCTCTCAAGCGGCGACTCTTCGGAGGGCTCGAAAAATGATCTGGGTGTTGGTGTTCTTCATCGCGAACGTCGTCGTGCTTGCCGCCTGCATCTGGGTGGCACTGAGCGACGCCATCAAAACGGGTTTCTGGGGGACGACGGGCTTTTCCGCTATCGGCCTGGCGTCTGTCGGAAACCTCTTCAAACCTGTCTGGATGCGCCATGCAATCGATGGACCGGAAGTCCTGATGCTTGTTGGCCTTGCGATCGTATCGATCTGGCTGATGGCGAAGAAGGTGTACTGGACAAACAAGGGGAGGGGGCATGGCTCGCATTGACGCAGCCGCGGCCGGCGGGCAAAACGTTTGCGCGTTTCTCGACATGTTGGCCTGGTCTGAATTCACATCGCGCATCGCTGGTTCTGACGACGGCTACAACGTGATCGTCGGCGGCGATCTGTTCGCCAGCTACGCGGATCATCCGAGGAAATCGGTGTGGATCAAGCGGTTCAACGTTTGGTCGACCGCAGCGGGGCGGTACCAACTGCTTTCGCGTTACTACGATGCGTACAAAAAGCAGTTGGGGCTCCCGGACTTCTCGCCGGTAAGCCAGGACAAGATCGCGATCCAGCAGATCCGCGAACGCGGCGCGCTGCCGGATATCAAGGCTGGGCGCATCGAGATCGCGATCTCGAAGTGTCGCAACATCTGGGCGAGCCTGCCTGGTGCCGGCTATGGTCAGGTGGAGCACCAGCTCGAGCCGCTGCTGCGGCAATACGTGAAAGCCGGAGGTGTAACGTGACCTGGCTCGATCCTCGCGTGTGGGGCGGACTGCTGCTTGCTGTGGTGATGGCAGCCGGCGGCGGATATTGGAAGGGACACCACGATGCTGACCAGTCGGCAACGATCACCAGTCAAGCGAAGCAAATCAAAGACCTGACGGACGCGAATAACCTTTATCGCCAGACGACGCAAACGCTGGCCGGAATATCCATCGATGCAAAAAAATCTCTCGATGCCGCGAATGCTGCGGCTCGCGCCTCTGACGCTGCTTATGACCGGATGCGCAAGCAGCTTGCCGAATATACAGCTGCCGCGCGACATTCCTCCGCTACCGGCGGAAGCGCGCCAACCGACGGCGGAACAGATCCCCTCGATCTGCTCGCAGGGCTGTTCAGCCGGGCTGACCAAGCTGCGGGAGACCTCGCTAAGTTCGCTGACGCTGCGCACATCGCCGGCCTCGCCTGCGAACGAAGCTATGATGCGTTGATGGCGAGAGATAATGCCAATAATCAGTCTATCTTGTACCCCAATAAACCAGCAAGATTACTGCAACGGTAAGGGCCGCGAAGAACAAGGGTAAGCTTCTCATCGGGTTTCCCTCCTCAGATATCGGCCTGGCGATTTTTTCCCAAGAGGACTCACATCAATTAAGAGAATGCGGGATGCCTCCCGTCTAGCCCCACGACCTCATCGTAGATGTGGTTGCGCGTGCGTCCATCGACGTTTTGCCAGAGGCGCGCCAACCAATACTTCATTTTGCGTTGGGATATGACATTCGCACTCACGGCAACCGCCGGGAACTGAATGTTCTCCCCGATCAACTTTCCCTGCAGATATTCATACGCATTCGCTCTGACATATTCCTTGGCCTTAATAAGGTCTGTGGCGCTTGAGGAAAACGACAAATCGAGGCAAGTGAGTGTCCAGGTCGCGTCTTGGCGCTCGCCGTAGACGTGAAGTAGTATCCGCTCCATTTTCATGATCGACTCCTTGTGGCACATGCCGAGCATATGCACTGATGCATCGTCGCAGCGGGCAGGTATAGCGGCAGATGTGGGCGGCGAAGCCACACTAAGCGGGGCCGTACAAGTAGGGGATCGGCCCATACCCGGCAAATGATGGCGTGAGCGCCAAAGAAGTATTTTGTCGACCCGGCACTATCAGAATGACTTCTTTCCAACTACCACGCCGGCCGGATCGTGTACGCGTGTCTGAAATATGCGCGGCCAAACTGCGTCGGCTCGAAGTGTTTGCCGACGAGGTGTATCAACTCGCGTGCGAGTAGCGCGTTGATAACCGCTTCTGATGGCTGTTTGGAACTTTTTTCTGCGATGCGTTGTAGGGCAGCCGTGATTGCATGTGCTGAAAGGGCGAGCATGTTTTGCTCCTGTAAGAATTTTTTGGGGCCCTTAGCGCTGCGCTTCTGTTAGGAGGCTCAGTTGGGCGGTCTTCGGTTACCAGCGGCGCGATGGAATATCCACCTGCCAATTCGGCCATGCTGGGCTAGTTTTGTAGCCATGGTCTTGTGGCTCAGTCCGAGCGCGTAGGCAATGGACATAACGGAAAGAAACTTCACTGTGTCCGCAGGCTCATACGCGGAATACAGGAACCAGTTCGGCGAAATGATCATCTCTTCACACCTCAGGTGCGCGTCTATCAAGAATGCCATCTACCAACGAGCGCGCAAACTCGTCGCCGGCGCGGCGAGCGTCGCCGATTGAATCGAATAGGACCCTTTCAAGCCGAAATACCTTTGAGTCCGATGATGCGGGTTCGTCAGGTGAGGCAGGACTGATTCGTACCGAAACCGCGAGCAGTCTCTCGTGCTGCCTACCCTCGGGAGCAGCGTCCGGATTGTGAAACACCAGCGTTTCCAGTCGGAAGCCTCTATAAGACGGGACAATGTGGGACATATGTCCTCCGAGACGGCGAACAGCTGCATATCACCGCGAGCAAAGGCGCGGTGATACCTTATAAGGGAAACGGTAAGGGCTACGCGGGCTTGATATTTGACGCCTGCATTCCTTTTTGCCCACGCGTCACGTCGAAGGAGACGTGCTGGTTTTCTTTGAGAGTGCGAAATTCGCCGCTCACTTGGGGCTGAATTTCGGAGAAATGCGCGAACAAGTCTTGACCACCATCATCCGGCGTGATGAAGCCGAAGCCTTTGCTGTCGTTGAACCATTTCACGATTCCGGTGCTCATGTGAACTCCTGGTTTTCCCGGCGTGCTGTCATCGCAAAATGCTTGACTGGACGCTAGTGGCGGACAAACAAGAAATTCAGAGATCGGAAGTGTCTCGCAAAGATCGGTAAGATCGACGCTTGATCGATAAAAGTCATACTTGATGTTCGATGTACAACTTATACGCGCGTTTCATCGATTGAGCAAACATTCTTATGTAAGTGATTTTCTTAGTCCTTCCGTGCTTCGCTAATGTGTTCATGATGCAACTGAGGAGCGGCGCTCTAGTCGGCGCGCGAGACGCTCTTGATGGCATTGTGATTGACGCCAAGCGGTGGGGCGGCCATCACTAGTGGTATTTGCAATGAGTAGAAATATTGTCACGTTGCAGGGGGGGGCGGCCAGTTTCGAACTTGAGGCATTGAGGAGTTCTCGAAGCAGGGTGATGGTCCCGAACCTTGCTCGTGCGCCGCACGAAAATTCGTTCCGCAATTCCTTTCTGGCCTCGTAAACTAATGGCTAGAATTTGCGCGTTTGGTGGCCGTTTGCGGAAAGGGGATTTTCGTAACATTATGATTTTTAATGGGAAGTTGTCGGACTTCAAACCCGGTTGGGGGCGTCAGCCGCTCCCAGGTAGGTTCGACTCCTGCTGCTTTCCGCCACTTCCCCCGATGCCGTGCAGTCTCTCGCTTCGGCGCCCGGGCGCCGGTTTCGACGTGAACAAGGGGGCGAAATGCCGGCGACCGTCTGGCGGATCTACTGGGCGACGTGGCTTTTCAATCTTGCGCTGATCGCCGTGGATCTGGCGTGGGGCGCGCACGCCGGGCTGGTGGCAAGGCACGACGAGATCGTGCGCATTGTCGTTCGCGGCCTGGCCAGTCTGGCCGTCGGCGCGTTGCTGCTCGCGATCTCGCGGTTGCCCCGGTTGCGCGGAACGGCGCGCGAAGTGTTCTATCGCGACGCCGGTGCGTGCATTCTCTGGATCGTCACGCTCGCCGCGTTCACCTGCGGCGCACTCGTTTTCCAATACCTTTCGCTCACCCTTGCCGCCCCGGACATCGCGAGTTCGCTCGTGGCCGCGGATGCCTGGCTCGGCATCCATTGGCCCACGATATATCAGACCGTGCGAGCGTATGCGTGGCTGGATGCCGTGTTGGGCGCGGCTTACCAGTCCACCTGGATTCAGATGGCATGCGTGCCATTCTTGCTGGTCGTCACCCGCAACGTTCGCGACTATGCCGAGTTCGTCGTCCAGTTCATGATCGGTACCGTACTGGTGTTGATGATCGCCACGCCGTTTCCTGCCGAAAGCGCCTTCGTACACTTCAACGTGCAGGACCCTGGCACGGCGTCCACCGTGTCGGATTACCTTGCCTTCCGGATCGATCATGTGCGAACGCTGTCGTTCGCAGCGGCGCAGGGGCTGGTGTCGTTTCCCTCGTTTCATACCGTCATGGCGATGCTCTTCGCCTACGCGATGCGCCACGTTCGTCGCCTGTTTCCGATTTTCATCGTGCTCAACACGCTCATGGTGATCTCGACGCCATCGCACGGCGGGCACTATGTGGTCGATGTCGTCGCCGGAGTCGCGGTCGGGGTGCTTGCCGTCTGGATCTCGCGCAAGGTATTCGCGCGGACGGCTTCGCCCGCCGAGGTCTCGACGTTGGCCGTCGGACAGACCTGATAACGCGGAGCGTGGCACCGGGGCCAGTGTCGCTACCGGTGCCGGGCTCGTTCGCGGCTCAACGATCAGGCATCGCGAGATACTGCTGAGGCGCGCGGCCAAACAATCGCTTGAACATCACGATGAACGCGCTCGGACTCCGATAGCCGAGCGCCAGTGCGACGTCGCCTACCGAAGCGCCAACCGCCAGCCGCGTGATCGCCTCCGACGCGCGCATGTGCTGGCACCAGCGGCCGAACGTCATCCCCGTCTCGTCCTTGAAGCGGCGCGCGAGGGTTTTGCCGCTTGCCCCCAACTCTTCCCCCCAGCGCTCCAGCGAATAGTCGGTGGCGGGCGCGGTCATCATATGCTCGCAAATCGCGAGCAGCTTGGCCGAACTCGGCAGCGGCAGGCCATGCTCGCCGGGCGCGGCCGCCTCGCGAACCAGACGCATCAGAAGCGGCACCGAGAGGGCGGTGCGACTGTCAGGTGCGTAATGCGTGCCGTCGGGCAGCATGTCGACGGTCAACTCCCGCAATAACGGGCTGACGGTGAGGACAAGCGCATTGGGCCACAGCCATGGCGCCGTGCCTGGCTCGATACTGATCGTGCAGAAATGCATGCGGCCAACGGCATGAAGCTCATGCGGCGTATTCGGCGGCAGCCAGAGCGCGCGCGACGAGGGCAGCGTCCACGTGTGCGACGGCGTAAGCACGCGCACAACGCCACGCAGCGCCATCACCACATGGCCGTGTTGGTGCTGATGCCACGGCTGGCGCTCGGCGTCCTCGCATTCCCGACCGGCAAGCGTGACGTCGCGCGGCAAATGGCGGCGAATCTCGGGGTAGCGACGCAGCAGCAATTCCTTCATGACGACTTCCCCACCGAGGACTCCTTTAACACGATCGGATATCCGGGATTCCCGGCGGCCACGGAGAAGGCGCACCCTGCGAGCCGAAGTGCATCGAAATGGACACATATTGTCCATTTCTCAACATTTTTTGTGATTTCCAGTAAAAGCATCCCGGGTATTCTACCTATCGCCATCAAGGCTTTGGTACAAGATACGATTAATAATGGTAATACGTCTCATTAATTTCAATGAGTGCCAGCAGAACCTCATCCAAACGGCAGGCGCCGACGGGATCGCAGGCTGTCCGGCGGTGTCCGAGGGCTCTGTCGCGGTGGCGCACCACTCCTTTGCGCGGGCGACTGGCCCTCGATGGTGATGCATCGACCCGTGTCAGTTTCCCGGCGCGGACTCGTGGCGGCGCTCGGCCTGGGGGCAGTCGGGCCTCGCTGGCTTGCCGCACGCACTTCGGCCGCGTCGCCACCTGTCGCAAGTCGAGCGCCACGCGTCGTCGTGCTCGACTGGGGATTGGCCGCGCAGGTGCTGGCACTCGGGGTCACGCCGGTGGGGGTGGCTCGCCCGTTCTGGTATCGACTGATGGCCGGCACGCCTGCGATGCCGGACGATGTCGTCGATGTCGGCTTGCTGTTTCAGCCCAACTTCGAGGTGGTGCAGGCATTGCGCCCTGATCTGATCGTCGTCACGCCGGCACATGGTGCGCTCGCGGATTCGCTCGCTAGGATCGCGCCGCTGTTTGTGGCGCCCCCTGCGCATCGGCATGAAGACGGCTACCTCCTCGCGATGCGGCGGGCTCGCGCACTCGGCGATGCGCTGGGCCGAACTGCGCAAACCTCGCAATTGCTCGCACAAACGGACGCGCAACTGCACGCTGTGCGCGATCGGCTCGCGCGGTATCGAATGACGAACCGGCCGATTTACCTCATCACTCCGGTCGATACGCGGCTGACCCATGTCTTTGGTCGCGAGAGCGTCTTTGGCGGGACGCTGGCGGCCATTGGGCTGACGAATGCATGGAAGCGTCCGAGCGACACCGAGGGCATGGCACAGGTCGACTACACGCAACTCGGTGCTGACACGTCGGCGAGCGCGATGCTGATCGGTACACAGCCCGGATTGCTGCGCATGCTTGGACAAAGCCCGCTGTGGCAAGCCATGCCTTTCGTTCGGAGCTCGCGCGTCGTACAACTGCCCGTCATGCTGCCCACCGGCGGCACCCCGACTGCGGTAAGGCTGGCGCTCGCGCTGCATGCCGCGCTCACGGGGGCGGCCGCATGAGTGCACCCAATCCGCTTCGACCCATGACTTCCAGTGCCGGTCGAGGCGCGTCGATGGCTGCCAGGCATCTTGGCCTTTGGCGCCTGACACTTCTCTTCGGTCTGCCGGCGGTGGTCCTCGCCGTGAATAGTCTGTTTGCGTTGCGCCCGGCGGGCGTCGACATCGGTGCCTTTCTTTTGGCGATTTGCCATGTAATCGCGCATCCGGCGGAATCCGCTGCGCCGGTCGGCGCAGCGGGCCTGGCCGGTCTGCTCGTGCACTATGCGTGGATGCCACGTCTTGCAATGTCATTGCTGGCCGGCGCGGGACTGTCGCTCGCCGGCGTGATGTTTCAGCAGGTGCTGCGCAATCCATTGGCCGAGCCGCTGACGCTGGGCGTGGCCTCGGGGGCGTCGTTGGCGCTTTCGGCGGCTGCGATCTGGTTGCCGCCGATCGCGATCGCGTTCAAGTCCGGCGTTGCGCTTGCGGGCGCCGCGGTTGCGATAGCGGCGGTGATGGCACTGACGTGGCGCAGCCGCTTCGCGCCCGTGCCGGTGATTCTCGCGGGCATGATTGTCAACCTGTATTGCAGCGGCCTGTCGATCATGGTTTCCATGACCCATGAGCGTGCGCTCTTGGGCGTATTCGCGTGGGGGGCCGGCTCGCTCGTACAGAACGGCTGGCACGACGTCGGAGCGTTGGTGCCGCGCGTGCTGGTCGCCGGCCTGGCGGCCGCGCTACTGCTCAGACCGCTCTCGCTTTTCGCATTGGACGATCGCAGCATCACGCAACTCGGTGCGCGCATCGCGTGGATCCGCACGGCGGGGCTCGCCGTGGCCGCGGCGCTCTCTGCGAGCATCGTCAGTATCGTGGGCATCATCGGCTTCATCGGGCTCGCGGGGCCGCAACTGGTCAGACTGGCCGGTGCGAGACGGTTGCGCGATCAACTCGTGTGGGCGCCGGTCATCGGCGCGCTCATGCTGATGCTGACCGATCAGATCGTGCAGTCGCTGCCGCTGCTCGATGGCGCCACGCTGCCGACCGGTGCGGCAGCGGCGCTTCTCGGTGGTCCCCTGTTGCTGTGGCTGTTGGCGCACACGCGCGCCGGCGAGGTGGCAGCCGCCGAAGCCGCATGGCCCGCACGTGCACGCCATCCGTTGCGCTGGCTGGCATTGGCGCTGGTGCTCGGTGTTGCGCTCGTGTGGGTGACGCAGCATCTCGGGCGCACCTTCGCCGGCTGGCAATGGGCGGACGACGCGTCGTGGGCCGTGATATGGCCGTGGCGCGCGCCGCGCATGCTCGCGTCGGCGGCCGCCGGTGTCGCGCTTGCACTGGCGGGCACGCTGCTGCAGCGTATCAGCGGCAACCCGATGGCGAGTCCCGAATTGCTCGGCGTGAGCGGCGGGGCCATGCTGGGCGTGCTGGTCGTCACGTTCGTCGCCGCCGGCGTGCAAGCGTCGACATTGTTCGGTGCCTCCCTCGCCGGGGCGGTGGCCAGCCTTGCGGTGATGCTGATGTTGTCGCGCCGTGGCGGCTTCTCGCCAACGCGCATGCTGCTCGCCGGCGTCGCGATCTCCGGCACGGCACAGTCGCTCGTGGCGATCGCGAGCGCCGGTGGCACCGCAAATGCTTTCCTGCTGCGCTCGTTGATGTTGGGGCTGACCTATCTTGTCGGCACCGGCATCGCAACCGGCGCCGCAATCGCGGCGCTCCTCGGACTGGGACTCACCTGTCTGGCATCGCGCTGGCTCGACTTGCTGCCGATGGGCGATGCCGTCGCGGCGGCGCTCGGTGTGAACGTCAAACGCGCGCGCTTGTGGCTGTGGTGTCTCGCCGCGGCGCTCAGTGCCGTGGCCACGCTCGTGGTCGGTCCGCTGTCGTTCGTCGGCCTGCTTGCGCCACATCTGGCCCGAATGGCCGGGTTCGGCAAGGCCCGCTCGCAAGCGGTCGCCGCCAGCGTGTGCGGTGCGTTGCTGATGATCGCCGCGGACTGGCTCGGCCGCACCCTGATCTTTCCACAGCAGCTTCCGGCGGGCGTGCTCGCCATGTTGATTGCGGCGCCATATTTGCTCTGGCACCTGCGCCGGCAGGTCGCCTGACTTTCCAACGTCCCCGAAAAACCAGGAAGGGTTGTCCTCCAATGAACGTGTTCTGGCAACTGGTGCGTGCGTCTCGATGGCCATTGGCCATCGCATTCGCGGGTAGTCTCGTGAGTGGCTTCGGCAACGCGGGCCTCGTCGCGCTCATCAACCGGGCGCTGACGGCGCCGCGTGAGCATCTGGGCACGCTCGGCATGCAGTTTCTCGGGCTCGGCGCGCTGGTGCTGGTCACGCGTGCCGTGTCGCAAACGCTCTTCATGTCGCTCGGCCAACGCGCGAAAGCGACGTTACGCATGCAGGTCGTGCGCCGTATCGGTGCCGCGCCATACGCGAGTCTGGAGCGGCATGGTGTCGCGCGCGCGATCACAGTGCTCACCCAGGATCTCGATACGATCGTCATGCTGTTCGTGAACCTGCCGGCCCTCGCCATGCAGGGGGCCGTGATCGCCGGCTGCCTGATCTACCTCGGCTACCTGTCGTGGCAGATCCTGTTGCTCGCCATGGTCACGATTTTCATCGGCGCGGCGGGCTTTCGCTTCGCGAACCAGCGCGCCTTGCTGCATCTGCGCGGTTCGCGAAAGCGCGAAGAAGCCTTGGTAAAGGACTTTCGCGCCTTGTTCGACGGCGCGAAGGAACTAAAGCTGCACCGGGCGCGTCGCGCCGCCTTCATCGAAAAGCGTCTCGCGAGCGGCGTCGAAGCCGTGAGAGTGCAGCGCACGCGCGGCTATGTGCTGTACGCCGCCGCGGCAAGTTGGGGCAGCTTCATACTTTTCGCGTTCATCGGCCTGACGCTGTTCGTCGTGCTGCGGCACGTCGATCTGCCGGCGCCGGTGGTATCGGGGTACGCGCTGGTGTTTCTGTACATCATCATGCCGATCGAAGGGGTGCTCTCGGCGATGCCGTCGCTCGGTAGCGCCCGCGTTGCGCTGGAGCGTGTCGCGCAAGTCGAGACAGCACTGCCGAGCGAATGGCTGGCGGAGCCAGTGGAGTCCGATGTTCCGGCATTTCACACCATCGTTCTCGACGGCGTAACGCATCGCTATTTCCGCGAGCAGGAAAACGAGAACTTCACGCTGGGACCGATCCATCTCACGTTTCGTCCCGGCGAGCTCGTCTATCTGGTAGGCGGCAACGGTAGCGGAAAGACCACGCTCGCCAAGCTCATCGTCGGTCTATACGTGCCCGAGCGAGGACGCATCCTGGTCGACGGCATGCCCGTGGGCGACGCGCAGCGCGATCGCTATCGCCAGTTGTTTTCGGTGGTGTTCAGCGATTTCTTCCTGTTCGAGCATCTGTTGGGCCTTCCCCCGGACGGTCTGGACGCGCAGGCAAGCGAGCTGCTCAGGTCGCTTCAACTCGATCACAAGGTCACGATCGAAGCGGGGCGCTTCTCGACGCTCGATCTCTCGCAGGGGCAGCGCAAGCGTCTCGCGCTGCTCGTCGCGTATCTCGAGGAGCGGCCGTTCTATGTGTTCGACGAATGGGCGGCGGATCAGGACCCGCTGTTCAAGGATGTCTTTTATCGTCAGATGCTGCCCGCGCTCAAGGCGCGCGGCAAGTGTGTCCTTGTCATTACTCACGACGACCGCTATTTCGATCAGGCAGACCGTCTGATTCGTCTCGACGACGGCCAACTGCGCGAGCCGCAGGCCGAGGTTGCGACGCGTCGCGCTTCCGATTCCACGAATGCCAATGACTGACGCCCCGATGTTCGAGCTGCATGACGTTTCCCTCGTCACGGAAGGCCGCTTGCTGATTTCGCCGTTGACGCTGACGCTCGCCGGCGGCCAGGTGCATGGCCTGATCGGCCACAACGGATCGGGCAAGTCCACGCTGCTCAAGTTGCTCGCGCGCCAACTGACGCCCGACAGCGGCAGCCTCCGGTTCGAGGGCCGGCCGCTGAAGTCGTGGGGCGCTCGCGAGTTTGCGCGCCGCGTGGCCTATCTGCCGCAACAGCCCCCGGCGGCGGCCGGCATGACGGTCTCGGAACTGGTCGCTCTTGGCCGATATCCGTGGCATGGCGCGCTCGGTCGCATGGACGCTCGCGATCATGAGGTGGTGCAAAGCGCGATGGCGAGCACGGACGTGCTGCGCTTCGCGGATCGTCTCGTGGAGTCGCTCTCGGGCGGCGAGCGACAGCGGGTGTGGCTGGCCATGCTCATCGCGCAGCAGGCGCGGTGCCTGTTGCTCGACGAGCCCACGTCGGCGCTCGATATCGCCCATCAACTGGACGTGCTCGGACTGGTTCGGGAACTCGCCGATTCAAGGGGGCTCGGGGTCGTCATCGTGCTGCACGACGTGAACATGGCCGCGCGGTTTTGTGACACGCTGCTCGCGCTCAAACACGGCAGGCCGGTCGCCAGCGGCAAGCCGGCGACGCTGATGTCGCCCGAAACGCTGATGCAGATCTACGGTGTGCCGATGGGCGTGTTACCGAACCCCGACGGCGGAACGCCCCTGAGCTATGCGCGCTGACTCCGCGTGCCAGGCGCGACGCGAACGACTCAGGCGTCGTCGAGGTAGCGCTGCGGGGAGCGCCCGGTCACCTGCTTGAACATGGCGATGAAGGCGCTCGGGCTGGCGTACCCGAAGGCATCGGCCGTCGCGGAGACCGACGTCCCCAGCGCCAATGTCGATATCGCTTCCGACACGCGCAGATGCTGGCGCCACGTGACAAAGGTCATGCCCGTCTCCGCCTGAAAATGACGCGCCAGCGTGCGTGCGCTCACGCCGAACTGCTTCCCCCAGAAGTCGAGCGTCAGCTTGCTGGACGGCTCATTCATCAAATGCTCGCAGATCGCCTGCAGCCTCATGTCGCGCGGCACCGGCACGCCGCGCTCGGGCAAGATGTCAGCCTCGCGCAGCACACCCAGCAGCGGCGGCACCGACAACGCCGCGCGGCTCGTCGGGCCGTAGTTGTCGCCGTCGCGACCGACCGTGACAGCCAGCTCGCGGATGAGCGGCGTGACGAGAATGACCGTCGGCTCGGTCGTATGCCACGGGAACACTCGCGGCTCGATATAAACATTGCACATTTGCCCGTCGCCCACGGCATGCAGTTCGTGCTCGACATCCGAGGGCAGCCACAAGGCGCGCGAAGGAGGCAAGGTCCAGATCGCCGCGGACGTCAGCACGCGCACGACGCCTCTCACCGGAAACACGAGCTGACCGTGACGATGGCGATGCCACACCAGGCGCTCGCCGTGACGATACGGCGTGACTTGTGCGAACACGTCGCGCGGCAACGGGCGAACGGCATTGGGGAATCGTTTGCGCAGGAAATCGTTCATGCCAAGGTTTTTGTTCGAATGTCGATAAGCCGACGACAGGTGTCAAAAAATCGACATTTATTGTCGTCCTTGCTTTTTTCGAACCCGATATTCTCCATAGCTATCAATGTGTTGTGACCAAACACGCACAAATTTGGTAATGAGTCTCATTTGCGATATTTCCGCCAGTGTAGCGGGATTTGACCAAAGGCGCGCGCGAGGCGTGTCGCCGCACAAGGCACGAGATGCCGATTCACGATCGCCGGCAGCGTCCGGCAACAAGGGGAAGTGTTGTCATTGATGCAAACGATCCAAAACGAGAAACCTTGTCACGCCGCACGGGGCCGCGCGAATGACCGCATGAGGGCGGGGGGCTTGCCGCCGGCACGCCACGCGCTGACGCCAGTTGCGTTCGCGCTCACGCTGTTCGGTGCCGCAACCGTCCAAGCTCAGACGCCGCCGCCCGGCGCGAAGCCTGTCGCGGTGCCTGACGCCACCGCGAGCCTGCCCGTCGCGAACGTGACGGCACAGCGTGACCCGCAGACGGAGGGATCGCTCTCGTACGGCACCCCCGTCACGACGATCGGCAAGATGTCGCAGGCGATCAAGGACATCCCCAATTCGATTTCCGTGGTCCCGCGAGCTCGCATGGACGACCAGGCCATGACGTCGGTGGCCGACGCGTTGCAGTTCACGACCGGCGTGACCGCCGTGAACTATGGAGACGGCACCAGCTACTTCAATTCGCGCGGGTACAACGTCGGTGTCGAGTTCGACGGGGTCTCGATTCTGAGCGGCATTCAGTATCAACCGCAGTTCGACCTGTCGATGTATGACCGGGTCGAGGTCCTGCGGGGCCCGGCGGGGGTGCTCGACGGCACCGGGGAGCCCGGCGGGACGGTCAATCTCGTGCGCAAGCGGCCGGGCGATACGTTTGCCGTGCGCAGCGAGACGAGCGTCGGGTCCTGGGCAAACTACCGCCAGATGATCGACGTGACCGGTCCGCTCAACGCGTCGGGAACCGTTCGCGGTCGGGCGGTCCTGACCGGCGACATGGGCAACAAGTCCGTGACCCGCACCGACGAACGCAACGTTCTCGCCTACGGCGCGCTCGAGTTCGATCTCACCCCCGGAACGTTGCTGTCGCTGTCCGGCGCGTATCAGGTCAACCCGTTGCATGGGTTCGATTATGGGCAGTCGTTGCTCACGAATCGCACGTTCCTGAATGCCCCTGACAATTCGAACTTCTCTCCGGACTGGAACTACGCCTGGACGTCGATGCAGGAGGTCAACGCCAAGTTGGAGCATCGTCTGGAGAACGACATCGTCTCGACGACGACGGTCAACTATCGGCATGTGCTGTCCAACAGCAAGTATGCGTATCTGGGGCCGGGCATCGATGCCTCGACCCTGACGGCACGATATTTCGCCCAGTCCCAGCGAGGCGAAAACAATCTGCTGGGCATCGACTCGCATCTGTCGGGGCCAGTGAAGGCGTTCGGACGCAAGCACGAGTGGCTGTTCGGCATGAGCTACCAGCTGACACAGCAGCGCAGTCTGTCGGGCGGTCGCAATCTCGGCAATTTCAGTATCTTCTCGCCACCGTCGGACGAACCGACGATTCCGTTCACGTCGGGCAACAAGCTTCAGTCGCAGCAGTTCGGGCTGTACGGTCAGGTTCGGGTCCGGGTCCTCGATCCGCTGACGGTCGTGCTTGGCGGACGTGAGGCGTGGTTTCAGCAGCAGAGCCAGAGTCTGCTGCCGACGGAGGGCCCGTGGAAGACGACGGCGCGGGCGAACCAGAAATTCATTCCCTACGGCGGTATCGTGCTTGCGCTCACGCCGCAGATCAACGCGTACTTCAATTACTCGGCGATCTTCGCGCCTCAGACGGCAACGACATTCGACGCCCAGGGCTTGCCGCCGCGCGAGGGCAAGCAGTATGAGGTCGGCCTGAAAGGCGCGTTCCTCGGCGGGCGCCTCAACGCGACGGTGGCGGCATTCCGTATGACCGACACGAATCGCGCCGTTGCGGATCCGTTGCACCCGACCGGCTCGGTGGCTGCCGGTGCGGCCCAGAGTCAGGGCTGGGAAGCCGAAGTCACCGGGCAGGTCTCGCGCAACTGGAACGCCTACGCGGGATATACCTTGCTGAATTCCCGGTACAACAGCGATCCGAGCCTGGTCGGTCAGGCGCTCGATGGCGAGGAGCCGCAGCATCTGTTCAAGCTGTACACCACGTATCGCTTCTCGGATCGTGCTTTCGACGGTCTGCTCAATGGACTTCGCGTGGGTGGCGGCGTCCGTATCCAGAGCTCGACTTACCGAACCGTGGGGGCGGCGCAAGGGGGTTACGCGGTATGGGACGCAATGCTCGCGTATCGCGTGAACCGTCATCTGGAAGCGCAGTTGAACGTGAACAATGTGTTCGATCGCGACTACTATGCCCGGGTGCCGTCCACGTTTTACGGCATCTACGGCGAGCGCCGTAACGTGATGCTCACGCTGCGCGCCGATTACTGAGCGTCGCGCCCCGACGCCGGAACGTCGCCTGGAAGCATCATCCAGGTGACGTTCGGGTGTGTCGTACCCGTCCATGAAACAGTGTGTTGCATGCTGCCTTCGGCCGAAAAACCCAAATGGCGGTACACTCCTAGCGCACGCCGCCCTTGTCGGGTGGCTCGAGATACCCCAAATTCGGCCTGTTTGAACCTCAAGATGAAGTCCCCCGGTACTGCCCCTGCCAAGCCCGCGTGCGACGCCGGCGAATGCGTCGAGCTTGTCGCGTCGGCAACGCTGCCGACCCGCTACGGCACCTTCACCTCACATGCCTTTCGCGTCAAGGACAGCGACAATGAGCACCTCGCGCTGGTCATGGGCGACGTGTCCGGCGACGCGCCGACGCTCGTGCGCCTGCATTCGGAATGTCTCACGGGGGATGTCTTCGGTTCCTATCGCTGCGACTGCGGCGAGCAGCTCGACGCCGGCATGCGCAAGATCGCCGAGGAAGGGCGCGGCGTGATGCTGTACCTGCGCGGCCACGAAGGCCGCGGTATTGGCCTGAGCAACAAGATCCGTGCATACCTTTTGCAAGAGCAGGGGCGCGATACGGTCGAAGCGAATCTCGATCTCGGCCTGCCCGACGACGCCCGCGAGTATGACTCGGCCGCCGCCATCCTGCGCATTCTCGGCGTTCGCTCCGTTCGTCTCATGAGCAACAATCCGAAGAAGTTCGACACGCTCGCCAAACACGGTATCCCGGTGTGCGAGCGTGTTGCACTCGACATTCCCGTGCGCGAAGAGAACGAACGCTACATCCGCACCAAGCAGGTGAAGTTCGGGCATTACTTCGAAGAGAACGAGTGAGGGCCGGCCGTCACGCGGCCCTTTGCGAAAATGCGTCGCATCTCTCGTAGGGGAAATCCGATCCATATTGCAACGCATCAATTTGTGCTTGACGTCGCAAATTAGGCTCAGTTACCATCCGCCCTGTCTTCCATTCAAGGGGTATGTCCGTGAATTCCGATGCCAGTAGTCCTCGATCTTTGATCGATTGATTGCCTGAGGATCCACAGCCATTCCCTGTGCCGCATCCTCATGCAGGATGCGGTGTCTTGCGCCAATCGACGCGCTGCCTGAGCGCGATGTCCCCGGCGCCATTCCCGCAAAAATTTCCATCGTCGTGCCCGTGAAGGGTGTCGCCGTTTCGCGTCCGTACTTCGGGTTGCGACGTCGCCCACGCACGTGCCGACCGTCCGTGCCGCCCGCGGCACAGACGCTTCGCAGCCATGCGAGGAAGTCATGCGAGCCATTCAAACGTTTCAGGCCTTCCAGGGCCAACCCACGCGCGCCACACCGGTGTCGCACCTCACTGTCGTCTGCCTGGCCGATGCCCTCGGCGCATTGCGCAAGCAGATGTTCGTCGATCTGACCGCCCTCGGCTTGCGTGCCACGCACGTGAGCATCACGCACTGGAACGACCGCGACGAGGCCTCCGCCACCGTCACGCTCGATTGTCCGAAAGCCTCCAGGGCCTCACTCACGTCGCTCGTCATGCGCCTGTCCGACGAGCGCTGCGTGCGCCGGGTGTTCTGGTCAGACGACGTCGTGCGCCGCATGCCGGGCACTGGGGCATCTGCGCGCGCTTAGGCACAATGCGCCGACGGGCGCATGACCCGGAAAGCGTATCGATCAATAACAAATAAGGAGTCCGAAATGGAAGACGGAAGTCCACGAATGTGGCCCGTCGGGACCGCACCGATGGCGTGCGATACCCCGACGGGCGACGCAGAGCCAGACCCACGCATTTTCGTTATCACCGACCGCGCGCCGCGCGGCGCGGCTGGGAGCGTTCGCGCCGACTTCCGGAGACACCTATCCGGTAGCGCCTGACGAGTCCGGCTGGCCGCGGTGCCGGGCATGCCCGGCATGTCCGTGCAAGTCGCGCCAGGGAAACTCGTCATGACCAAGCAACTCCGATCGCGCCAGAAGCAGCGCGGCTTCGTCGAGCATTCGACGCCTTCCGATCTGCAGCACCGCGGCCCCGACGTCATCGCACGTCTGGCCGTCGAACCGCTGCACGATGTCCTTCATACCCTCGGTACCGACCCGCGCGGCCTCACGCTCGCGGAAGTCGGTCTGCGTCAGACGCGCCACGGTCCGAACGAGATCGCGCACGACAAGCCACCTCACTGGACGGTGCAACTGCTCGGCGCCTTCAACAACCCCTTCGTGATGGTGCTGCTCGTGCTCGCGGCGATCAGTTTCCTCACCGATGTCTACTTCGCCGAGCCGGGCGACCAGGACTACAAGAGCATCATCATCCTGCTCACGATGGTGACGATCAGCGGCCTGCTGCGCTTCTTCTCCGAATTCCGATCGCTGCGCGCGGCCGAGAAGCTCAAGGCAATGGTGCGCACCACGGCAAGCGTGCGTCGTCGCGTGAGTGCTTCCGGCGAGCCGGAGCGTCACGAAGTCGCCATGCGCGAGTTGGTCGTAGGCGACATCGTGACGCTGCAGGCGGGCGACATGATTCCCGCCGACCTGCGTCTGATCGAGTCGCGGGATCTGTTCATCAGCCAGGCGGTCCTCACCGGCGAAGCGTTGCCTGTGGAGAAGTACGACACGCTTGGCGCCGTGGCCCAGAAGTCCGCCGCGGCGTCCGGAGTGCGCGCCACCGAAGCGCCGGCCGGGCAAGCGGGCGCTGCGCTGCTCGACCTGTCCAACATCTGCTTCATGGGCACGAATGTGGTGAGCGGCACGGCAACCGGCGTGGTCGTGGCCACCGCGGGTGACACCTATTTTGGCGCGTTGGCGAAGAATGTGGTGCGTCACAAGCGTGTCGAGACGAGCTTCGATCGCGGCGTGAACAGCGTGAGCTGGCTGCTCATTCGCTTCATGCTGGTGATGGTGCCGGTCGTCTTCATGATCAACGGCCTGACGAAGGGCGACTGGCTGAGCGCGCTGACCTTCGCGCTGGCCGTGGCGGTGGGCCTCACGCCCGAAATGCTGCCGATGATCGTGAGCGCTAACCTCGCACGCGGTGCGATGGCGATGTCGCGCCGCAAGGTGGTGGTCAAGCGCCTCAATTCGGTGCAGAACTTTGGTGCCATGGACGTGCTGTGTACCGACAAGACGGGCACGCTCACGCAGGACCGTATCATCCTCGAACAGCATCTGGACGTGAGCGGTGACGTGCAGGAAGACGTGTTGCGCCTGGGGTGGCTCAACAGCTTTCACCAGAGCGGCCAGCGCAATCTGATCGACGTGGCGATTCTGCGTCGCGCCAACGAGATCGGTGACCCGGTGCAGCCGCGCGCCTTCGCCAAGATCGACGAACTGCCGTTCGATTTCGTGCGTCGCCGTTTGTCGGTGGTGGTCGCCAATGAGCGCGGCGAACACCTGATGATCACCAAGGGCGCGGTCGAGGAAATGCTGGCGGTCTCCACGCACGTAAAGACGCCGCAAGGGGTGCGCGCGCTCGACGATGCCTCTCGCGCCATGCTGCTCGCCCGTGCCGAGGCTTACAACGAAGACGGCTTTCGTGTGCTGGTGGTGGCAACCCGCGACATCCCGGCCGGGGAGGCGAAGACGCAGTACAAGACGGCTGACGAGGCCGGACTGACCGTCTGCGGCTTCCTGACGTTCCTCGACCCGCCCAAGGATTCGGCCGCCCCGGCCATCGCCGCGCTGCGCGAGCATGGCGTGACGGTGAAGGTGCTCACCGGCGACAACCCGATCGTGACGATGAAGGTATGCCGCGAGGTCGGTATCGAACCGGGTACGCCGCTGCTCGGTGCGGACATCGAGCCGATGGACGACGACACCCTGCGCAACGTGGTCAAGTCCACGACGGTGTTCGCCAAGCTCGCGCCGCTGCACAAGGCGCGCGTGGTCAAGGCCCTCCAGGCCAACGGCCACACCGTGGGCTTTCTCGGCGATGGCATCAACGATGCGCCGGCGCTGCGCGACGCCGACGTGGGCATTTCGGTGGACACCGGGGCGGACATCGCCAAGGAGACCGCCGACATCATCCTGCTGGAAAAGAGCCTGATGGTGCTGGAGGAGGGGGTGATCAAGGGCCGCGAGACGTTCGGCAACATCCTCAAGTACCTGAACATGACGGCGAGTTCGAATTTCGGCAACGTGTTCTCGGTGCTGGTCGCCAGCGCATTCCTGCCGTGGGAGCCGATGCTTGCGATGCAGTTGCTCGTGCAGAACCTCGTGTACGACATCTCGCAGATGTTCCTGCCGTGGGATCGCATGGATCCGGAGTTCCTCAAGAAGCCGCGCAAGTGGGATGCGGGCAACATCCGTCGCTTCATGCTGTGGATCGGACCGACGTCCTCGGTGTTCGACATCACGACATACGCGCTGATGTGGACCGTGTTCGGTGCGGGCGCGCTCTATCACGCCCACGGCGGCGATGCCGGCCAGGTGATCATGAATTCCGGCTGGTTCATCGAGGGACTCGTGTCGCAAACGCTGGTGGTGCACCTGCTGCGCACGCAGAAGATCCCCTTCCTGCAAAGCACGCCGGCCCTGCCGATCATGCTCTCGACGTCCGTCGCGATTGCACTGGCGTGCTGGCTGCCGTACTCGCCGTTCGCCGGTGCGCTGGGTTTCGTCAGCCTGCCGGGTTCGTACTTCTACTGGCTCGTAGCCACCATGCTCGGCTACATCGCACTGGCACAGACGGTCAAGACGATCTACATCCGTCGCTTCGGCCGCTGGTTCTGAGCGCCGGTGCCACAAATGCGCCCCACCGCCGCTCCGGCGAGCGGGGCGTGCCCCGACACACGCGCCCGGGCGGAACATGCCCGGCGCACAACACATCGAAAGAGAACGCAACATGAAGAAGTCATGCATGACGCTCGCGCTCGTTTTCCCGCTCAGCGCTTTCGCGGCTCACCCGCTGGTCAGCGACGACACCGGCACCCAGGGTGACGGCAACTGGCAGTTCGAGACAAATGGGGAAGTGACGGCAAAGCAGCCGGACACCGGCCGTCAAACCCTCTGGAACAGCACGTTGACGCGCGGCGTCGGCGAGGCGCTGGATCTGTACGTCAACGTGCCGTACACGAATCTCCAGCATCGGTCGGATTCGGCCGGCAGCGGCGTCGGCGATGTGGAAACGGGAGCCAAATGGCGCCTGTTCGACGACGGCGCACTGAGCATCGGCGTCAAACCGTATCTGACGTTTCCGTCGGGCAACGATCGGCGCGGGCTGGGCAACGGACGGGTGAATGCCGGCGCCACGTTGCTCACGCAATACGCGATCCGAGACTGGACCTTCCTCGTCAACGCCGGTGCGGCCTATCAGGCCAACACGCAGGGGCAGCGTCAATCGCTATGGAAGGTGTCGGGGGCGGTCCTTTACCGCGTGCTGCCGACGACACAGTTGATTGTGGACGTTGGCATGTCGCAAAACCCCGACTTTTCGCAGCGAACCAATCCGGCGTTCGTGATTCTCGGCGCAATCTATAGCCCTCGGCCATGGCTCGACCTGGACATGGGTTATCGACGAGGCCTGAACCCGCAGACCTATGACGATTCGTGGATGGCCGGCCTGACCGTGCGTTGGTAACCGGCGTCGGGCGCCGAGGCCGGCGAGCCGCTGCCGGTCGTCGGCGCGCATGGCCGGACAGCGCCCGACGAGACGACGGGGGGAGGCGGGCAAACCGCCCGCCGGCGCAATGATAACTTTGCAGTATAATTTTTTTCCAAAGTCATTGTTCCGGCGCGTTGCGCCGCATTCCGCTTCCCCATCATGTCCAAATCGTCGGCCCCGAAGGCCTTGACCGTTACCAATCCGGCCTGTCTCATCGACGGTTCCGACGCCGAATTCCGTCATCTGATCAACGGCCTGCTCCCATTCGCCGCGCGTTTGCTCTCGGTGCGCGACGGTTTTGGCAGCCTGATCGGCCTGACCGGCATTCAGTATTCGCTGTTGCAGTCGGTCGTGCACCTGTCGTCGGTGGGCGACGTGACCGTCAACCAATTGGCCGAGCACCTGCACCTGTCCGGTGCGTTCGTGACCATCGAGACGAACAAGCTCAAAGCGCTCAAGCTGATCGACAAGCGTCAGAACCCCGAGGATCGGCGCAAGATGAGCCTCACCGTGACCACGGCAGGCGCCAGACTGCTCCACGAACTCACCCCCTCACAGCAGCGCATCAACGACGTACTGTTCGACGGCGTGACACGCACCGAATTCAAGGTGCTGTGCGCCGTGGTCGATCGGCTCGTCGCCAATGGCGACCGCGCCACGCTCGATCTCGGCCATCTGCTGGCGATTCGCGACAAGCGGTAGGCGCCACGCGCCGCGTGCCGCGTGCCGCGTGCCGCGTGCGTTAGGCGGCGCCCGCGGCGCCCGCGGAGCGCGCGTTCAGTGCGCGGCCCATTGGATCGTGTTCAGATCGACGCCGTCCTGATACATATCCCACAGGGGGCTCATCGCGCGCAGCTTGCCGACGGTGCCGCGCACCTGCTCGATAACGCTGTCGACCTCGGCCTCGGTCGAGAAACGGCCGAGCGTGAAGCGGATGGAGCTGTGTGCGAGTTCGTCGCTGCGCCCGAGCGCACGCAGCACGAACGACGGCTCGAGTGAAGCCGACGTACAGGCCGAGCCTGACGACACCGCCACGCCCTTGATGCCCATGATGAGCGATTCGCCTTCGACGAAGTTGAAGCTCACGTTCAGGTTGTGCGGCACGCGGTGCGTCAAGTCGCCGTTGACGTAGACCTCGTCCATGGCCTTCAGGCCGGCGAGCAACCGGTCGCGCAGCGCACCGACACGTGCCGCCTCGGAGGCCAGTTCCAGCCGGGCCAGTCGGAACGCTTCCCCCATTCCCACGATCTGATGCGTCGGCAGCGTGCCCGAGCGCATGCCGCGTTCGTGTCCGCCGCCGTGAATCTGCGCCTCGATGCGGATGCGCGGCTTGCGGCGCACGTAGAGCGCACCAATGCCCTTCGGCCCGTACACCTTGTGGGCGGTGACCGTCATCAGGTCGACCTTGAGCGATTGCAGATCGATGGGGATCTTGCCCGCTGCCTGCACGGCGTCGCAGTGAAACACGATGCCGCGTTCGCGGCAAAGCTCGCCGATCTCGGCAATCGGCTGAATCACGCCGATCTCGTTATTGACCATCATGACCGATACCAGGATGGTGTCCGGCCGCAGCGCGTCGCGCAGCATATCCACGGTGATCAGGCCGTCGGCCTGCACGTCGAGATAAGTGACTTCGAAGCCCTGGCGCTCCAGCTCGCGCATGGTGTCGAGCACGGCCTTGTGCTCGGTCTTCACCGTAATCAGGTGCTTGCCCTTGCCGCTGTAGAAATTCGCCGCCCCCTTGATCGCGAGGTTGTTGCCTTCGGTGGCGCCCGAAGTCCAGACGATTTCGCGCGGATCGGCGCCCAGCAATGCGGCGACATCCTCGCGCGCCGTCTCGACGGCCGCTTCGGCGGCCCAGCCATAGCTATGACTGCGCGAGGCCGGATTGCCGAAATTGACGGCGAGATACGGCACCATTTTCTCGACCACGCGCGGATCGACGGGTGTCGTGGCGCTGTAGTCCATGTAGATGGGGGCTTCGAAAAGCGACGGCGTGGCTGACGGCATAGGGGACTCCGAATCGTCCGGTGGACATCTTGAATTGCGGCCGAGTGTAGCACCGCACATTGCGCGCATCGCACTCTCCCACATTGGAAAAAGGGTTTCATTGCCGTCGAATCGGACGGCATTTGCATCGGGTAAACGAGAAATTATTCGAAATGCGATGCAATGAATTGTGCGCAATCCAGTTGTGTCTGGTGCATCGCGATAGTCATGAAAGCCCAATAACCACGAGGCTCTTGCCCGGAATTCGTGCGGCAATGCACCAGTGAAATGCAGGTGCACCGTCACGACTCTCAGGGTTTACCTTGCTTGTTTAGCTATTTTTGTTAACGTTGAATAATGACTAACAAACAAAGCTAAATGAACAAGGCGGTGTGGTGTGCGGAACGGCCGGTCAGGGCGAATTCGCACGTCGGATCGGCTTGTAATGGAGGTAGCCATGACCGATGTATCGAGCGCAATGCCGGCTCAGGAAGACGAAGCGCGACAGTTTCGTCGCACGCTTGCCATGTTCGCCACCGGTGTGGCCGTGATCACGTCCGAGCGTGCGGACGGATCGCCCATCGGCATCACCGTGGCGTCGTTCAATTCGGTGTCGCTAGACCCGCCGCTGGTGCTGTTTTCGGTCGACCGGCGCTGTTTGAGTCTGGATGACCTGCGCGCCGCCCGGCGCTACACCGTCAACGTGCTTGACGAGAGCCAGCGCGAGACGTCGAACCGCTTCGCTACGGCGAGGGGCAACAAGTGGGAGGGCGTGAGCTTCGCGGGCGAAGGCGTCGGCCGCCTGCCGGGGGCGCTGGCCGCCTTCGAGTGCGAGTCGCATGCCCAGCACGACGGCGGCGACCACGTGATCTTTGTCGGACGGGTCGTTCGTCACGCGGCGCGGCACGACGGCCGACCGCTCATTTTCTTCGGCGGGCGGTACTGCTCGCTAGATACCACGCCGGTGGCGGCGTGAGTTCACCAGGGGTTTCAGGAGAGAGTCATGGTAAAGAACGGTAGTCAACATATCGGTCAGCTGCGCGACGGGCGCGAAGTGTACATCGACGGCAAGGCGGTGGGCGACGTGACGACGCACCCGGCGTTCCGCAACTCGATTCGCAGCTACGCCAGCCTGTACGACTTTCAGGCGCGTCCGGAAAACCTCGAGGCGATGACGTTTGCGTCGCCGGACACGGGCGATCGTGTCTCGCGCATCTGGCAATTGCCTGCGAGCTACGACGAACTGGTGCAGCGCCGCGAGATGCTCGAGGCCTGGAGCGAGCTGCATTACGGCTTCATGGGACGCTCGCCCGACCACGTCGCCTCGTGCATTTCGGGCATGGTGATGGGCATCGACGTGTTCGAACAGTACGACACGAAGCGCGCCGGCGCCTTGCGCGACTACTACAGATACGCGCGTGACAACGATCTGTTCCTGACGTACGTGATCGTCAACCCGCAGGCCAACCAGTCGAAAGCGGCCCACGAACAGGAAGACAAGTACCTCGCGGTGGGCATCGTCGACCAGGACAACGAGGGCATTACGGTGCGCGGCGCGAAGATGCTTGCCACGAGCGGCATCATGGCCAATGAGGTGTTCTGCAGTTGCATCCAGCCGCTCAAGGCGGGCGACGAGATGTATGCACTGTCGTTCGCCATTCCCATGAACACGAAAGGGCTGCGCATATTGTCGCGCAAGTCCTACGAGGGCAGTGCCACGTCCGTGTTCGACAATCCGCTCGCCTCGCGCTTCGACGAGAACGACGCCGTGCTGTACTTCGACGATGTGAAGGTGCCGTGGGAGCGAATCTTCGTCGCGGGCGACACGGCCATGTGCGCAAAGCAGTTTCACGCCACGCCCGCGCACAGTTACCAGAACTATCAGTGTCAGGTGCGGCTCATGGTCAAGCTGCGCTTTCTGGTCGGCATCGCCCTGCGAATTACCGAGGTCAATGGCACCAACGCCTTCCCGCAGGTGCGCGAAGCGCTGGGGCAACTGGCGGCCGAGGCGGCCATGGTCGAGGCGTGGGTGCACGGTATGGAAGCCAAGGGGCACGTGGAGAACGGCTTCTACGTGCCTGACCGCAGCCTGCTCTACGGCTCGCAGGTGCTCACCCAGCAGCTCTACACGAAGGTGCTCGGTACGCTTCGCGAGCTGGCCGGCGGCGGCATGATCATGCTGCCCTCGAGCATCCACGACTTCGAGAACCCGATGCTCGCCAGCATCATCGAGAAGACGCAGAAGTCGCCGGTGGCCGACGCCGAGGAGCGGGTCAAGTTCTTCAAGCTCGCCTGGGACGCCGTAGGTTCGGAGTTTGCGTCGCGCCACAACCAGTACGAGATGTTCTACGCCGGGGCGACTTTCGTCACGAAGGGCCACGCCTATCGCACGTACGACTGGCAAAAGGCCACACGACTCGTCGACAACCTGCTCGGCACCTATGCGCTCTCGGACGAAATCGTCCGGCAGCCGGTCGCGGCCTGATCCGCGCCGTCGCTTCCTGCACATTCACGACACCGCAAATTTCAGCCAAAGACAAGGAGTCCGCATGGCAATCAACAAGCTGCACGATGAGTTTCGCACCATCGACATGACGCAGGGCTGGGAGGTGCCGCCCGGCTATCCCCCCGGCATCGAACAGAAGATTCTCGCGGGCTCGCTCGACGAAGCGAACCGTGCCGGCAGTCGCACGCGCTTGCTGCGCTTCGCGCCGGGTATCCATACCACGGCGCCGTTCGTGCACACCTACTGGGAGGAGGTGTATCTCGTCTCGGGCGATCTGACGGTCGGGAACGACGCGCAGGGCGAAGGGGGCGAGGCGTTCGCGCCGAATACTTACGCCTGCCGCCCGCCCGGCGCGTTCCACGGGCCGTTCAAGTCGAACGGCGGCTGTCTGCTGCTCGAGATTCATTACTACGATCCGGCCTGACACGTTCAGGGAAAGGCACAGGTGCGGCGTACGCCAGGACGTTGCCGCACCGCCGCAGGCATTCGCACACGCAAGCACACACGACATCTCCACAGGCTATCGGGAAAACATCATGTCTACGTTTCGCGCAAGTCGTATCACGTCATTGGCCGCATTGGCGATCGCCGCCGCGACCTTCGCCGCCTCGCTTTCAGCCCAGGCCCAGCCCGGCAAGATGAGCGACGGCGTGGTCAAGATCGGGGTGCTCACCGACATGTCGTCGATCTTCTCCGACATCGGCGGCAAGGGATCGGTGATCGCCGCGCAGATGGCCGTCGACGATTTCGGCGGCAAGGTCAACGGCGTGCCGGTCAAGGTCATCTCGGCCGACCATCAGAACAAGACCGATGTGGCGGCGACCATTGCGCGCGACTGGTTCGACAACCAGCAGGTCGACGTGGTCGAGGACCTGCTGCCGTCGTCGGTGGCGCTGGCGGTGTCGAACGTGGCCAGGGCCAAGAAGCGCATTGCGATCGTGACGGGCGCGGGCACCACGCGGCTGGTCAACGAGGAGTGCTCGCCGTACACCGTACAGTATTCCTACGATACCTATTCGTTCGCGTCGAACACCGTCAAGGCCATGACGAGGAGCGGCGACAACAGCTGGTATTTCCTCACCGTCGATTACGCGCTCGGCGCTTCGCTCGAGAAAGATGCCACGGACGCGCTGCAACACGTGAACGGCAAGGTCGTGGGCCGTGCCAAACATCCGCTCAATTCCTCCGACCTGTCGTCGTACCTGCTTCAGGCGCAGGCGTCGCGCGCCAAGGTGATCGCGCTTGCCAATGCTGGCGCCGACACCGTCAACGCGATCAAGACGGCGCGTGAGTTCGGTATTACCGGGCCGGGCAAGCAGAAGATCGCCGGATTGCACATGTTCATCAGCGATATCCACAGCCTGGGGCTCGAAGCGGCGCAGGGCATGACGCTTACCACCGCCTTCTACTGGGACCGCGACGACGCCTCGCGCACCTGGGCGCAACGGTTCTACGCCAAGACCGGCAAGATGCCCACGCTCGTGCATGCCGGCACGTATTCGTCGGTCATGCATTACCTGCAGGCGGTGCAGCGCACCGGTACGGACGACGCCGACACGGTCATGGCTTCGATGAAGGCGACGCCGGTGAACGACTTCTTTGCCAAGGGCGGACAAATTCGCCCCGACGGCCTGATGGTGCACGACATGTACCTCGTCCAGGTGAAGTCGCCCAAGGCATCGAAGAAGCCATGGGACTACTACAACGTGGTGCAGACCATTCCCGCCGCCGAAGCGTTTCGCCCCCTCGCGCAGAGCCAATGCGCGCTCGTGAAGAAGTGATCGGGGCAGTCCCATCAGGAAGGTAGTCCATGACCGGAGTCGGCAAGATGAATCTCATGCATTTCGTAGTGCAGACGGCGCAGGGTGCCGTCGATCTCGACATTCCCATCAGGCAGTTGGTGATCGCGGGCTGGACCGGGCGCGATACCGAGGCGATGGAGCATCACATCCGCGAGCTGGAGGCGTTGGGCGTGAAGCGTCCCGCGGCCACGCCGATGTTCTATCGCGTATCCAGCGACCGGCTCACGACGCAGGCGCACATCGAGGCAAGCGGGCGCGCGAGCAGCGGCGAGGTCGAGTTCCTGCTCGTGCGCAGCGGTGGGCAGACGTATGTCGGCGTGGCGTCGGATCACACTGACCGCGAAGTGGAGACGTACGGCGTGACGGTGTCCAAGCAGATGTGCGAAAAGCCTTGCGCGACGGTGCTCTGGCGCCTGGAGGACATCGAGCCGCATTGGGACCGTCTCGTGCTGCGAAGCTACGCCAACATTGGCGGTGAGAAGGTGCTGTACCAGCAGGGACCGGTCACGACGATGCGTGCGCCGTCGGATTTGCTGGCACGGTTTGCCGACGCGGGCGGTCGCTTCGAAGACGGCACCGCCATGCTTTGCGGCACGCTGGCGGCCATCGGCGGTATTCGTTCGGCCGAGCGTTTCGACTTCGAACTCGAAGACCCGGTACTCGGGCGCCGGCTGCAGCACGGCTACGGCATTACGCCGTTGCCGGTCCTGGGATAAGTCCATGGCGCACGACGACATCATTCTCGAGACGCGGCAACTCACCAAGGCGTTTCGCGGCTTCACGGCGGTCGGCGGCGTCGATCTGAAGGTCAGGCGCGGTGCGATCCACGCCCTGATCGGACCGAACGGCGCGGGCAAGACGACGTGCTTCAACCTGCTGACGAAGTTCCTCACGCCCACGTCGGGCCAGATTCTCTATCGGGGCGAGGACATCACGCGGCTCGCCCCGGCGACGGTTGCACGGCGCGGCATGATCCGCTCGTTTCAGATCTCGGCGGTATTCGGACATTTGTCCGTCATCGAAAACGTGCGCGTGGCGCTCCAACGTGCCACTGGCTGCTCGTACCACTTCTGGCGCAGCACACGCGCGGTGGGCGATCTGGATACGCGCGCCATGGCGCTGCTCGACGAGGTGGGCATCGCGGCGTATGCGCATGAGCCGACCGTCTCGCTGCCTTACGGTCGCAAGCGGGCGCTCGAGATTGCGACCACGCTGGCGATGGAGCCGGATGTCATGCTGCTCGACGAGCCCACGCAGGGCATGGGGCACGAAGACGTCGAGCGGGTCGCGGCCTTGATCCGGCAGGTGGCTGCCGGTCGAACCGTGCTGATGGTCGAACACAACATGAAAGTGGTTTCGGGCATCGCCGACACGATCACGGTGCTGCAACGCGGCGAGATCCTGGCCGAGGGCGACTACGCCACGGTCACGGCCGATCCGCGTGTGCGCGAAGCCTATATGGGTACGGCAGACGCCGATCTGGAAGGAGCGCACGCATGAACGCGCATGACGCTTCCCTTGCGGCGGCGAGCGTACCGGCGCTGGCCGTATCGGGCCTGCAGGCGTGGTATGGCGAATCGCACATTCTTCACGGCGTGGATCTGGTGGCCGCGCAGGGCGAGGTCGTGAGCCTGCTCGGGCGCAACGGCGCGGGCCGCAGCACCACGCTGCGCGCCATTCTCGGCCTGACCGACGCACGCGACGGCTCGGTACGTGTCTTCGGTCGCGAAACCATCGGCCTGCCGACGCGCAGGATCGCGCGCTGCGGGGTGGGTTTCTGTCCGGAGGAGCGCGGCATCTTTGCGAGCCTGTCGTGCGAGGAAAACCTGCTGCTTCCCCCCGTGCTCGCGGCCGGCGATGGGGTGTCGGCGCGGGCGGGAATGTCGCTCGACGAGATCTACGCCATGTTCCCGAACCTGGCCGAGCGCCGGCACAGTCCCGGCACGCGGCTCTCGGGTGGCGAGCAGCAGATGCTGGCGATCGCGCGGATCCTGCGCACCGGCGTGCGTCTGCTGCTGCTCGACGAGATCTCGGAGGGACTGGCCCCGGCCATCGTGCGCACGTTGGCGCGCATGATCGAGACACTCAAATCGCGGGGCTACACGATCGTGCTGGTCGAGCAGAACTTTCACTTTGCCGCGCCCCTCGCCGAGCGCTTCTACGTGATGGAGCACGGCCGCATCGCGCTGCAATTCGACGCCGCGCAGTTGCCCGTCCACACCGAGGCATTGCAAACGCTGCTCAACGTGTAATCCGCTCACAAGGTCAATGCCGTGAATCCTTTCGATATTCCTTTGCCGTCGCTGCTCGGCCAGTTGATGCTTGGGCTGGTCAACGGTTGCTTCTATGCCGTGCTGAGCCTGGGCCTTTCGGTCATCTTCGGCCTGCTCAACGTCATCAATTTCGCGCACGGTGCGCTGTTCATGATCGGGGCGCTCATCGCGTGGATGGGAGGCCAGTACCTCGGGCTCGACTATTGGACGATGCTGGTGCTCGCGCCGCTGGCCGCCGGCGTGCTGGGCGCGGCCATCGAGCGGGGGCTGCTCTGCCGCATCTACAAGCTCGATCATTTGTACGGGCTGCTGCTCACGCTGGGCCTCACGCTGATCATCGAAGGGCTCGGCCGCTCGGCGTACGGCGTTTCGGGCATGTCGTTCGACGGCCCCGCGCTGCTGGCCGGGGCCACCCGCCTGCCGTTCATGGTGCTGCCCAATTATCGGGCGTGGGTGGTGGTCGCGTCGCTCTGCGCTTGCGCGCTGACGTGGTTCGTGATCGAGCGCACTCGCGTCGGCGCATTGTTGCGCGCCGGCACCGAGAATGCCCGTCTGGTCGAGACATTCGGTGTGAACGTGCCGCTCATGGTCACGCTCACGTACGCCTTCGGCGCGGCACTGGCGGCGTTCGCGGGCGTGCTGGCCGCTCCGATCATGCAGGTCTCTCCGATCATGGGCCAGCCGATGATCGTGACGGTATTCGCCATCGTCGTGATCGGCGGCATGGGGTCGATCGCCGGTTCGGTCGTCACGGGCCTGGCGCTCGGCGTGCTCGAGGGGCTGACCAAGCTCTGGTACCCGGAGGCTTCGGCCACGGTCGTGTTCGTGATCATGGCGCTCGTACTCCTCGTACGTCCGCATGGTCTGTTCGGTGGTTATGCCAACAATTGAGTCGTCGATGATGCGCCAATACCGTTTCGATTTCGCCCTGCTCGCATTGTTGCTAGCGTTGCCGGCCCTCGGCGTCTATCCCGTCTTTGCGATGAAGGTGCTGTGTTTCGCCCTGTTTGCCTGCTCGCTCAATCTGGTGCTCGGCTATACGGGGCTGCTCTCGTTCGGCCACGCGGCCTTCTTCGGCGGCGCGGCGTACTTCGCGGGCTACGTCATGCGCGATCTTGCCTGGTCGCCGCTCGCGGGCATGCTGACCGGTGTGGTCACGGGTGCCGTGTTCGGGCTCGTCTTCGGGCTGTTCGCGATCCGGCGCCAGGGCATTTACTTCGCCATGATCACACTCGCGTTTGCGCAGATGTTCTACTTCTTCTGTCTGCAGGCGCCTTTCACCGGTGGGGAAGACGGCTTGCAGGGCGTGCCCCGGCAGACGCTCTTCGGGCTCTCGCTGGACCACGATCTCACGCTCTATTACGTGGTGCTTGCCGTGGTGGCGGCAACTTTTGCGCTGATCTCGCGTGTGATCGCCTCGCCCTTCGGGCGGGTGCTCGCGGCGATTCGCGAGAACGAACCCAGGGCGATCTCGCTGGGGTATGAGGCCGCGCGCTTCAAACTGCTCGCGTTCGTGCTCTCCGCTGCCATCGCGGGGCTGGCGGGATCGCTCAAGACGCTCGTGCTCGGTTTCGCCACGCTCTCCGACGTGCATTGGTCGCTCTCGGGGTCGGTCATTCTGATGACGCTCGTCGGCGGCATGGGCACGCGCTTCGGCCCCGTCGTGGGCGCGCTGCTGATCGTGTCGCTGGAGACGAAGCTGGGCGATATCGGCAACTGGCTTGCGCAGGCGACCGGCTGGCAGGCGTTCGCCGGATTGGGGACGATGGTGAGCGTCGTGACCGGCTGCATCTTCGTGCTGTGTGTGTTGTTGTTCCGCCGGGGCATCGTGGGAGAGTGGCTCGTCGTGCACGGCCGGTGGACATCGCGCGGCACGGTCGGTGCCCGCCGTGCGGCGCTGGCCGGCGCCGCCAAGGGGTAAGCCGCAGGCGCGGCACCCTACGGCCGGGAAGCTGCTGGAAAGCGGCTCGCCCGGTGCGGCAAAGTTCGGGTGGCGCTGCGCCTTTGGTCGGCATAAGATGCATTTGAGGGCCATGTTAAACTGCTTCGCCGCTGTGCCGCCGCTGTGCCGCCTATGTGCCGCCTGTGTGCCGCCTGTGTGCCGCCTGTGTGCCGGGTAGTGCGGGCGGCCGGACATCCTGTCCGCTTCTCTCTTGCCGTTTTCGATCGAATGCGACTAACCGACCATACCGATTACAGTCTGCGCACATTGCTGTACGTCGCGGTGTATCCCGACGAGCTCGTGCACGTGCAGTCGGTGGCCGATGCGTTCGACATTCCCAAGAATCACCTCGTCAAGATCGTGCAGAAACTCGGGCAATTGGGCTTTCTGCATACGGTGCGCGGCCGCTCAGGCGGCATTCGACTGGGACGCCCGCCCGAGCGGATCGGCCTCGGGGAAGTCGTGCGCGCAATGGAGCCCGACTTTGCCCTGGTCGAATGCTTTCATCAGGGCGAGAACGCCTGCGTGATCACCTCGGCGTGCAACCTGCGCGGCGTGCTGGGCGAAGCCTTGCGCGCCTATTTCGAGGTTCTCGATCGCTACACGCTGGCCGACCTGCTCGGCAAGCCGGCTGTGCTGCGCCGCCTGCTCGGCGACGCGGTCGCGGCGGCGATTCCCGTCGCGCAGATCAAGATCAAGCGACGCGCCGGCGACGCCTGAACGGCGTCGCGTTCGTTTGGCGCCCTGGGTGCGCGTGGCACGCCAGCGTTTCTCACCCCTCATCAATCCTCCCTATCTTGCTCATAGCGGCAGGTAATGACTATCGTGATTTCTGGACGATTGGTCGCATCTTGCAGACGCGCTGCGGCGAAATTCCGGCCGTCCTTTCGTAATCTTGAGTCGTACCCGAACGCACCGGAAAACTTCCTTCCCCGGTGCCAAGCGGAAACCGACCCACGGCCACCTGTGCCGACTGAAAGGAGTTACATCATGAACGCTCGCATCTTCGCCGCCGCCCTGATCGCCACCGCTTCGCTGGCCGGCGCGCCTGCCTTCGCAGACACCCAGACCGCGGACGCCGCGCAGACCGCCGTCTCCCAGCACATGACCGTGACACGCGCGCAGGTGCGCGAGGCCCTGCGCGTCGCACGCGCATCCGGCGAACTGGATCAATCGTTACAAACCTATCCGTCGCTGCTCCAACAGGGGGCGTCGGTCGGACGCTCGCGCGCCGAAGTCCGCGCGGAAATCGGTGCGGGCGCACGGGTGACGGACAGCCGCGCCTGATGCCCTGCCATTCATCGAAGGGGTGAGAGGCCTTCCCAGCAAGGCTTGGGTAATTCATCCATAATCGGCGCACCGGGTTATTCGTCTTGAGTGCGTCATGGATCGGCTCTCCACCCTGATTTCGAATTTCGGCGTTCGCGCCGGCGTGTTTCACAGCGGCGGCCTGTGCGGCATCGCCAGCTACGGCGTCGACGCCCACGACGGCGGCCATCTGCACCTGCTTCGCTCGGGCGAGGTTTCATTGGTGCTCGAAGACGGTTCGCGGCATGAGATCGTAAAGCCGTCGCTGATCTTTTTTCCGCGTCGCAACCATCATCAACTGCTTTCGGGTGAGGGCGACCGCACGGAGTTGGTGTGCGGGTCGTTGTCGTTTGACGGCGGCACACGCAATCCGCTTGTGTCGGCGCTGCCGGAGTATCTGGTGCTGCCGACGCAGTCGGTCTCGACACTGGAGCTCACGCTCAATTGGCTGTTTGCCGAAGCCTTCGGTACGCAGTGCGGACGCCTGGCTGTGATGGACCGTCTGTTCGAACTGCTGGTGATCCAGCTGCTGCGTCACGTGCTGGAGCAGCGCATGGTGAGCCATGGCATGCTGGCCGGGCTCGCCGACCCGCGTCTGGCCAAGGCGTTGCACGTGATTCATCATCAGCCCGGCGAGCCGTGGACGGTGGAGTCGCTGGCCGGCGCCGCCAATATGTCGCGTGCCAATTTTGCCGCGCAGTTTCGCGAAGTCGTCGGCCAGTCGCCGGCGGACTATTTGCTCGACTGGCGCATCGGACTGGCGCAAAAACGCTTGCGAGACGGCCAACCGATTGCTCGGGTGGCCGAGGAAGTCGGCTATGACAGTGCGTCGGCGCTGGCCCGTGCATTTCGTCGAAAGACGGGCAGCAGCCCACGTGACTGGTTGCGCGCGCAGATGCACGCCGTGACGATGCTGCCCCCGCCAAGAGTGACGCTCGTGCCGCCGCTGCCCGCACAGGCGGCGTAGCCGCGCATCGGCCGGGGTGCCGACGGCGCGCGCGTCGGACGGCCGAAGGCAGGGCGCTCAGAACACGTGGCTGACCCCGAGGCGGACGATCGTCTGGGTGTTGGTGGCGGAGGACATGCCGTTGGCCGCGTCGCCCACCGACGCCGTGGCGTCGATCACGTTTCCGTAGGCATCGAGCGTGCTGCCGGACGCCTTTTGGTAACCGGCCAGCGCGTACAGTTCGGTGCGCCTGGACAAGTTGTAGAACGCCGCCAGATTGAACTGGTGGTATTTTGCGCCGGAGACGGTCGCCGCCGGGGCGTTGACGTTGGTGAAGCTGTAGCCGCCGCCGATGCGCATTTCCGGGGAGACGCGGTACATCGCCAGAACGCCGACCGTATCGAACTTCGCCGTGCGCGAGAAGCGTGAGTAGGTACCCGGCGAATATTCCGTATGGCTGTAGTTCGCGCCCAGTGTGGTGTTGCCGATCTCGTATGTCATGGCGGTGGCGACGACGTCGCGCGCCCTGGCGCTTGCATAACCGGCATTGATGGACGATGCGAATGCCGAGTCGGACGACCCTGCCCAGTTGCCGATCGTTGTATCGGTGGAGCCCGATTTTTCGTTGTTGGCGTGCGAGAAGCCCGCACCCCACACCAGCGGCCCGTTGGCGTATTGTGCGCCGAGCCCCCAAGTGTTCTGACGGCTCATCGAACCGGGCTGGTTGCCGAACCCATACATGGCACTGAAAGTGAAACCACTCCACGACGGCGAGCGGTATTTCACGCCGCTGTTGACCCGCGAGCTGTGGTCGAGATTGTCGACGTCGCCCGGATGGGCGGCCACGCCGGAGAGCAGTGCAGTGCCGCCGACCGAACCGACGAGGTCGATCAACGGGTCGTACTGTCGGCCCAGCGTGATCGTGCCGTAAGTCTTGTCCTGGAGGCCGACGTAGGCATGACGCCCGAACAGCGCGCCGCCCTGGCTGGCCGTGCCATTGGCGATGCTAAAGCCGCTCTCGAGACGGAACAGCGCCTTTAGTCCGGCGCCCAGATCCTCCGAACCTCGAATTCCCCAGCGGCTGCCTTGCCACGTACCGTTCTGGAACGTGGTGTTCGAGCTGCCGACGAGCACGGCTGGACGGCCGGTGGCACCGGCTCGGGTGACCGAAGCCACGTTGCTGGCATACCCGATGCCGCCGTCGACGATCCCGTAAAGCGCGATGTTCGACTGCGCATGGGCAAGTGCAGCGGCGCTGCACCCGAGGGCGAAGGTGGCGGCGTGGGCGAGGGCGGTGCGGGAGCGAAACGTCATGGTGAATTTTCCTGAGCGTGAGACGAAGCGGGCGATGCGATCCTCCGGTGCCGCACGTTGGCGTTCCGGTGTTCTGCGTCGCTTCCTTGAAATTAGAAGTCCTAAGAATAATGAAAGCGCTTTCCCGGGAATTGATGTCCGACCTTCCGTGGGGAGGCGGCTGCGCGAGTGGCGGCAGCCGGTGTAGGCGATTATTTCGAGGCGTCGTGTCCTTGCACGGTGAGTGCGGCGCGCAGGCGCGACGGGGAGTCCGTCATGACGGCGTCGAAGCCGAGTTGAGATGCGCTCTCGAAGTCCTGCGGCGTTTCCACGCCGAACGCGACGAGGTGTACGTCGCCCCGCGACTTGAAGCACTGCACGGCCGCCGGTGTCCACCAGTTGGCCACGACCTTCGATACCCCCTGACCGAGCGTGAAGCGTTCCACGACTTCCACCTGGCGGTGCAGCTCGATGCCGACCCATGTGCCCGGCGCGGGCGGCGTCGCACACTGGCCGGCGAGTGCCGAGGCGACGAGTCGGTTGCGCGTGGCGTCGCGCGATTCGAACAGTTGCGCCTGCGGGCGACGCGCGCGCAGGCGGTCGGTTGCGTCGGCTTCGGTCGAGTACAGCCGCACGCGCGACCAGGCGTGGGTGTCGTCGAGCACTTGGATGACGGCTTCGACGAGCGGGGCGGCGGGTACCTGCTTCATGTCGAGCAGGATCGGCACATTCTCGGGGACGGCGGCAAGCGCCTCGCGCAGCGTCGGGATCGGAAGCGGGTGATCTCGGTAGGGATACACCGTGTGTCCGTCATCCGCCTTGCGAGCGAACGCGTAGCCTGCATTGAGTTTGCGCACCTGCGCGTAGTCGAGGTCGGCGAGCTTGCCGTGCCCGTCGGTCAATGCGGAGAGATCGGCGGGGCGGTACATCACCGGTACACCGTCGCGCGTGACCTGTACCGTCATCCACAGCGCCTGCGCGCCGTTGTGCAGGGCATTGGCGAACGCCTGTAGCGTGTTTTCCGGCGTATCGCCCGTGCCGCCGCGATGCGCGACGATGAGCGGGCCGGCGTTGGCGGCCGGCGACGCCACCGTGCCGAAGATGCAGGCAACTGCGGCAAGGCCGGCGGCGCCGAGGCGACGCCAGCCTCCCGGACGGGTGAACCGACGGACGAATGGGGGCGTGGCAGTGGCGGGGGCGACGGGCATGGCGGATGTCTCGGGACGAAAGGTGGCCATAAGCGGTGTGCGCAGGGGACGCGAGGTCGGTTCAGACGACGAGGTATTCAGGTGCCGTTGGGGGCTCGACGGAATGCAAATGCGCACGGAGCGCGTCGGGCAACGGCCCGTCGGTGACGACAAGATCCTGTTCGCGGAGTTGTCCGCCGCGCACGCTCGGCTTGCGCGTGAACTTGTAGGCGTCGGCGACCAGAATGCGATAGCGGCTGGCGTCGCGCAGCGCTTCGCGCGAGGCGGCCTCGAGCCGATCGTAGTCCAGCAGCGTGCCGTCGTCGTCGATGCCGCCCACACTGTACACGCCGACGTCGGCGCGGTAAGCGCGGAACAGCCGGTCGGCCTCGTCGCCGAGGATCTCCGGGTTGGGCGAGCGCAGTTCGCCACCGGGAACAATGACGCGATGATTGGGGTTGCCGGCCAGCACAAGTGCCGCGCGCAGGTTGTTCGTGATGACGCAAAGCCGCTTGCGATGCACGAGCGCGACGGCGACTTGCTCCGGCGTGGTGCCGATACCGAGCAGTACGGTCGCCCCGTCGGGGACGCGTTCGGCGGCTGCCTGGCCAATGCGGAGCTTGCCTTCGAGATTGCGAACGCGGCGGACTTCATACGGCTGGTTCGGCCCGGGCGTGAGCAGGCGTGCACCGCCATGATAGCGACGCAACACGTTGGCGTCGCACAACAGGTTCACGTCGCGGCGAATGGTCTGCGTGGCCACGCCGAAATGCTCGGCGAGCGCATCGACGCTCATTTCGCCATGCTGGCGAAATAGCGCAACGATGCGGGTCTGACGCTCGGAGAGGTCCATCGGGTGAGTCCTGTGTCGCGCATTGAGTGTGCAATGAGCGTCACTTTGACAGCCGATGGTGACATTCAAATGACGATGGCTAATGTTCAAATGAACATCGGCGTAGTTCGGGGCTCGGCATCCGACGACACGCCAGTGCGTCGATGCGACGGGGCGTCGAAGCGACGGGGCGACGCGTTACCGCATCGACCCGCTCCCGGAGCCAAGCGCGTATAGATCGTTGACGTATTGCAGGTTGTACAGCAACTGCTCGGGTGTCCGAACGGCGTCGTCAATCCTGTTCGCCGATGCCAGGCGATCTCCCAGTGTCACGTTGGCCGTGGCACGTCCCGTCTCGGCCAAGGACGGGCTGACCGCGGTGATCGTACTGTCGTCGACGATGGTAAAGCTCCGGGCAGGGGTCTTGCGGTTGTTCTTGTCGACGAAATACACCTGGACCGCTTCCGAGAACCCTGTGCCTTTGATGGTGATGGAGGTTCCTCCGTCGCGATCGATCTGGCTTGGGCTGACCTGCGTGATGTTCGCCATGATGCGCCTCGGCCTTGCCGTGAATTTGAGCGCTTTCAATCTAGGCGAGCCGTCGCCGTTGCGCACCTGTCAAGGCTGACAGGCATGCGTGCGCCCTCCACGTCACCCGGTGCGGACGGGCGGAATTCGGGCATTCGCTTCAAACTTCGCACGCCGTGTCGAGAAGAAGGTGCGCACGTTGCGAACGTTCGCTGCACTCTTGAAGAGCCGCCTTGCGAGATCGTCGTATTCGGCCATGTCCCGCACTTGCGCGATCAGGACGAAGTCCGGTCCGGGGGACACCCGATAACACTGCGTGATGGCGGGCTCTTCGCAGATGTAGGCCTCGAAGGCGTCGTAGTCTTCTGCGGTCTGTCGGTCGAGGCTCACTTCCACCACGGCGTTCAGGTTCGGCCCGAGCTTCGCGGCATCGATGATCGCGATCTGGCGGGCAATGACGCCTGCATCGCGAAGCGCGCGCACGCGCCGCAGGCAGGTCGGCGCGGATGCGTGTACACGTCGGGACAGTTCGAGATTCGAAATCGACGCGTCCATCTGCAGTACGCCGAGGATGCGCAGGTCGAGATCGTCCAGATTGATAGGGGTCATGCCATCTCCGCCGGGGCGTTATTCTAAGAAATTAAATTTCATTAGTGATTTTAAGTGTAATTTAATTTCATTAGTTGAAGCATTTTGATGAATAATTTCGAGCGTCGCACTCTACCATCGCTTCACTGACGGAAAACGAATCTTCTGGAGAGGCGAAATGTGCGGAATTATCGGTGCAGTTGCGCAACGGGACGTGGTCCCCACGCTGGTCGATGGGCTGAAGCGGTTGGAGTATCGCGGGTATGACTCGTGCGGCGTAGCGTTGTATTCGGATCGCGCGTTGGTACGCGCGCGAAGCGTCGAGCGCGTGGCGAATCTCCAGGAGGAAGTCACGCGCATGGGGCTGGCCGGGTATACGGGCATTGCTCACACGCGCTGGGCCACGCATGGCAAGCCGGTGACGGACAACGCGCATCCGCACGTGTCGCCGAATGCCGGGACGCCGCGCATTGCGCTCTCGCACAACGGCATCATCGAGAACCATGAAGCGTTGCGCGGCAAGCTCGAAGCCCATGGTTATCGATTTGCCAGCCAGACCGACAGCGAGGTCATTGCGCATTTGATCGACCATTTGTACGACGGCGACCTGTTCGAAGCGGTGAGGGCGGCCACGGCGCAATTGCAGGGCAGCTATGCGATTGCGGTGATTTGCCGCGACGAGCCGCATCGGCTCGTTGGCGCACGTGACGGCATGCCGCTGGTGCTTGGCGTCGGCGAAGGCGAGAACTTCATTGCGTCCGATGCGATCGCGCTGGCCAATGTGACCGACCAGATCGTGTATCTCGAGAACGGCGACGTCGCCGACGTTCAGCTGCATCGCTTCTGGGTGGTCGACGATGAGGGCCAGCGGGTGCAACGCCCGGTGCATCGCGTGGCGGCACACAGTGGTGCGGCGGATCTCGGGCCTTACCGTTATTACATGCAGAAGGAGATTTTCGAGCAGCCGCGTGCGGTCGCCGACACGTTGCAGGACGTGACGGCGATCATGCCGGAGTTGTTCGGCGACAACGCCTGGCGGGTATTCAACGTGGTCGATTCCGTGCTTTTGCTCGCGTGTGGCGGGAGCTATCACGCGGCGCTCACGGCCAAGTACTGGATCGAGAGTCTCGCGCAACTGCCGGTGAATGTGGAAATCGCCAGCGAGTATCGCTACCGCGATAGCGTGCCGAATCCGAACACGCTCGTGGTGGCCGTGTCGCAGAGCGGCGAGACGGCGGACGTGCTGGGCGCCATGCACGTGGCCAGGCAGCGTGGCATGCGGCACACGCTGGCGATCTGCAACGTCTCGACGAGTGCGCTTGCGAGGGAGTGTGCGCTGACGTTTTTCACGCGGGCGGGCGTGGAGATCGGTGTGGCGTCGACCAAAGCGTTCACCACGCAGTTGGTTGCGCTGTTTCTGCTGGCGCTCGCACTCGCCCAGACGCGTGGGCGACTGTCGGACGAAGACGAGCAGCAACACCTGAAGGCGCTGCGGCATTTGCCCGATGCCATCGCCAAGGTGTTGGCGCTGGAGCCGCAGATCATGGCGTGGGCCGAGCAGCTGACCCGGCGGCAGGACATTTTGTTTCTCGGGCGCGGCCTGCATTATCCCGTGGCGATGGAGGGGGCGCTGAAGATGAAGGAGATTTCGTACATTCACGCCGAAGCCTATCCGGCCGGCGAGCTCAAGCATGGGCCGCTGGCGTTGGTGAGCGACGAAATGCCGGTGGTCGCGGTCGCGCCAAACGACCGTCTGCTCGAAAAGCTCAAGTCGAACATGCACGAAGTCAGCGCGCGCAATGGCCGGCTCTATGTCTTCGCCGACAGCGATTGCGGCCTGTCGCCGGGCCCGGAAATCGATGTCATTCGCCTGAACGAACACTACGGCCTGTTATCCCCCATTCTGCACACCATTCCGATGCAACTGCTCGCGTATCACGCCGCCGTCGCCCGCGGCACGGACGTCGACAAACCGAGGAACCTGGCGAAGTCGGTGACGGTGGAGTGACGGGGGGCACGCTACAACCCCAGCACACCCAACCGTGCGCCATCGAAGCGCCGGCATTCCTGCTGTATCCACTCGCAGAAGATTGTCGTGCGCCGGTCGAAGGGATCGCGCGACAGCAGCACGTATCGCGCGGGCGACCTGACCGGCTTGCCGATCGGCACGAGACGGCCGCCCTGCAGGTCGTCGTGCACCAGCGCGCTACGGCCGATGGCTATACCCTGATGATTGAGCGCGGCAGCCAGCGCGAGGCTCGACAGGTTGAACTGCGGTCCGTCGATGTTCTGCACACTGCCGGGCCGGTTCGCGTCCATCCATGTGCGCCATTCGATGAATTCGGTCGCGCCGTCCCACGGTGACGCGTCGTGAAGGAACACCACGCCGTCGAACGACGAACCGTCTGCCAGGCCCGGGTGTGTCGCCAAATAGGCCGGCGTGGCCACTGCGACCAGATACTCGTCGAAAAGGATGTCGGCCTTGACCTCTGCATAGTGCGTGGGGTCATAGCGCACCGCAACGTCGATGTCGTCCGCGCGCATGGACTGTCGGTCGACGCTTTGAAACTCCGCCTTCAGCCGTACCGAGACGTCGGGCTCCTGCCGATGAAAGTCCGTCAGCCGCGGCATCAGCCATTGCAAGGCGAACGAGGGCAGACAACTGACCTGCAGCGGCGCGTTGGAGATGCCGAGCCGTTGCAGCGTGGCCTCGATGTCGCCCAATGCACGGGCCGTCGTCTCGAACAGCGCCTCTCCGTTCTCCGTGAGCTTCAGACTGCGTGCCTGTCGAACGAACAGCACGTAACCCAGACGATCCTCCAGATAGCGAATCTTCTGACTCACCGCGCTTTGCGTCAGGTTCAGCGCGCGTGCCGCTTGCGTGAAGCTCAGCAGCCGAGCCGCAGTCTCGAAGCACCGCAGGGCGCCCAGCATCGATGCATCTAGTTGCATAAGTATTAGCTCAACTAATGCGTTCATTAGAATCCAGCGCTATTTTTACGCGAGCCAGAGCGCTAGCATTCCGTGAAGTATCAGGAAATTCTCGGAAAATGCCAATCATGTCTCTCCCGCACCTGCCAAAGCTCCTATTAGCCAGACTTCAAGGCAAGACACCGACGCTCTGGATCAACGACCGGCTCGAGCAGTCGTTCGCGCCTAGCGGCGACTCGACGGATGCGATTCTGGACGCGCAGGCGCGGATGCACCGCTTCGCGCCGCTGCTCGCCGACCTGTTTCCCGAGCTGGCCGAGACCGGCGGACACATCGAGTCGGCCTTGATGCCGGCGGATGCCCTGAAGCGCGCGGTTGCCCCCGGTGGCGCCGATGATGCGAGCGCATGGTTCGTCAAGCGCGACGATGCGCTGCCCGTCGCGGGCTCGATCAAGGCCCGGGGAGGGTTTCACGAGGTGCTGGCCGTTGCCGAGCGAATCGCGCTGGAGCGAGGCCTGATTACGGCGCACGATGACCGCCGCGTGCTCGGTTCGCCCGACGCCCGTGCGCTGTTCGCGCAGTACACGGTTGCCGTCGGCAGCACAGGCAATCTTGGTCTGAGCATCGGCGTGATGGCCGCCGCGCTCGGATTCGACACGGTTGTCCACATGTCGGATGACGCCAAGGCATGGAAGAAGACGCGACTTCGCCAGCGCGGTGTGCGTGTCGTCGAACACGCGGGCGACTACGCGAAGGCAGTTGCCGCCGGCCGCACGCAGGCCTTGGCATCGCCGCGCAGTCATTTCGTGGACGACGAGCAATCCCCCCTGCTGTTCCACGGCTATGCGGCCAGTGCTCGCCATCTCGCGGAGCAACTCGCGGCGGCGGGGCGCACAGTCGATGCCGGGCATCCGCTCTTCGTCTATCTGCCCTGTGGCGTGGGCGGCGCGCCCGGCGGCATCACGCACGGTCTGAAGGCGATCTTCGGGCCACACGTTCACTGCTTCTTCGCCGAACCCGTGGCTTCGCCGTGCATGCTGGTTCAGCTGGCGTCGCGAAGCGATTCGCCCGTGTCGGTCTACGACATCGGACTGGACAACAAGACCGATGCCGACGGCCTGGCCGTCGGGGAGGCGTCGCACCTCGTCGCACCCCTCATGGTCTCGCAACTGTCCGGTGTGTTTACCGTGACCGACGACGAACTCTTCCTGAACCTGCGCATGTTGAAGGACACCCTCGACGTGCTGGTCGAGCCTTCCGCGGCCGCAGGCGTGCGGGGCCCCGACTGGTTGGTCACGTCTCCCGAAGGGCAGGCCTACGTGCGCACGCACCACCTCGACATGCGCGAGGCCACCCACGTGATCTGGTCGACGGGCGGCTCGCTGGTACCCCCGGAAGCCGTCAAGGGATTTCTCGAGCACGCCGACGCACTGGCGCGCGCCACCGAACGCGCCGGGCAAGCTGCCTGACGCATCGAAGCCACTCACCCGCAGCAGGAGTCAGACACATGGAACCTCAGGTCACGTTGTCATCCGCCGTCGGCACACGCACCGACCGTTTGGCATTTGAAGACGCCACTTACCGGAAGGTCGCGCTGCGATTCATTCCGTTCCTGATGCTTTGTTACGTGGTGGCGTATCTCGACCGCGTCAACATCGGCATCGCAAAGCTCAACATGCTCGCCGATCTGCAATTCAGCGAGGCGGCCTATGGTCTTGGGGCAGGGCTTTTCTTCATCGGCTACATGCTGTTCGAGGTGCCGAGCAATCTCATCATGCATCGGGTCGGCGCACGCCTCTGGATCGCCCGGATCATGATTTCGTGGGGCATCCTCTCCGGCATCATGGCATTCGTCACGTCGCCATGGCAGTTCTACGTGGTGCGGTTCCTGCTCGGTGTTGCCGAAGCGGGGTTCTATCCCGGTGTCATTCTCTTCCTGACGTACTGGTTTCCCAATCATCGCCGGGCCAGGATGACGGCCATCTTCCAGGCCGGCATTCCCGTCGCCGGCCTGTTGGGCAGTCCGCTGTCGGGCTGGATTCTGGACACCTTCCACCAGGTCGGCGGCCACGCCGGCTGGCAATGGGTGTTCGTGCTCGAAGCGCTCCCGACCCTGCCGCTGGCCGTGGGTGTTCTGCTCATCCTCACCGACCGCGTGAAGGATGCCAAGTGGCTGTCGAGCGAACAACGCGAGCTCATCGCCCGGGATATCGCGCAGGACGAGAAGGGCCGCCCGCACATGCCGCTGTCGCACATTCTGCGCGACGTGCGCATCGGGAAAATCATTCTGATGACTTTTCCCGCGATGATGGCGCTCTACACGCTCGGCTTCTATCTGCCCACGCTCATCAAGGACGCCGGCGCGGTCGGCGGACTGCAGGTGGGACTGTTGAGCGCGATTCCGTATTGTGTCGCCGCGGTGGCGATGGTACTGGTCGGTCGAAGCTCGGACCGCCGCCGCGAGCGCCGCTGGCATCTGGCTGGCATCATGCTCGTCGGCGCGTTCGGTCTGGCGGCCAGCGTGTTCGCCGGACAGCATCTGGCGCTGGCGGTGATCTCGCTGTCGATCGCCGCTGCGGGGATCATCAGCTTCTCGCCCATCATGTGGACGTTGCCCACGGCGTTTCTCGGTGGCGCCACGGCCGCCGCGTCGATCGGAGCGATCAACAGCCTCGCGAACCTGGGCGGGTTCGTCAGCCCTTACCTGATCGGCTGGATTCGAGACACCTATCACAGCACGGCACCCGCCATTTTCATGATTGCCGGCTCGCTGGTCATCAGCGCCGTCATCGCGCTGAGCTTCGATCCGAAGACCGTCAATCGCTGAATTCCGACGGATGCACTGAGGAGATTACGACAATGGAGCGCAAACCCATGCGATTCGCGGTGGCCGGCATCATCCACGAAACCAATACGTATGCCGCGGAATTCTCCGGCCTGACGCCGCTGGCGGCTTTCGAACAGTACTGGGGACAGCGCGTTGCCGAAGTGTTCGACAACGCCAATCACCAGGTGGGCGGATTCATCGAGGGCGCGCGCCGCGTGGGCGCGACGCTCGATTACGCCTTCGTGGGACAGGCCACGCCGTCCGGCACCATCGACGCGGCCGCCTACGCGTCGATGAAGCGCGAGATCGTCGAAGGGATTCGGGCCCGGCTTCCGGTCGACGGCGTCCTGCTCGCGCTGCACGGCGCCGGCGTGGCAGACGGGGTGGAGGACATCGAGGGCGATCTGGCGAGCGCCGTGCGCGACCTCGTCGGCGCGAGTGTGCCGATTGCTGCCGTCTACGACCTGCACGGCAACTTCACGGAAGCCATGCGTCTGTCATGCGACATCACCCTGCCGTGCAAGCTGTACCCGCATACCGATTTCTTCGATCGCGGCGCGGAAGCCGTGGCGTTGCTGGTGCAGATGCTCGACGGTCGCCTCAAGCCCATCACGGCCGTGCGTTACCTGCCGATGCTGCCGTACATCGTCACGACGCAGGAGGGTTTTACCCCGGCCCTCGTCAACGCGTTGTGTGCCAGGCTCGCGGCGCAGCACGGTGTGGTCGACTGTTCGTGGTTTCACGGCTTTCCGTACGCCGACATTGCCGCGCCATGTCCCTCGGTAATCTGCACGACGAACGACGATCCCGCGCTGGCGCAACGCCTTGCCGACGAGGTGGCCGACTGGATCTGGCGTCATCGAGCCTCGTTCCGGCCATCCTTCCCGTCGCCCGCCGAAGGCGTGGCGGCAGCGCTTGCCGCCGAAGCAGGGCCCATCGTCGTGAACGAATACGCGGATAACCCCGGCGGCGGTACGCCGGGCGACGGCACGCACCTGCTGCGCGCCCTGTTGTCGGCGCGTCCCGAGCCGGGAACGGCATGTTTTGCCTCCATCAACGACGCACAGGTGGTCGCACAGGCGCAGGCCGCCGGTGTCGGGGCCACGATTGCCGTGTCGCTCGGCGGGAAGCTGGGACGCTATCAGGGGCGGCCCATCGAGGCTCAGGCCTATGTCAAGTCGATCACGGACGGCAAATTCGTGAACCGGCCGGGGGCGATGTTCGCCGGTGTGCATTTCGACCTGGGCGCGATGTGCCGGCTCGTGATCGATGGGGTGGACGTTATCGTCGCGTCGCGCGCGGAGCAGATTTACGATGTCGAACCCTTCGCGATGCATGGCCTCGACGTGAGCCGCCACCGCCTCATCGCCTTGAAGGGCGCGAATCACTTTCGCGCCTACTACCGCCAGCTGGCCAGGCAGATCATTTCCGTCGACAGCGTGGGGCTGAGCACCGCCGACATCACGTCGTTCGCGCGTGAGCGCCTTCAGGGGCAGTACTGGCCACTCTCCGAGGACGTGCCCTTTCCCCAAGTGCCGTAAGTGCAGTAAGTGCCGTGAACGCGAGGAGGGCCGGCGGCGCACCCCGTGCTCGCCGCTCATCCGCACCGCGCAAGCTTTGGACGGCGACGCGTGGCAACGTCGCCTGCGATCATTTCGCTGCCGACCAAACCGCGAGTTCGTACCCGTCCGGGTCGATGAAGTGAAAGCGACGGCCGCCGGGGAAGTCGAAGGCGGGCACGCAAACGGCGGCACCGGCGGCTTCGACACGGCGCTGCGTTTGCGCGAGGTCGTCGGCATACAGAATCACCAGCGGGCCGCCCGGCCGGATGGTGCCACCGGTCGTAAAGCCGCCCGTGAGCCGCCCGTCGCTGAATTCCGTGTACGTTGGACCGTAGTCCGTAAAGGTCCAACCAAACACGCTTCCATAGAACGCCTTGCTTCGGGCGATGTCGCTGACGCTGAACTCGATGTTGTCGATCTGACGATCCGTGCCGTGGTGGCTCATTGGCGTGCTCCGGTGATGGACGATGCCCGACAGGTCATTGACCGTCGGGCAGCGAGTAGCGAAATTCGTACGAGTGCTGGCCGTCGGCGATGACGATGACCAGACGCCCGGCCAGGCCGGACAACCCGTCCGTGCCGGAGTCGGGGACCACGGTGATCGATTGTTCGGGCGTCCCTCGGGTCATCGTCGAGCTATGTTGCAGCACGAAGGTCCCGCCGCGGCCGTGCAAGGCGCCCAGAACCCTTTCCATTGCGACATAGCCGGCCGACCCTGGCGTAGTGCTGCGAAAGGCGAGCATCTCGCCTTGGCTCGTCGCTTCGAGATCGCCGTGATACCGCTTGTCCAGCGACATGCGGCCGAGGCCGGTCGCTTCGGCCACGCCACTCAGGGGGTGAGGGGCAAGCTGAACGTCGAACAGGCCTTTTGCGGTTCGTTCCAATTTGGTAGTCCTCCCGGGAATGATGTACGTACTGTGTTTTTGTACAGTATTCAGTGTACTCGACTTTGGCCGCGATGCAAGGGCGAACCGACGCGTCGTCGAGCGCCCCGGTTGCCGGAGCGCCGAAATGACGAAATGACGAAGCCCCGCAAGGCGGGGCTTCGAACACGCACGTCACGCGTGGGCACTGTGCCGGCTTTCAGTCCTTGCCGCCCACCAGCCGTAGTCCGCTTGCCAGGCAACCGGCCGCGGAGAAGGCCGCACCCCACGCCAACGCCCATGTCGAGCCGTGGGTACCCGCCAGACCGAGCGCCAGCGCGACAAGCGCGGCGCCCGTCGCCTGTCCCAGCAGGCGCGACGTGCCGACCATGCCACTCGCGCCGCCGCTGCGTTCGGGCGGCGCGCTGTGCATGAATGCTTTCAGGTTCGGTGACTGGAAGAAGCCGAAACCCAGCCCGCACAACGCCATGCGCCAGCCGATGTCCCAAAGCGCCGCATGCTCGGGCATGATCGCGAGCAAACCCATGCCCGCACTGAGCATGGCCAGGCCGATCGCGCCCAGCGCGCCCGGCGGATACCGGTCAGAGAGCCGGCCCGCAATCGGGGCAACGGCGGCCACGAAGAACGGCCAGGGCGTCATGAGGAAGCCGGTCTCGATAGGACTGCGATGCAAGACGTTCTCGAAATAGAACGGCAGTGAGACGAGCCCCAGTCCTTGGGTGGCGAACGCACAAATGGCCGTCACCGTCGACAGCGCAAACGCGGGCAGGCGCAGCAGATCGACCGGGAGCATCGGCGCCCGATGGCCGCGTTCGCGGCGAATGAGCGCCCATCCGAAGACGAGCGCGCCCACGAAGCATGCCAGTGTGAGATGCCAGTCGGCCTGTTGGGCGCTTTGGCTCAGCGCGAAGATCAGCAGCGCGAATGTCGCAACATTGAGCAGCGCGGCCACCATATCCGGCTTGTGCTCGCTGCGCGGTGTGTCGGGCAGGTTGCGCCGCGAGAACGCGAGCGCCAGCAACGCTGTCGGCACGTTGATCAGGAATAGCCAGGGCCAGCTCGCGAACGCCAGCACCAGCGAGGCAATCGTCGGCCCGATGGCGAACGAGATGCCGACGATGAGGGCATTGAGTCCCACGCCGCGCCCCAGTTGATGCGCCGGATACAGAAAGCGGATAAGAGCGATATTGACACTCATGACTGCGGCGGCCCCAACGCCCTGCAGCACCCGCGCGCCCGCGAGAAAGCCGAGCGTCGGCGACAGCGCGCACAGCAGCGAGGCGACGAGGAAGACCGCCACGCCGGTCATGAACACGCGCTTGTGACCCACGCGCTCGCCCAGCGACGCAAACGGCAGGAGTGTGGCCACCATCGCGAGCTGGTAGGCGTTCACGATCCACACGGATGCCGACGGCGTGGTGTGCAGGTCGATGGCCATCTGGGGCAGGGCGGTGTTCGCGATGGCGGTGTCGAGACTGGCGAGCGAGACGGCGAGCAGAATCGCCGTCATGGCAAGGCCGCGTCCGGTCGCGGGAGGCTCGTGCAATTGCGTCTGCGAAGGCGGATTGACCGCCGCGACGTCAGTGGTCGGGGGGAGCGACGACATCGTCGATCAGCCCTCGGCCAGAATCTGGCGGATGGCCTGTTCGAACACTTCCGGCGGTTGGCCGCCGCTCACGAGGTGGCGGTTGTTGAAGATGATTGCCGGCACCGAGCGAATGCCCAGGTTCTGGTAATGACGCTCCAGCGCGCGGACCTGTTCGGCGTATTCGTCCGAGGAGAGAATTTCCCGCGCCCGCGTTGTATCGAGCCCCGCTTGCGCCGCTGCGTCGGCGAGCACATCGGGGTCGCTCGTGCGCTTGCCGTCAACGAAGTACGCACGAAACAGCGCTTCCTTCAGCGCGAGCTGCTTGTCGTTGCCCAGCGTTTGCGCCCAATGCAGCAGGCGGTGTGCGTCGAACGTGTTGTACGCATGCGTGCGCAACTCCATGTGCATCGGGAAACCCTCCGCTGCGGCGCGTGCACTGATGTTCGCCTGATTCTGGGCGAGTTGCTCCGGCGACAGGCCATATTTGCGCGACATGTAGTCGGCGAGCGGCACGCCCTCGGCGGGCATGTCCGGGTTGAGTTCGAACGGGCTGAAGTGCAGGTCGGCTTCGACCTCGCTTCCCACGCGGCCGAGCGCGGTCTTCAGCGAGGCAAGGCCGATCGCGCACCAGGGGCAGGCGACATCGGAGACAAAATCGATCTTGAGCGTAGCTGGCATGTGATGACGGCGCCGTCGCGGCGCCTGCAATGAAAAACGCGCCGCCTTGCGCGACGCAACACGGCAATCGTCGCACAAATCACGAATCCTCGTCGGCGGCCCATGTCGTCACGCCACACGCGAGGATCCACGGCGCTTTGCGGACGGGAGCGATTCCCCATGGGGAAGCAAGGTCGTTTTGCCTGTCGGAATGATTGTTTTGCTTGGTAATTCTTTTGGTATCTGCACGGCGGGGGGGGCGCGCGCCGATGCGGTATCGTGTGAGGCATTCGTCCGCCCCGTCGATCAGGAACCCGATATGCCGTCAGCCGCCGAACTCGTCACGTCGCTAGGGCTGCAGCCCCACCCCGAAGGTGGCCATTATCGCGAGACATATCGCGCCGCGGACATCCTGCCGCAAACAGTCCTTGCGCCAGGTTTTGCCGGGGCACGCAACATTTCCACGGCGATTCTCTATCTGCTCGAAGCCGGGGATTTCTCCGCGTTTCATCGCATCCGCAGCGACGAGGTCTGGCATTTTCATCTCGGCGGCACGTTGTTGATTCACGAGATCGACGCAAGCGGCATGCTCGCTACAACCCGGCTCGGGCATGACGTCGCGGGCGGGGAGCGGGTCCAGCATGTGGTGCCCGCCGGCCATTGGTTCGCCGCGGAGCCTGCGCCGTCGACCGGATTTGCGCTCGTTGGTTGCACCGTGGCGCCGGGCTTTGCCTTCGAGGACTTCGAGATGGCCGACGCGGCGGCGCTCGCCGCGCGATGGCCCATGCATCGCGAACTGCTCAGGCGGCTCGGGCGTACGGCGCCCGGCGTCCGGTATGGAGCGGACTGATCGCCGTGTCACGCGAGTCGACGGAGTGCGCTAGCATCTCCGGTAACGCTTCCTTCCCGGTTTTGTCGCCTCATGTCCAACGACGTTCATTTCTACGACCCCGCCAAGGGCCACGGCCTGTCTCACGATCCGTTCAAGGCGATTGTCGCGCCGCGCGTGATCGGCTGGATTTCCAGCCACGACGCGCAAGGCCGCGTCAACCTCGCGCCGTACAGCTTCTTCGGCGCGTTCGCGACCTTCCCGCCGATCATCGGCTTTTGCAGCGAAGGCTTCAAGGACTCCATCGCCAATATCGAGGCGACGCGCGAGTTCGTCTGGAATTTCACCAGCAAGTCGCTCGTCGCACAGATGAATCGTACGTCCGCACCGGTGCCGCATGACGTCGACGAGTTCGAGCTGGCCGGGCTGACCAAGGCGCCCGGCGTGAACGTCGGCGTGCCGCACGTAGCCGAGTCGCCGGCATCGCTCGAATGCAAACTGTTGCAGATCGTGCGGCTGCAGGGACTCGACGGCAAGCCGATGGACAACTGGCTCGCCCTCGGGCAGGTGGTCGGTGTGCACATCCGGCGCGAGTTCCTGCGCGAGGACGGCACGTTCGATACCGCGAAGGCGCATCCGGTCATGCGCGCGGGCTATCTCGGCGACTATGCCGAGATCGGCCCGATGTTCGATCTGCGCCGACCGAAGGCCTGACGCGGCAGCATTGTCGTCGAATTCCGCAATGTGTCGTTGACGCATCCGATGCGTCGTCAAAGCGACGCCGTCGTCGGCGCGGGCGCGTGCGTCGCCATGCGCTGGCACGCGGGTACGTTGCGTGGTTCGCCGTCGCCGACCGTCCGGTCGGCCGAACGGAGCGCAATCATTTGTAAAATTTGCTGCGGTGCAAAATCTATTTGAGGCGCGTATGCTGGCGACCTTCGTTGACGCCGCCGCGCCTGGCGTCCCCTCCCGCCGGCATTGATTTGCCTTGATTTGCGCGCCTTGCCGCCGGCACGGCGTGCGGGGGAGGTTCGCGCCTGGCTGCGACGGTTTTGCCCCTTGGCATCCGGTATTTGTTGCAGTCCATCAGGTCTCCCCAATGTTTCCCATTCTGTCGCTTCTCATCTGGCTTCCCATTGCGGCCGGCGCCCTCGTCATGCTGCTGGGACGAGATCGTCATCCCGATGTCGTGCGCTGGGCGTCGCTCGCTGCTGCCGTGGCGTCGGCAGCCCCCATTCTGCCGCTGGTCCATGGATTCCGTACCGGTGTGTCGAGCCTTCAGTTTGTCGAACGTTTTCGCTGGATCGACTCGTTCGATGCGTCCTGGCACGTCGGGGTCGATGGGATCTCGCTTTGGATGGTGGCGCTGACCGGCGTGACGACCGTGATCGTGGTGCTCGCGTCGTGGCGCGCGGTGACCACGCGCATGAGCGCGTACTTTGGTAGCTTTCTCGTGCTCTCCGGGTTGATGCAGGGTGTGTTCGCCGCGCAGGATGGCATGCTGTTCTTCGTCTTCTTCGAAGCCACGCTGCTGCCGATGTATCTGCTCATCGGTGTGTATGGGCGCGCCAATCGTACGCGCGCCGCCGTGAAGTTCTTCTTTTTCTCGCTGACCGGCTCGTTGATGATGCTGCTCTCGATGCTCTATCTGTACATGCGCACGCAGAGTTTCGACATCGCGCGATGGCAGACCCTGCAGTTGCCGCTGGCGGTGCAGGTGCTGCTATTCATCGGCTTTCTCGGTGCGTTTTCCGTCAAGATGCCGATGTGGCCGGTGCACACCTGGCTGCCCGAGGTGCATCTGGACGGGCCCACCGGTGCGGCTGTCATGCTGGGCATGCTGAAGCTGGGTGGTTACGGCCTGCTGCGCTTCAATCTGCCGCTGCTGCCCGACGCGAGTCATTTCCTCGCGCCGGTCATGGTCGTGCTGTCGCTCATTGCCGTCATCTATGCGAGCCTGGTGGCGCTGGTGCAAACCGATCTGCGCAAGCTGCTCGCGTATTCGGCGGTCGCACACATGGGCTTGGTCACGCTCGGTCTGTTCCTGTTTTCGGAGATGGGCACCGATGGCGCCGTCATGCAGATGATTTCGTATGGCATCGTCTCGGGGGCCATGCTGTTGTGCACCGGCATGTTGTACGACCGCACGGGAAGCGCCTCGATCGACGCGTATGGGGGAGTGGCAGCCACGATGCCGCGATTTGCCGCGTTCGCGATGCTGTTCTCGATGGCGAATGTCGGGATGCCGGGCACGTCAGGCTTCGTGGGCGAATTCCTCGTATTGATGGGCGCGGTCAAGGCCAATTTCTGGATCGGTGCGCTAGCCTCGCTGACCTTGGTGTTGAGTGCCGCCTACACGCTCGGGATGTACAAGCGCGTGATTTTCGGTCGCGTGGGTAACGCGCGGGTGGCGTCGCTCGGAGACGTGAGCCGCCGCGAGTTCGCGCTGCTGGCCGCCATGGCGGCGATGGTGCTGGCGATCGGCCTCGACCCCAAGCCCCTCACCGACGGCATCGATGCCACGGCCATCCAGGTGGTCCAGGACATCGAGCAGCACCGGCTTCCCGCGAGCGATCCGGCGAGCCCGGACATGGCGGGGCGTCGCCAGGGTGAGACGTCAGGGCATGCCGCGTTCGCCGTGAAGACAGCAACTCAGGCCGGTTGAGACGCGCTGTTCAGTGCGAACGTCCGCCGCGAAGCAGGTGTCGGGAGAGGGCGAAAGTGATGGGAATGGTCAGGCAGACAACGAGGATGGGGGCGACATAGGCCGACACGTTCAAGTGATCGACGAGGACGTACATCATCACGATTCCCATCACATACTGGACGAGGTACACGAAGGGAAAGCGGAGCAGGCCGGTCAGCGACATCTTCACGCGGAAGACGAATTGTGCGTTCAGCCAATACGAAAATATGACGCTTAGCGCAAACGCGGTGGTGTAGGCCAGCCGGTACTCGATAAGTCTGAGGGATAGCGCATACGCAGCGTAGAAGAACGCGGTATTGGACGCGCCGACGAGCAGGAAGCGGACGAACTCGCGTCCAATGAGCTTCTGCCACCAGGAATCGTGTCGGCTTGCCGATTTCATCAGATTGGCCTGCTGAACAAAAAAGGGGTTGCGATGTCTCGCAACCCCTTTCGTATTCTGGTAGGCCGTGCAGGATTCGAACCTGCGACCAACGGATTAAAAGTCCGCTGCTCTACCAACTGAGCTAACGACCCAACGAAGAAAAAGATTATAGCGTTGCGGGTTTTATAGTGTCAATAGCGGTGTGACGCGAATATGTCCGTTTCGCCGCCATTTCCCGCGTGCATGCGCGAATTTCGCTCAAACGCTGCGCTCAATTCGCCACATCTGGTACTTGAACGCGCAGACGCCGCCCGCCAGAATCGCCGCCATGGCGATAAACGAGCCCAGCGCCAACGTCGATACGCCCGACAATCCCTGGCCCACCGTGCAGCCCAGCGCCGTCACGCCTCCGAAACCCATCAGCACGCCGCCCACCATGTGATTCGCCGTGTCCTCGGTGCCCTGAAATCCTTCCCAGCGGAAATTGCGCGAGACCACGGCGTAAGCGAACGACCCCGCAATCACGCCAAGCACGCTGGCGATGCCCAGCGTGATCACGTTGCTCGTGTCGCTCCACAGCATCAGCCAATACATGGTGTACGCCAGCGGCGAGACGAACGACAGCGCTTCCATCTTGCCTGAGTTGGTCGCCACGAAGCTCTCTTCGAGCGTGTTCGGATTCTCGGCCACATAGCCGATCTTTCCCGAGACATACCAGAGCGCCACGATGATCGCACCGACGACCACGCCGCCAAGCAGATTGTCCACGGTCCAGAAGTCGCGTCGCGCCAGGGCAGCGATCACGAACGCGCCGCCGATTGCCAGGCCCAGCACCAACTGCGCGAGATGCAGGTCGCCACCGAACAGGCCGCCGAGCAAGGTCGGCAGATCCTGCGAATTGGCGAACGTCGTTTGCACACTGTCGAGCGCGGCGACACGAAAAACGGCGAACAAGCCCTTCAGGGTCATGTAGGCGGACAAGCCGATCATCACGAATACGAGCAACGATTTGAGATTGCCGCCGCCAATGCGCACCAGCGTCTTGCTGCCGCAGCCCGAGGCCAGCACCATGCCAAAACCGAACAACCACCCACCGACCAGATACGAAAGCCAGGTGAAGCGCGGCGTGGTGTAGATCGCCTTGATCGGATCGACGATGCCTTGCGAAGCAAGCACGCCGGTGCCAATGGTCGCCACGCCAATGGCCAGCCACCACATGCGCATGCGATTCCAGTCGCCGATGTTGACGATGTCGGAGAGCGCGCCCATCGTGCAGAAGTGCGTGCGCTGCAACACGGCACCGAAGATGAAGGCAAGGCCAAAGGTGAGCCACACAACCGTGTGGGAGAGGGCGGTGAGATCAACGTCGGTCATGAGGCGAGAGGACGATAGCGGCCGTGACCGGCCGTTCTTGGAAAGTCCGTATTCTACGCGAGGTGCGCAGGTCTCCCGCAATCGCGGAAAACGACAACGCCGCCCAAAGGCGGCGTTGTGCGTTTGACGAGTGACCTCACACGGACGGCTGGTTCGCGCAGCCTTCCGCGGGGCGTTCTACTTCAGCTTGGCCGCGCGCTTCTTGGCCTCCGCTGCCGATTCGGTGTCCGGGTACTTGGCCACCAATTCCGCCAGCGTCTTTTTCGCTGCCGCAGTCTGCCCGGATTCCGCCTGGTTGCTGGCGATCGCCAGCATGGCCTCGGCGGCCTTCGGGCTCGTCGGGTACTTCGTCACGATCCCTTGCAGCGTCGCGGTCGAACCCTTCAGATCCTTGTTGGCGTACTGCGCATTGCCAAGCCAGAACAGGGCTTCGGGTTGATACGGGCTGTCAGGATACTTCGCCGAGAAGGTCCGGAATGCCGTTTGCGCACCCTTGTAGTCACCATTGCGGAATTTCGTCAGGGCGGCGTCGAATACATCCTTCTCGCCCGGTTGGACGGTGCCGGTAACGCCGCCGACGGTCATCTGCTGCGGTTCGAATTTCTTCAGGCGACCGTCGAGGTCGGTGTAGAAATCCTTTTGACTCTGTTGCAGGTTAGCAAGCTGGTTTTTCAGATCTTCGTTCTGACCGCGCTGGTCGGCCAGATCACGCTGCAACTGCTGGATCTGATTGTTCAAATCCAGCACGTTGCGCGTGAGACCATCGATCCGCTGCTTGTCCGAATCCAGACGGCTGCGGATATCGAGGATCGCTTTGCGCGCCTCGTCGTCATCGAACAATCCGGCATGCGCCAGCGGGCTCAGCACCGCAGTGCCGAGCGTCGCCGCGCAGATGATGTTTTTAAGCAAACGAGACGTCATGACGATTCAATCAATAAGCCAGGTCGACGCGACGATCCTGGGCCCAGGTGGCCTCGTCCGTACCCGTCGCCTTTTCCTTGCCCAGCGACACGGCTTCCATCTGGCTCGTGTTGGCGCCCAGTGCCGACATCGACTTCAGCACCGCTTCGGCACGACGCTGGCCGAGGGCCAGGTTGTACTCGCTCGTGCCGCGCGGGTCGGTGTTGCCCTGGAGCAGCACGTGACGTTGCGAGTACTTGGCCAGGAACTGTGCGTGCGCCTGGAGCAGCGGGGTGTATTGCGGATCGACAGTGTACGAATCGAAGCCGAAGTACACGCTGCGCTTGGCGAGCGGGCCGTTCGGGTTGTTCAGTTCGTCAGCCGATGCGTCGACGGGGGCGACAGCGCGGGCGTCGGTCGTGGTCTGACCCTTGTTGGCGTTAGCCTGGTCGTCGAGTTTCACGCCCGACGAGCAAGCGGCCAGAGCGGCCAGCGAAGAGATGGCGAGGATGTTACGAAGCAGGGAACTCATATGAGCCTCCAATTGATGTTGCTGTTGATGTTATTGCATAAAGGGGCCCCAGGAGGGTTCGCGAACTTCCCCTCCCCGGACCTGAAGAATCTGCCGGGTTTGCCCGTCCACCGAGACTGCTGCGAGGACCTTGCGGCCCCCTGACTGCGTTGCATAAAGAATGTACTTGCCGTTCGCGGCAAAACTCGGTGACTCGTCGTGGCTGGTGTCGGTCAGAGCCGTAACATCGCCAGTACTCATATCCTGCACGCACAGCTTGAATGCGCCGCCCTGACGCGCGATGAACGCGAGCAACTTGCCGTCGGGACTGATTCGCGGGCTGACGTTGTAACTCCCCTTGAAGGTGACGCGCTGCGCGCCGCCTGCACTTTCGCCGCCGGCCGGCATCTTGTAGATTTGCGGACCACCGCCACGATCGCTCGTGAAGTAGATCCATTTGCCGTCCGGGGAATACTGCGGTTCGGTGTCGATCGCGCTGCTGCGCGAAAGACGCTTGAGGCCGCCGCCATTGGCGTTGACCTGATAGATCTGCGTGTTGCCGTCGCGCGAGAGGGCCACGGCGAGCTTGGTGCCATCCGGCGACCATGCCGGTGCCGAGTTGTTGCCCTTCTCGTTGGCGAGCACCGCACGACGACCTGTCGGCAGATCGTGGATGTACACGACCGGCTTGCGCTTCTCGAACGACACGTAGGCGACCTTCGTGCCGTCCGGCGACCACGCCGGCGAGATGATCGGCTCACGGCTGTTGAGCGCCACGCGGGCGTCCTGACCGTCGGAATCCGAAATCTGCAACTGGTAGTTCGGGCCGTTGTGCAGCACATACGACAGACGTGTGGCAAAGACGCCCCGATCGCCCAGCAGCTTCTGGTAGATGTAGTCGGCGATCTTGTGCGCGGTCAGGCGCAGGTTCGCCTGCGACGACGTGAGGGCCAGGCCGCCTAGCGGTTGACCGTTCACTGCGTCGTACAGACGGAAGCTGACCTGATAGTTGCCATTGCCTTGCGGAACGATGGTGCCGGAGACGAAGGCGTTGGCGCCCTTGGCGCGCCAGGTACCGAGATCGACCGAATCGTCGACGCCGACGGCTGCGCCACCGGTGTCGATCTGATTGAAACGACCGCTGTTGCTCAGGTCGGCCTTGACGACGGACACGATGTCCGTCGGCGCGCTGCCCTTGAAGTTCGACACGGCAATCGGATACCGGTTGGTTCCGACGCCAGTGATGTCGACGGTAAGCGGTGTCTGCGCATGGGCGATCGTGCAAGCCGCGGTGAGCCAGGTGGCCACCAGCGCACGCCATGCATATTGACTGGAAATTCGCATGCGTTCGATTGATCAGTTACGCGGTGCAAGCGCCATTTTTACCACATTCGGATGAAAATGGACTTGCATCGCTCGGTTTTCGTTCCCGTTTGACAACAGCCTTAGCCTTTTGGACTAAAGCGCAGGTTGACGCTCGGGGGCGCTTTGCCGTTGGTGTCGCGCGGCAGAGGGTCGGACTTGGTGATGGCGGCCTGCACGGCGGCATCCCAGGCCGGGTTGCCGCTCGACTTGACCAACTGCATCGAAAGTACGCTGCCGTCCGGAGCGAGGCGTACTGCAACGACGGCCGTGGGATTGCCCTCGGTGTCGCCGCCATAAGCGATGTTCGGCTTGACCTTGGCCCGTACCCGGTCGGCGTACCCGGCGGATGCCGTGCCACCGGCCCCGGAGCCGGTGCCGCCGGCCTGCGAGCCCAGCCCGTTGCCGTGCGCGCCCGGCGTGCCGCCAGCCATGCCGCGAAGCGAAGCCAGACGTTCGGCGCGTGCCGCATCGGCTGCCTTCTGGGCCGCCGCTTCCTTCGCGGCCTTGGCCTTGGCGGCCTTGTCTTCCGCGGCCTTCTTCTCGGCATCCGCCTTTTTCTGCGCTTCCGCCAACTGCTGTTGCTTCAGTTGTTCCGCCTTCTTCGCATCTTCTTCCTTCTGGCGCTTCAACTCATCGGCCTTTTTCTGGTCGGCCAGCTTCTGCTGACGCGCCGCTTCGTCGGCGGCGGCCTTCTTGCGCGCGAGTTCCGCAGCCGCCTGTTGCTCGGCGAGCTGCTTTTGCTTGAGCGCTTTCTGACGCGCCTTTTCCTGCTGGGCTTCGAGCAGGCGAGCTTGTTCCGCAGCCTGCTGCTCCTGCTTGCGTTTCTTCTGCTGCAGGGCGATATCGGCGTCTTCGGCCGGTGGCGTGGGCGCGGCCACGGCCGGCGGCGCGGGCGTGGGAGCGGGCGTCACGACGGGCGGTGTGGGCTCAGCCACTTCGGCGGGCGTCCAAAGTTCGGCTTCGGACCCGGCCGGGGAACTGTTCTGCCAGCGCATGCCATAGAAGAGCAGCGCGAACAGCAGCGCGTGCATGAGCAGCGCAAGGAGGAATGCCCGACCCGTGCCGCGCTCATCCTTGCGCGGGCCAATGGGACGGTCGGAACGGGCTACGGTGCGGCTCATTTCTGCTTGACGAGCAGGCCCACGCGCTTGACGCCCTGGGCCTTGAGATCGGACATCACGTTCATGACGATTTCATAGCGCACCGACTTGTCGGCGGCGATGACGACCGGCTGATCCGGGTTCGCGGCCTGACGGCCTTGCAGGAAACCGGTCAGATCGCCCCCGCTCATGCGCTGCTCGATGGTGTTCTCGCCATCCTTGTAGCGCACCAGCATGCGGTTGTCGGCTTCGATATTGACGACGACCGGCGGCGTCTGCTGCTGCGGGCTCGCGTTGGCGACGCTCGGCAGATTGACGATCGATGGCGCCACCAGCGGGGCGGCCACCATGAAGATGACGAGCAGCACCAACATCACGTCGATGTAAGGCACGACGTTGATGTCCGCCATGGCGCGACGGCCGCGGCGAGCGTTGCGCATAGAACCTGCCATGTCTCGGCGCTCCCGGAGTGCTTAGTGAATCTGCCGTTGCAGGATGTTGGAGAACTCTTCGATGAAGCTTTCGAAGCGGATCGACAGCCGGTCGATGTCGGTGGCGAAGCGGTTGTAGGCAACCACGGCAGGGATAGCGGCGAACAGACCGATGGCCGTGGCCACCAGCGCTTCCGCAATGCCCGGCGCCACATTGGCGAGCGTGGCTTGTTGCACGTTCGACAGGCCGCGGAAAGCGTTCATGATACCCCACACGGTACCGAACAAACCAATGTATGGGCTCACCGAACCGACCGAGGCGAGGAACGGCAGGTTGGCTTCGAGCGAGTCCATTTCACGTTGATAGCAGGCGCGCATGGCACGGCGCGCGCCGTCCAGAATTGCGTGCGGATCGTTGAGGCCTTTCTCGCTCGCCTTGATGTATTCGCGCATGCCCGATTCGAAGATGCGCTCGAGGGCGCCCGTCTGGTGGCGATTGTTCAGCGCGCTCTGGTAGAGGGCCTGCAGATCGCCGCCCGACCAGAAATCGCGCTCGAAGCGTTCGGTCTGGGTGCGTGCGCGGCGGATCGCGAAGATCTTGCGGAAGATGTGCGTCCACGAGAGCAGCGAGAGTAACAGCAGCAGGCCCATGACAGCCTGGGCGAGCACGCTGGCATGCATGACCAGCGAAATGATGGAAAGGTCTTGATCGGGCATGGTGTGGTTATTGAATGACCGGAATTCTTGTCATTGACGTCAGGCGGCTGCCGGCCGCGGGGCGTCGCCTGGCTCCTGGGCGGCCTCGGCCTGCGCCGCGTTGGCGGCCGCTTGCATGGCGACCCGCACGTGCGCCGGAATCTTGCCCGGACGCAGGGTGTCCGCGCGCACGCAGCCAATTTTGATGCTGCCGCGCGCCAACAGTTCGCTGCCGCCGTCGGGGGCGTCGCGCCAGGCTTCCTGAAGGAAGTCGACCGAGGCGCCTCCGAGGCGTTCGATGCGGCTTTTGATGACGACGAGATCGTCGAGTCGGGCGGGGCTCAGGTAGTCGAGTGCCGTGGCGCGCACAATGAACATCATGCCGGTATTGCGGGCCAGTTCGAGTTGCTCGATACCAAGCGAACGGAGCCACTCGGTGCGGGCCCGTTCAAAGAATTTCAGATAGTTGGCGTAGAAGACGACGCCGCCGGCGTCCGCGTCCTCGTAGTAAACGCGAATTGACCAACAAGTATCAAAATCAGCCATGCCGCGCATTGTATCGGAACCGGGCACCAACGCCAGTCACGGAAACAGAATTTTTCAAACGGAAACGATCGGGCATTGTTTACGAATGATTATTGGAAGACAGCCGGCGCACCACTATGGGGCGAATTCGCGCGAATGCCCCGTGTGGCGGGGGATTGCGCTGGCGCCCGAACCCGGCCCGTCTCTATAATGATGTCTCGCAAGCCCCCTGTATTTCAGACGGGACCCCCTGGGTGTGCCAGGCGCCATCGGCACCCCGTTCGGTCTCTCATCAAGATTCCACCTGCGAGGCCCTCGAATTGACTTCCCCCTCATCGCAAGCATCCTCCCTGCGCATCGCGTTTCTCGGTCTGGGCGTGATGGGTTACCCCATGGCCGGTCACCTGCAACGCGCGGGGCATCAGGTCACGGTCTATAACCGCACGGCCGCCAAGGCGCAGCAATGGGCCAAGGAATATGGCGGCGCTCACGCGGCAACGCCGGCCGAGGCGGCTCGCAATGCCGACATCGTGGCCGCCTGTGTCGGCAACGACGACGACTTGCGCAGCATCGTGCTCGGCGAGCACGGGGCGTTTGCCGGCATGAAGGCCGATGCGGTCTTCGTCGACCACACCACGGCGTCGGCCGACGTGGCGCGCGAACTCCATGCCGTGGCGCGCGAGCAGGGCCTGCACTTTGTCGATGCGCCCGTCTCGGGCGGCGAGGCCGGCGCGAAGAACGGCGTGCTCACGATCATGTGCGGTGGCGACGTGGCCGCCTTCGATCGTGTCGCGGGTACGCTTTCCGCGTATGGCCGTGCCGTCACGCGCATCGGCGACGCCGGCGCGGGCCAACTGGCGAAGATGGTCAACCAGATCTGTATTGCCGGCCTCGTGCAAGGATTGTCCGAGGCGATCCACTTCGGTCAGCGCGCCGGGCTCGACATGCCGCTCGTGCTCGACGTCATCAACAAGGGCGCCGCGGCCAGTTGGCAGATGGACAATCGCGGCCAGACGATGATCGACGGCAAGTTCGATTACGGCTTTGCCGTCGACTGGATGCGCAAGGATCTCGGGTTGTGTCTGGCCGAGGCGCAACGCGCCGGCGTGTCGCTGCCGGTTACGGCGCTCGTCGACCAGTTCTACGGGGATGTGCAGGCGCTGGGCGGCTCGCGCTGGGATACGTCGAGCCTGATCCACCGGCTGCGCGTGCTCGCCGGCAAGCCCTGACAGACGGCCGGCGGACGCCGCCGGATGCGGTTGCGAGGACCGGAACGCCCGATGGCATTCCGGTCCTCTTGTTTTGTATCTTGTATTCCGAATATCTCCGGGTTTGTCTCGAATCGTCAGCTTGGAAGAATGGCACTAGAATGCGGAAAACGGGACGTCGCGGTGCGACGGCACGACGGCGCGACAGCCTGATGCGGTTGGCAACGGGTTGCACGACGGCGTGTCGCGCCAGGGCAGAAGGGGGAGACCGCCGCGAGCGATAACGACCTAAAACACAACTCGACCCCGAGAGCCAAGTACCGACATGAGCAATCAGTCGAACGCCGCGGCCGTCCGCGCATTTCGCATTCTTGAAATTCTCAGTGCCTCCGGTGCGCCGATGACCCTGGCGGAGATCGTTGCCGCCATTGGTCTGCCGAAACAGACGGTGCACCGCATTCTCAAACAGCTCGAAGCCGCATGGCTCGTGACCCGCGAGGCCGGCAGCCGTCATTACGAGCCATCGTCGCGCGTGCGGGCAATGGCCGTCAACGCGCTCATGCATGTGGGGCCGGCGGCGGCGCGCCACGGTATTCTGCAACAGCTGGTCGACAAATTCGGCGAGACCTGCAACCTGTCGATGCTCTCGGGCGACGACCTGGTGTACCTCGACCGGATCGAGACGGACTGGTCGCGTCAGCTCAAACTCTCGCCGGGCTCGCGCGTGCCGCTGCATTGCACCGCGAGCGGCAAGTTGCTGCTTGCGTTCTTGCCGCGCGCGCGTCGCGAGAAGCTCATCGCGCACCTGCCGTTGCGCCCGCGGGCGGAAAACACCATCACCGACCTGGAAGACCTGCGCGAGGAGTTGACCGAGACGCGAAAGCGTCGCGTGGGCACCAACAACGAGGAGCATGTGCCGGGCATGATCGCGGTGGCCGTGCCGGTGATGCTCGACCGTAACCGCGCCTGTGCGGCCATCGCCGTACAGGCCAGCGCGCAGCACTGCACACTGGAAAAGTTGATGACGTTCCTGCCCGATCTTCAGGCGGCGGCGGACAAAATGTCGGCGACGTTCAACGAGTAGTCGCGCACTAGACCACGCCAACTACGCCTCGCGCGCCGGACGGCGTCTCCGGTCTCACGCCGCCGCCAGCCATTGCCGTCGCTGAAGCGGGGCCCTTGGTGCTATTGCGCGGGTACGCCGCTTGCGGCTACGGGCATCGACGCTGCCGCCGGAATGGCCGGCGCGAGCGTGGCGAAGATCTGCTCGAGTTGGCGGGCGCCTTGCTTCGACTCGGCGCGCACGCGCGGGCCGATGAAGATAGGGTCGAGGATCAGGAACAGCAGGTTCGGCGTGCGATAGACGAAGTCGCGTTCGAAGCGCGTGCCCGTACCGTCGGGGGTGAGCGTGTAGCGAACCTCTCCCGCGGGGCGCCGGTTGACCTCACCTTCGATGCGCCACGTGTACGGCGGTCTGGCATCGACGACCGTCCAGTGCAGGATGCCGTGGCGACCTGCAAGCCGAAACTCCTCGGCGACTTTTTCGCCCAGTTTGAGCGGATGATCCGTGGTGCCTTGCACGGCGAGCGATGCCGGATGCCATTTCGGCCAGTTGGCGGGGGTGGTCGCGAAGTCGTAGACGACCTGCGGCGGGGCGCGCAGCGTCACGGTGTTCGTGACATGCGTCTGGCGCTCGAAGGGCAGGGGCAGCAGCGAAAGCAGCGCGAGGATGGCAACGGCCGCGAGGACGAACAGGAAGGCTCGCTTCATCGGCGCGCGCTCACGCACCGGCAGGTGAATCGAGTTCGACGTCGACCATCAGGTCGTCGGCAAGGCTCTCCAGTGTCTCGCGCAGCGATGCCGTACTGACCGAGGCCGGCACATGCAGCCGGGCGGTTGCGCGAAACAGGGTGCCACCCGACATCGATCCCTCGACGCACTCGGTGACGAGTTCGTCGATGCTCACCCCCCGCGCGAAAAGCACGTGCGAAATCTCCTTCACGATACCCGGATGGTCCTGGCCCACGAGGTCGAGCTGGAGCGTGCGCGCGGCCGGGTCGGCGGCGGCGCTTTGCGCCGGCGTGACGGAAATCTTCAGGCCATGTGTTTCCAGCGCGTGCAGTGCGTGCGTGAGCGAGGCGATGTTGTCGTCGGGGACTTGCAGGTGGATGATGCCGGCGAACTGGCCCGCCAGATTGGCGAGGCGGCTATCGAGCCAGTTGGCGCCGGCGGCGGTGGCGCGATCGGCGATGGCATTGACCAGACCCGGGCGGTCGGGGCCGATTACGTTGAGAATCAGGGACGTCGTCATCACAGGCTCCGTCGAAACTGAGGCGGCAGGAAGCGGCAAGAAGCGGCAAGAAGCAGCAAGAAGCAGAATGAGGCGGTCGGCGGGCGGCGCAGACAGCATGCCGGCCGTCCACCGAGGTACCGGGGTATCGCCTGGCGCCGACGTCGCACGGCAGGCTCAAGTGTAGTGCAATCGCGGGGGATGCCGCTACGCCCGGGCGTCAGCGGGGCTGGCGCGCAAGTGCGCGCGCCGGAGCACAGGCGCCTCGGCGCTGCCGTGCCTCGGGAGGGCATTTCGCCAACGCCTAGGGGCGATCGGCTGCCATCGCCAGCAGGGCGATGACGGTTGCATCGTCGGTCTCGACGAAGTCGTTGTACGCCGCGCTCACGGTGTGGAAGGGGTGCGGTGTCTCGAGACACACGACGGCATCGGCCAGCGTCGACAGACGTGCGATGGCGTCGCGCGCCGCGACGGGTGCGCAGGCGATCAGCGGCGTGGCGCCAAGACGCCGCACTGCACGCAGCGCGGCGATCATCGTCGCACCGGTGGCAATGCCGTCGTCGACCACCACGACCGGCCGATCCTGCACATGCGGCGCGCCGCGCCCGGGGGTGTAAGCCTGTCGCCGCTGCTGGATGCGCGCGCGTTGACGCGCGGTTTCGTGCGAGAGATACGTGCCGGTAGCCCCCAGGGCGAGGGCGTGCTCGGCAAGGAAGATGCCGCCGAACTCGTCGACGGCGCCCACGGCAAGCTCCGCCTGATGGGGCGCGCGAAGCTTGTGCGCGAGCAGCACATCGAGCGTGCCGTTCAGTTGACGGGCAATGGGCAGGGCCACGGGCACGCCGCCGCGGGGAATGGCGAGCACCAGCGGCGGGGCGCAGCGCGCGAGCAACGCATGCGAGGCGAGGACTTCGGCCAGCGCGTTGCCTGGGGCGGCACGATCAGGGAACGCGGCAGCGGCGGACAAGGAGGTCATGGCGGATGACGGGCGCTAACCCGGTGCGGGGCGACGGGCGATTTCAGCATCGTAACGCCGGACATGCACGCTCGTTTGGCGCGTGTACCGCGGTGCGCGCTTGCCATGAGTCTGTCATGCTCCAGCCATGCCGGTCGGACACATGCGGGGCGTGGTTGCCGCGCGACGGCGGTGCGCTGTCAGCGCGCCATCGACGGTGATCGGCGGCTATGTGGTGCGAGGGTGAGCGGCCGTCATGCGACGCACGACTACCGGGCGAGCAGCTCCGGCACGGTGCCCACGAGCAGCGTGACACCGGAGCAGGCAAGCAGCGCGAGCACCATGCGCCTGAAGGCGTGGTCGGAGAGAAACCGGTAGGCCCAGGCGCCTGCGAGCGTCGGCAGGATCATCGACGGTACGGCGATGGCGAACACATGCAGCGTTTGCGTCGTGATCACGCCTTGCGCGACGTACAGAGTGATGGTGAGCGTGTGCATGGCGATAAAGAAGAGCTGCATGACCGCGCGCTGCATGTCCTTGTCCCAGCCGCGCAATGTACACCACAGCGTGGGCACCACCCCCACCAGTCCGCCAATGCCGCCCATCACGCCGCCGATGAAGCCCACGACGCCATCCGCGGCTCGCCCACCGTGCCGAAGGCGAGGCAGACGTGCCGCCAGCAACAGAATCGAGCAATAGATGACGAGCACGGTGCCGATGCCCGCGCGAAACCAGACCGGGTCGAGGTAGCGCAGAATCCACACGCCGACCGGCACGCCCACGAGTCCGCACAGAACGAACGGCGCGAGCCGCTCGAGCGGCACGGCGCGACGCACGGCGCGAAGCCCCAGCAACTGACCCACGAGCGAACAGAAGGCGGCAAGCGGGCCGGCGACCGTCGGAGGAAGCGCCCACGCCCAGAAGGAGAGCGCGACGAGGCTGAACGCAAAGCCGGACAGGCCTTGGACGAAGCCGGCCACGCAGGCGCCGGCGACAAGGGGAAGCAACAGATCGGCAGTCATGAATCGGGCAGCGCGCCATACCGGTGCGCAAGGACAATCCGTCATTATGCGGGGGCGCCGTCGATTCACGAAAGCGAGTTTCCCTCACCGCGCCGTCCATCGCTCCCACGCCGTCACGAACGCGGTACCAACCGCGATCCCCAGCGCTGCGCCGGCGAGCGCGTCGCTGGTCCAGTGATAAGCGGCGGCGATCTGTCCGAATGCGGTGAGCGCGACGGCGATCGCGCAGGGCCAGCGCAGTGCACGATGGCGCAGGGAGAGTACCGTCGCGAATGCGAGCATCACGCTCAGATGGCCCGACGGGAACGATGCGTAAGCCGAACCGTCGCCGGCGAAGAATCGAAAGGCAAACACGCCGTCGTGAAGATACGAGGGATTGTCGTGAATCCAGGTGGCCGGCCAAGTCCTGCCAAACACGAATTTCAGTGCCTGCTTGAGCAGACTGGCGACGCCCACCGCGCCGCCGGCGAGCCAGACGGTGGTTGCCCACGCGGGCAGGGGGCCGCGCCACATCTGCATCGCCCCCAGGATGGCGAACGTCGGCCAGGCGAGCACGAACAGGATCGAGGGCAGTTCGGCGACGTGCTGGATCCACGGTGTGCCCTGGGTATGGAGATGCGCGAAATCCACGACCGGCCGGTCGATCCAGGCGATGGCCGCCATCGCAAGTGCGAGGCATGCCAGCGCGATGACCCATGCCGCACGGCGCATGGCCGCATCGATCGCCCCGGGCGTCCCGGTCATGTCGGGGACGTCGGGCGTATCGGGCGTATCGGGCATGTCGGGCGTGTCGGGCATGCCGGGAGCGGGATTGGCCGCGCGCAATGGTGGCGTTGCCGGCCGATGGGCGGAATGAGGTTCGTTCATGTTGCGATGGACCGGGAGAGGCGGTGAGCTTGCGCGATGGCCGTGGCGATTTGATGACGATCAGAGCGTGTCTGTTGCCGCTGTGTCATGTTGTGTCGGTTGCATCGGTTGCATCGGTTGCATCGGTTGCATCGGTTGCATCGGGGGCATCGGGTGCATTGGGGCTGGCGGAAAATCCCGGAAAGATTTCTTTGCGAGTTCAGGGGGCATCGTCCTACAATCGTCCCCTACGTAAATATCAGATTTTGCCGGTCGGGAAGGAACGCCGGCACAAGGCCCCGACATAAAAATCCACCGTTCGGGGCGTGGCACTTGGCCGGATAGAACAATACCTATATCGCATGCGGGGGCAGTAGTGAACCGGGGATTCGAGAGCAACATCGATCGTCTGGCGCGGGAATTCTGGCGCGCCGCACACACGCGTGAGCAACAGTATGCGCAGTCGCAGGCACGCTCGCTGGCGGAGGTCCGCGCCCTGGAACAGGCCCAGCGCGCCGCCGACGACGCGCCGACGACCGATCCGGCCGCCCGCGAGAAATTGCAGGTTGCCCTGCGGCAGGCCGAAGCGGCGGCATTGGGCGCGCGCGCAAAATTTGAAATCGCGCGACTGGAGCGACTGCTTGCCGATGGCCTTGCGCGGGATTTGCGCATCCCGCCTGCTGACCTGCGCGCCCGCAATACGCCGCCGGTCCTCGATACGCGGCACCTTCCCAAGATTCTGGCCAAGCCCGAGTGGGAAACGTTCGCGCCCGAGAAGCCAGGGCGTCTCGCGTTGGCCATGCCCGGCGCAGCGAGTCGGTACGAGCAGGCCGTCGCCAAGGCGCGCAGCGAATTCGTGCACGCGGAGCGCGAGTACGAGGCGTCGAAAATCCGTCGCACCCAGGGCTCGATGATTCTCCAGATCGCGCAGCAGAAAGCGACCGAAGCGGCGCGCGTGGAGAGCGCGCGTCACAACGCGGCGGTGGCCGACTTCGAAGGCGCGCTGCTGCGCGGCGAAGCAGCGGCGGTCACCCGTTACGCGCGCATCGTGCTCAGCCGAAGCCCGTATCCCGAAGCCTTTCGTCAAACGCTGGCGGCGCATTTCGTCGAGAACCACAAGCTGCTCGCCATCGGTTACGACGTGCCTTCACTCGACGAGGCCGTGCCCGTCGCCCTCGAATATCGGTACAACGTCGCCGAGGCGGTCATACACGGTTTGCCCGCCGGCGAAGCGATTCGCGCCAAGGCGTATGGCGAGGCGTTGCGCCAGATCGTGCTGCGCTCGCTGCACGAGCTCTTCTCGGCCGATCCGCTGCGCACTGTAAACGCGATCGTTTTCAATGCCTACGCCAGCGATGGCGAGAACCGCGTATGCCTGGCGAGCGTGCATGCGGCGCGTAACGATTTCGCGGCACTCGCGCTGGGCGAAGGCGACGCGGCAACGCATCTGGCCAAACTGGGGGCGCGTGTGTCGGCGCGCCCGGAAGCGTTGGAGGCTGTCGCGCCGGTCGCGGGCGTCGACATGACGCAGGTCGTCACCGACGAAGATGTCGCGGTGGACCGGCGCTTCAATCTGATGACGCTCCCGGACAAGGACTTCACCCAGGTGATGTTCCACCTGCTGCGCTCGCACGGGTTCGAAGGGCCGCCGCTGCTGCCGGGCGAGGAGCCAGGCATGCTCACTTGCCGTGCGTGGGACCCGCATCCGATTTTCGGCGGCGATGTCGTCGTTCGCATCTACCGGGAGATGGACCCGGCGGCGCGCCTGACGCTGGCGGCTGCGCGGGCCATCCTCGCCGAAATGCAGCAGATCGGTGCCGCGCGCGGCATGCTGATCACGACCGGCAACTTCGACGAGGGCGTTGAGGAGTTTGCACGCGATCGTCGCATCGAGTTGCTGGCGGGCCATCACCTGGTCTTCCTGCTCAAGGAGTACGCCGGCGTTGACGCCAGCGTGAGCTTGCCGCAGACCGCCGACACGTTCGCCGCGCTGGCATAGTCGCGAGCCGCGGCGCGTGATATTCGCGCCGGCGGGCGAGGCGCCCGGCCGACGGCCTGCTATAGTGAGTCGACCTGACCCCACGTCATTCACCTCACGGAGGAGCGTATGTCGCGAAGCACGAAACGTTCGGCAAATGCAAGCTTCAAGGGATGGTCGAAGCTCGGCGCGGTGAGCGCGGGCGTCGCACTGGCGTTGACCCTCGGGGCGCCGATGCAGGCGCGGGCCCAGCTCGACATGCTCAGGAACGCCGTGGGCGGCGGCAACTCGGGCGGAGGCAACACCAGTGGTCTTGCCGGTGGCCTTGGCGGCCTGGCATCGCCCGGGTCGCTGACCTCGGGCAGCATCGGCAACGCGACCGGCGTGCTGCAGTTCTGTATCAAGAACAATTATCTCAGCGGCGCGAACCTCGGTTCGGCCACCGACGTGAAAGACAAGCTCCTCGGCAAGATCGGCACGCAGTCGGGCTCGCCCGAGGCGAGTCCAGGTTACCTCGACGGCGCGAAAGGCCTGTTGTCGTCGCCCGACGGCAAGACGGTCGACCTGAACGGCGGCGGCCTCAAAGAGCAACTCACGCGTCAGGTGTGCGACAAGATCCTGAGCCAGGCGAAGTCGTTCCTCTAACACCTCCCACGCCGCTCCCGTCGCTCGAGCGGCTCGCGCCGCAGTGGCGCAGTGGCGCAGGCGCGCCGGCCGGCATCCGTCGTGCCCTGCGGCGCGGCGCCTTGTTTTCGCGCCGCGATGCCGCCGGACATTTTCGTGGCATCAAAAAAATCATCGATATTGGGTCTTTGCCACGGGCCACGCACGGCCGTACGCTATCCGGCATTCCTTCCCCGCCGTCTTGTCCGGAGTCATCGATGTACCAGCCCGCCGCCTTCAACGAGGATCGCCCCGAGGTCCTGTACGAACTCATTCGTCAATATCCGCTCGGCTTGCTGGCGAGTGCCGGTTCGCACGGACTGATGGCCGATTCGATCCCGTTTCTGGTGTATCCGGATGAAGGCGAGGCAGGTGTCTTGCGCGCTCACCTGGCGCGCGCGAATCCGCACGTGGCCGCACTGCGCGAGGCGAGCGACTGTCTGGTTGCCTTCACCGGACCACAGGGGTACATCACGCCGTCGTGGTATGCGGCCAAGGCCGAGCACGGCAAGGTGGTACCCACCTGGAACTATGCGGCCGTACACATTCAGGGGCCGCCGCGCGTGATCGACGACACTGCCTGGTTGCGAAACCTCGTGGGCGATCTCACGCAGTTGCAGGAGCATGGGCGCGCGGCGCCATGGGCGGTCGATGACGCGCCGGCCGATTTCATCGACGGCATGCTGCGCGCCATCATCGGTGTGGAGATTCCGATTCGCCGCATCGAGGGCAAATTCAAGATGTCGCAGAATCGTGCGATGCCCGATCGTGTCGGCGTGGTTCGGGGCCTGCGCGCCGAGACCGTGCCGAACGAACCGCTCGCGGCGCTCGTCGCCTTACGTGGCGACGTCCCCGACGCCTGACGCCGATCGACGATGCGGCGCGAGCCTCTCGCGCGAAGGCTCGCTGCGCATCGGCGGTAACGAAACGAAACAATTTCGCGGTGCGCGCGACAGTCTGCCTGATGAAGCGAGCGCATACAATGCGGCAACCCGACCCGGATGCCGCCATGAAAACGCTGCTTCTCATGCTCGCCCTGACGCTGTGCCTGCTTTTTCTCGAACAGGCCTGGCTGCCTAGCGCGCAAGCGGACGAGTGTGGCAACCTCGGCCCCACCCAGACCCTGCAATGCGCTGCCTATGGTGCGGGAAGTGTGGCCCCCGAATAGCCGTTCATCCGCTACAATCGCACCCCCTCAAGTCATACCCCAAGCAGTGCGATGAAGCAGTCTCGTTGGACGGTCACCGCAGTGCGCGCAGGCGAACTGCGCGCGATGGCCGGGCAGTTGGCAGTGTCCCTTGCCACGCTTTTCTGCGTCGCCGCCGTCGCGGTGACACCCATGTCGGCGCTCGCGGCCCCCTCGGCTTGCAGCGATCATTACTGGTCGGGCGCCGCGCCCGACATCACCCAGGCCGCGCTGGCGCGCGGTGCGCGCGAAGTGTGCTTCGGGGCCTTCGGGGTCATGCACTCGGGCGTAACGCGCACGCCGCTCTGGTCGGCCGAGCACCTCACGCGCGCGGGACTGAGCGACGCACGCCAAATTTCGCGAGTGAACAACTTCCACGCCGAATCGCGCCTGCCCGCGAGCGAGCGCGCCGAGCTGCGCGATTACGTGCGCTCAGGCTATGACCGGGGCCACATGGCGCCGTCGGCGGACATGCCGGACGCGCAGACGCAGTCCGAGAGCTTCTCCCTGGCGAACATGGTGCCGCAGAACAGCGAGAACAATCGCTACCTTTGGGCCGGCATCGAATCGAGCGTGCGCAAGCTGGCGCAGGATCGCGGTGAGCTTTACGTGATCACCGGGCCCCTCTTCAAGGGAAAGACGATCACGCAAGTCGGTGATCGCGTGATGGTGCCCACGCAGTTGTACAAGGTCGTCTACGATCCGAAGCGAAAGCAGGCGGGAGCCTATCTTGTCGCGAACGAGGCGACAGGCGACTATTCGGTCGTGAGCGTGGCCGAACTCGAGAAGATTGCCGGTATCGACTTTTTCCCGGGCATGGCGGCAGACGTAAAGGCGACTGCCATGACGTTGCCCAGGCCGAAGGCCGTCGGCGGCAAGCGCAAGCGCGATCCGGAGGTGCCGTCGTACCGCGAAGTGCAGACGGTGCTCGATTTCCTGCGTACGATCATCCGCTAAGCACTGCCGTGGCCGACTCCCCAACGCCGGCCCGTCTCGGGTCGGGTTCCGGGCAGCTCGATAACCTTTCTCCCAACGATTCAGGAGCCCCCCAATGTCCGCATCGTCCCCCGCCGACCCGTCGTCCACGCAGCCAGTCTCCGATGGTGCCTTCGTCCCATTCGCCAACGAGTCCGACGCGCTCACGCTCGGCGAACTGAACGTCGAAAACCACACGGACCACATTGCCCTTTTCGGCAACCTGGAGATCCGTCGCGACGCCGAAGGCCTGCGCCAGGCCCAGGCGCTCAAGGCCGTGTTCGACGCCGTCGTGGCAGCGCTCGCCACCGCCGAGCCGGGGGCGTCGACGCCGGCCACGGCCGGCACGACGGCGCGACAGGTCAAGAACCCGTTCGAATCCTGATCGGAAGGGTCAGGGGGCATCGCGGCCCCCGGATTTACCCCAGATTTGTCGCAAAACAAAAAAATCGATGTTGCGCCGCACGAAGCGATCGCTGCCGCTTCGCGCCATCGTTTCCCCGTGCCGCGCACTCGCATGGTCTCGCCCGGTCGCACCCACGGCAACGGTCCCGCTGTCGCACCCCGAAAAATCGCCGATGCGAGCGTCCATGCGGGTTGCGCGACAACTTGTCGCACCTGCGACATTCTGTCGCATTGACACGCTCGGACAAAATTCGCGAATCGCGTCACCTTGTCGGTTTTCCTCGTGCCGGCGACTTGTCTCGCAATCGCCACGAATGTGTGATCCCCCATGCCGCGACGCACCACGGATGAGGGGTTTACGGCTGCCCGGCAAAGCGCATACTAACCCTGCGTCTCGTCGATTCCGATAGCGAGAATCGATGACCGGCAAGGCTACGAACACTAATCAACGCGAGGTAACTTATGCACATCCGTTGGAAAAAAGTGTATTCGAGTGGTTGGGGAACGATTCATCACGAAGTGCCCCGTTCCCATCGCAGCGCCACTGAGCGCGAGCAGCTCTTTCAACGCCTTTTGGCGATCGCGATCGCTTGCAGCGTCGGCGGTTTCGTTATTTTGTCTGTCGGCGCGGCCTTCCTGGGACGCTAAAGTCACCGATCTTCCCGATCTTCTTTTTCGTGCGCGGCCCCGCCTACGGCGGGTTGCCGCGCATCGTTGCTCCCCCTGAAATCACGCCTTCCCCTTGCCGGACATGCTTGCCGACGCCCTCCAATGCTGAGCCGCGTGGCTGCATCGTCGCGCACCCTCAATCACCCGATTCGAACGAGCGGCCCCGCGCTGTCGAAACGTTTGGTTACATCTGCATTGCGTTTCGGAAATGCCGGTGCGATTGAATTCGGGAGCGTATCCCCAGGCGACGGGAATTAAATATCCAGCACAACAGACGCCACATCGCCTGAAAGAATCGTAGCGCGGTTGTCTAAAGCGGCGTTAAGCACGACGATAAACATCGCCATTGAAAAGGTTTGTCGTGGTTTGATGGCCGCATCCTGCAAGTTCACGCTATTGCAATTCCGAAAGAATAGTGCGATCTTGAGGCGAAGGCGCAATGTCGGAATTTTGGGTATTTCACCTATCGGAATTTGCCCGTATTGTCTTGCGCCTCAAAACTTTCGATAAAGAAGAAAAGAACAGATTGTGCGGGCCGGTTTGATTGCTTTGTGAGGTGCGTCATGGAAATTCGCTGGGAAAAGCTGTACTCGGGCGGATTGGGTCGTTTCTACGACACTTCGGAATCGAGCCGCCGACGGGCGCGGCGCGCGCAGTTGGCGTGGTTCGGCGTGGTCATCGGAATCGGCGTGGCCATCGGTGCCGTGGCGATCGCCTGGCGCTGGATCTAATGGATCGCGTCGGAACGTACCGCTCGGGGATATCAGGTGGTCTGCTCGTACTCGCGCTTGTCGCGAGCGGGGCGGCGCGCGCGCAGGCCGCGTCCGCGCCGGCGATGCCCACGGAACCGCTCGACGCCTCGGGCCAGCCCTGTGGCGCACTGCGTGCGCTGCCCGCCGACGTAACGCACTATCGCTACGAGGTGACGAACCGTTGCGCGCGGCAAGTGACCTTCTTCTGGCGCTGCAATGCGACGGACACCGAACACTCGCTCGACGTGCCGGCCCAGGGCCAGCGAGCGGCGCAGTGTGTGAAGGCCGACGGCGCCGCCGGTGAAATCGTCTTCCGGTTCGACCCACCGGGCACCGGAAACTGAGCGCGGCGGCACGGCCCTGCGGACACTGGCTTCGATCCGTTCCCGCCGTTCTGCCGGCGTGATCCCCTCGGTCTGCCAACGCCGTGACGCGGTGCTGCAGAGGCCACGTGAGCGTTTATCGGCCGGTCGCCAGCGGGCGTCGGAATCGCTATCATGACGCCATGCGGCGTGCCGGCATTCGTCCCGGCAAGCGCGCCGGACCCTCCCCAAGGACACGCCCCCCATGAACGATATCGTCACCCCGACCCAGCCGTCGCTCGACACGGCGGCATTGCGCGAATTCGTCGAGCGCAAATGGAACGATGAAATCCTCCACGCACTGACCGACTACATTGCCGTGCCCGCCAAGAGCCCCGGCTTCGATGCGGACTGGGCGCGCAACGGCTACATCGACCGGGTGGTGCGTGACGCCGCGCAGTGGACGGAACGCCAGCCGGTCAAGGGACTAAAGCTCGAAGTGATCCGTCTCGAAGGTCGTACGCCGGTCATCTTCTTCGAGGCACCGGCAACGCGCTCGGGCAGCAGCGAGACGATCGTGCTCTACGGGCACCTCGACAAGCAACCGGAATTCGACGGCTGGCGCAAGGATCTCGGCCCGTGGACGCCCAAGTTCGAAGACGGCAAGCTCTACGGCCGTGGCGGCGCCGACGACGGCTACGCCATCTATTCGAGCATTACCGCGCTGGCCGCCCTCGACGCCCAGGGCGTGGCGCGCCCGCGCTGTGTCGGTCTCATCGAGACGTGCGAAGAGTCAGGCAGCTACGATCTGCTGCCATACGTCGACGCGCTGCGCGACCGGCTCGGGCGCGTGGGACTGGTCGTGTGCCTCGATTCTGGCGCCGGCAACTACGATCAGTTGTGGTTGACCACGTCATTGCGTGGCCTGATCTCGGGCAGTCTGGAGGTGCAGGTGCTCGACGAGGGGATTCACTCCGGCGGCTATGGCGGCATCGCGCCGTCGAGCTTCCGCATCATGCGCCAGCTGTTCGAGCGTCTTGAGGACGCGGGCAGTGGCACGGTGCTGCCCAAGGGCTTTCATACCGCAATTCCGCTGCAGCGCCTGGACGAGGCCGAGGCGACGGCGCGCATTCTTGGCGACGACGTTTGGAAGAAGCTGCCCTGGGCCTGCGGCCAGGACGGTCTGTCCGTGCTGCCCACCACGACCGATCCCACCGAAGCGCTGCTCAACTCGACCTGGCGCCCGTCGCTGTCGGTCACCGGCGCGGCCGGCATGCCGGCGCTGGCCGATGCGGGCAACGTCCTGCGCCCGCGCACGGCGTTCAAGCTCTCGCTGCGGCTGCCGCCGCTGGTCGACGCGGTGCAGGCGGTGACCGAGCTCAAGTCGCTGCTCGAAGTGGATCCGCCATACAACGCCAAAGTGACGTTCAAGCCCGACGCCGGCGCGGCCTCCGGCTGGAACGCGCCGGAAGTGGCGCCCTGGTTGTCGTCCGCGCTGAACGTCGCGTCGCAACGCCATTACGGCGCCGACGTCGCCTTCATCGGGCAGGGCGGCACGATTCCGCTGATGAACACGCTGCAAGCCGGCTTCCCGAGCGCGCAGTTCATGGTGTGCGGCGTGCTCGGACCGAAGTCGAATGCGCACGGGCCGAACGAGTTCCTGCACGTGCCGTATGCGAAGAAGCTCACGGCAGCCGTGGCGGAGGTCATCGCGCTGGCACCCTGAGGCCTCGTCCTCGCACGTGGCAGAATGCGACGATCCGACGCGATCAGAGCCGGTAGGTGGTGTCGGCCATGACTTGCACGCCGCGCATGAAGTCGTCGATCGCCATGCTCTCGTGGGGATTGTGGGAGCCGTTGGCATTGCGCACGAACACCATGCCGCTGGGAATGCCGGCGTTGGCGAAGATGGCGGCGTCGTGGCCCGCGCCGCTGGGCACGCGCTCCTGCGGCAGGTCCAGCGCACGGCACGCGTCGACCAGCAGCGACGACACTTGCGCGTCCATGATCGCCGGGGCCGACGACAACCGGCGGTCGAACACGAATCGCACACCGCGGTCGCGCTCGATGGCACGGCATTCGGTGCGCATCAGTTCGTAGAACACGTCGAGCGTGTCGGGACTCTGGCTGCGCACCTCCAGACTGAAATCGACCTTGCCGGGAATGCGCGAGATGGCATGCTCGGCGGGGTCGGTGCCGACGATCCCGGTGGTGACCACGAGATCGATGCCGCGTTCGAGCAGGGCCCGCCAGTGCTCGTCGAGTCGCGTGATGAGATCGGCCACGGCGAACATGGCGTCATGCCGCAGCCAACGCGGCACCGCACCCGAGTGTCCCGCCTCACCGACACACGTCACGCGGTTGTGCCGCACATTGCCTCGAATGCCGGGCACGATCGCCACCGGCATGTCGCGCGCGACCATCACAGGCCCCTGTTCGATGTGCAGTTCGAGCCATGCCCGCGCGCGCGATGCATCGAACAGCGCCTGCCCCTCGCGAATGGCCTGCACGTCGGCCCCCGCTTCGGCCATGCATTGGCCGAGCGTGCGTCCGTGCGAGCGATGGGGCATGGCGAGATCCGCCTCGCTCAGCTTGCCGAAGAGCGCGCTCGATCCCATGTAGGCCCGCCCGAACCACGCGCTTTCCTCGCCGCGCAAGGCGAGCACGCGTACCGGCGTGGACGTGGGGCGCTGCGCCTGTCGTTGATCCACGAGACAAAGCAGGCCGGCGACGATGCCGGCCAGACCGTCGTAATTGCCGCCCTGGGGCACGGAATCGAGGTGTGAGCCGATCCAGGTGGCCGGTGCCTGGCCATCGTCGTCGGGAAGCGTGAACACGAGGTTGGCGCCCCGGTCGCGCGTGACCGTCAGCCCCTGACGGCCCGCCCACTCCGTCAGGTAGGAAGCCGCCGCCGTCTCGCCTTCGCCGTAGCTGTCGCGAGTGATGCCGACGCCGTCGTCGCCCAGGCGGCGAAGGTCGTCGAAGAGTTGCTCGGCCATGGGGGCCAGCGCGTTGAGTTCCATGAGAGTGCTTCTTTTCGCGACCGTAGCCGCTGGGGTTGCGTATGTCGTTGCGGATGTCATTGCGCATGGCGCTCCGCGTTCTTCCGTTGCGTGCTGCGTGCTGCGTGCTGCGTGCTGCGTGCTGCGCGTCGAGCAGCACGCGGGCCCTTCGTTTCAGCCCGACTGTTGCGCGAAGCGCAGCCAGCGATCGGTCAGTTGTGCGTCCAGCGCCACGGCGCCGGTGAGCGAGGCGATGGTCTCGACGCCCTGCGCGTCGCAGTACGCGTCGAGACCGTCGACGATGCGGCCCATCACGGCCGGATCGCGAAACGAGGCGGTGCCCACTTGCACGGCCGTGGCGCCGGCGAGCATGAACTCGATGGCATCGTCCGCCGTTTCGATGCCGCCGCACCCGATGATCGGAATCCGCACCGCTCGGTGGCATTGGTGCACGAGTCGTATCGCGAGCGGCTTGATGGCCGGTCCGGACAGGCCGCCCATCACGTTGCCGAGCTTGGGCTTGCGAGTGCGCACGTCGATCGCCATGCCGAGCACGGTGTTGCCCATGACGATGGCGTCGGCACCGGCATCTTCCGCGGCGCGTGCGATGAGCGCGATCTGACCGGCGTTCGGCGTGAGCTTGACCCAAAGCGGGTGCGCGGTGCGTCGACGAATCGCGCTCACCGCCTTGTACGTCGTCTCCGGCTGCATGGCGAAGGCCATCCCGTCGGCCTCGAGATTCGGGCAAGAGATGTTCGCTTCGATGGCCGCCACTTCCGGCAGCGACAACGTTGCGCACGCCAGCCCGAACGATTCCGCCGTGTCGGCGGAGACGGACACCACAACGGGGGTATCGAAGCGGGTGTAGGCGGGCAGCACGTCGCGCCGGTAGACGTCGAGCCCCTTGCTCGGAATGCCGATGGAGTTGAGCATGCCGCTGGCGGTCTCGGCCACGCGGGGCGTGGGATTGCCGGCTCGCGTGGCGGGCGAGACACTCTTGATCACGAGCGCGCCGAGGCGATCGAGATCAAGCGCTTCGGCGTATTCGACCGCGAAGCAGCCCGATGCGGGCATCACGGGATTGCGCAGTGTCAGCGCGCCGATACGAACGGAAAGATCAGCCAAAGTCCACCTCCCCGACCACGTCGCGAATGGGAAACACGGGGCCTTCGCGGCACACGCGAAGGAATTGCTTTTCGCCGTCGCAATCGAACAGGCGCACGCACGACAGGCATACGCCCATGCCGCACGCCATGCGTTGCTCCATGGCGACCTCGCCCGTGATATGCGGATGCGTGGCGAGTACGCGCTGAAGCAGCATCAGCAGGCGATGCGAGCCGCAGGTGTAGACGGCGTCGTGCGGTGCCGCGTCGAGCAGGGCGCGCACGCGGGGCTCGAGCGCTTCTACGCTGGACGAACCGTCACTGTCGAAGACGCAGTGGACGTCGGCCAGTTCGCGAGCCTGCGGCGAGCGCAGGAATTCGTCGCGCATCAGATCGGCTTCGCTGCGCGCCGACATTACGACGGTGAGCCGGAGTCCGGCCGCCGCGGCGCGCTGCACGAGCGGCGCCATCGTGGCGAGCCCCACGCCGCGTGCGACGAACATCACGCGTTGCCACGCGGTGTCGAGCGAGAAGGTGTTGCCGAGCGAGCCGACGATATCGAGCGTGGCGCCCTCGGCGAGTGTGGCGAGCGCGCGCGTGCCCACGCCGGTCACGTTGTACAGGAACTCAATGGTGTCCGGTTCCGGGCCCGTGCCGTACACGCTCATGGGGCGCAGCAGGAACGGCGCGTCGCTGTCGGTCACCGGGCACTTGAGCTGGTAGAACTGTCCTGGCTGCGTGGTCAGGGCGACGGGGGCATCGGCCTGCAGGCGCAAATAGCGATAGCGGGCATTCACGGCGCGATGACTCAGCACGCGGCAACGATGTGTCGCGACCGTGGGCGTGCGGCAAGCCGCATCATGCATGACGTTCATTCGAGTTCGACGCCTTTGAGTTCGGGAATGAGAAAGCGCGTGGCGAGCATGTCGAGCACATAGAGGCTCGCGAGCAGCGCGATGGCGATCTGAAAGGAGTAGCGTGCGGCAAGGGCGCCGACGACCACGGGACCCAGACCGCCGATCGCACGACCGATGTTCCACAGCACGTTCTGTGCCGTGGCCCGCGCGGCGGTGGGGTAGGCCTCGGACATGAGCGTGCCGTAGCCGCCGACCATACCGTTGACGAACATGCCCATGAGTGCGCCGGCGAAGAGCATGACCGTCGGGTCGGTCAGCTGCGAGTAGGCGATGACCATCACCACGGCGCCCGCCTGATAGAGCAGGAAGGTCGGTCGGCGCCCGATGCGATCGGCCAACTGCCCGAATGCCCATACGCCGAACATCATCCCGAGGACCGTGACGGCCGTCCAAAGACCGGACTTCGTGAGCGAGAAGCCGAGCTTCTGCGAGAGGAACGTCGGCAGCCAGATCATGATGCCGTAGTAGCCGAAGTTCTGAACCGAGCACAGAATCACGATGCCAAGGCTCACGCGCGTGGTGCGCGCGTCTTTCACGAGCAGACGAAAAGCGTTCGACCCGCCGGTCTTCGGTGCCTTGTCGCGTCGCACGAAGACTTCCGGCTCGTGCAGCTTGTTGCGCAACACCCAGGCCACGAGCGCGGGCAGCACTCCCACGACGAACATGCCGCGCCAGCCGATATGCATGAGCAGCAACGGCGTGAGCAGCGCGGCCGCGAGCACACCGGTTTGCCAGCCGAGTGCCACGTACGACGAGACGCGCGCACGCCTGGCTGCCGGCCAGGCTTCTGCCGCCAGCGCCATGCCGATGCCGAATTCCCCTCCGAGCCCGATGCCCGCGATCGTGCGGTACGCCAGCAGGTCCCAGAAACCCTGCGCGAGCGCGCACAGTCCCGTGAATACCGCGAACAGCAGTATCGTCCAGGTCAGCATGCGCACGCGTCCGTAACGGTCCGACAGCGCACCGAACAGGATGCCGCCCACGACGGCGCCGATGAGCGTCCACGTCACGAGGGCGCCGGCCTGACCGGGCGACAACTGAAGTCCGGCCGTGATGGCGGGCAGCATGAAACCCAGGATCAGCAAATCGAAGCCGTCCATCGCGTAGCCGATGGCGGAGCCGGCGAGCGCCTTCCATGCATAAGGGGTGACGGTGTCGTCGGACGCGGCAACCGCACGTTGCGCCCTCGGTGTGTTCAGGTTGGCTTCCATGGTCGGTTCCTGTGGGGGCGGCGAATCAACGCAGCGCCCGTAGCCCCGCGAGTTTCGTCCGGTTGTCTAAATTTTTAGACTGTCGAGATAAAAAAATACCCGGATCAGTGTGTCGGCCGCATCGTACGTCAGGCGTAGACGTCGGCCGTCGACTGGGCGGCAAAGTCGTTGAGCGCTTCGAGGAAGCGGGCGTCGGACGCCGATGCGGCGTCGCGAAGCGTTGTGGCGTGTGCCTTGGTACCCGTCAGGAATGCCTGGAATGTCTCGCTGTTGACGGCAACACCCGATTGACGTTCCGCAAACGTTTGCGCGGCCTGGGCGAGCAACAGCAGGGCGGCGGATTCGCGCGTGGCGGTGCGTGAGGCAGTCAGGCAACGCGCGGCGAAGTCTTCGATGTCGGACAAACCGACGGTGTCGCGCTGTAGCCAGGCGCAGGCGAGTTGCAGATCCATCATGCTCTCCTTTGTCTAAATATTTAGACTAAACGAACCGGGCAGGGCAGGCAAGACGAAAATTATCGGGTCATACCCTGATGGCGAGGTGCGGCGGCGGCCGTCGTTTCGGGCGCGAATGCGCCGCCGGCGCGGGTGCGGCAAGCGCTCCGGGCGAGCGGCGTCGCCCGGGCGCGGTGACTTAGAACTTCATGCGCAGGCCGGCGCCGTAGGTCTGCCCGGTCGACATGTCGCTCATGTGGTCGTACTTGTAGGCGGCATAGATGTCGGTGCGCTTGGACAGCGGATAGTCATAGCCGAGCGCCCACGTAGTGCGGCGCTGGTTGTCGCCCGAACCGTTCGATCCCGTGTACGCAACCGACGCCAGCACGCTGCCGCGCCCGAGCGGCACCGATGCGCCCAACTGCCCCGTATTGGCGTGGAAGTTGCCGCTGGCGGCCTGGCTCGCCACGAGCATGTACTGGGCGAACACCTTCACCACGGCGAAGTCGTACGACAGGCCGAGTTGCGCCGTGTTCTGGTTCGTCAGCCCGGTCACGCCCGGCAACTGCGAGCCGAAGTCGCCCGGCGTGGCGCTGAAGTTGACGTACTGATAGTTGAATGCGGCGGCGAACGGCCCGTTGCTGTAGTTGAGCGCGGCGCCCCATTTCTTCGCGCTGTGGTCGGCCGCACTATTGCCGGTGGCATACAGCAGCGTGCCGGTCAGGCCCGCGAATGCCGGCGAGGTGTACGCAATCGCGTTGTTCCAGGCCGAGTCCCCCACCACGCCTTGCGTCCCCAGACCCTTGTAGGTGTGGAAGATCATCGGCGAGAACGTGTACGAGTTGTTGAACGGGTTGAACTGGATGGTCGCGAGGTAGAGCGGCGTGGTGATGCGGCCAAGGCGAAGCGTGCCGGCGCCGTTCGACAGACCGACGTAGGCGTTGCGCGAGAAGAAACTGTCTCCCGCGAAGCGGCCGTAAGTGCCATTGTTCGGCTGGAAGTAGCTCTCGATCACGAAGAGCGCGTGGTTGCCGCCGCCCAGATCCTCATTGCCCGACAGACCCCAGAACGACGTGGTCATGCCGCCGCCTTGCTGCACCACGGCCGCATTGCCGCCCGGATTCTTGACAGAGCCGACGTAAGCGTCGGCCAGGCCGTAGAAATTCACACTCGATTGGGCGTGCGCGGCAGGCGCGAGTACCGCAGCGCTCAGCGCCGCGGCGCCAGCCAGTTTGTGCCAGGTGTTCATCATTCCCTCTTTGTTTGTATAAATTTGTGGACGGCGCGCAGACTATCACTGTCGGCGCTTGCGGTCACCCGTTGGCCACCCATTACGGGGCGGGCGCATGCCCACGAGACAGTCAGACGCATCCCACCGGGGGGGGCGCGTGCATCGGATCGTGCCAATGTCTAAAAAAATAGACAACCGGAAAAATATTCCGCGTGCCGAAATCCACACGGTCGTCAGGCGTCGCGCAACGGCGCGCGGGTGGGGCCGCGACGAAGGGGACGGCGTACCATCCCGTGCGTGTCGAATGGCGGTCAGGCGTCCGTCGAGCGCTCGTCCAATGTGCGGCGCACGACGGCAAGACGACGGTCGAGCGAGTGCCGAAGGGCTGTTGGCCACCGGTATAATCCCGGCACTGCAAAGCGGGCGCGGCATGATTGGCCGGGTCTCGCGTCGGCAACTGACAGGGGGCGATTTGAATCGAGCAGCGGCAACAACTCATGCATCGCGGGCGCCGAGAGGCGCGCGTTTCAATTTCCGGGCCATCGGCGAGCGCCTGCGCGCGTACCGGCTGGCGGCGGAGTTACGCAGTGAGGATGTGGCGGAGCAGCTCGATATCTCGCGCGCGGCCATCTACAAGCTGGAGCGCGGCGAGATCGTGAAAATCGACACGCTCGAGCGGCTCGCGGCGCTGCTGGGTGTGTCGCTGGCGAATCTGCTGGGCGTGGAGGTCGAATATCACGACTCTGCCGTGAGCTACTTCGAGCGCATGCGCCAGCTCGAGAGCCGCTCTGATCGGATCGTCGCGCACTTCGACCCGATTTCGTTTCTGCTGACCTCCGACGACTACGACGTCTGGCTGCGGCACATGCTCGACGAGAGTATTCCGCCCACGCTCGCAGACAAGCACTGGAGCAACACCATCGATCGTGTGCTTGGCATTCTGCAGGAGCGCAAGTCGAGTTTTTCGCGTCAGCGGCTGGCCGTGACCAGTCTCATCGGCCTGCGTCAAATCGAGCAGTTCCTGCATCATGGCCTGGTGGGGCGACTGGGGCTGCCGCCGGGCGTGCAGCTTGAGCGCAAGATGGCGGCGCGGCGTGAAGTCGCGCGAATCGTCGAGTTTCTCGAGGCCGATACCACGGGCGTGCAGATCGGCATCGTGAGCGACAACATGCCCAACGAGACATTCCAGATTTTCGAAGCCCAGGGCGAAGCCTATGTGGCGGTCTCGCCGTTCCGTCTCGGCGAGCTGCCGAATCTGCGCACCGGCATCGCCACGATCACGACGTCGCCCGACGGCGTTGGCATGTACCGCGCGATGATCGATCGGCTTTGGGCCGATTCGGCCAAGGGCAAGGAGGGTGCCGCGTTGCTCGGCCAATTGCTCGCACGGTTCTGATATACGGTCGGTGCCGCTGTCATTGTCATCCCCGTCTTGATTCCCTTGTGGGCCGCGCGATGCGGCCGGTGCGCGGCCAGCCACGCGCCCAGCGTGCGGGAAAGGGATGAGCCTGTGCCACAAAGCGAAATCTCCCGACACAATCGACATACCGCGTGCGCCATGCCCTCTAGTCTCCCTGCGCCTGAAGACCATTCGGTCTGGCGACAAGGAGATCACTCATATGGGATTGGCTCGGTTGTTTTCACCGCGCGCGTGCGCGCCCGTCGTATTACAAGCTTTTCATTCGAAGTCGCCGGAGGTGCACGACAGCTTCGGCAGTGATTTTCAACGGCTTGGCGGGGTGCCGGGCGTGACCGGCAACGCGCGGGCATGGCGCACCTGTCCGTCGCGCGCGCGCGTCGAGATCGCCGGAACGTCACAGGTGACGTTCAACGCGTGGCTGCTCGACTCGTCTCGCGACATTCAGGCGGTGCGCAATCTGGCGGGCGCATCGCGCGATGCGCGCAGTCACCTCAAGGCGTGGCGCACTTCGTATCTTGCGGCCGCCGACGTCGATCGGGCATTCGAGACGGCGAGATACGAGGCGCTCAGCGGCATCGCGCGCGGGGAGGTGCTCGAGGACTTGCCTCGACTACGACGCTTCGACATGGCGGCTTACGGCGTGCAGGCGGCATCGGTGGCGGGCATCGGGCAACTGATCGCCGAACTCGATGCGGCGCTGGGCGACGCGGTGAACCATCCGCTGGCGCCACGCTTGACCCTCGTGCGCGAAGACCTGGCCAGGCTGCGCGACGAAATGGCCGCCTTCACCACGAAATCGCTGAACAATAAGCTCACTCAAATCGCGTACGATCGCCGGGATCTGTTCCTGCTCAACGAGATGGCCCGCGAGGCGGAAAAGGAGCGCGCCCGCGGCGGCGCCGATGTGCCGCTGCGCCTGGCGTTTCGCGGTGACCGATGCGTATTGAAGCCGGCGAAGTCGCGTGCCTGGCTGGCAAGCGGGACGCATCGCGCGAAACGCGAAGCCGGCAATCTGGCGATGCTGATCGGTCTGCCGACGGGCGCCCCCGTCACGCTCAATACGCTGCGTGCCCGCGGTTTCGGATGCCACGAAAACACCGTCGTGCTCAACGATGCGAAATCGGCGTACGCCTCGGCGGGCGATCACACTTCATGGTTTTTCAACCGCATCCGGGAGATGGAGCGGAGCCGGCAGCAGGCGAACGAGGTGCTCTCGCAGATGCGAAGCACAGCGACGTCGGCGTTACCACCCGCATACACCGTGCCCAAGGGGATCGTCGAAGGCGTGGTCGACGGCGACGTGCAGCGCGTGCCGTCGATGTCGGTGCGCGCTTCCGAGTGGCATGCCGATCTGGCGAAGGTAGGGCGGGCGAGTGCGGCGCCGGACGATGCCTCGTATCGGCGCAGTCCGAGCGTGGACGATGCGGCGTCGGAACGGCGCGGGGCCGGGCATCGGAGCGAGCGCCGGCCTGAGGCGCGAGAGCGCAAGCCCGTGGCGTCGCCGCAGCCGGTGTTTGGGCCGGACCGTGCGACGCGCCTGTACCGGCGCGCGCCGGTCGATGTCATCCCGGAGCTCCGGGAGGAGGGCGACGACGTATCGTCGATGTCCCGTCTCTCGTTGCGATCGGGCGTGACGTCGGTCTATTCCAAATCGCCGGGGTCTCGTCCCGCGTCAAGCACGCGCTTCGGGTTCGATACGGTGGATGCGGGCGCGTCGCTGTCGCATGACGGGGTCTACAGCGGGCGCCTGGATCGATTTAACGAGCCGGTGGAACAAGTGATGGCGTGGCATCGCGCCAGCGCGCACCCGCGCACCAGCCCGAGGCCGTCGGTAGCGCTGCCCGTCGTGCTCTCGCGGCGCGGGTCGACCCCGCCGCCGTTGCCGAAATCGCCGCCGCCGGATTCACCGAATTCACTGAGTTCCGCTGGCAAATCCAGCGAGCCGTCCGACGTCTGACCGATATTCGCCGGGCGCCGGGTCGTCTCCCGCCGGGGGGTGGGGACGGCCCGATTTCCGTTCGCAAGTCGGTGGCCGGCACTCCTGACTTTCCGTCGCGAACATGACCCCGCACGTTTCGCCTTTCAAAACGCTTCGTGCGCGCGCAATAGTAAATATTTTAATTATCTGCAAGCCTTTTTAATCAACGCGTTGCGCAATTTACGCAACGATCTCTGGCTTTGCCATGTAGGGAACTTGTCAGTAGAATGGCCGCGTTAATGCGCTACGCGAGGTGAATAGCCTGTCAGGTTTTCCTCACGCATGGCGAGCCATCGCTTGACTGTCATGCGTGATTCGTCCCCCCAAAAACGGAGAACTCCATGTCACAGGACAAGGAACCGCGCCGGCGCTTTTTGCGCCAGGTGCTGGCGATCGTGCCTGCCACGACTCTCGCCACCGGTGCGACGCTTACGCAGTCCGCCTGTAGCAGCGACAAACCTGCTGCCCCCGCCGCTTCCAATGCATCCTACGAGCCCAAGTACTTCACCGCCGACGAATGGCGTTTCGTGAACGCGGCCGTCGATCGACTCATTCCCGCCGACGAGCTCGGCCCGGGCGCGCTGCAGGCCGACGTGCCGCAGTTCATCGATCGCCAGATGGAGACCCCGTTCGGTCACGGCAAGCTCTGGTACATGCAGGGGCCGTTCCATACCGATCAGCCGCCCGAGATGGGTTACCAGCTGAGTCTCGTGCCGCGCGACATCTACCGCCACGGCATCGCGGCATGCGACGCCTACTGCAAGAAGCAGTTCAACAAGGCGTTCGCCGATCTCGATCACGCCACGCAGGAGGCCGTGCTCGGCGACATGGAGCACGCGAAGATCGAATTCGAAAGCGTGCCCGCGCGCACGTTCTTCTCGTATCTGCTGGCCAACACCAAGGAGGGCTTCCTCTCGGACCCGATCCATGGCGGCAACAAGGACATGGTCGGCTGGAAGCTGGTGGGCTTTCCCGGCGCGCGCGCCGACTTCATGGACTGGGTGGATCAACCCAACGTCAAGTACCCGTACGGGCCTGTGTCGATTTCCGGAAAGCGGGGCTAAACCATGGCAATCAAGAAAGAAAAGGTCGACGCCGTCATCGTGGGCTTCGGCTGGACCGGGGCGATCCTCGGCCAGGAGCTCACCGATGCGGGGCTGAACGTGGTGGCGCTCGAACGCGGCGCGATGCGCGACACGCCGACCGACGCGCAATATCCGAAGGTGATCGACGAACTCGAATACTCCGTGCGTGGCAAGCTGTTCCAGGAACTGGCACGCGAGACGGTCACGATCCGTCATACGCCGGATGACCTGGCCGTGCCGTACCGTCAGAACGGCTCGTTCCTGCTGGGCAACGGCGTGGGTGGGGCAGGCTTTCACTGGAACGGCATGCACTACCGGATCCTGCCCGAAGAGCTCAAGCTGCGCAGCCACTACGAAGAGCGCTACGGGAAGAAGTTCATCCCCGAAGGCATGACGATTCAGGACTTCGGTGTGACCTACGAGGAACTCGAGCCGCATTTCGACTTTGCCGAGAAAGTGTTCGGTACCTCGGGCAAGGCCGGCAACCTGAACGGCAAGATCGTCCCGGGCGGCAACCCGCGCGAAGGGGCTCGCTCGAGCGAATATCCGACGCCGCCGCTGCAGAATACCTATGGCGCCACGCTGTTCGAGAAGGCAGCACGCGAGGTCGGCTTCAACCCCTATCCCGCACCCGCGGCCAATACCTCCCAGCCCTACACGAACCCGTACGGCGTGCGACTCGGGCCGTGCAATTTCTGCGGATTCTGCGAGAACTACGGCTGCTACATGTATTCGAAGGCCTCGCCGCAGACGACCATCATGCCGGTGCTGCTCAAGAAGCCCAACTTCGAATTGCGCCCGCATTCGTATGTCGTGAAGGTCAATCTCGACAGTGAGGGCAAGAAGGCCACGGGGGTGACGTACATCGATGCGCAGGGCCGCGAGGTCGAGCAACCCGCGGACATCGTCATCATGGCCGCGTACCAGTTGCACAACGTGCGGCTGCTGCTGCTTTCGGGCATCGGCAAACCCTACGACCCGAAGACGGGGGAGGGCGTCGTCGGCAAGAACTACGCCTACCAGATGAACGGCGCCGTGAACGTGCTGCTGCCCAAGGGCACGCAGCTCAATCCGTTCATCGGCACCGGCGCGGGCGGCGTGTCGATGGACGACCTCAACGGCGACCAGTTCGATCACGGTCCGCTCGGCTTCATCGGCGGTGCGAGCATTCGCCACGTGCGGTACGGTGGCCGTCCCATCAAGATGACGCCGACCGTGCCGGGCACGCCCGCGTGGGGCAGCAAGTGGAAGGCCGGCATCGCCGACGCATACCAGCGCTACATGACCATCGGCATTTCCGGGTCTGTCATGTCGTATCGCGACGCCTGTCTCGATCTCGATCCGACGTACAAGGACGCCTACGGCGTGCCGCTGCTGCGCATGACCTTCGACTGGCACGACAACGAGTACGCCATGCTCGGCTACATGGGCGATCGGATGGAGGAAGTCGGCAAGGCCATGAATCCCGAGAAGGTCTTCCGCGCGATTCGCAAGAAGGGCTCGCATTACGACACGCGGATCTACCAGAGCACGCACACGACGGGCGGCGCCATCATGGGCACGAATCCGTCGAACAGCGTGGTCAACAAGTATCTGCAGAGCTGGGACGTGTCGAACGTGTTCGTGATGGGGGCTTCGGCGTTCCCGCAGAACATGGGTTACAACCCCACGGGCGTGGTGGCGGCGCTGGCGTACTGGTCCGCGAAGGCGATTCGCGAGCAGTATCTCAAGAACGCCGGCCCGCTGGTGCAGGCCTGAGGAGCGCAACCATGATCCGCAAAACGATGATGAAACGCTCGGTTGGCGCGCTCACGCTCGGCGTGCTTGCCTTCGCCGCCACGGCCGTGTGGGCACAGAATGCCGCGCCACCGGCGTCGCCGAGTGTGTCGCCGGTGCCGACGCCGTCGGTCGGCGCCTCGGCCGTGACCGCCGCGGGTACGCAAGTGCCCGCGGCCAACGATCCGCAGGCGCAGCTCGTCAAGCAGGGCGAATACCTCGCGCGCGCGGCCGACTGCGCAGCGTGCCACACGGCGCCCAAGGGCAAGCCGTTCGCGGGCGGTCTGCCGATTGCCTCGCCCATCGGCACGATCTACTCGACGAACATCACGCCGGACAAGGACACCGGTATCGGCAATTACAGCCTCGAAGACTTCGACAAGGCCGTGCGCCACGGCGTTGCGAAGAACGGCGACACGCTGTATCCGGCCATGCCTTACACCTCGTACGCGAAGGTGCGCCCGGCGGACGTCAAAGCGCTTTATGCGTATTTCATGAGCGGCGTGCAGCCGGTTGCGCAGGCCAACAAGGCAGCGGACATTCCCTGGCCGATGTCCATGCGCTGGCCGCTGTCGATCTGGCGCAAGATGTTCGCGCCGGCCGTCGTTGCCGACGCCGCCTCGACCGATAACGACCCGATTTCGCGCGGCCGGTATCTCGTGGAGGGGCTGGGCCACTGCAGTGCTTGCCACACGCCGCGCGGCTTCGCGTTGCAGGAAAAGGCGTTGACCGACGACAGCACCGCATTCCTCTCGGGCGGCGTGGTCGACAACTTCCTCGCGAAGAACCTTCGCGGCGATGTGACCGACGGGCTGGGCAACTGGTCCGAGGGCGACATCACGGCGTTCCTCAAGGGCGGGCGCAACGATCACTCGGCCGCGTTCGGTGGCATGACGGACGTCGTGCAGCACAGCACTCAGTACATGAACGACGACGACCTCACGGCCATCGCCAAGTACCTGAAGACGCTCAAGCCTGTCGACCCCAACGCCAAGACGCTCGCCTACGACGATACCGTGGCCAAGGCCTTGCGCACCGGGACCGACAAGAGCAACGGTGCGTTGACGTTCCTCGATAACTGTGCGGCGTGCCACCGCAGCACGGGCAAGGGGTACACGCAAACGTTCCCAACGCTTGCCTTGAGCTCGACGGTGAATTCGGCCGACCCGACCTCGCTCATCCACATCGTGTTGCGCGGTGGCCAGATGCCGTGGACGAAATCGGCGCCGACGCAATACGCGATGCCGGGCTTCGACGACCGCCTGACCGATCAGGACGTGGCGGACGTGCTGACCTTCGTGCGCTCGAGTTGGGGTAACAAGGCGCCGGCCGTGACCGCGGCACAGGTGGCCAAGGTGCGCAAGGACGTCGGCGCCGCCGCGCAGCCGCAGCGTTGACGCCGGGCCGCGCCGGCGGTGATCGGCGGCGCGCAGGATCGGCCTGTGCTGAAATGAAGCCCCGCCCGGAAGCAACGCCGGCGGGGCTTTTTCTTCATCGCGCCGATGGCGGCGCCACCGGTCGCGCGCCGACGTCGTCGTATGCGACTCAGGCGCTCGCCGGGACGGCCTGGCGCACCGGTGGCACGACGCTCGCGTCGTCGATAGGGAAGTGCAGGGCGGCCGCCGCCGCGCCGAGGATCGCGGTCACTGCCCAGATGAGGTTGTAGGAACCGGTGACGTCGAGCACGTAGCCACCCAGCCACGCGCCGAGAAAGGAGCCGACCTGATGGCTCATGAAGCACACGCCGAAGAGCGTGCCGAGATGCCGGGTCCCGAACACCTTGGCCACGAGCCCGCTCGTCAGCGGCACCGTGCCCAGCCAGGTGAGCCCCATGACCGCGGCAAAGATCACCACGCTCGCGTCCGTCTTCGGCAGCAGGAAGAACAATGCGATGGCCGCGCCGCGCAGCAGATACAGCCAGCCGAGCACATGGTGCTGGCGATAGCGTCCGCCGAGCCAGCCGCACGCCCAGCTCCCGAGCATGTTGAACAGGCCGATAAGTGCAAGCGCCGTGGCGCCCAATCCGATCGGCATGTGGCACATCACCAGATAGCCCGGCAAATGCGTGGCGATGAAAGCCAGCTGAAAGCCGCAGGTGAAAAAGCCGAGCGTGAGCAACTGAAAGCCGCGATGCGTGCGCGCCTGACCGAGCACCTCACGTAACGACACATGCTCGCCGTCCTGGTGCGCGGCGGCGGTCGGCGGCGCCGGTACGGCACTGGCGCCTGCCGCGTCCATTCGCGCGTTGCGTCGGTGCAGCGTCATGAGCAGGCCCAGCGGCGCGGCGCAGCACAGGATCAGTGCGAGCACGAAAAGCGACGTCGATACGCCGTAGGTCTGACGCAGCCCTTGCGCTATCGGCACGAGCGCGACCTGGCCAAGCGAGCCGCCCGCGCTCACGAGTCCCATGGCCATGGTGCGCTTCTCGGGCGTGACCGCGCGGCTCACGGCGGGCAGCACCACACCGAACGTCGTGCAACTGATACCCAGCCCGACGAGCACGCCCAGGCCAATGACCAGCCAAAGACCCGACGGCGCGAGTGCGGCCATGCCGAGCCCGGCGGCGAAGGCCACGGCGCCGAACGCGACCACGGGTGCCGGCCCGAGGCGATCCGCCATCGCACCCGCGAACGGCTGCGCAAATCCCCAGACCAGGTTGTGCAGCGCGATGGCGAAAGCGACGAGCGTGACCGGCACGCCGCGATCGTAGGAAAACGGATTGATGAACAGCCCGAAGGTCTGGCGAGTGCCCATCGCGGCACTCAGCACGAGCGCGCCGGCCAGGATGATCAGGGTGACGCGCCCTTGTAGCGAGGGCGATGCGGGAATGGCAGTGTTAGACATGGTGAAGAGTCCTCCTCACCATAGTCTCGCAATGAAATTCCCATGTGGCAAAGGAGTTGTGTGTGCGGCCGGGTGAATTTCATTCATCTCGGTGCAGGTTGGCCTGTTCGATCATCCAATCGCGAAACGCCACGCATTCGGGGTGCGCTTCGATCTCGGGCGCGCAGATGAGCCAATAGGCGCCCTGCGAAGGCGTGGTCACGCCGTGGGCAGGGACCAGAGCACCGCTGGCGAGATAGTCGTCGACGAGCGGGCGGCGACCGATCACCACGCCCAGATCCGACTTGGCGGCATCGAAGGCCATTTGAATGCTGTCGAAGCTCAGGCCGCCCCGGGTGTCGAAATCGTCGATTCCGGCGCCTTCGACCCAGACTTGCCAGTCTTCGCTGGCGCTGCTCACGTGAATGCGCGAGGCGCTGCGCAAGTCGAGTTTGCCATCGGCGCTCGCGTGTCTGGCCAGATACGCCGGGCTGCACACAGGCACGAACCGTTCGCCGAACAGCCGGTGCCATGCATCGCTGGCTACCGGTGCGCGTGAGAGGCGAATGGCGAAGTCGAAGCCGTCGGCAGGGAAACCGACCTGGCGACGCGAGGTGTCGACCGTAATGTCCACGCCGGGCATTCTCTGCAGGAAGCCGGTCAGGCGCGGCAACAGCCATCGCGAGGCCAGCGTGGGCGCGCACGTGATCGCGATGGCGCGAGACGCGTCGGGCGTCGGCAGGCGCCGCGTGCCCGTCAGCAATAGCGAGAACGCTTCGGTGACATACGCGAGATAGTCGACGCCTTCGGGGGTGAGCGTCAGCCCCTGCGGCGAGCGCGTGAATAGCGCGACGCCCAGCGTCTGCTCCAGTCCGACGATGCCGTGGCTCACCGCACTCGGCGTGAGGTGCAGTTCGGCGGCGGCGCGCTTGAAGCTCTGGTGACGTCCCGCGGCTTCAAACAGGCGCAGGGCGGACAGCGGTGGCAGGCGAGGCGGCATCGGCGGAGCGGGCGGCGGCGCGGCGCGCGCGTTGTTCGAATGGTCTCGATTCTCGCACGACGCGCGGCGGCATGCTCGACGGGGAGGGGCGTGGCGCCTCGGGAAGGCAGGTGGCAACTGTCATGGCCGGGGGCCGGTACAGGCCCGTCCGGAATCGGCGAACTGTACCGGGCGCGCGGGGGCGCGCTTGCCTATGCTGTGACTCCGCGAACGCTGACGTCCTCGACCGAGGCCGCACCGGCGAGCGCATTCATTGCATTCGACCATGACGACCGAACAACTGCTGGCCTTCTGCGCCTTCGCGGTGATCACGCTGGTGACACCGGGGCCCAACAACATGATGATTCTTGCGTCGGGGCTGAATTACGGCTTCGTGCGCACGTTGCCGCATCTGGCCGGCATCGCCTTCGGCTTTGCGCTGATGGTGTTCCTCACCGGCGCCGGGCTGCGCTCGGTCTTCGTGCAGTTCCCCCTGATTCACACGGTGCTGAAATATGTGGGTGCCGCGTACCTGCTGTGGCTGGCCTGGCACCTTGCGCGCTCCGGTCCGATGGACGATGCGAGGCGCGCCCGCGAGCGTCCGATGGGGTTCGTCGGCGCCGCGGCTTTCCAGTGGGTCAACCCGAAGGCCTGGGTCATGGCCGTGGGGGCGATCAGCACCTATTTGCCGAATGCGTCGCACTTGCCCGACGTGGCGGCGCTCGCCTTGATTTACGGCGTGCTCGGCGCGCCATGTATCGGTGTGTGGGCCGGGTTCGGCGTGGCGATGCGCCGGGTGCTCACCGATGCGCGCTCGGTACGGATTTTCAACGGCTTCGCCGCCGCCTTGCTCGTGGCGTCGCTCTACCCGATCTTGTTCGAGTGAGCCGACGGGCCGACGCGGATGAGGGCGCGAGAACGCGCGACACGGGGCGCCGCGTATCACGGTTGCATACGGGCACTCCATCGTTATACTGACGATTCTTGCGGCTTCTCCCCCAATGTGAGGTATCGCCATGCCCCGCACGCTCGCCAGAACCCTGCCATGTCTTGTCGCCGCCGCGACGCTTGCCCTTTCCCCGCTTTCCGCACTTGCCTGCACCCGCGTGGTGTATCTCGGCGCGAACGACGACGTGATCACCGCGCGCTCCATGGACTGGAAGCTCGATGTCGCGACCAATCTCTACGTGCTGCCTCGCGGCATCGCGCGCAACGGCGAGGCCGGCCCCAACTCGATTCGCTGGACCGCGAAGTACGGCAGTGTGGTCGCGACCGGCTACGACGTGTCGACGACCGATGGCGTCAATGAGAAAGGCCTGTCCGCGCAGTTGCTCTGGCTGGTGGAGTCGCAATATCCGAAGTTCGACCGCAACGCGAAGCCGGGGCTGACCATCGCCGCATGGGCGCAGTACGTGCTCGACAACTTCGCCACGGTGGACGAGGCGGTCAAGGCGCTCGAGAAGGAGCCGTTCACCGTGGTGACGGCCAACGTGCCTGGCGAGGATCGTCTCACGACGCTGCATCTGTCGATGTCGGACAAGACGGGCGACAGCGCGATCGTCGAATACATCAACGGCCGGCAGGTGATTCACCACGGGCGGCAGTATCAGGTGATGACCAATTCGCCGACGTTCGACGAGCAGCTCGCGCTTAACACCTATTGGAAGCAGATTGGCGGCACGACGTTTCTGCCGGGCACGAATCGCGCGTCGGACCGGTTTGCCCGCGCGTCGTTCTACGTCAATGCGATTCCGAAGAGCGAGGATCCGGTCGAGGCGCTGGCGAGTGTGTTCAGCGTGATTCGCAATGCGTCGGTGCCGTTCGGCATCACCACGCCGGACCAGCCTAACATTTCGTCCACGCGCTGGCGCACGGTCGTCGATCACAAGCGCATGCTGTACTTTTTCGAGTCCGCGCTGACCCCCAACACATTCTGGGTCGATGTGAAGAAGCTGGACTTCGCCGCGGGCGCACCCGTCAAGCGGCTGGACCTGGGCAAGGACCAGCGCAATACGTTCAGCGGCGAGGTCTCCGGCCAGTTCAAGGTGGCGCCGCCGTTCCCGTTCCTCGGGCTGCAGGACGCCAAGTCGAGCTAATACGGACCACTCGACGCGTCGTCGGCGGGCTATGGGGCAACTAACTTTTCCGCGCGAAACTTAACCTGTTATCCATTTGCGCATGCACCTGGCATGCGTCACAGCAACGGGAAGAGTGTCGTCATGAGTGAAAGCAACCAGCACGCGCTGAGCAAGGTGCCCGAGGTAACGCTCGTCTTCTGGGTGATCAAGATTGCTGCGACCACCCTGGGGGAGACGGGCGGCGACGCCGTCTCCATGTCGATGAATCTGGGTTATCTGGTGGGGACCGCGATCTTCGCGGTGATATTCGCGGTTGCCGTGACCGCGCAGATCCGGGCGAGGGCGTTTCATCCACTGCTGTACTGGGCCACGATCATTGCGACGACGACGGTGGGGACGACACTGGCGGACTTTGCCGACCGGTCGTTGGGCGTCGGTTACGCGGGGGGATCGACGATTCTCCTGGCGTTGCTGGGGGCGTCGCTTTGGCTCTGGTACCGGACGACGGGTTCCGTGTCGGTGAGTTCGATCACCACGCCGCGGGCGGAGGCGTTCTACTGGGTGACGATCATGTTCTCCCAGACGCTGGGCACGGCGCTGGGCGACTGGACGGCGGACACGGCCGGGCTGGGATATACGGGGGCGGCGATGGTGTTCGGCGCGTTGCTGCTGATGCTGGTGGCCGCATACTTCTGGACGCGTCTGTCGCGCACCTTCCTGTTCTGGGCGGCATTCATTCTTACGCGTCCGCTGGGGGCCGTGGTGGGGGATTTTCTCGACAAACCGGTCAGCGCCGGCGGACTCGAGTTGAGCCGTTATTCGGCCTCGCTCACCTTGCTGGCATTCATCCTGACCAGCTTGCTGGTGTTTCGTCAGCGGGCGGCAGCAAAGGCGCACTGAACCGCACGGTCCAAGATTTCCGGACGGGCCGGGCGCTGGGTTCGGGGGCGTCGGTCGCATCCGCCACGGCGCCGCGCGCCTACGGTTGCGCCTCTGCGGTCGGCACGGGTTCGCGAGGAACGAACCAGCACATGACGAGGGGCAAAATGACAAGGCCCGCGCCGGTGAAGAACATCGTCGGCGCGCCGAATCGATCCCACAACACACCGGCGATCGCGCTCGCCAGCAGCATGCACACGCCGCTTGCCAGATTGAAGACGCCAAATGCCGTGCCGCGCAGTGAGGCAGGCGACGTCTGCGCGACCATTGCCGCCAGAATGCCTTGCGTGAATCCCATATGAAGGCCCCACACCGCGACGCCGACGAACATGGCCGCGATTGATGTGGACGCCCCGAGCAGCAGATCCGCCACGATGAGCAGCATGAGGCCACAGGCAAGCAGGCCCCGTCGGTCGATCCTGTCGGAGAGGATGCCGACCGGATAGGCGGAGGCGGCGTAGGCGAGGCTCATCACGACCATGACCGACGGGATCAGCGCGAGGTCGAGTCCGGTCTGCTGGGCGCGCAGGATAAGAAATGCCTCGCTGAAGCGCGCGAGCGTGAAGATGGCCCCGATTGCCACGACGAACCAGTAATGTGCGGAAAATTCGCCAAGCGCCTGCCAGCGAAGCGGGGAGCGAAATCGGCGCGTCTCCGGCGCGTGGTCGTGTTCGCTGACGCCGAACAGGATGAGGGCGACGGCGATGAATGCCGGGATCACGGCGAACCACAGGACGGCGCGGATGTGATCGGCGAACCAGACCATCAGTCCGATCGCCAGGAGCGGGCCGAGAAAGGCGCCGACGGTGTCCATGGACTGGCGCAGTCCGAAGCAGGCGCCGCGGATCTCGGCGGGGGCGACGTCCGCGACCAGGGCGTCGCGCGGCGCACCACGGATGCCTTTGCCGACGCGGTCGAGCAAGCGCGCGGTGACGACGATGGCTGGCGTTCCGGCGAGGGGGAAGAGGGGCTTGGAAACGGCGGCGAGGCCGTAGCCGAGGAGCAGCAGCCCCTTTCGGCGGCCCAGCCAATCGCTGATCGCGCCCGAGAAGACTTTGACGATCATCGCGGTGGCTTCCGCGGCGCCTTCCAGGACACCGAGCGCGGCCACGCTCATGCCCATAGTGGTCACCAGATAGATCGGCAAAAGCGCATGGATGAGCTCGGACGACAAGTCCATGAACAGACTGACGAAGCCGAGCGCCCAGACGGTGCGGGGAATGGCAGGACGTGGGGTGGGCGGGGCCGGATTCACGATCGGGTCGACTCCGATGGCGGGCAGGGGCGCGGTGTTCCCCATTCTGCCACGACGTGAAGCCATGAGCGCACGGGGGGCCACCTGGCTCGCCATCGACAAGCGCTGGCGACGTCGAGCGCCGTGAATGCGGACCTTCGCGTCGAGTGTTGACGGGCCCGGCGCTGAAATGAAAACGGGCCCGAAGGCCCGTTTTCAATCGCGATTTACAACCGTCTTTCGTCTGACGGCCAGGTGTTTGGTGGAGCCGGCGGGGATCGAACCCGCGTCCGCAAGTACTCCACGATCAGTTCTACATACTTAGTTCTGTCTTTTGATTTAACCGTATTGTCGCGGACGAACACGCTACGCAACAGCGATCCACTAAGTTTTCGACCTCGGCGTCGTGGCGCCGCCAAGGCTTAACTGACGTGTATGACCTCTGGCGGTATTGCTACCGGTCTTGCGACGCTAGTCCGTCAGTGAACTAGGCAGAGGACGGCGGCCCTTAGGCTGCCAGTGCGAACGTTTCGTCGTTTGCAGTTACGTTTTTTCCCATTGATTAACGAGGTGACGGGTCCTCGGTATGCCCTGAATCGCTTCGCTACCCACGTCGAAACCATGTCGGCCCCGTGGAGTGACCAATTATGACACAAATGGCTCACTTCAGTGCAAAGTCGACCCGCGTCGTCGCCCCCTTGTCCTTGATGCCGTCAGCGTTCAGTTTCGGCGCCACCACGAACAACCGGTCGGACGCAATCTTGCCGTCCAGCCACGATCTCACCCGCTGCGCCCGGCGCTCCGCCAACGCCCGCAGGTCGTCGTCGCCCACCTTGATGTTCGTCTCCATCAGCTTCTCCATCTCGTCGTCCGGCAGCGACTTGGCGAACCCGATCATGTTGCGCGGCTTGGCGAAATCGGCCGCCTTGTAGGCCGCCGTCAGATACTTGGTGCGCTCCTCGGGACTCACCGTCACGCTGTCCACGTCGATGCTCTCGCCCTTGCCGACCATCGCCTTCACCTTCTGCGCCTTGATGGCCCGCTCGACGGCAACGCGACGCAGTCCGTCGGTGTCCTTGGCCGGATCCACGCGGCCCTCGATGTCCAGCTTCAGCGCCGTGCGGTCGTTTAGCGCCTTGACCAGCGTTTCCAGCCGTTTCTCGCTGTCCGGCGTGAGACGGGCACTGCCCGGCGCGAACTCCACGTAGCCCAGTTCCTGATCGCCGCCGCCGAACGCCGACGCCAACAGGCTGAACGGCGCCGTGACCGCCTTGACGATCAGGTTCACGAACGCCCGGAAAATCACACCGCCAAGACTGAACTGCGGATCCTCAAGCGAACCGGAAATCGGAATGTCCACGTCGATCTCGCCCCGCGAATTCTTCAACAGCGATACTGCCAGCCGCACTGGCAGGTTCGTCGCCGTCGGGCTCTCCACGCGGTCGCCGAACGTCAACTGGTCGATGAAGATATGGTTGTTCGCCGTGAGCTTCGCCTGGTCGAGCAGATAGTGCACGTCCACCGTCAGCTTGCCCTTCTCGATCGGATAGCCGGCGTACTTGGTGGAATAGGGGGTCAGGTTGGTCAACTCGATGCCGTCGGCCTTGGCGCCCAGATCCACGAACGCCATCGGCGCGAGCGGATTGATCTTGCCGCTGATGTCGATCGGCGCATTGCGATTGACCTTGCCCTGCAGGGCAACCTCGGCCGGCTCGGTCGTCGCGGTGCCGAACGCCCCGATGCGCCCGCCGATGTCGGTCAGGTTGGCGGTGTAGTTCGGCTTGACGAAGTTGTCGGTGAAGTTGATGTTGCCGCCCTGCAGCGTGATACGCCCGATATGGACGTCGGCCGGCAGCGCCTTGCCCGTGCCGTAACCCGGGCCGCGCTGCACGGTCGTCTCGCCCGGCTTCTGTTCCTTCTTCTCGACTTCGGTCGGCTGCCCGGCCTCGACCGCCGACGCCGCGGCGTCGAGCGGCGGCCTGGCCGATGCGCCGTCGAGCGGAATGCCCTCGTTCGCCCGGGTAAGCGAGCGCGGCGCCGCTTGCTTGTTGCCCACCACGTCGGCCAGGTTCAGGCGCCCGTTGGCGTTGATGATCAACCGCGCATAGAAGCGCGACAGCGCAATGCTGCCCAGCTTCACGTTCGGCTTGCCACTGCCCACCGCGAGATTGATCTGCTGCACCGACAGGGCGTTCCAGCGCATGAAGTCGTCCGTCGTCACCTTGTCGAGCAGACGCACATTGCCTAGCGTGGCATCGCCGCGATAGGTCACCTGCGGCGTGTCGCCCTTCATCGCGAACGTCGCACGCCCATTGCTCGAGAGCAGGGCGCTGGCAATACTGGCATTGAGCTCGTCGCTCATGTACGAGTCGAACGCGGCGAGGTCGAGCTGCTGCGTTTTGACCTGCAGATCGCCCGAGAGCGGCTGTGGCGTGACGTTGCCCGAGGCGTTGAGCGTGCCCTTCTTGTTGAGGGTGCCCGTGACTTCGAGCTGCAAGGGCTTGCCCATGTCCTGCGACGCGCCTTGCACCGTGACATTGAGCGGCGCAAACCGCGCATTGATCGGGCGGCCTTTGACGGCGCGATCCTCGAAGCCGATGCTCGCGTTGTCCAGCACCACCTTGCCGACCTTCCACTGCCAGCCACTCGCGGCTGGCGCGCCCGAGCCGCCCGCCTTGGCGGACGTCTTGCGCCCACGCTCCGTACCGACGCGGGCATCGACACCCTTGCCGGTGCCCGTGGCGGCCTTCGGCTTTCCGTCGCCGGTCAACGCCAGCAGGTTGATCTTGCCGTCCTTGTCGCGGCGAGCGGACACGTCGAGTCCGCTCACCGTGACGTCGTCGAGCACGGCCTGCCGCGCCCCGAGATCGAAATGGGAGAGCTTCGCCTGGGCCTTGGCCAACCGCAACGGTGCGTCGCCCTTGATGCCGGTGAGCCATTCGACCTTCTCGAGCGTCGCCGTGGCGGGCGAAATCTGGACGTTCGGCTGCTTGTCGGGCGCGAACGCCGCAGTGAACCTGGCCTGCGCGCCGACGGTGCCGCTCTTCAGGTCGCCGGCCAGAGCGCCCTGCGCGAAGGGCAGCAAGGGAGCAAGGGCGATGGCCTCGGCGTCGAGCTCACCGCTGGCGTTGTACGCCGGCAGGCTGAACTGGCCGTGCGCCTTCAGCGAGCCGCCGCTCTGGAGGCCGAGCGACGCGTCGTAGGTGGCCGGATCCTTGCCCAGCGTCGAGAACTGCTTCACGCCGATCTGGATGTTCTCGAGCGCGAGGTTGGCGGGTTTCGCGCCGCGCTCGTCGGTCAGGCGCAGCTTGCTGTTCACGACCGAGAGTTCGCCCACGAGCAGGTCGAGCGGCGTGGGCTGCTCGGCGGCAATGGCCTTGGCCTGCGCGGCTTCGGCCGCCGAGGCGGGCGTGGCCGGGCGTGCCGTTTGCTCCGCCGCCACCTTGGGCGCCGACTTGGCGGCTTCGCTCGCCTGCGGCGACGCGGCCGCCTGATCGACCGCCTTGCCCACCGCCTTGATCACGGGGCGCTGTGGCGCGAGGGCCTTGGCGACATTGATCGAGCCATCCTTTTCCAGGGTGACCTGCTGGTCGAGCCCATCGATGCGGACGCTGTCGATGTGATAAATGTTGCTCAGCGGCTCGACCTTGCCAAGCTTCACATCGATCTGCTTGACGGCGACCAGCGGCGAACCGTCGGCTTCCTTCACGACGGCGTCCGACAAGCCCGCCGTGCCCGTGAGCAGAACGTGATTGCCTGCCTTGTCTCGCGTGAAGCGCAGCTTCAGATCGGTGCTGATGGCGCCGCTCTTGATCTGCGCGGGCACGGTCATGGGCGAATAGCCCAGGTACTTTGGCACGTCGAGCCGGTCGAGCTTGATGTCGACCGTCGATTCGAGCGAGTCGGCGAACGGTTTGGTCTGCCCGGAAATGTGCAGCGGCGAGCCGTCGATGGATGCCTGCAGCAACGGCTGCACGAAGATGTCGGTGTCGGCCGGCAGGTTCGCGATGAACGGCACGCCGATCTGGAGATTGTCGACGACGTGCTTCTCGTTCTGCACGGTGTCGTCGAAGCGCACCGTGCCGTTCTTGATCTGGAGGTTGTTCAGTGCAAAGCGCGCCGGCTTGGACGGCTCGGGCGAGGGCGGACCCGCCGTCGCGCGGTCGATGATGTCAGAGAAGTTGAAGCGTTGGGGCGCGGTGCGCACGATATTGATCACCGGCGTATCGACGTAGAGCTCGTCGACCACGGGGGCCAGGCGAAACAGCGAACCCCACGACGCGTTCACGCGCAGCATGCCGACGTCCACGAAGGGCTGGCCCGGTGTCTTGTCGCCGATGTGTACCTGGTGCAGGTCCAGGCGCAACGTGTAGGGGTTGAAGCTCACGTCGCCCACGCTCACCGGCCGTTGCAGGTACGTCGAGAGCTTGTCGACGGCGTAGTGCTTGAGCACCGCAGGCACCGTGAAATAGCCCACGACACCGAAAACCGCAATGACCGCAGCGGCCCACAGCCCGCCTTTGCGCGCGCGTCGGCGTACGTCGGGGTTGCGGCCGAACGCTTGCGCGCGGGCGACACCTTGTTGCAGACGGTTGCCGCCCGCGGAGGAATTCGTTGAGGGTTTGCGATCGTTCGCTTGCTCGGCCATGCGGTCTCCCGTAAGCAGCCAGTGAAGCACGCGCCGCGCCACTGACGCGCGGCGGGACAGACCCGGGACCGGCCGCGGCAGCGGACGGGTCCCGGCAGGCATGACGCGGCCGTCAGGCCGGCGGCATCACCAGCGGGGCGATCGCGCCCGCGCGTTCGACGACGGCATCCGCCTGCCATTGGGCAGGTGCGAGCGCGTCGCCGCAGTAACCGTAGGCTGCGGCGACCGTGGCCATGCCGGCCGCCTTGCCCGCCTGAATGTCACGCAGGTCGTCACCAACATACACGATCCGCGCAGGCGTAATGCCGATGCACTCGGCGGCGTACAACAAGGGCGCGGGATGCGGCTTGCTGTGTGGCGTGGTATCGCCCGACACCACGCAGGCAGCGCCGTCGGCGAGGCCGAGCAGCTTCACGAGCGGATCGGTCAGGCGTGCCGCCTTGTTGGTGACGATCCCCCACGGCAGCCCGCGCTCGGCCAGCGCGGCGAGCAATGCCGGAATGCCGTCGAACAGTTGGCTGCGCACGCACAGGGCGGCTTCGTAATTGGCAAGGAACGCGTCGCGCAGCGACGCAAAGGCGGCATCTTCCGGGGTGACACCGAACGCACTGCCAATCAATCCGCGCGCACCGTGGGACGCTTGCAATCGCAGGGTTTCGTAAGGCCCAGGCGGCATGCCGCGGTCGATGCGCACCTTGTTGACGGCGGCAACGAGATCGGGCGCCGTGTCGGCTAGCGTGCCGTCGAGGTCGAACAGCACGGCGCGCACGTCGCCGTCGAGCAGTCGCGCCGACGCGCCGTAGGACGAAGCGGAAACTTGGACGGGGGGCTCGAACATATCAGGCGTCACGTGTGCACGCGACCAGGTAATTGACGTCGGTATCGCGATTGATCGCGTAGCGCTTGTTCATCGGATTGTAGGTCAAGCCGCGCAGATCGCGCACCGTGAGCCCACTGGCGCGGGCAAACGACGCAAGCTCCGACGGACGGATGAATTTCGCGTAATCGTGCGTGCCGCGGGGCAGCATGCGCAGGATGTACTCCGCGCCGACCACGGCCAGCAGCCAGGCTTTGGGGTTGCGGTTGAGCGTGGAGAAGAACACATGCCCCCCCGGTTTGACGAGCGTGGCGCATGCGGCCACGATCGACGCGGGCGACGGCACGTGTTCGAGCATCTCCATGCAGGTCACCACGTCGTAGGTGCCGGCATCGCGCGCGGCGAGGGCTTCGGCCGAAATTTCTTCGTACTCGATGGAAAGTCCGGCTTCGAGACTGTGCAGATCAGCCACGCCCAGCGCCTTCGTCGACAGGTCGATGCCTTTGACGCGTGCGCCCTGACGCGCCATCGATTCGGTCAGGATGCCCCCGCCGCAACCGACATCCAGCACGCGTTTGCCCTGAAGCGTCACGTGTTGCTCGATCCAGTCGAGGCGCAACGGGTTGATCTCGTGCAGCGGCTTGAATTCGCTGTGCGGATCCCACCAGCGGTGGGCCAGTTCACTGAATTTGTTGAGTTCTTGCGGGTCGGCGTTCATCAATTGCTCGTGGACATTGACGGCTTCGGGCGGGCGGGGAGCCGCGCGGTGGCGCGTGCCCGGTTGCCGGGGACGCCGGCGCGCCGTCGAGATGGGAGAAGTATAACGAAGTGAGTGCGCCCATGTCCAAAGCGCAAGGCGTGGCGCGGCTTGTCGGAAGACGGTGTCACGCGGGCAGGGGGCACGGCGGCAACGGTGGCGTGTCATCGGCATGCCTTGCCGCGCGAGCGAGCGGGCGAACGTCCGTCGGACGCTCACCGGCACCGCGACGCCTCATCGCCGAATACCGTGAAGATGGCGAGGGCGTCGAACGGCGAGCCGTTCAGGCGGCAGCAGGCAGGTTCGCCAGTACCGCGCCGGGCTCGTGATAGGCGAGGCCGAGCGCATCGGCGACCCCGCGGTTGGTCACCAGGCCGCGCGCCACGTTCAGGCCCGCCAGCAGGTGGGGATCGGCGCGCATCGCGGCGACCGGCCCATGATCGGCCAATTGCAGGATGAACGGCAGCGTGACGTTGTTCAAGGCAAAGGTCGAGGTGCGCGGCACGCCCCCAGGCATGTTGGCCACGCAATAATGGACCACGCCCTCCACGACATAGACCGGATCGGCGTGCGTGGTGGCATGCGACGTTTCGCAGCATCCGCCCTGATCGATGGCAACGTCGACGATCACGGCGCCCTTGCGCATCAAGCCGAGCATGGCGCGTGTGATGAGCTTGGGCGCGGCGGCGCCGGGGATAAGCACGCCGCCAACCACGAGATCGGCGTCGCGCAAGTGCGTTTCGATGGCGTGCTGCGTCGAATAGACCGTCTGGACGCGCCCGCCGAACTGCGCGCTGATGCGGCGCAGTGCGTCGACCGATTTGTCGATCACCGTGACTTGCGCGCCGATTCCGACGGCGACCGTCGCGGCATTGGTCCCCACCACCCCGCCGCCGAGAATGACAACCTTGCCGGCTTCCACGCCCGGCACGCCTGAGAGCAACAGACCGAGCCCGCCGTGGGTCTTCTCCAGCGCCGTGGCGCCGGCCTGGATCGACATGCGTCCCGCGACTTCCGACATGGGCGCGAGCAAGGGTAGACCGCCATTGGCGGACGTCACCGTTTCATATGCGATGCACGTTGCGCCACTCTTGATGAGGTCGCGAGTCTGCTCCGGGTCGGGAGCGAGGTGAAGGTAGGTGAAGAGCGTGTGGTGAGGACGCAGCCGCGCCCGTTCAACGGCCTGGGGCTCCTTGACTTTGACGATCAGCTCGGCGCGGTCGAAGACGTCGACGGCGTTGGCGGCAATGCGTGCACCGGCGGCAGCGTAGACGGTATCGTCCATGCCGATGCCCGCACCGGCTTGCGTCTCGATCCACACTTCGTGCCCGCGTGCCACCACTTCGCGCACGGCTGCGGGCGTCATGCCTACGCGGTATTCGTGGTTCTTGATCTCCTTCGGTACACCGATTTTCATGATGCGTCTCCATTGTTGTGATGTGACCGCAATATGAGCACCTTCACGACCGCACGTGCCCCAAACAAAAACGGCACCCTAAGGTGCCGTTCGTGACATCAGGCGAAGGCCGGTTGGGCCTGCGCATCGGGCGCGCCGCTGTAGCGCGCCACCGACAGGTCGTCGGCGAGAATGGCCGGGCGGCGACCTGACATCAGATCGGCCAGCAATTGGCCGGAGCCGCACGACATGGTCCAGCCCAGCGTGCCGTGGCCAGTGTTCAGGAACAGATTGCGCAGGGCGGTGGCGCCGACGATCGGCGTGCCGTCCGGCGTCATCGGGCGCAGGCCCGTCCAGAACGAGGCTTCCGCGGTGTTGCCGGCGCCCGGATACAGATCGTTGACGACCATCTCCAGCGTGGCGCGGCGCGCGGGATTGAGCGTCTTGTCGTAGCCGACCACTTCGGCCATGCCGCCCACGCGGATGCGGTCGTCGAAGCGGGTCACGGCAATCTTGTATGTCTCGTCGAGCACGGTCGAGACCGGCGCGCGTTGTGCGTCCGCAATCGGCACGGTGATCGAGTAGCCCTTGAGCGGATATACCGGAATCTCGACGATGCCGCGCAGGAATGGCGTGGAGTATGAGCCGAGGGCGACCACGTACGCGTCCGCCCGCTGCATCATGCCGGCGCACACCACGCCTTCGATCCTGTCGCCCGCCACTTGCAGGCTGTCGATCGGCATGTCATAGCGAAACTTCACGCCAAGCGCCTCGGCCATGGCCGCCAGACGCGTGGTGAACAACTGGCAGTCGCCGGTTTCGTCGTTCGGCAGACGCAGGCCGCCGGTGAGTTTGTGCGACACGGCGGCCAGCGCCGGTTCAGCCCCCGCGAGCGCCGAGCGGTCCAGCAGTTCGAACGGCACGCCGGCCTCTTCCAGCACGGCAATGTCGCGCGCAGCGTTCGCCAGTTGCGCCTCGGTGCGGAACAGCTGCAACGTGCCGGCCTGACGGCCCTCGTATGGAATGCCGGTCTCGGCGCGCAACGCGCGGAAGCAGTCGCGGCTGTACTCGGCGATCCGCACCATGCGTTCCTTGTTCGTGGCGTAACGCTCGGGTGTGCAATTGCGCAGCATCTGGTAAAGCCACTTGAGCTGCGTGAGCGTGCCGTCGGGACGGATGGCGAGGGGAGCATGCTTCTGGAACAACCACTTGATGGCCTTCGTTGGAATCCCCGGTGCGGCCCACGGCGACGCGTAGCCCGGCGAAATCTGGCCGGCGTTGCCGAAGCTGGTCTCGAGCGCCGGACCCGCCTGACGATCGAGCACCGTGACGTCGTGCCCGGCCTTGGCCAGGTAGTACGCGCTGGTGACACCGATGACGCCGCTGCCGAGAACGATGACCTTCATTGCGTTGACTCCTGTAAAACCATGGTTATCCAGTAATAATTCGCATGCTATTCTTGGATTGGTAGGTTTAGTTAATCTATATAGCCTGAATTCAGGAAAAAATAATGAGAGTTCAGCAGCAATCGGTCCGAACGCTGGACCGGCTCGACCGGCGCATTCTGACGTTGCTCCAGCAGGATGGCCGGATGTCCATGAAGGACCTCTCCGAGCAGGTCGGGCTGTCGATCACGCCGTGCATCGAACGGGTCAAGCGAATGGAGCGCGACGGTGTGATCATGGGCTACTTCGCCCGCGTGAATCCGGCGGCGCTTGGCGCGGCATTGCTGGTGTTCGTCGAGATCACGCTCGATCACAAGTCGGGCAACATGTTCGACCAGTTCCGCCGCGAGGTGCTGCGCATTCCGGAAGTGATGGAGTGCCATCTCATCTCGGGGGACTTCGACTATCTGATCAAGGCGCGTATTCGAGAGATGTCGGAATACCGCAAGCTGCTTGGCGACATCCTCCTGCAACTGCCCGGTGCCGTGCAGTCGAAGAGCTACGTTGTGATGGAAGAGATCAAGGAGACGCTGACGATCGCTGTCGAAGAGTGAGCTTGCGTGCTTAGAAGAGCGGCATCTGCGGGTTGGCATGGCGCTCGGCGTGCAAGGCAGGTGGCGCCGCTGGCGGCACCCTGAACTGATCGGTGCGCAGCGGCGGTCTGGCCTGATTGAGCCCCAGCTTGCGGGCGGCAAGGTGAAAGCGTTGGCGGATCAGTTCGGCATGCAGGCCGGTTCCCGTCATGCGCTTGCCGAATTCGGCGCTGTTGTGTTTGCCGTCACGCACTTGCTCGATGAGGCTCATCACGTGACGCGCCCGCATCGGGTAATTCGCGTGAAGCCAGTCGACGAAGACGTCGTGCACCTCGCGCGGCAGTCGCAGCATCACATACCCGGCGTAGGTCGCGCCCGCCTCGGACGCCGTGGTCAGCACGCGTTCGATATCGAAATCGGTCAGTGCCGGCACGATCGGCGCCACGATGACCCCGGTGGGGATGCCCGCTTCGGTGAGTTTTCGCACGGCCTCGATCCGACGCGCCGGCGTGTTGGCGCGCGGCTCCATCCGGCGTGCGATGTCAGCGTCGAGCGTTCCTACCGAGATGAACACCCGGGCCAGTCCGCGTTGCGCCATGCGCGACAGGATGTCGATGTCCCGCGTGACCAGTGCCGATTTGGTGGTGATCCCCACCGGATGGCCGAACGTCTCCAGCACCTCGAGCACGCTTCGCGTGATGCGGTACTCGCGCTCGATCGGTTGATACGGATCGGTGTTGGCGCCGAGCGCCAGCATCGCGGGCTGATAGCCGCGCTTGCGCAGCTCGGCGTCGAGCCGCTCGGCGGCGTTGTGCTTCGCGTACAGGCGGGTTTCGAAGTCAAGCCCCGGCGACAGGCCGAGGTAGGCGTGGGTGGGGCGCGCGAAGCAGTAGGTGCACCCGTGTTCGCAGCCGCGATAAGGGTTGATCGAGCGATCGAAGGGAATGTCCGCCGACGTGTTGCGCGAGATGATGGTTCTCGCATTTTCGAGCGCGACCTGCGTGACGAACTTGACTTCGCATTCCTGGGCGGCGTCCGATTCATGACGGGCTTCGTCGCTTTCCCTGCTGTACTCAGAAAAACGCGATTCCAGATTGGCGATGGCGCCTCGCCCCTTGCGCGACGAGGGCGGCGCGAATGAGGAAGCCATGGCACGTCTCCTTGATGGCGGTTCAGAACGCGAACGGGGGTCATTCGCGAGCAATGCTTGTCATTATACTGTGTTTTTGTACAGTATTTGAGCGGGGCGGCAGTGTCGAGAAATGGCGGGTTGAGGGGGGAGCGGGTGCGCCCGGCTTCGGCGGCGACCGGGACCGTATGCCGGGTGGCGCGGGACTGCGGGACTGCGGGACTGCGGGACTGGGCGGCGCTGGCGTGCCTGGCGGCGACTATTCGCTGCTGCCGTGTGGCGCCGACGTCGCGGCGGTGGGGGGCAGGTACGGTGCGATGGCGCGGGCAATGGCGTCGAGCGCCGGGCCGTCGGCACCGGGGCGCCGGCGGGCGAGACTGATGGCGCGCAGTGTGAGAAGCGAGTACAGGGTGGCGTGATTACCGCCCATGGTGGCCAGGGCTTCCGTGTGTCGCGTGACGATGCCGGCATCACCGCGCGACACCGGACCGGCGAGCGCGCCAGACAGTCCCCGCTCGCGAGCGGCGTTGAGCGTTCCCATGACAAGCGGCCACATCGCGTCGCGCGCCGCGTCTTCCGGCATGCCGACCGCGTGCCAGAGTTGCGTGGCTTCTTCCAGTAGACAGAGCAGGAAACTGGCAGCGTAGTTAGCGCCCGCGTGATATCGCATGCGTTCGCCTGCGGGAATGGACAGGGCGCGGCAGCCTATCGCGCTTGCCAGGGCGTGCAGCGCATCATCGAGCGGACCCTCGGCCTCGATCGTGATGGCGCTGCCGGACAGGCGGGTGGCGTCGTCGTCGAGGCCGGCGAAGAGGAATAGAGGGTGAAATCCGCCGATGCGTGCGCCGTGGCGCGCCGCCGGCGCGAGCAGCGCAACTTCCGACGCCCCGCTGCAATGGACCAAAGCCTGGCCCGCGTGAGGTGCGAGATGCGACACGCAGGACGCGATGGCATCGTCGGGCACGGTCAGGAAGACAAGATCGGCGTGCCCGAACACGGCCCCCATCGCCTCCGGACGGTCTATCGCGAGGGCGCGACATCCTGGTATGGCATCGGCCACGCGCTGCGCGGCGTCGAGCCGGCGACTGGCGATCACCGTCACTTCGTAGCCAGCGTTCGCCGCGGCGCTTGCGAGCGCTCGGGCGACACGCCCGGCACCGACGAAGCCGAGTGTCGGTCTGAAATCCGGGATGGGGTTGTTCGGTGTGCTCACGTGGGGCGGTTGCGCAAATTACTGCGAGAGGCGGTTCGGCGTGTCGTGCGTTTCAAAATAGGTTTGGAACGCGACGGCAAATCCGACCATCATGAGCATCGCCCCCACGAACAGCGACACGGCAACGATGATGACGGCCGTCCAGCCGGAGCGCGACTTCAGTTGGGTGCCTGTATTGAACTGGGCGTTCCACCGTTCGTCCGGACGAAGTCCGTAGACGATGGCGGCGAGGAACGCCGAGAACAGCGACATCGCGCCCAGGATAGTCAGCACCCAGCCCGCGGGAGAACGCAGCTCGCTCGTGACCAAAAGCCCCCAACCGGCGACACCGCAGGCCGAGCCCGCGATATGGGCCCAGCCGAAGCGATCGCGCAGACCGTACAAATAGAAGCGATGCAGGCCGAGCGTGCCGAACAGCATCGCCAGGCCGGCGGTCAGGGTTTTGGATTTGTAAGCGACTGCGTTCATTTGGAATGGTTATCGGGCAGGCGTTTCGCGGATGACTTCGACCAGCGTCCAGCGCATGTTCGAAGCGTCGGCGGGCGGATTGGCGACGGGTTCGCCGTGGATTTTCACGCGGTATTCTACGCCGGGCTTCCAGTCGAATCCATCGATGTGGGCGTACCACAGTTCCCACGGAGAGTTGCCCGAATCGTCGGCGTTGCGAACCCGCAGGCACTTGCGCGGCGCGACGCCGACACAGTCGGCCATTTGCGAGTCGACGTCGAGCACGCGGTCTTCGGTCTTCGCTGCGCCACCGGCGCCCGCAACGGTTCGATTGAGCAGCGTCTGGGACGCGTAGGTGAGCTTTTCGCCATTCGAGGTGGCAAGCGTCAACTGCGTGCCGCGCCGTTCAAAGGTCGTGACCGTGGGCAGCGCCTTCAGATAGCGGTCTTCGAACGTCATCGAATCCTGGCAGGCCATTCGGGTCGAAGCCGGGGCCTCGATCGTCAATTGTCCATTGCCGGGACCGACCTTGTACTGCCCGAAAATCCGGTTGCAACCGCCGGTGCCGGAAAAGGCGCCCTTGTCATTGAACGTCAGGTTGATCATGCGGCCTTCCGGCAGGCTCGGGAGGTTGGTCGGGCCCTCCCAATTCGTGAGTTGCCACGTGCCGATCAGATCGGCGGCGCTGGTTGCGGCCGCCGTGTTGTTACCTGACGGCGCCGATGCCGGATTGGCACCGCCGCCCGGGGGCGCCGCGCAACCGGCCAGCAGGGCGGCAGGCACCAGCAGGGCGGCCAGATAGGTCGCAAACGAGGAGGGCAGGAGCGAGAGTCGGCGTTGGTTCATGATTTTGTATGGGAGTAGTTGCGCAGAGGGCAGGAACGGCGAAGCTGTCACGATGGACCGCGCATGGCGTGTCCGAACGGCGCCGTGAGTACCGTGACTCGTTGACCCGCCCGGGGGCGGGTCAGTTCCTTCGTTGCGCCTTCGTTGCGCCTTCGTTGCGGTTTCGTTGCGGTTTCGCAGCGAGCAGCGAGCAGCGAGCAGCGGGTGTGTCGATGGCTCGTCGTCATCCGGGCACCTCATGGCTTTCGGTAGGTGATTCGGTAGATCGCACCCGCGTAGTCGTCGCTGATCAGCAGCGAACCGTCGGGCAATGTCAGCAGGTCGACAGGGCGGCCCCAGACGACGTCGTCGTCGCCCAGCCAGCCCTGCGCGAACACCTCCTGTTTCGTGACGGCACCCCTGGCGTCGAGTACCACGCGTACGACGCGATAGCCCACTTTGCGGCTTCGATTCCAGGAGCCGTGTTCCGCGATGAAGATGCTGCCGCGATAGTCCTGCGGGAATTGCCTGCCCGTATAGAAGCGCATGCCGAGGGCGGCCACGTGAGGTCCCAGTTTGGCCATCGGCGGCGTGAATGCCTCGCACGTTCTCATGCGCCCGAATTCGGGATCGGCCACATCCCCTGCATGACAGTATGGATAGCCGAAGTGCTCGCCGGCCCGCGTGAGCCTGTTTAGTTCGTCATCCGGGACATCGTCGCCCAATTCATCGCGGCCATTGTCGGTGAACCAGAGGGTGTTCGTGCCGGGCTGCCAGTCGAAACCCACGGTATTGCGCACGCCACGGGCAACGACCCGCCAGTCGCCTCCGTCCGGTTTCATGCTGCCGATCATGGCGTAGCGGTTCTCGTCGCGCCGGCAACTGTTACACGGCGCGCCGACGCCGACATACAGCCGTTGATCGGGGCCAAAGGCGATATAGCGCCAGCCATGGTGTGTGTCGGCCGGTAACTTGTCGAAGACGACGACCGGCTTCGGGGGATTGTCGAGGCGATTCTCGATATCGTCGAACCTGAGAATGCGGGACACGGCAGAGACATATAGCGCGCCATTGCGCATGGCGACGCCCACGGGCATGTTTAGCCCCGAGGCGATGGTTCTCACCTTGGCCGCATAGGCGCGCGAGGGATCGAGTGTGATGGCGTACACCTTGCCTTGTCCTCGGCTGCCGACGAACAGCGTGCCCTTCGGTCCGAGCGACATGCCGCGGGCGCCGGGAACCTGATCGGAGAGCACTTCGACGTAGAAACCCGGTGGGAGGGCCAGACGTTCGATGGGGAGGGCGTCCCGAGCGCTCGAAAGCGAGGGGGACAGCGCGAATACGACACTTGCCAATAGATGGACCGGGGATGCGCGGTGGACGCTTCCGGCGATCTGCCCCGCAAGCCGTGCCAGCCATGTCGTCGTCGGGGTGCGCCGGACGCGGTGCCGTCCATCGGGAATTCGTCGCATGCCGGACTCGCTTCGCTCAAAGGATGGATGCATTGTAGACCAGCGCCTGCGGCGGCCGGCATCGCCGTCCCAAGGGCCCCGGGGAAACGCGCGACGCGCCCAATCGGGACGGGGCTGAGCGTCGGGCGCCCGGCGCCTGGGGAAGTGTTTGTTTTGACGAGGGTTTTGCGCTATAATCACGCGTTTTCTGTCCGAACACTTCTGGATTCACAAGGATTTATCATGGTCGTTATCCGCCTTGCTCGCGGCGGCGCGAAGAAGCGCCCGTTCTACAACATCGTTGCAACCGACTCGCGTAACCGTCGCGATGGCCGCTTCATCGAGCGTATTGGCTTCTACAACCCGGTCGCTGCCGAAGGCACGGAAGGTCTGCGTATTGCTCAGGACCGTCTGACGTACTGGCAAGGCGTTGGTGCACAACTGTCGCCGACCGTGGCTCGTCTGATCAAGCAAGGCGCCAAGGCTGCTGCCTGAGCGTTGCACTGATCAAGCTGTACGCATTGCTGTCGGCGTGCCGACGGCATGAGAATTGAACGGCGGTGCCTGCTCCCGAGTGATCCGGAGCGGGCATCGCCGTGTGTTCGTCACAACGTTGGATTGGCATGGTTCGTTCTGCCCGACCCGCGCGAGAGCGCGTACCGCTGAAAATCGGTGCCGAGGCACGACGTGCCGCCGGCACACGTGCCGAACAGGTGCTCACCCCGGTGACCGAAGCGCCCGACGATCTCGTCGAGCTGGGTTACATCGGCGACGCCTATGGCATTCGCGGCTGGATCAAGGTGCAGCCGCACACGGGCGAGGGCGAGAGCCTGTTGTCCGCGGATTGCTGGTATTTCCGCCGCCCCGGCGAATCGACCTATTCCAAGGCCGATGTGATGTATAGCCGGGCGCACTCCGGAACCGTCGTCGCGCAGCTTCGCGGCAGCGACAACCGGACGGCAGCCGAGGCGCTCAAGGGACTTCAGGTCTGGGTGCCGCGCAGTGCGTTTCCGAGCGCGGGCGACGACGAGTTTTACTGGGTCGACCTGATTGGCGCCCAGGTCACGAATTTGCAGGACGAATCGCTTGGCAAGGTTGTCGGGTTGCTCGACAACGGCGTGCACACGGTGTTGCGGGTCGCCTATGAGAGTCCGGCCGCCGACGACAAACCGGCGAAGGCTGCCGAGCGTCTGATCCCGTTCGTCGGCCAGTATGTGCAGACCGTGGATGTCGAAGCGGGGCGCATCGTGGTCGATTGGGGTCTCGATTACTGAATTACCGATTGATCGCCCGGCCGCAGTTGCGTCCGGGCACCTCTGGACGGAACCGGTCTGATGCAGTTTGACGTCGTCACGCTTTTTCCCGAGATGTTTCGGGCGCTGACCGACTGGGGCGTCACCAGCCGGGCGCTGAAGCAGTCGCGCTACGGTCTGCGGTTTTGGAATCCGCGTGATTTCACGCACAACAATTACCGCACGATCGACGATCGCCCCTATGGTGGCGGCCCGGGCATGGTGATGCTGGCCAAGCCACTCGACGACGCGATCGCCGCCGCGAAGGCCGCGCAAGCCGAAGCCGGCGTGCCGCGGGCTCGCGTGTTGCTGATGTCGCCGCAGGGCAAGCCGCTGACACATCGTCGTGTGGTCGAGCTCAGCGAGCAGGAGCAGGGACTGATCCTGCTTTGCGGACGTTATGAAGCCATCGATCAGCGTTTGATCGATCGTGTGGTGGACGAGGAAGTCAGCGTTGGCGACTTCGTGCTGTCGGGCGGTGAGCTGCCTGCGATGGCGCTGATGGATTCGGTGATCCGGCTCCTGCCGGGCGCACTGAACGACGAGCAGTCGGCGCAGCAGGACAGTTTCGTCAACGGCTTGCTCGATTGCCCGCATTACACGCGTCCGGAAGAGTACGAAGGTGTGCGGGTGCCCGATGTGTTGCTGGGCGGGCACCATGCCGAGATCGAGAAGTGGCGACGCCGCGAGGCGTTGACCAATACCTGGCGCAAGCGCCCCGACCTGATCGAGAGCGCGCGTGCCAACGGTTTGTTGAGTCGTGCCGACGAGGCATGGCTTGCAAGCCTGAAGGCCGATGCGAATGATGCGTCGGCCGGCTAGGCAGCGGGTGTCGTCATGGGGACGGCACTCGGTTTGAACCCATCCTCTGTCGGGGCCGGCGTGGTGCCGGTATGGAACGCCGATACGATGGCACTAGGAGTGGTAAATGAATCTGATCGCCAAGATCGAGCAGGAAGAAATCGCGCGTTTGACCGCGAACAAGACGATCCCCGAATTCGCCCCGGGCGACACCGTGATCGTCAACGTGAACGTGGTTGAAGGTAACCGCAAGCGCGTTCAGGCTTACGAAGGCGTTGTGATCGCCAAGCGTAACCGTGGCCTGAACTCGGGTTTCATCGTGCGCAAGATTTCGTCGGGTGAAGGTGTTGAGCGTACGTTCCAAACGTACTCGCCGCTGATCGCCAGTATCGAAGTCAAGCGTCGCGGTGACGTTCGTCGCGCCAAGCTGTACTACCTGCGTGAGCGTTCGGGCAAGTCGGCACGTATCAAGGAAAAGCTCTCGTTCAAGAGCAAGCCTGCTGCCGCCGAGTAAGCCGGACGCCGCTACGCCTGGCGACCTCGTGGCCGGGCGCAGCCAAAGCCGCATGGAAAAAGCACCCTTCGGGGTGCTTTTTTCGTCATGGGCCCGGCATGGCGGCGTGGCGGCGTGGCGTCGATGTGGCGGTGCGTCATGATGGGGGTATGCGGGGAATTGCCATGGAATTGGCATTTTCTTCGCGTGCACGCATTTTTTGCTTCCTCGCTAAAATAGCGAGGTTGCTCATCGTTCAAAGGTCTACGTGGCGCCACCTCTCATCCTGCATCCAGAAGCGTTACCCATCGTCTCGACGGGCGAGGGTGAGCCGGTGCCGGCGGAGCGGCTGACGCCAGAGGCGTTGCGCGATCGTCTCGCCAGCCCACCGGTCTGGACGCCGGAGACCGGCAACATCGAGTTGATTTCCCCGTCGTTGTTTACGCCTCGCGCCGCCGCTGTGCTGGTGCCGATCGTCATGCGCCCGCATGGCACTACCGTACTGCTCACGCGCCGAACGCAGCACCTGAGCACGCATGCCGGGCAAGTCAGCTTTCCGGGGGGCAGTCGCGAACCCGACGATCCGTCGTTGATCGCGACGGCCTTGCGCGAATCGCGCGAGGAAATCGGCCTCGATTCGCGCGCGGTGGAAGTGATCGGGCGTCTGCCGGATTACGTGACGGGGACCGGTTTCCGTGTCGCGCCCGTGGTCGGTCTGGTCAAGCCGCCGTTCGATCTGGTAGCGGACGTCGGTGAGGTGGACGAGATATTCGAGGTGCCGCTCGCATTCCTGATGGATCCCGCGCATCACCAGATTCGTGTGTTCCATTACCAGGTCGGGGAGCGGCGCTTTTACGCGATGCCCTACCCCAAGCCGGCCGGAGGGGAGTATTTCATCTGGGGCGCGACGGCAGGCATGCTGCGAAACTTCTACCAGCTTTTGCGGGCCTGACGCGACGTAACGCGCGTTTGCGCAGGTTGTCTGCCTGACGATGCCGCGCGGCGCCAGGCCGCATGGGACGGGCATTCCCGGCTAGCTGTGCTATCGTTACACCATTCCGTCCGATGATCTGATCGCACGCATGACATTCTTTTCAGTACTCCTCGCGCTGATCCTCGAGCAGGTGCGTGCCCTCTCCACGCAAAACCCGGTCTACAACCTGATTCGCTCCCATGCGACGCATACGTCGCAAACGTTCGATGCCGGGCAACCGCGTCATGGCGTGCTTGCGTGGCTGGTCGTCGTGCTGCCGTTCGTCCTGGTTGTCGCCGTGGTCTACTACCTGCTCATGCGGGTCAACATCTTCCTCGGCTTCGCGTGGAACGTACTCATCGTGTATCTGACGATGGGATTTCGACAGTTCAGTCACTATTTCACCGACATTCACGTCGCGCTGAACAACGACAACGTCAGTGAGGCGCGCGAGATCCTGCGTCAATGGATCGGCATCGATACGGTCGACATGCCGGTCGACGAGATTGTGCGTCACACGCTGCTGCATGCGGTTATCGCATCGCATCGACATGTCTTTGGCGTGTTCTTCTGGTTCCTGATGCCCATCGGGCCTGCGGGGGCAGTGCTGTACCGACTGGCTGAATACCTGTCGCGGCGCTGGACCGAACCCGCACCGGATCGCAGCCCCGCGTTCGGCGCTTTTGCGCGCAAGGCGTTCTACGTCATCGACTGGGTACCGGCACGTCTGACAGCCATCGGCTTTGCCATCGTCGGCAACTTTGAAGACGCGATCTACGCCTGGCGCCACTATGCCAAGCAATGGCCTAACGAAAACGAAGGCATTCTGCTGGCGGCCGGCAGTGGAGCCCTGGGTGCACGGCTGACCGGGCCGCTCGCGGAAGTGTCCAGTGTCGATGCGCTCAATCAGGGGGACGACGCGGTCTTGCCGGTGGGAAGCGAATGTACGCCTCGCACGCTGCAGGCCGCCGTGGGGCTCGTGTGGCGTGCCGTGCTGTTGTGGATGCTGCTGCTTCTGTTGCTGACGCTTGCCGTTTGGCTTGGCTGACCCGGCCAGGTAGTGCACCGGACAAAAAACCCCGCTGATGCGGGGTTTTTTTGCTTCGGTGCCCAGTGGCGTCCACGGCCCCGAGCGTTCTCACGAAATGCTTCAATAGGGAATCTGCTGCTCAGACTCGTGCACCAATTGCGCATAGAGGGCGTGGCGCTGCTCGGAAATTCGCCCGTCGGCCACCGCTTCGAGGATCGCGCAGCCGGGCTCTTTCAGATGATGACAGTTGTAGAACCGGCATCCCGTGAGCAGCGCGCGGAACTCGGGAAACGCGCGCTCAAGCGCGCCTTCCTTGAGGTGGTGCAGACCGAACTCCTGGAAGCCCGGCGAATCGATGAGTAATCCGCCGTCCGGCAAATGAAAGATTCGGGTGAACGTGGTCGTGTGCTTGCCGGAATTGAGCACGGTGGAAATTTCGCGCGTCGCGGCATCCGCATCGGGGACGACGAGGTTGACGAGGCTCGATTTCCCCATGCCCGATTGCCCAAGCAGCAGCGACGCCTGATGCGCGAGACGCGGTAGCAGCAGGGCGGTGGCCGCCTCGGGGGCGGCGCGCACGGACAGCTCGAGGACTTCGTAGCCCAGGGCGCGATAGGGCGCCAGCCGCTCGCGCGCGGCTGGCAACGCGCCAGTCACATCGGTCTTGTTGAGCACGATCAGCGGACGCAACCCATTGGCTTCCGCGGCAACCAGTGCACGGCCGAGCAGGTCTTCGCTGAAATAAGGTTCGGTCGCCAGCATGATGACCAGCTGGTCGATGTTGGCCGCGAAGAGCTTGCTCTTGAATTGGTCCGAGCGATAGAGCAGATTGCGCCGCGGAAGAATTTCCTCGATCACGCCCTGATCGCCCGTGCGTGCCCATGCGACTTCGTCGCCGACCGCGATTTCGCTCTTCTTGCCGCGCGGAAAGCACAGCACCGTTTCGCCGTCATCGGCTTCCACGACGTAGTGGCGGCCGTGAGCCGCCGCCACACGGCCAAGACGTCGTTCTGTGGCCGTCGCCGTTGCCTCGATTGGCGAGGCCTTGCCCTTGAACCCGCGCTTCATGCGTGCCCCAGCAGTCGGTCGATGCGTTGCGACGCCGGGGGATGCGAATAGTAGAACGCGGTATAGACCGGGTCGGGCGTGAGCGTCGACGCGTTATCCTGATACAGCTTCACGAGCGCGTTGACCAGATCGCTGGCCTGTGTCTGGCTCGCGGCGAAGGCGTCCGCCTCGAACTCGTGCTTGCGCGAGGTCAGGCTGCCCAGCGGACTGGCGAAGAAGCCGAACACCGGCAGCACGAGGAAGAACAGGATCAGTGCCAGGGCGTTGTTGCTGCCGGTCATCGAGGGCATTACGCCGAGGTCCGTATAGAACCAGGTGCGGCCGGCCAGCCAGCCCAGGAGTGCCAGGAACACCAGCGAAAGGGCGAAGGCGACGATCAGGCGCTTGGTGATGTGGCGACGCTTGAAGTGTCCGAGCTCGTGCGCGAGTACCGCTTCGATCTCCGCCGGCGACAGACGTTCGATCAACGTGTCGAAGAAAACGATGCGCTTGGCTCGGCCGAATCCGCTGAAGTACGCATTGCCGTGGGCCGAACGCTTCGAGCCGTCCATCACGAACAGGCCACGCGCCGCAAAACCGCACCGCTTCATCAGGCCCTCGATGCGCTGTGCCAGCGAGGCGTCCGCAAGCGGCTCGAACTTGTTGAACATCGGCGCGATCACGTGCGGGAAGATGAACTGGACGAAGAGGTTGAAGGCAACCCAGACGACCCACGCGTAAAGCCACCACATGGGGCCGGCGCGGTCCATGAGCCAGAGCACGACGAACAACAGCGGCAGGCCGAGCACCACCCCGACGGCCGTGCCCTTGAGCATGTCGGCGATGAACAGGCCGAGCGACATGCGGTTGAAGCCGAAGCGCTGCTCGATGACGAACTGCCGCACGTAGGTGAATGGCAGGTCCACGAGGCCGGAGATCAGCAGGACCGCGGCAATCAGCGCGATCTGGCCGACGTAACCCTCGCCGAGCCACGCGGAGATGCCGACATGCAGCAGGTTCAGTCCGCCCAGCAACGTGAACGCCACGAGCAGTACCGCCTGCGCGAAGATTTCCGCCATGCCCAGGCGCGTGCGCGCCACCGTGTAGTCGGCCGCGCGCTGGTGGTCGGTCAGCGTGATCGTGTCGGCGAACCGCTCGGGTACCGCCGCCCGATGGGCGACCACGTGGCGAACCTGACGGGCCGCGAGCCAGAGCTTGGTCATGACCATCGCCAGCAGGAAGATCACGAAGAGATAAGTGAACATGCGCTTTTGGGGAATCTGAAGTATGCGAGAATTATAAGTTCTTTCGACCGGCGAGGCGCCGTGCCGGTCTTCCATCGATCTGTTTTCCAGAGTCTTCCGATCATGTCCGTTATCCCATCCCGGAATCCCACGCCCGTCGAAGCCGAAACGACGCTCGCGCGCGCCGAGTTCAATTTGGTCTGGCTCGATATGGAAATGACCGGTTTGCAGCCCGACAGCGACCGGATTATCGAAGTTGCGGTGGTCGTGACCGATTCAGCGCTCACGCGGCGTATCGAAGGGCCGGTATTCGCCATTCATCAGTCCGACGCCGTGCTCGACGGCATGGACGACTGGAACAAGTCGACCCACGGCCGCTCGGGCCTGATCGATCGCGTGAAGGCATCGACGATCGACGAAGCGTCCGCCGAGGCGCAACTGATCGAGTTCCTGTCCCGGTACGTGCCGCCGAACAAGTCGCCGATGTGCGGCAACTCGATCTGCCAGGATCGCCGCTTCATGGCGCGTTACATGCCCAGGCTCGAGGCGTTCTTCCATTACCGGAACCTGGACGTCAGCACCCTCAAGGAGCTGTGCCGCCGCTGGGAGCCGACCGTCTACAAGGGTTTTACCAAGCGGGCAGCCCACACCGCGCTTGCCGACATCCACGAGTCCATCGACGAACTGGTGTACTACCGCGAGCACTTCCTGAAAACCGCCGTGCCCGGTACCGCCGATGCCCCGGCAGCCACCCCGGACTGAGCCCCGCCGGACACAAAAAACGCCAGCGATCTTGCTGGCGTTTTGCATGGAAGCTGCGGGAAATCGATCGCGAGGCCGGCACGCGGCCCCGGCGCGCGCGATCAGGACGACTTCGGCGCCCGAATCGCGTTTTTCGGACGGAAGGCCTTGCACACCGCGTCATCGGTTTCGATGTACGGGCCGCCGATAAGATCGATGCAGTAGGGTACGGCGGCAAAAATGCCCGGCACGACGGGCTTGCCGTCGACATCGCGCAGCCCTTCGAGCGTTTCCTTGATCGATTTGGGCTGCCCGGGCAGGTTGATGATGAGCGCGGCGTGGGCCGGCGTCTCGCGAATCACGGCGACCTGTCGAGACAGAATCGCGGTCGGGACGAAACGCAGGCTGATCTGGCGCATCTGTTCGCCGAACCCCGGCATTTCCTTCGTTCCCGCGCGCAGGGTGGCCTCCGGCGTGACGTCGCGCCGCGCCGGCCCGGTGCCGCCAGTCGTGAGCACCAAGTCGCACTGCATCGTGTCGACAAGCTCGATCAGGGTGGCCGTGATGCCGTCGGCATCGTCGGGGATCAGGCGGGTCTCGGCCACCCACGGCGATGTGAGTGCGGTGCCGAGCCACGCCTGAAGCGCAGGGATGCCCTGATCTTCATAGGTGCCCTGGCTCGCCCGATCGCTGATCGAGACGAGGCCGACGCGAAGTTCGTCCGGATGGGAGCGTGCGACCATCAGTCTTCCTCGCGGGTTGGGAATTCCGGCAGATCGCTTTGCGCGTCGTCCGAAGTTTCGGTGTCGGGCGTGCCGGCCCCCATCAAATCCTTGAGTGCCTGGAACAGCTCGCGAAACGCCTTGGGGGGCTTCTGCGCGGCCTGTTCGCGCCGGGCATTGCGAATGAGCGTGCGCAGTTGCTGCGCGTCGGCCCCCGGGTGCTGGGCGACCAGCTCGGTGAGGGCCTCGTCCTTGGCGAGCAGCCGCTCGCGCCAGCGTTCCAGCGCGTGCAGCTTGGCCGTTTCCGCCTTCGATACCCCCTTGATGACGTCGAGGGCTTGCCGGATGGCCTGGACTTCGGACTCGTGCAGGGTGCGCATCTGCTTGCCGACGTATTGCAATTGCCGGCGGCGGCCTTCGTGGGCGGTGATCTTGCGGCAGTCGCGCACCGCCTGTTCGAGATTTTCCGGCATCGGCACGCGCGCGAGCGCGTCCTTGGCCAGGTTGACCAGTTCTTCGCCGAGATCCTGCAAGGCGTGCGACTCGCGCTTGCGCTGGGATTTGCTGGGGCCTTCGTCGGAAAGCTCGCTGTGGGCGATACGGTTAAAGCGTTGAATGTGCGTCATGGGCGCTATTGTAGCGCGGCGCGCGGCGTCCAAATAGTTGTCCGGCCTGTGCACGACGGCGCGCAACTCGCGCTAAGATGGCGGTTCCTAATCAGCCACTGACCGAATCGCGCCGATGTCCCAAGCGACCCAGCACTTCACGCATACCCAGGATCAACTCAAGGAAATCGTCAGCGACGTATTGCAGTACGCCCGTTCGCTCGGCGCCACTGACGCGGCGGCCGAGATCTCCGAGGGCGACGGGCTGTCGGTTTCGGTGCGACGCGGCAAGGTCGAGACCATCGAGCGCAACCGCGACAAGCTGGTGGGCGTCTCGGTCTTCATCGGTCAGCGGCGCGGCAACGCCAGCACGTCGGACTTCTCGCGCAAGGCCTTGCACGACACCGTCGACGCTGCGTTCAACATCGCGCGCTTCACGGCCGAGGACGACTGCGCCGGCCTCGCCGAGACCGAACTGCTCGAGATGCACCCGCAGGATCTGTCGCTGTTCCACCCCTGGGACATCACCGCCGACGAAGCCGTGGAACTGGCGCGCCGCGCCGAGAAGGCGGCGCTCGACGTGAGCCCGCTCATCCGCAATTCCGAAGGCGCCGGCGTATCGGCGCAGCACTCCCAGTTCATGCTGGGCACGACACGGGGCTTCCTGTCGGGCTATCCGTATTCGCGTCACTACCTGTCGGTCTCGCCGATCGCGGGGTCGGGCAGCCACATGCAGCGCGACGACTGGTATTCGTCCAAGCGCGCCGCGGGCGACCTCGCGTCGCCGGAAGCGGTGGGACGCTACGCCGCCGAGCGCGCGCTCGCGCGCCTGCACGCCCGCAAGCTTTCCACCCGGAAATGCGCCGTTCTGTTCGAGGCACCGCTTGCGGCCGGCTTGCTCGGCGCCTTCGTGCAGGGCGTGAGCGGCGGGGCGCTCTACCGCAAGGCCACGTTCCTGGTCGACACACTCGGCAAGCCGGTGTTTGCCGATCACGTGGGCATTCACGAGGACCCGCATGTACCGCGCGCGATGGGCAGTGCGCCTTACGACGAGGAAGGCGTGAGGACGCGCGCGCGGGACGTGGTGAGCGACGGCGTTGTCCAGGGATACTTCCTGTCGACCTATTCCGCCCGCAAGCTCGGCATGCAGACAACCGGCAACGCGGGCGGATCGCACAACCTGCGTATGTTCAGCAAGCTGACCGCGCCGACCGACGACTTTCGCGCCATGCTGCGCAAGCTGGGCACGGGCCTGCTCGTGACCGAGCTCATGGGGCAGGGGGTGAACTACGTTACCGGCGACTACTCCCGCGGCGCGTCGGGCTTCTGGGTCGAAAACGGCGAGATTCAGTATCCGGTCGAGGAGATCACGCTGGCCGGTAATCTGAACGACATGTTCCGGCAGATCGTGGCCATCGGCGCCGACACGCTCGTGCGCGGAACCAAGGAAGTCGGGTCAATCCTGATTGAACAAATGACCATCGCCGGTCATTGATGCTGCAAAAGTGGATTCTGGCGCCATAAACACGTTGCATTTATGCGCCAGAACGGGGCAAAACCCCATTTGTCGTGTCCGTTGCAAGCAGTTTGCGTTATGCTTAGGAGTTTTCTTAAGCTACGGCTTAAGAGTGGATGCGGTGGTTAGGGTAATGGGCGCGCTCATAAGGCGCGCCTTCTCATAACTAGAGACTAGGTATTGGAGGAAGAGGACTCATGAAAAGCACCATGACCAAGTTGCTGTGCGCACTTGTCGCCACGGGGATGGTGGCTGCGGCCCACGCAGCCGATCTGAAGATCGGCGTGGCCGAAGCGCTGTCGGGCGGCGCTGCGCAGTACGGCGCGGCCATCAAGAACGGCTTCCAGCTTGCAGCCGACGAAATCAACGCCGCGGGCGGCATCAACGGCAACAAGCTCGTGCTTCAGATCGAAGACGAGCAGGGCAAGAAGGAAGAGGCGATCAACGTCTTCAAGAAGCTGATCTTCCAGGACAAGGTGCTCATGGTCTTCGGCCCGACGCTGTCGAACTCGGCACAGGCGGCCGATCCGATCGCTCAGGCGGGCAAGACGGTGGCGTTCGGTACCTCGAACACGGCTGACGGCATTACGTCGATCGGCGACTACATCTTCCGCAACTCGGTGACCGAAGCCGACGTGCTGCCCGAGACCATCAAGGTCGCGGCCAAGCATACCGGCATCAAGAAGGTGGCCGTACTCTATGGTAACGACGACGTCTTCACCAAGAGCGGCTACGACAACTTCAAGAAGGCGCTCGCCGACCTGAAGATCCCGGTCACGACGACCGAGACCTTCGCCAAGGGCGATGTGGACTTCAAGGCGCAGCTCACGAAGATCAAGGCAAGCAATCCCGACGCCATCGTGCTTTCGGCCCTGATCGCCGAAGGTGCGCCGATCATGGTGCAGGCCCGTCAGCTGGGTATCAACGTGCCGTTCATTGGCGGCAACGGCATGAACTCGGTCAAGGTGTTCGACCTGGCCAAGGGCAGCTCGGATGGCCTGTGGGTGGGTAGCCCGTGGTCGATCGAGAACGGCACGCCGGCCAACACGAAGTTCATCGGCGCCTACAAGGCCAAATACAACGTGGCCCCGGACCAGTTTGCCGCACAGGCCTACGACGCGATGTACATCGCCGCCAGTGCGATCAAGAGCGTGAAGATTTCGGGCAACCTGGAAGCCGACCGCAAGGCGCTGCGCGACGCGCTGCCGAAGGTCACGCATGACGGTGCGACGGGCAAGTTCGCTTTCCGTCAGGCCATGGGCAAGAACGGCAAGCCGGCCGGCTACGATGCACAACAGGCACCGATCGTCAGCGTGACGAAGGGTGGCAAGTACGTCATCGAGAAGTAAGCAGCCCGGCAGTACTTGAAGAAGTCCGCATGGGCGTAGGGCCGAAAGGCGCTACGCCCATCGGCGTTTCTGGCGCACACCGCACCCCCGCGCGGTTTGCGCCTTTGTCCCTCAGGCTGGAATACACACCATGCTGGAACAGCAACTCGTCAACGCGCTCTCCCTCGGGTGCGTGTACGCCTTGTTCGCGCTCGGGTTCACACTCGTGTTCGGCATCCTCGGCGTTATCAATCTCTCGCACGGCGCGGTCTTCATGGTTGGCGCCTATGCCGCCTTGCAGGCTGTCGTGCGCCTGCACCTGCCGCTGTGGGCGGCCATTGTCACCGCGGTGATCGTCGCGGGCCTGCTCGGCCTGCTCATCGACGTGTTGGTGCTCAAACCGCTGCGCAAGCGCGGCGCGCCTCACCTGATTCCGATGATCGCCACCATTGGCGTGGGCATTTTGCTCAACAACGGCGTGCAGGGCATCTTCGGCGCGGAGAACCTGCGTTTTCCTTACGACGTCGTATCGCAAGACACCCTGACGGTGGCCGGCGTGCACATGACCGTGCTCGAGCTCGCGATCATCTTCATCTCGTTCGCGCTCATGGCCGTGCTGATCACCACGATCAAGAAGACGCAACTGGGGCGCGCGCTGCGCGCCATTGCCGAATCGCCGAAGGCGGCGTATCTGCTCGGCATCAACGTGGAGGGGCTGTTCCTGGCGACGTCGTTTGCGGCGGCGGGCCTCGGTGGCATGGCGGGGGTGCTGATCGGCCTGTACTCGAATGCGGTGTTTCCGCTCATGGGGCAGCCGATGCTGCACAAGGGGATCGCGGTGATCATTCTGGGCGGCATGGGCGACATTCGTGGCGCGATGATCGGCGGCCTGTTCCTCGGTTTTGCGGAGGTGCTCTCGGTGGCCTACATCGGCTCGAACATGCGCGACGCCGTGGCGTTCGGCCTGCTGTTCCTGATCCTGCTGGTGCGTCCGCAGGGGTTGTTCGGCAAAGTGCTCGAACGCAAAGCGTAATCACGGGGGCGCAATGGACTGGTTCAATAATTTCTGGGCGGTTTACAGCAATCTGGTGCTCACCCTGGGCACCAACGCGCTGCTGGCCCTGTCGATTTATCTCACCCTCTCGTGCGGCATGCTGGCCATGGCCAACGCCGCGTTCATGGGCATCGGCGCCTACACTGCCGCGCTGCTCACGATGAACTACGAGACGTCGTTTGCCGTTTCGCTCGCGGGCGGCATGGCGGCACCCGCGATCGTGGCCTTCATCATCGGCAAGCCCACGCTGCGCCTGTCGGGCGTGTATCTGGCGATGGCAACGCTTGGCTTCGGCGAAGTCGTGCGCGTGCTCATCCTGAACACGGAGGATCTGACCGGTGGCGCGCTGGGCCTGAATGGCATTCCGCAGCTCACGCAGTGGTGGCACGTGGCAGGGGCGGTGGTGATCACGCTCGCGGTACTGTGGCGCCTGCGTCGCTCGAAGGTGGGCCGTGCGTTCGAGGCCATCAAGGAGGATGAAACGGCGGCGGGTCTCATGGGCATCGACGTCACCGGCTACAAGATGCTCGCGTTCGTGCTGGGCGCCGTGCTGGCCGGTCTGGCGGGCGCGCTGAATGCGCATCTGACGTTCTTCATCGGGCCGAACGAGTTTGGCTTCGATCGTGGCGTCGAGATCCTGACGATGGCCATTCTCGGCGGTATCAATGGCCTGGCGGGACCGGTGCTCGGCAGCACCATTCTCACGCTGCTGCCCGAGTTGCTGCGTGCGTTCAACGACTTCCGCCTTGTGGTCAACGGCCTGATCCTGGTGCTGATCGTGCTGTTCCTGCCCAAGGGTATCTGGGATCCGATGCGCTTTCGCCGCTGGTTCCGTGCCGGCAAGGCGCGCTCGGCCTCTTCCACGTAAGCGGACAGGGGACACGACATGCTCAAGCTTTCCAATATTTCCAAGCGTTTCGGCGGTCTTCATGTGCTGCAGGACGTGAACATCGAAGTGCCGCAGGGCACCATCTTCGGCCTGATCGGCCCGAACGGTGCCGGCAAGACGACCGTATTCAACCTGATCACCGGGCTGTTGCAACCCACGGGCGGCAGCATCACGTTCGACGGCGCGAGCCTCGTGGGTGAGAAGCCGCACCGGATCACGCAGCGCGGCATTGCCCGTACGTTCCAGAACATTCGCATCTTCAAGGAGATGACGCTGATCGAGAACGTGGTGGTCGGCATGCATCGCCATCTCACCTACGGACCCGCCGGCTTGCTGCTCTCGCTGCCGGGGTTCCGCGACATGGAGAAGCGATCGCGCGAGCGTGCGCATGAGCTGCTCTCGTGGGTCAAGCTCGACCATAAGGCTTACGACATTGCCGACAACCTGTCGTACGGCGATCAGCGCAAGCTCGAACTGGCGCGCGCGCTGGCGACCGAGCCCAAGCTGCTGCTGCTCGACGAGCCAGTCGCCGGCATGAACACGGGCGAGAAGGTCGATCTCATGAGCGAGATCGAGAACATCAAGGCGCGCGGTTACACGATCTTCATGATCGAGCACGACATGCGCTTCGTGATGGGCCTGTGCGAGCGGATCGCGGTGCTCAACTTTGGGCGCATCATCGCCGAGGGCAATCCCGACGAGATCAAGAACAACCCGCAAGTCATCGAAGCCTATCTCGGGCGCGATGACGACGACGATGTGGCCGCACTGGCGGCCGGCGCGGAGGACAAGGCATGAGCGCGCTGCTCGAAGTGAAGGGCCTGAAGGTCGCCTATGGGCATATCGAGGCGGTCAAGGGCGTCGATTTTGCATTGCGCGAGCATGAGATCACCTCGCTCGTCGGTGCCAACGGCGCAGGTAAGTCGACCACGCTGCTCGCATTGTCCGGCCTCATCCGGAAGCAGGCGGGATCGATCCTGTTCGAGGGCGAGGAGATCGGTGGACTGGCGCCGAACAAGATCGTTCAGCGCGGTCTGGTGCAGGTTGCCGAGGGGCGCGCCACGCTCACGACCATGAGTGTGCGCGAGAACCTGGAGCTGGGCGCGTACACGCGTCGCGACAAGCAGAACGTGAAGCCGGACCTGGACAAGGTGCTCCAGCGATTCCCGCGCCTTGCGGAGCGGATCGATCAGATGGCGGGCAACCTGTCGGGCGGGGAGCAGCAGATGCTGGCGATCGGTCGCGCGCTGATGGCTCGTCCGCGTTTGCTGCTGCTCGACGAGCCGTCAATGGGGCTGGCGCCGATCATCGTGCAGGGCATCTTCAATACGCTCAAGGAGATCAATGCCGACGGCCTGACCATCTTCCTGGTGGAGCAGAACGTGCGGCAGGCGCTGAAGATTGCCCAGCACGGCTACGTGCTTGAGACGGGCAAGGTCGTGCTCGACGACACGGGGCGGAATCTGCTCGGCAACCCTCGCGTGCTGGAGGCTTACCTGGGCGGGTGATCCCCGATCGAGCGGCCAGCGGTTTTCGCGTGGCAACTTGCTAACGCAACACAACGCAAGCGCGTCGCCTCACCCGGGAGCAGGGGGCGGCGCGCTTTGCTTTGGTGAGCGTGATTCTCGTCCTCTGACGCGCTCGGTACGATCGACAACCGGCGTTTGAAATGTTTCACCTTCCGGCGTCACCGTACGGGCGCCACTCGCCGAGCCTCACGCATCGCTTCACACGTGTCCGGCCGAGTCGCGGGCGTTCTTCGATGCGTTCACGTGCGTCCGGGCATGCGATCCGCAGGTCATCCTTCCCACGCTGCTCGACGCGTTTCCTTGGGGGCGCCGCGAGAACGACGTCCATGATGCGGGGGGAGCCACCGGCCACGGGCGCACTGTCGTGACGGTTGGCATTCACCAGGAATTGGTGCATGCTTGCCGCATCAACGGTCCCGTTCGGGGCTCGATTGCACTGCGTCGAAGCGTGTCATTCCAACAACTCTCCAGACACCGACCCGCGACTGGCAGGAGGGGCCCTCATGGACGGCTTTCTGATGGAGCGTGCGTCGCGCGCGCAGCGGGCGTTGGCCGGCTGCCTGGCGATCGTCGTGTTCGCCGCCCTGATACTGGCCGCGCCCAACGCCACGATGGCGCTGCCCGCAGTGGCGCCTTTTCTCCCGATGTGCGGCCTGACCGTTTTCACGACCGCCGCCATCGCCGCGTTCCTGCTTGGCGCGCAGTTCCAGGTCAATCGCTGGCCGGCATTCGGTTGGCTGGCCGGCGCCTACGCCTTCATGGCGCTGACCGTCGCCATGCAACTGATCACCTATCCTGGCCTGTTCGCCCCACAGGGGTTGTTAGCCGCGCATCCGACGACATCGGGCTGGATCTGGGTCTTCTGGCACGCCGGGTTTCCCATGCTCGTGCTGATCGCGATGATCGCGCGGCATCGCTTCACGCCGCAGGTCGTCACACAATGGCCATCGGCCGGGCGCGCCGTCTGGATCTATGTCGGCCTGCCGGTGGCCGTGGGATTCTTGCTATGCCTGACGGCGCTGGCGGTGCCGCTGCCGCCGGCGTTGACGCCCGCGAGCGTGCCGGGCGCGTTCTCCGCCAGCGGCGCGGGCGTCGTGCTGCTCGTGGTCAACCTCGTGGTGCTGGGCGCCGTGCTCGCGCTCGGACGCGTGCGAACGGTGCTCGACCTGTGGGTGGCGCTCGCGGTTCTCGCCTGCGTGACTGACACCGTGCTCAGCCTGATGAGCACCGTCAAATTCTCGCTGGGATGGTATCTCGCGCGCCTGTTCAGCATGTCGGCGCCGGGCGTGCTGGTATGCGTGCTGGTATGGGAGGTCACGCGCCTGTACCGTGAACTGACGCGAGCCCATCTGCGCCTGATCGAATACAGCAACCGCGATGCATTGACCGGCATCTTCAATCGCCGCTACTTCAACGAGCGCTTCCCGCGCGAGTTCGAACAGGCTCGCCGCTCAGGGCATCCTTTGTCGATTCTCATGGTCGACGTCGATCACTTCAAACGCTACAACGACGAATTCGGACACGTCGTCGGCGACGAATGCCTCGGGCAAGTGGCGTTGGCGCTTCTGCGCGCAACGCATCGACCCGCCGACATGGTCGCTCGCTACGGCGGGGAGGAATTCGTCATCGTCCTGCCCGAAACGGACGCCGAAGGCGCAAGTTTCGTGGCAACGCGCGTGGCGCAAAGCGTGCGTGCGCTGGCCAAGCCCGGAACAGGCCCGACGGGGCTGGTCACGATCAGTGTCGGTTGCGCGACGCACGTGCCGGTACAGGGGGCGGTCAACGACACGCCGGAGCGTCTCGTTTCGGTCGCGGACGAAGCGCTGTACGCGGCCAAGCGACTTGGCCGCGACCGGGTGTTTGTCTCGCGCGCCACGTCCATGCACATGGGCGACCAATTCGAAGCGGGGACGGCAGCGCCGCACGAAAATCTCAGCGCCTGACGGCAAGGGCGAAGCCGGGAAGCGGGGCGAGAGGAGCGTGGGAGCCGGAGCGAGGCCGCGCGGGAAGCAAGGGAAGCCAGGCCGCGCAAAAGCGGGAATGCCCAGGATCGCGCCGGCGCGCGAGCGGGCGCGCGCCGGGACGTCAGATCCGTTCGTAGGTCACGAACGCGTAATCGAAGTCATTCGGGGCAGGGGAATGATGCGTCTCGCGCGCCGTCTCGCGCCACTGCGCCGCAGGCAGGTCGGGAAAGTGCGCATCGCCCTCGAAGGCCTTGGCGATTTCCGTCACCACCACCTTGTCGGCACTCGGCAGGGCCTCCCTGTACAACTGCGCGCCGCCGATGAGGCAAATTTCCTCGGCCCCGACGCACAGGCGCATCGCGTCGATCAGCGAGCCGACCACATCGCAACCTTCGATCATCAGCGCCGGGTTGCGCGAGACCACGATGTTGCGGCGACCGGGCAGCGGACGTCCGATCGAGTCGTACGTCTTGCGACCCATCACGATCGGCTTGCCGAGCGTGGTGCGCTTGAAGTGGGCAAGATCCTCGGGCAGGCGCCAGGGCAATTGATTGTCGCGCCCGATCACGCCGTTCTCGGCGCGGGCGACGACCAGCGTCAGAATCGTCATACGGCCACCGGCGCCTTGATGTGCGGATGCGCTTCGTATCCTGTGATCTGGAAGTCCTCGAAGCGATAGTCGAAGATCGAATCAGGCTTGCGCGCAATCTCGAGTCTGGGCAGCGGGAACGGTTCACGCGCGAGCTGCGTATTCACTTGCTCGAGGTGATTGTTGTAGAGATGGCAATCTCCGCCGGTCCAGATGAAATCGCCCACGTCCAGCCCGGTCTGCTGCGCCATCATGTGCGTGAGCAGGGCGTAACTGGCGATGTTGAACGGCACGCCAAGGAAGATGTCGGCGCTGCGCTGATACAACTGGCACGACAGCTTGCCGTCCGCGACGTAGAACTGGAAGAACGCGTGGCAAGGCGGCAGGGCCATGCGCGGAATCTCGCCCACGTTCCAGGCCGAGACGATCAGGCGACGCGAGTCCGGCGTCTGGCGTATCTGGTCGACGAGTTGCGTGATCTGGTCGATATGACCGCCATCCGGCGTCGGCCACGAGCGCCATTGCGCCCCGTAGACCGGACCGAGTTCACCGTCGGCATCGGCCCATTCGTTCCAGATCGATACCCCGTTTTCCTGAAGATAGCGCACGTTCGTGCTGCCCTGAAGGAACCAGAGGAGTTCGTGCACGATGGACTTGATGTGCACCTTCTTGGTGGTGACGAGCGGGAAGCCTTCCTGCAGGTCGAAGCGCATCTGATAACCGAACACCGAGCGCGTGCCCGTGCCGGTGCGGTCGGTCTTGTCTGTGCCATGTTCGAGTACATGGCGCATGAAGTCGAGGTACTGTTTCATAGGCCCATCCGTTTTGGCGGATTTTACCAGCCTCTGCGCGCCGGCGTGCTGCGCGGCACGTTACGCGCGCCGTCGCCAGGGCGTCACTGGCGCGTTGCGCGCCCCGTCGCGGCTCGCCAGGCCCTTCAGACGGTCGCGTCCCGCGCGATGAAGGCGACCGGGTGCTGCACCGTCAGGCGAAGCCCCACCCGCTCGCCGGGCGCATGTGTCAGTTCGCCGTCGACGCGGGCCACGACTTCGCGGCCCGACGCCAATCGCAGCGTGTAAAGCTGGTCGGCGCCACGAAAGGCGCGCCGCACCAGTGTGCCTTCGAATGGACTGGCCGGATCGTGGGAAACGTCGTCGGCGCGCAGCAGCACGTCGACATCGACCGGATACGCGCCCTTCGGCGCGCTGCGCAGCAACTTGTCGGCCATCGACGGCGGGATCGCGATTTCGCCGAGTTCGAGCGAGATGCCGCCACCGTCGGCATTGCCCCGGAAGCTGCCGGGGATCAGCGCGCCGCGCCCGATGAAATCGGCCACCACGCGATTGGCCGGTGTACGCCACAGTTCCCGGGCGGGCGACCACTGGGCGATCGCGCCCGCATGCATCACGCCGATGCGATCGGCCATGGCGAAGGCTTCGTGCTGGTCGTGCGTGACGAGGATCGCCGTCGCGCCGCTCGCGCGGATGATCTCGCGCACCTCCACCGCCAGGCGTTCGCGCAGATCGAGATCGAGATTCGAGAACGGCTCGTCGAGCAACAACAGCGCCGGCGACGGCGCCAGTGCACGGGCCAGCGCCACCCGCTGCTGCTGCCCGCCCGACAATTCATGGGGATACTTGCGCAACGCCCCGGCCAGCCCGACGCGCTCGGCCAGCATCTCCACGCGAGCTTCGCGCTCGGCGCGCGGCAGGCGCGTGAGTCCGAAGCCGATGTTCTGCGCGACGCTCAGGTGCGGAAACAGCGCGTAGTCCTGAAACACCACGCCGACATGGCGCCGCTCCGGCGGTGCGCTCGACTGCGCGTTGGCGACCTCGTGCCCGTCGAGCACGATGCGCCCGCCTGCCAGCGGCTCGAAACCGCACACGGCGCGAAGCACGGTCGTCTTGCCGCAGCCCGATGGGCCGAGCAGACAACCGATCTCACCTCGCGCGAGCGACAGCGACAGATCGCGCACGGCAGTGTGGGCGTGGCCGGCGGTGTCGTAATTCACCGAGATATGGTCAAGCAACAGGTAGGGCAGCGGCATGGGCGTGGCAGCGGGGGCGGGAGCGGCAGGAGGCTCGACAGGGCGGGGCACTTTCCGTGCCTCACCGCGTCAGAGTCACAATTGCGAATGCGTATAATTTACATCGCTTTAGACCGGTGAGTCTGCACCGGTTCCCGTCAGGCGATGCCAAACGGCGACGCAAGGTTCGATTTGGCGGGTCCGCGTCAGGCGTTGGACCATCGCGCGCCGTGCCCCGATCAACGTTTTCCACTACTGAATTGCTGATGTCATCGACGCCTGTGTCACGCGCCGCCTCCGAGCCTGTCTCCGCCGATTGTCCTGCCGTTCCCTCGGAAGAGGTGGCGCCGATCGCGGCCTCGCCAATGCGCGTGTCGCCGCTCGCACCGCATCGGCGCGCGCGACATGGGGCGGGTCAATGGACGTGGCGGCTGGTGGCATGGGGCGCCGCGCTGATCGTGCTCGTGCCGATGATCGGCATCGTGGCGGCGCTCGGGACGGGCGATGCCGACACGCGGGCCGTACTTGCCCATATGCTCGACACGGTGCTGCCGGAGTATGCTCTGAACTCGCTGCGCATTTCACTCGCCGTCAGCGCGGGCGTGCTGGCGATGGGCGTGGCGAGTGCCTGGCTGGTGGTGCACTACGCCTTTCCCGGGCGGCGCGTGCTCGAATGGGCGTTGATCCTTCCGCTGGCGATGCCCGCCTACGTCACTGCGTATGCCTACACCGACTTTCTCCAGTTCGCCGGGCCGGTGCAAAGTGTCTTGCGTCGGTGGCTGGTCGTCGATCGCGTTGCCTGGTTCCCCGAGGTACGCTCGTGGTATGGGGCGGCCTGGGTCTTCGCAGGCGCGTTCTACCCCTACGTCTATCTGCTGGCGCGCACTGCATTCCTCGAGCACAGCCAGCGCTTCTTCGAAGCCGCGCGGACCTTGGGCTGCTCGCCGGCGCGGGCCTTCGTGCGGGTGGCGTTGCCGCTGGCGCGACCGGCGTTGGTCGCCGGCGTGGCGCTGGTGCTCATGGAGACGCTGGCCGACTATGGCGCGGTGGCGTACTTCGGCGTGCCCACCTTCACCACTGGCATTTACCGCGCCTGGCTCTCGATGGGCGACCGTGTGGCGGCCGCGCAGCTCTCGGCCTGTCTGCTGCTCGCGGTGCTCGTTCTGCTCATCGCGGAGGCGCGCAGCCGGGCAAGGCTGAGGTACTACGGGACGCCCGGCCGGGCGCCGACGACCGCGCGCCGCACCCGGCTGCGCGGCGCGCGGGCCGCGCTGGCCACCGTCGTTTGCGCGTTGCCGCTGGTCATCGGCTTCGTGCTGCCCGCGTTCATCATGCTGCGGCTGGCGGTGTCCGAACTCGATCAGGTGCCCTGGCCCCGTTATGGCGAATGGGTCTACAACACCGTGCGTCTGGCGGCGGTCGCCGCCCTGGTCGCCAGTGTCTTTGCCGTGGTGCTGGGCTACGCGAAGCGGCTGGCGCCGGGACGTGTCACGCGAATCGCCGTGCGCCTCGTGAGCGTGGGATACGCGATACCCGGCGCGGTCATCGCGCTGGGCATCCTCACGCCGGTGCTGCACCTCGACACCTGGCTCGGCCACGTGTTCGGTGCCAACGGCCTGGTCCTTGCAGGCACCGGCGGCGTGTTGGTCTACGCCTATCTCGTGCGTTTCCTGCCGGCGGCGCTGCAAAGCGTCGATGCCGGATTCGCACGCATTGCGCCGAATCTCGATGCGAGCGCCCGCAGCCTCGGCGTGGGCGGTTGGTCGATGCTGCGTCGCGTGCATCTGCCGCTGCTGCGCGGGAGCGTGCTGACGGCGGCGCTGCTGGTCTTCGTCGATGTCATGAAGGAGCTGCCCGCCACGCTCGCACTGCGACCTTTCAACATGGACACGCTCGCGGTCGTCACGAACCATCTCGCCGCCGACGAACGGCTCGCCGAAGCCGCCGTGCCGGCCCTCACGCTCGTGCTCGTCGGTCTGTTGCCGGTGCTGGTGCTCGCGCGCGCGATCGCGCGACGTACCTGATCCAACGGCCTCACAAGACGCTCAGCATTGCCGGCGACTCGAACGTCGCCGCCGTCGCTTTCCGAAACGATTGGGAGTTGCCGCCCCGATAGCGCCGCACTATAGTCAAATCAGACCCGGCGACGAAACCGGGATATCCGAGCGGCGACAAAATGATTGCGATCATCATTTGCAAATGTTGGCTGTTCATGGCCTTGGCGTCGGCACCACCGCCGGAGGTATCGCTCAACACGGCGGACGGGGGCTGGAGCACCGTCCTGCTCGCAGGGGCGATGCGCTAGCGGTGGCTCTGGGAGGGACCGGCACAGGCACGTCATGTGACACGGGCGCACGACGCCCGAAGGCGGCGTGCAACCTGTCGGGCTGAAGTCGGATTCGTGTCACCGGGCGCCGTGGGTGCCTTCCTCCTGAGCCGTTGCACGAGGCGGATGCCGTCGGCGGCGCTCGTCCTTGTGATGTTCGGTGGTGTTTTCCTGTGTCGTCAGGCGCGGCGCCGTGTGGCGTTTTTGCCACACACGTCGCAATTTCGCTGTCAATGCAGTGCCTCCGGGAGACAGGCATGGCGCTATGGCGGATCGATCTGGTGTCGCTGCGGTTGTTCGTGGCGGTGTGTGAGGAAAGCAGCATCGCGCGCGCGGCCGAGCGCGAGTTCATCGCGCCGTCCGCCGTTAGCAAGCGGATCAACGACCTGGAATCGCTGGTGGGGTCGGCGCTGCTGCAACGCCATAAATGGGGGGTGCGCGCCACGCCCGCCGGGGAAGCCCTGCTGCATCACGCGCGCAACGTGCTGCGCAGTCTCGAGAAGATGCAGGGCGATTTGTCCGAATACACCAGCGGGGTGCGCGGCCACATCCGCATCTTCGCCAACGTGTCGTCCATCGTGGAGACGCTGCCCGACGAACTCGGTGCGTTCCTGCGCCGGCACGAGGGCGTGAAGGTCGACCTGGAAGAGCACACCAGCGCGCAGGTCGTGCGCGGGGTCGCCGACGGCGCCACCGACATCGGCATCTGCTGGGACGCCGTGGACACTCGCGACGTCGAAGTGTTTCCCTACCGCCACGACCAGATCGTCACCGTGCTCCACCGCGATCACGCGCTGGCGGGCGCTGCCCAACTCGCCTTCGCGGAGACGCTCGACTACGACCACGTCGGCGTCCATCCGGACAGCGCCATGTACACCGTGCTGCGACGTCTGGCCGCCGAGCAGGGCAAGACCGTGAAGTTTCGCATCCACGTCTCGACTTTCGAAGCGGTGTGCCGCATGGTGCGCGCCAACCTCGGTCTGGCGGTGGTCCCGCGCGAGGCGGTGGGTATCTACTCGCAGGTGACGGACGGGGAGGCGCTGAGCATCGTGCCGCTTACCGACGCGTGGGCGCAGCGCCGGCTGATTGTGTGTGTGCGACGCTACGACGCTTTGCCGGTAGCCTCGCGCATGCTGGTCGACCACTTGTGCGCGCGTAACGTGACCGACGGAGCAAGTGTGCCGCACGAGCACAACCGATGACGGCACGAGCGGTCGGGCGACGTCACCCAACCCTTGCGGCCCCCGCCCGCTTGCGGGGGCGCGAAGCGTCACCGAGACGGTCGAAGGGTTTGCGGCGGGGGTAGGGCGACGCATCGAGCAAAGGCGTCGGGGCGGCAGGCGTGCTTCCAGACATCGCGAACGGCGATGCGTGGCATGCCGAAACACAACTTGTCGCCTTGACATCACGAGGCGATGCTTTCCGGGCCGATAGCGATTCCGGCCGACGAGCCGGAGCGCGCCTGTGTCCCGCATCGGGCGGGAGGAGACACGCGATGAGACAAGCCGACGCGCGCCGTGTGCGCGATGCCGTGGGACGACTGATCCTCGTTCTCACGCTGATGGTGCTGGGCCTCGTGGCATTGAGCCTGAGTCCCGGCGCGCCAGCCGCGTCCGCTGCGTCCGCCGCGTCGGCACAGCCGCTGGAGAAGCCGAAGATCACCATCGCCGTGGGCGGGAAGCCCGGGCTCTATTACCTGCCGCTGACCATCGCCGAACAACTCGGCTACTTCCGGGACGAAGGCCTGGAGGTGACCATCGACGACTTCGCCGGTGGCTCGAAAGCCTTGCAGGCCGTGGTGGGCGGCAGCGCCGACGTGGGCGCCGGCGCGTTCGAGCATACGCTGCTCATGCAGACCAAGGGCCTGACGTATCAGGCGTTCGTGGTGCTGGGCGCGGCGCCGCAACTGGTACTGGGTGTGGTCAAGGCCAAGGCGGGCGAAGTGAAGTCGGTCAAGGATCTGAAGGGCATGCGCGTCGGCGTGAGCGCACCGGGCTCGAGCACGCACATGCTCGTCAATGTCGCCCTGGCCAGGGCGGGACTTAAGCCGGGCGACGTGTCGATCGTGGGCGTCGGGAGCAACGCAACGGTGGTCGCCGCCGTGCGCGGCGGGCAGATCGATGCCGTCTCGAACGTCGATCCGATGATCACGTTGCTGCAAGAGTCGGGGGACCTCAAGGTGCTCGTCGACACGCGTACCCAGGCGGGCACGCGCGCCGTGTTCGGCGGCGCGATGCCGGCCGCCGTGATGTACGCGCCGCAGAGCTTCATCCAGAAGCATCCGCGCACGGTGCAGGCACTCGCCAATGCGATCGTGCGCGCGGACAAATGGCTCCAGCACGCGTCGGCGGCCGATCTGATAAGGACAGTACCGGAATCGTATTTGCTCGGCAATCAGGCGCTCTACCTGAAGGCGTTCGCCAACTGTCGCGAGGCGTTCTCGCCCGACGGCATGATGCCCGCCGGCGGCCCGGCCACGGCGCTCAAGGCGTTGGCGTCGTTTTCGCCCGAAGTCAAACCGTCGCAGATCCGGCTGGGCGACACCTGGACCAATACCTTCGCCGCGCAGGCAAATCGCCAGTATCACTGAACATCGGTCCACGAACGGTGGTTTGAATTCGGGCGCGGAACAGAGGTGGCCGGACAGTCCGGCCACGGTGGCGGCGAGTGCCCTCGCGGGGCATATCGCCGGATTCGATCAACTGCGGCGCGACGGAATCCCGTCGCATCCCGCGAGCGTGCCGGACCGGGTGCACCGTGAGGCGTCGCATACGGGTTGGGGAGGATAGTCGATGCAGGACGCGTCCCCTGCGACACCGATGCCATTGAAGGGCATTCGTGTCGTGGAGTTTTCCCATATGGTCATGGGACCCACGTGCGGCATGGTGCTCGGCGATCTCGGCGCCGACGTCATCAAGGTGGAACCGGTCGGCGGCGATGCGACGCGGGGTCTGCTTGGGACCGGTGCCGGTTTCTTCCGGGCGTTCAACCGCAACAAACGCAGTCTTGCCGTCGACGTGACCCGGCCGGAGGGACGCGAGCTCATCCTGCGTCTGGCGGCCAGGGCGGACGTGCTGACCGAGAACTTCAAGCCCGGCCGCATGCGTCGGATCGGACTGGATTACGCCACGCTTTCGCGCCTGAATCCGGCGCTGGTCTATGTGTCTCTCAAGGGCTTTCTGTCAGGGCCGTATGCGGGGCGTACGGCGCTCGACGAGGTCGTGCAGATGATGGCAGGGCTGGCGTACATGACAGGGCCGCCCGGCCAGCCGCTGCGCGCCGGGGCATCGGTCAACGACATCATGGGGGGCGTGTTCGGTGCGCTCGCGGCGCTCGCGGCGCTCTACGAGCGCAAGGGCACCGGACGCGGGCAGGAAGTGCAGGGTGCACTCTTCGAGAATTGCGTGCTGCTCGCCGCGCAGCACATGCAGCAGTTCGCCGTCACCGGCGTGGCGCCCGACCCGATGCCGGCGAGGGTCTCGGCGTGGGGCATCTACGACGTCTTCGCCGCGCGCGACGGTGTGCAAATCTTTCTGGCCGTGGTGAGCGATTCGCAGTGGCGGATTTTTTGCGATGTGTTCGGCCGTCATGATCTGGCCGAGGACGCGCGGCTGGCCACCAACAACGATCGGGTGCTGGCGCGGGACTGGCTGTTGCCGTTGCTGCGCGAGATGATGCAGGGCTTCGACGCCGACTATCTGGCGGCGGCGTTCGAGCGCCACGGCCTGCCGTTCGCGCCGATCGTCAAGCCGCAGGCGTTGTTCGACGATCCTCATCTGCTCGCGAGCGGCGGCCTGGGCGATCTGGTGACGGAGCATGGCGAGCACACGCGCGTGCCGCTGCTGCCGATTGCGATGGCGGGCCAGCGACTGCCGGCGCGCCGAGCGTTGCCCGCGACCGGGGAGCACACCGCCGAAATTCTGCGCGAGCTGGGGTACCTCGACAGCCAGATCGCCCGACTGTTCGACGAGGGGGTGGTGGCCGGGCCCGCGCACGCATCGACACCGCGAGACGCCGGCGACGCGGGTGACGCCAGCGAGGAGGGCGAGGAGGGCGAGGAGGCCGACGGCGCAGGTCCCGTTTTGTGAGAGGCCAACGCCGGGCCGGGCGCAATCGGCATTTTCCGAACGAAAGTGGCTCGCCGGCCGGTTGCGGTCAAACCCCGCGGCGAGGTACGGTTGAGCCTCCGAGTTCGCCGACTGCCACCACGCCATGACCGACACCGCCACCACGCCCGAAGCCGATGGTTCCCATGCAGGCGCTGATGCGCCGCTCGATGGTGTGACCGTGCTGGATCTCACACGTTTGCTGCCGGGCCCGCTCGCGGGCATGCGACTCGCCGCGCTGGGCGCGCACGTCGTCAAGATCGAGGACAAGGGCGCGGGCGACTATGCGCGCGAGATGATGCTGGGCGACGGGGAGATGCCGCCGGGCGGGTTCTGGCGGCTACTCAATCGCGGCAAGACCGTGATGCGCCTCGACCTCAAGGACGACACCGACCGGGCGACTTTTCTCGACTGGGTGGCGCGCGCGGACATCCTGCTCGAAGGGTTTCGTCCCGGCGTGATGGCCCGGCTCGGTTTCGATTACGCCTCGCTGGCGCGGCGACGCCCGTCGCTCGTGATGGCGTCGATCAGCGGATACGGGCAGCAGGGGCCGATGTCGCAGGCGGCGGGGCACGACATCAACTACATCGGTTACGCGGGGGTGCTCGATCAGCTCTGCGACGCGCTCGATGCGCCGATCGTCCCGAACTTCCAGATCGGCGACCTCTACGGGGGCGGCCAGGCTGCGGTGCAGGCCGTGCTGGCGGCGCTGGTGTCGGCGCAACGCACCGGTCGTGGCCGCTGGCTCGATATTTCCATGACGCACGAGGTATTTCGCTCGAACATCGTGCCCGCCGTGGCGATGCATCGCCAGGGGTGCACGGCGCGCGCCGGCGGCGATCTCCTCAACGGCGGCGTGCCCTGTTACCAGGTCTATCGCACGCGCGACAATCGCTTCATGGCAGTCGGGGCGCTCGAACTCAAGTTCTGGCAGACCCTGTGCGACGTACTGGGGCGCAACGAATGGAAGTCGCGTCACTGGTCGCTCGGTCAGGTCGTGGGCGGCGACGACGCGCGTGCGCTGCACGCCGAGTTGGCGGCGGTCTTCGCGGGCGCGTCGCAGCGCGAGTGGGTCGAGCGCTTCGCCCACGCCGATTGTTGCGTCACCCCGGTGCTCCGGCTCGAGGAAGCGATGGTGCATCCGTTGTTCGCGCAGGTGCGCGATGCACTGGTGCCCTGATCGGCGGCGCGTTACCGAATGTCACAATTTTTCGGGCGGGAGCGTCGCGAAGTCCGGCGGGCGATCGCGTAAAGTCGTCGCTGACTTCACCGCCTGGCGCTCCGACCTCCGATGACCCGAAGGCTTGCACTTCCCGAACGACGACACTGGCTCGCGGACTTCACCCGAGTCGCGCCACGCCGATGGACCGCCGTGACCGTGCTCGGCGTCGCCACGGTCGCTGCATTGTGCGCCGGCTGCGCGTCTTATCAGGACGCGCCGACCGATCGCGGGGCGGTGCGCTCCACGCCGATGACGACCGGCGATCTGGCGCAGACCGACATCAATCGCATGGCGACGCTGGGCATGCGTGCCAACCTCGAGAGCCTGTACCTGCTGGCCGACAAGCTCTACAAGCGCAATCCGAGAGAATGGCGAAAGTCGGGGGCCGCGTCGCAAGCTCAGGCGATGACGCAACTTCGCGCGGCGGTCGAAGGACGCCGCACGCTGCCCGAGCTCAAAGCGCTGCGCGACGTGCGCGCGCTGTCGCTGTCGCTCGACCCGGCGTTCCAGGGGGATCGCGTGGCCGCGTTCATCTTCAGCCTGTCGGACACGATCATTACGGCGCACGGTGGCTCGACGGTGTTCTACCTGAGCGACGGCCTCGATGCGCAGCGTATCTACAACGCGGCGCGCAATGTGGAAATCGCGGCGTGGCTGCTCGCGAGCCGTCAGGACACGGCCGGACATCCGTTGTTGCTGGCGAACGAAATCGCCGAGGTGCGAAACGTGAGCTTCGAGCGCGAGTTCGGCAAGATCGTCGGTCGGCTCGACCTGCTCGCCGAGATGCTCGACGAAAAATTTCGCCGCGCCGGAATTGGCTACGTGCAAAACCTGCTGGGTGCCCAGTTTCTCCAGTTCCTGCCGGTGCGTTGAGTGTGACGCACCTGGCGCATGTGACGAGTGTGCGGCGTGTGACGAGTGGGATGCGTGCCGAGCGCGATGGCGGGGGGGGGCGCAGTTGGGGCGCAAATCTCTCGTGAATGCTGTATATTTGCACAGTATTTTCGCTGCCCGCCATGTCACCCGCCACGCGCAAGATCATTCACTGCGACGCCGACTGTTTCTACGCCTCCGTCGAGATGCGGGACGACCCGTCGCTGCGCGGGATTCCTCTGGCGGTGGGCGGCCAGCCGGATCAGCGCGGGGTGGTCGCCACCTGCAATTACGAGGCGCGCGCCTTTGGCGTGCGCTCGGCCATGCCCTCGGCGCAGGCCGTTAAGCTGTGCCCCGACTTGCGAATCATTCCGCCTTCGATGGCGCGGTACCAGGAAGCGTCCCGGCGGATCATGGCGATCTATCGCGATTACACCGACCTCGTCGAACCCTTGTCGCTCGACGAAGCGTATCTCGACGTCACCCTTGGCGATCGCTGCGAGGGCTCGGCCACGCTGATGGCTCGCGAGATTCGCGCACGCGTGGCCGCGGAAGTGGGACTCACCGTTTCGGCGGGCGTGGCGCCCAACAAGTTCATTGCCAAGATCGCCAGTGACTGGCGCAAGCCCGACGGCCTGTTCGTGGTGAAGCCCGCCGAGGTGGACGCCTTCGTGGCGGCGCTTCCGGTGGAGCGCCTGTTCGGCGTCGGCAAGGTGACAGCGGAGAAGCTTCGCGCGCTGGGCGTGGATTCCTGCGCGGATTTGCGAAGCCACTCGCTGACCGAGCTCATCGAGCGTTTCGGCGTGTTCGGGCAGCGGCTGTTCGAGCGTTGCCGAGGCATCGACACGCGCGAAGTCAGCCCCGACCGCGAGCGGAAATCCATCAGCGTCGAGACGACCTACACGCGCGACTTGCGCACGCTGGCCGACTGCGAGGCGGCCCTCGATCCACTGCTTCGCCTGCTCGCCGAGCGCATCGAGCGCGCGCGGCGCAACGAGCCGTTCGCCATCGCCAAGGTCTTCGTCAAGATTCGTTTTGCCGACTTCTCGCGCACGACGGCCGAGGCCGGGGCGTTGGGGGTGGACGCCCGTCAATGCCGCGAGCTGCTGGCCGAAGCCGTGGGCCGCAAGCGTCGGCCCGTACGATTGCTGGGCGTGGGCGTGCGGATGCTCGACGCCGAAGCGACGCGTCAACTGCGACTGTTCGACGACTGGGACGCCGTTGAGCGCACCTTGTCCACGAACGCGGGCGATAATGGGGCATCACAGGCGTAGATGACGCGCCGGCGATCGCGGGAACGTGGCACGCGCGCGGCTTGCCAAGGCCGCGTCGCGCGACAGCGCACATGACGTATGACTCGCGCAGCAATGCGCACCCAGACGAGGTGAAGGATGACGGAGATCATCGAAGTCACGTTGCGGCTCACCGCGGCCCTGATCCTGGGCGGCCTCGTGGGCCTGAACCGCAATCTGCATCACAAGTCAGTCGGCTTGCGCACGTTGGCGATCGTGTCGTTCGGCTCGGCCTTGTTCGTGCTGGCCGTGGTGCCGTTTCCGGGCTCGGCGCTGACCTACGACAACTCGTCAGTCAGCCGCGTCGTGCAGGGAATCGTCGCGGGGATCGGGTTTCTCGGCGCAGGTTGTATCGTCCGGCCCAGCCGAGGCGCCTCGGTTCACGGGTTCACCACGGCGGCGGCACTCTGGAGTACCACGGGGATCGGTATCATCTGCGGTCTGGGCCGCTGGCATATCGCGGTGGCCGCCATGATGCTGCTGCTTATCGTGCTGGCGGTCGGCGGGCGGGTCGAAGCGCTCGCGCACCGATGGCTGGGACACGACGAACCCCGCAATGGCATCGCGGATGCGAACACGCCGGCGTCCCGTGAGCGCGACAACACGTGACATCCATGGTGCGCTGGCAGAAGATGCACATCGCGGCCTCCCCGCGCCCGGAGCACTGGCGGCGCATTTATTGTGGATACCGAAGAAAAATGCCCGCCGAAGCGGGCAAATGACGTTGTCGCAGTACCCCCAAAAGGACGTAAGAGGGCGGTTTCATTTTGGTGACCTGCCGTTTTTTCGCCAATCGGGGCTTGCCCGATTAGGGAAAGCACGTTCGGGAGACTACGTAAGTCGCGCCGCAATGCCCCGTGGTATCGGTCACCCCTGTCGATCTACCGCAGCGCCCGAAGCTCCGTGGCGCGGGCGCGCGCGACTCGCAAGCCGTCCGCCTGGAGCGTGAGCGTGGCAGCCTCGGCTTGCTGCGAAGCCTCCGACGGCGACGCGTACGTCACCACCGCCGCCCGACGTTCCCGGAGGAATCGCTCGGTGATGGGGGCGCACTCGGCCGCGGCCTCGTCGGCCAGACGCCCGGCGTCGGGCTCGAGGTTGACGTAGCGCGCCACATGTCCGTACAAACAGGTGCGGTATTGGTTGGCAGCGGCGTCGGCCGCGGCCAGGTGACGCTCGCGCAGGGTGGCGGCGTCGGGCGCGGGGGCATGCGCGGGCGTCGCGCCGGCTTGCGGTCGTGATGGGGTGGCGCAGCCGGTGGCGAGCAGCGTCGCCGCGAGACACGCCAGGACCGGCGCGGCGCGCATTTGAGTCAAAATCGGAAACTTCCGAATCATGAGGTAATCGAGGCCGATGGCAAAAAGTCCGCGATCTCGCTATGGTACGGGATTTGGCGAGGACGTCCTCGCATTCCACCGAATTGGGCGCGCAGGTGTCGCGCCGAACTGACATGAGCGAATTCCACAAAGGTCTGGTATGGCTGCGGCGCGATCTTCGCTGCACGGACAACGCTTCGCTGGCGCAGGCGCTCGCGAGTTGCGCCGAGGTGTATGTCGCGTTCGTTTTCGACACGACCATTCTCGACGGACTGCCGCGTGACGACAGGCGTGTCGCTTTCATTCGCGACAGTGTTTGCGAGCTCGACGAAACCCTCAAGGCGCGCGGTGGCGGGTTGGTCGTGCGTCACGGCGACCCGGCGCATGAGATTCCGACACTGGCCAGGGCACTCGGTGTGCAGGCGGTGTTCGCCGCCCGGGACTACGAGCCGGCCGCGCTCAGGCGCGATCGTGCCGTTGCCCGCTCGCTGGAAGATCAGGGTATCGCTTTCGAACTCGTGAAAGACCATGTGATCTTCGAGATGAACGAGGTTCTGAGCGCACAGGGCGAGCCCTACAGCGTATTCACGCCGTACCAGCGCGCCTGGCTCAGGCAAGTGAGGCCGGTCGACCTCGCACCGCACGGGAAACCGTCCGATTTCCGGCGATTGACCCAGCCGCCGGGCGCCGTGAAGGGGGCGATACCGTCGTTGGCGACGTTGGGCTTCGATGTGCCCGAGTCGCGCCGCATCGCGGTGCCCGCAGGGGAGTCGGGAGCGCAGCAACTGCTCGACGACTTCCTGCCACGTATGGCGCACTACCACGAACGACGCGACTATCCGGCCGTGCGTGGGCCGAGCTATCTGTCCGTGCATCTGCGCTTCGGCACCGTGTCGATCCGCACGCTCGCGCGTGAGGCGCACGCCGCCATGCAGCATGGTGGCGAGGCCGGCCGCGGCGCGCAGACATGGCTCGGCGAGCTGATCTGGCGCGACTTCTATTTCATGATCCTGCACCATCACCCGCATGTGGACGGCCGGGCGTTCAAGCCGGCGTACGACGCGATCGAGTGGGCTGCGGGCAAGGAGGCCGACGCCGCGTTCCTGGCCTGGTGCGAGGGGCGCACCGGTTATCCGCTCGTCGACGCGGCGATGCGCCAGATCAACGAGACCGGTTATATGCACAACCGCCTGCGAATGGTGACGGCGAGCTTTCTGGTCAAGGATCTGGGCATCGACTGGCGGCGCGGCGAGGCGTACTTCGCGCAGGCCCTCAACGATTTCGACCTGGCGGCGAACAATGGTGGGTGGCAGTGGGCTGCCTCGACCGGTTGCGATGCCCAGCCGTACTTCCGCATCTTCAATCCGGTCACGCAGTCAGAGAAGTTCGACCCCGAAGGGCGATTCATCCGAAAGTACGTGCCCGAACTGGCCGATTTGCCTAACAAGGCGCTGCACGCGCCCTGGCGCGCCGATGCGCAGACCTTGCGCGATGCCGGCGTGGTATTGGGGCAGAACTATCCGGAGCCGTTGGTCGCCCACGACGTGGCGCGTCAGGAGACGTTGACGCGCTATGCGGTCGTGAAATCGCCCGCAACGTCAGCCGGGGCACCGGACGCCGGGTGATACGGCGGATCGTGAGATCTGCGCGAACGGATCGGTGTATACCCCGGTCAACTTTTTGCGCCAACAGCCGTTGATACCGGTATGGCACGCAAGAGGCCTGGGCTTCGGCAGCGGTTCGTAACGTCGGGGGGCGTTGGCGAGCGTCAGGGAAGAGGCAGCGATAACAACAGCGGTACTTGAAAATGCTCCGGTGCCCGAAAGGGCGCGATCGAGAGCGAGGGCAGGCCAAAACCACACAGGGAAGCTGAGTCATCTCCACGGCCGCGCAGACGGCAGCTTCCCGAAACGGGGTTAGCGATGAGCGAGTGCCCGGAACGTCCACGTTCCGGGCATTTTTTTATGCGATTGCCGAAGACGGCCGGGGTCGGGTGACGGCGAGCACCGCCCAGACGGCCAGATTGAACGGCAAGGTGAAGTAGGGCCAGCCGGTCGGCGCGAGGACGTGACCGAGCACGACACACAGAATGCTGGCCAGCCAAGCGCCCGCGAAGCGCTGGGCGGTTGGGCGACCGAGGGCACCGAGGCCCAATGCGGCGAGAAACGCATTCACCCCCATCCCCCCGGCCTGGGCCGCGACCGACGGCCAGGACTGGCCGAGCGAGCTGAGCGAGTTGAGCGACGCCAGCCATGTCGGCAATGTCCGTGAGACGAGTGAGGTGGCGGATACGAGGCCCGCCCAGACGGCTACCGCCGCCGCGAGCGCCCAAAGCGTGGCGCGAACGTTCCAGAGTGCCAGCACGTACCAGGTCAGCAGGCCGAACACCAGCGGCGCGATGAAGACCACCTGTCCCACCGAGCAGAACACGAATCCGGGCGTGGCGGCGTCGCAGGCCAGCGCGCTCGCGCGAGGCACCAGGCCGACCCGGGACTGTGCGGCCCAGGAGAGCGCCATCACGCCGATGAAGGGGCCCGTGAGCGCTGGAAACCGGCGTCGCGCGAGTTCGGCGGACGCGACGACGGTTAGTGCCACGCATGCCGCGAGCCAGACGAAGCCCGCGACGCCGGGTTGCCAAAGCGCGCCGAACGCGACGCCGGTGAGCGCTGCGTTGTAGCCTGTAAGTCCCTTTCGTCTCTGCTCGGCCGGCAGTCGCAGCGCGATCGCGATCGCCGAGGCGATCGCGCTGGCCGCCAGTCCGGTGAGGGCGGCAGGACGATCGGCGAGCGCAAGGACGGCAAGCAGCAACACACCGGCGCCAGCCGACGGGATGAAATAGATTTGCGCGAAGTTCGCGGCCAGTCCATGTAGCGCATCCGCCAAGCGTTGGAGGATCCCACCGCCCGACAGCAAGGTCGGTGAGGTCGGTGAGGTCGGTGATGGCGCCGCGCCCGGCGAGGTCGATGTGGCCGGGTGCATTGACGAAGGGCGGAGCGTGGGCATGGACGGGTGTCGGAAGCGGCGGCTGGCGAATGAGAACGCGCATTCGGTGAGTCGAGGCCGGACTGGGTATCCGGCGATGTCGGTCGCGAGCATACGCCGAACCGACGCAGACGGGTGTGCGGGCGCCTTATAGTAGGTATTTCAGGCGAAGACCAGAGCGAAGGCACCAAAGCAAAAACCCGCGCTCGGGAGCGCGGGTTTTTGCGGTTAGGGGCGGGATGCCGAGGCTTACTTGCCGCCACCCTTGGCCGGCTTCACCGCCCAGCCGTCCTTGAGCGAGACGATGCGGTTGAACACCGGTTTGCCCGGGACAGAGTCGTGACGGTCGGCAACGAAGTAGCCGTGACGCTCGAACTGCACGCGATCCTCCGGCGCCGCGCTCATCAGCCCCGGCTCGATGTACGCCTGCGTGACGCGCTTCGCATTCGGGTTGAGGGCGTCGAGGAAGTTCTTTTCGCCAGCATCGGGATGCGGGTCCACGAACAGGCGGTCGTAGATGCGCACTTCCGCGGCCAGCGCGTGCGCCGCGCTCACCCAGTGGATGTTGCCCTTGACCTTGTAGTTGTCCGCGCCCGGCGTGCCCGAACGGCTGTCTTCGAAGTAGTTGCAGTGCACCGCCGTGACATTGCCGTCGGCATCGGTGTCGAAGCCGGTGCACTCGACCACGTACCCGTAGCGCAGACGCACCTTGTTGCCCGGGAAGAGCCGGAAGAAGCCCTTGACCGGCTCGGCCTGGAAATCTTCGCGCTCGATCCACAGCTCGCGCGAGATGGGGAACGTGCGCATGCCGCGCTCCGGGAAGTGCGGATGCACCGGCGCCTGGCAGTCCTCCTGCTGGCCTTCGGGGTAGTTGTCGATGACCAGCTTGAGCGGATCGAGCACGGCCGTCGCGCGCGGTGCCTTCGGATCGAGGTCATCGCGCAATGCCTGCTCGAGAATGCTCATGTCGATCCACGATGCCGACTTGGCAACGCCGATGCGCTCGCAGAACAGTTGCAGGCTCTCGGGCGAGAAGCCGCGGCGACGCAGGCCAACCAGCGTGGGCATGCGCGGATCGTCCCAACCGTCGACGAACTTCTCGTCGACCAGTTGGCGCAGCTTGCGCTTGCTCGTGATCGCATACGTCAGTTGCAGGCGTGCGAATTCGATCTGTTGCGGCGTGGGGCGCGTGAACATGCCTGCATCGGCCAGCTCGCCGAGTACCCAGTCGTAGAACGGACGCTGGTCTTCGAACTCCAGCGTGCACAGACTGTGCGTGATGTTCTCGATGGCGTCCTCGAGCGGATGGGCGTACGTGTACATCGGGTAGATGCACCACGCGTCGCCCGTGCGGTGGTGGTGGGCGTGGCGAATCCGGTAAATCGCCGGGTCGCGCAGGTTGATGTTCGGCGACGCCATGTCGATCTTGGCGCGCAGCACGTGCGTGCCGTCGGCGAATTCGCCCGCGCGCATGCGGCGGAACAGATCGAGGTTTTCCTCGACGGTGCGATTGCGGAACGGCGAATCCTTGCCCGGTTCGGTGAGGGTGCCCCGATTGGCACGCATGTCTTCGGCGCTCTGGCTGTCGACATAGGCCTTGCCGCGCTGGATCAGGATTTCGGCACCCTGATAGAGCTGCTCGAAGTAGTCGCTCGCGAAGTACAGGTGCTCCTTTTGCGGCGTCTGGTAGCTGAAACCGAGCCACTTGACCATGTCGATGATCGAGTCGACGTATTCGGTCTCTTCCTTTTCGGGGTTGGTGTCGTCGAAGCGCAGATGGCACACGCCGTCGTAGTCGCGCGCCACGCCGAAGTTCAGGCAGATCGCCTTGGCGTGACCGATGTGCAGATATCCGTTCGGCTCTGGCGGGAAGCGCGTCTCGACGCGCTGGCCCCATTTACCCGAGCGATTGTCTTCGTCAATGATGTTGCGGATGAAATTGGATGCCGCGTTCAGCTCTGTGCTCATGCCAGTCCAGTGTTCGGAGTTTGGCAAATATTCTACCGTACCGCACTGCACCACGGGCGAGCATCGACGTGCCGACACGCAGGCGCCCCTGGCGCCCGCGCGATGCCCCGCGCAAGCGAGGCACCGCTGCGCGGGCGCTAGACCGTCGGCGCCTGCGCGGACGCACGCTGCCCGGGCCAGTTGGCATAAGAGAGCAGCCACAGGGAAATGATGTTGATCACCGGAATGAAGGCCAATATCGTGAACCACGGCGACAGGCCCAGCCGGGTCAGAATGCGCCAGACGGGGATCCCGACGAGCACGATAGCGACGAGCAAGCCAATCAGACTGGACATGCGATATCTCCCGAAAGTCCCACCGGCGGCGGGTTCGGCCCCAGTATATAGCGCGGCTCGGTACGCACGACTTTCACTGCGCCCGGATTGTCCTATCCTGAAAACACTGCCGGTCCCACCGGCGGCTCTGTGAGTGACCCTTCCGGGAGGACATCATGGAACTGCACCTCCACTCGCATCGCTACACGCACCGCTCGCCCGACTGGGCCGCCGCCGCCGTGGCCGGTTTCGTCGCCTGCGCCTTTTTCTCCGCCGTGGAAATGCTCATGGTGCTGCTGGTCTCCGGCCAGAGTCCCTGGGTGCCGCCGCGCATGGTCGCGGCCATCGTCCTCGGCCCGGGCATCATTACCCAGCCCGCCACGTTCGATCTTTCCATCGTCGCCATGGCGCTGATCGTCCACGCGGCCATCGGCGTGGTGCTCGGCGTGGTGCTGGGCGCGATCGTCGCCCCGTTCCGGCTGGATTCGGACGTGGTGACCGTGTCGCTTGCCGGCGCCGTGTTCGGCCTGGTCGTGTACGCCGTGAACTTCCATGTGATGACGCAGCTTTTCCCGTGGTTCATCGAATCGCGTGGCTGGACGATGGTCGCGGGGCACGTCATCTTCGGCGCGTTCGCCGGCTACATGTACTGGATTCTGCGGCAGATGGACGAGCCCTCGGCAAGCCGTTGACGTCAGGCGTCTGGCATCGAGTCGACGCGCCAAACGGCACGGCGCGTCGATTTCTGCTATCATTCGCCAACTGCACTCGATTTCCCGTCAATTCCGGGAGTCATGGGGGTAGTCTTCAGCGGTATGCCTTGCCGGGCAACAGCGTTGCCTGTCCGGTGAAAGCGAGCGCACGACACGAAAACCACTACAGAGGTGTCGCGCGTTGCGTTGTGGCTGCCGCCCCGAACGTCCAGGCGTTCCCGCCGCCATCCGTGTCGGATGAGCGGTCATCGTTCCCCGAACCAGGAAGTCGTTCAGCTCACCCGCCTTGCGCCAGGTTTGCGCAATGCAGGTGCGCACGCGAGCTTGCACCGTCTTGCATCGCATTCGCGCTCAGGCGCATCGGACATGACCCGACCTCTCGAGCCCCGTAGGGCTCATGTTGCTTGAGTCGCTTGTGTCGGTCACGCGAATGTCGTGTGTTTGTCACATTCGGTCGCTACGCTGCGTGCACTTCACGGAAACATTTGTGCAAATTTGCACTCTCATCACCGTAAGCCGATTCGAGAGGAATAGTTATCAGTAAAATTTTTTGCAGCAGGAAACATACAAAATGAAAACAATGCAATATCAGGAATTCCAGTACAGCGTTCATGCCGTCGAGCGCGACAATGCTCGCTGGGACGCGTTCTACGAGATTCACCGCCCGACCCGTCAGGGCCTCGAAAAGGTGGGGGCGTACCAGGTGCAGACCGCCTATGGTTTCGCCACGCAGGGCAACGCCCTCGACGACGCGGAGCGTAACGCCCGGGCCGATATCGAGCAGGGCATCGTCTATTATCAGTAAGCCGGTTTTTCCCTTCCCCCCGATGTGCGAGATGCGGCATCGTCGTTTGGCGACGGTGCTATAGTCCCGCCTTTGCGTCGCAAGGCTGGGGAGTCGGGAATGGAATGGATGTGCAAGTCGTTCGATGAACTGGGCGCCACGTTGCTCTACCGCATTCTGGCCGCGCGCAACGCGGTGTTCGTGGTGGAGCAGCAATGCCCGTATCAGGACATCGACGGTCGCGACCCTCAAAGCCTGCATCTTGTCGCGCAATCGCGGGACGCGTCGAATCAGCCACGGATTGCCGCGTACCTGCGGCTGTTGCCTCCGGGGCTGGCCTACGACGAAGCGTCGATCGGGCGGGTGATTACGGCGGCGTCGCACCGGGGCACCGGGCTTGGGCGCGAATTGCTCTCACGCGCCGTGGCCATCGCCGAAGCGAAATGGCCGCAAGCCCCGCTGCGAATCGGCGCGCAGGCGCATCTCGAGGCGTTTTACGGCAGCTTCGGATTCGTCAAGGCGAGCGAGCCCTATGACGAAGACGGCATCATGCACATCGAAATGGTGCGCGCGCCAGTCAACCCATAGGTGTGCGTCGGCATGGCGGCGCGGCGAATGTCGCCGCCGCCGGTTCCGCAATTTCGGCCGGGGCAATACGCCCGGCACTACAATATCTCCCATCGCAGTTCACGCGTTTCCCGACACATGGCCTTGTACTCCATCACGGGCGCCCAGTTGGCGTTCGGTCACGTGGCATTGCTCGACAATGCCGATTTTTCGCTCGAAGCCGGTGAGCGCGTCGGACTTATCGGACGCAATGGCGCCGGCAAGTCGTCGCTGCTCAAGATCGTGGCGGGGCTGACCGCGCCCGACGACGGCCTTGTTGCGCGTCAGGCAGGCTTGAACACGGTCTACGTACCGCAGGAGCCGCAATTCGATCCGGCACAAAGCGTGTTCGACGCGGTCGCGCTTGGACTGGGCGATCTGCACGTGATGCTGTCCGACTACGATCACACCGCCGCGGCGCTCGCGGACGCACCGGAGGGCGCGGAGCACGACGCGCTGCTTGCCCGCCTGAACAGTTTGCAGTCGTCGCTCGACGCTGCCGACGCCTGGCAACTCAAGACGCGGGTGGAGACCACCATCGCGCAGCTCGGCCTCGATGGCCATGCTCGCGTGGGCGCGCTCTCCGGCGGGATGCAAAAGCGTGTTTCGCTCGCACAGGCCTGGGTGGCGAAGCCCGACGTGATGCTGCTCGACGAACCGACCAACCACCTCGATTTCGAGGCGATTCGCTGGCTCGAAGAGTTGCTGATCGGTTATCGCGGCGCGCTGCTGTTCATCACGCACGACCGCAGCTTCCTCGATCGCGTTGCCACGCGCATCGTCGAGCTCGATCGCGGCCGTCTGCTCTCCTACCCGGGCAATTTCACGCAATATCAGGAACGCAAGGCCGCCCAGCTCGAGGTCGAGCGCGTGGAGAACGAGAAGTTCGACAAGTTGCTCGCGCAGGAAGAAGTCTGGATCCGCAAGGGCGTGGAGGCGCGTCGCACGCGCAGTGTGTCGCGCATCGAGCGGCTCAAGACGATGCGCAACGAGCGGGCCGAGCGTCGCGAGATCCAGGGCAACGTGCGCATGGACGTTGCGCAGGCCGAAAAGTCGGGCAAGATCGTCGCGGAACTGACGAACGTCACCAAGTCCTACGGTGGTCGGGTGATCGTGCGCGACTTCTCGGCAACGCTCATGCGCGGCGACAAGGTCGGTCTCGTGGGGCCGAACGGCGTGGGCAAGACCACCATGCTCAAGCTCATCCTCGGCGAAATCGCACCGGACAGCGGACAGATTCGCGTGGGCACGAACCTGCAGGTGGCGTACTTCGATCAGATGCGCGCGCAACTCGACCCGGAACGCAATCTGCTCGACACGATCAGCCCTGGCAGCGACTGGATCGAAATCAACGGCACGCGCAAGCATGTCATGAGCTATCTGGGTGATTTCCTGTTTTCGCCGGAGCGCGCCCGATCCCCGGTGAAATCGCTCTCCGGCGGTGAGCGCAATCGTTTGCTTCTCGCGCGGTTGTTCGCGCGTCCGGCCAATGTGCTGGTGCTCGACGAACCGACCAACGATCTGGATATCCCCACGCTCGAACTGCTCGAGGAGCTGCTCGAGGAGTACAGCGGCACCGTGTTCCTGGTGAGTCACGACCGAACGTTCCTCGACAACGTCGTGACCTCCGTGATCGCCGCCGAGGGCGATGGCCACTGGCGCGAATATGTCGGCGGCTTCACCGACTGGCAGGTGCAAAGCGAGCGCGCGGCGGCGCTTTCGGCGCAGCGTGCCCCGACAGACGAAGCGCCGAAGGAAGCCGCGGGCGCACCCCGACGCGGCACGAACCGCACGGTCAAGCTCAGCTACAAGGAGCAGCGCGAACTCGACGCGCTGCCCGAGCGCATCGCCGCGCTCGAAAACGAGCAGAAAGACGCGGCCGCCAGGCTCGAGGACGGTTCGATCTTTGTGAAAGATCCGTCGGCGGGGGCGGCGCTGTCCGAACGTTTCGAAGCGATTGAACTGGAGTTGCTCGAGGCGCTCGAACGCTGGGAAGTGCTCGAGGCGAAGCAGCGCGGCGAGAGCGCCTGATTGCGCCAGTCACGTTGCAACAGGCTTTGCGACACGAAAGACACGCAGGCGGCCGTTTGTCCGGCCGTCCTGCCTTGGCACCGCGGCGCGCCGGCCCGAAGGCGCTGCGAGTGACAGTACAATAGACCGCGTTCATGCGGTGCCGTCCGCGCGTCGGACGGCACCGAGTGCCCATTATGTGGGCGCCGCAACTCAAGTCGTTGATCCGGCGTCACTTTTGTCATGTGTTAATGGGTTTTCCCCGTGGTTGTCCACAGGAAGTGTGGATAATCGCCGGGCGCCGAACCCCAATTCAGTCACGCTATGTCGAAAAAAAATACGCCTGCCCAGTACAGCGAAGCGTCCATCAAGGTCCTCAAGGGCCTTGAGCCGGTCAAGCAACGCCCGGGCATGTACACCCGCACGGAAAACCCGCTGCACATCATTCAGGAAGTCATCGACAACGCGTCGGACGAAGCGCTTGGCGGGTACGGCAAGCAGATTCTCGTCACCCTGAACAGGGATGGCTCCGTGAGCGTCGAGGACGACGGTCGCGGGATTCCGGTCGGCCTCCATCCGGAGGAAGGGGTGCCGGTGGTGGAAATCGTCTTCACGCGCCTGCACGCCGGTGGCAAGTTCGACAAGGCTGCCGGGGGCGCCTACACCTTCTCGGGCGGCCTCCACGGGGTGGGCGTGTCGGTGACGAACGCTCTGGCCACGCGGCTGGCCGTGACGGTCTGGCGCGACGGCCAGGTCTCCGAGCTCGAATTCGCCGACGGCGGCAACGTCAGCGTGGCGCTGCATTCGCGAGCGGCGCAACGTGGTGAGAAGAAGAGTGGCACGCGTGTCACGGTCTGGCCGGACGCCCGATACTTCGACAGCCCCACATTGCCGCTGGGCGAGTTGCAACGCCTGCTGCGCTCGAAGGCCGTACTGTTGCCGGGCGTGCGCGTCACGTTGCGCCAGGAGAAGAACGGCGAAGAGCAGAGCTGGTTCTATGAGCATGGCCTGCGAGGGTATCTGGTCGAATCGCTCAACGGCGCGGAGCCGCTCATCCCGTTGTTCGAAGGCGAGCGTTTCGCCGACGGCAGCGAAGACAGCTTCGCGGAAGGCGAGGGCGCCGCGTGGGTCGTGGCCTGGACGGAAGACGGTGCCCAGGTGCGGGAGTCGTACGTCAACCTGATTCCCACGCCGGCCGGCGGCACGCATGAATCCGGCCTGCGCGAGGGGTTGTTCCAGGCCGTGCGCGGCTTCATCGAACTGCACAATCTCCAGCCCAAGGGCGTGAAACTGCTGCCCGAAGACGTCTTCTCGCGCGTGTCGTTCGTGCTCTCCGCCAAGGTGCTCGATCCGCAGTTCCAGGGACAGATCAAGGAACGCCTGAACAGTCGCGACGCCGTGCGTCTCGTGTCGTCGTTCACGCGCCCCGCGCTTGAGCTGTGGCTCAATCATCATGTGGAGCACGGCAAGAAGCTCGCCGAGCTCGTGATCCGGCAGGCACAGGCCCGCACGCGCGCCGGTCAGAAGATCGAGAAGAAGAAGAGTTCCGGCGTGGCGGTGCTGCCGGGCAAGTTGACCGATTGCGAGACCGAGGACATCACGCGCAACGAACTCTTCCTCGTGGAGGGCGACTCGGCGGGCGGGTCGGCGAAGATGGGGCGTGACAAGGAGTTTCAGGCGATTCTGCCGTTGCGCGGCAAGGTGCTCAACACGTGGGAGACCGAGCGCGACCGCCTCTTCGCCAACAACGAAGTGCACGATATCGCCGTGGCCATCGGTGTGGATCCGCACGGCGCGAACGATACGCCTGACCTGTCGAACCTGCGCTACGGGAAGATCTGCATCCTCTCCGATGCTGACGTCGATGGTTCGCATATCCAGGTGCTGCTGCTCACACTATTCTTCCGGCATTTTCCGCAACTCATCGCCAAGGGCCACGTCTACGTTGCGCGTCCGCCGCTGTATCGCGTGGATGCGCCGGCCCGTGGCAAGAAGCCCGCGCAGAAGCTCTACGCGCTGGACGAAGGCGAACTCGAGTCGATTCTCGACAAGCTGCGCAAGGACGGGGTGCGCGAGACCGCGTGGTCGATCAGCCGTTTCAAGGGGCTGGGCGAGATGAGCGCGGAGCAGCTCTGGGAAACGACCATGAACCCTGATACCCGCCGGCTGAGCCCGGTGGCGCTCGGCGGCCTCGATTTCGATGCCACTGTCGCACGCATGAACATGCTCATGGGCAAGGGCGAGGCGGCCCAGCGCCGCAGCTGGCTCGAAGCCAAGGGCAATGAAGTCGAAGCCGACATCTGAAGGGCTCGCAATGTTTCCTATGATGGGAGCCTCACGCACGTCCTGACGAGCGTGAGCGCTCACATGATGGGATAATCCAACCTCCACCCTACCGGGAGTCGCGTTATGTTGCGTTCCATGCGTTGCATTGTCGTGCCGTTGGCGTTGGCGTGCGCCAGCACTGCGGTTCTGGCACAGGCGGCCCAGCCGCGCGTCTTCTTCGTGGCGCCGGCCAATGGTGCCGTGGTGAGCAACCCGGTGGTGGTCAAGTTCGGCGTCGAAGGCATGGCGATCAAACCGGCCGGGGAAGGGGTGCCCAACACCGGCCATCACCATCTCATCATCGACGGCGATCCGATTCCGGCAGGTCAGGTCGTACCCGCAGACGACTCGCATCTGCATTTCGGCAAGGGCCAGACCGAGACGACCGTCAATCTCACGCCGGGCGACCACACGTTGACGATGCAGTTCGCCGACGGTGCGCACCGGTCGTACGGTCCGGCCATGAGCCAGACGATCAAGGTGCATGTCAAAGGCCAGCAATAATCAACTTCCGGTGACGGATCGGCTTCGCGCGATCCGTCGGCCCGCGTCCCTGAGGCGTTTTGCGGGCGCCGCGCTGGCAGCCGCGCTGCTTGCCGCGACATCGCTCGCGCACGCCGAACTCTATGGCTATGTCGACGAGAACGGTGTCGCGCACCTTGCTGCCCGCAAGCTCGATGCACGTTATCGCCTGGTGCTTGGCACGGGCGGCAATGTCGACCTGCGCACGTCGCAGGGCGGTGTCGTCAGCGGCGCGGACCGGTCGCGCCTTTACGACGCGCTGGCGCGTCATCCCAATCTGAAGAAACTCGCGCCCCTGATCGCGCAGGCGTCGAAGCAGTTTCACGTCGATGCGGCGCTGCTCAAGGCGGTCATCGCCGCCGAATCGGGCTTCGACAGCGACGCCGTATCGCCGAAGGGCGCGGTCGGGCTGATGCAGGTGCTGCCGACCACGGGCGAGCGCTACGGTGTGCGTGCCGACGCACGACGCACAGTAGCCGACAAGCTGACCGATCCGCGGACGAATGTCCTGACGGGGGCGCGTTACCTGCGTGATCTTCAATCGCGCTATCCGAATCGTCTCGAACTCGTGCTCGCGTCATACAACGCCGGCGAAGGGGCCGTGGCGCGCCACGCCAATCAGATTCCCCCTTACGCCGAGACGCGCGACTATGTCGCCGCGGTGCTCGAGCTTTACCGCCGCTTCAATCCGGACGCGCCCGTCATCGCTGCCGCCGGCGCGCCACTGCGTGCGGGCGCAGCGAAGGTCGGCGGGGCGCGGGTGAGCGGATCTCGTGACGGGCGCATTCACGTCATCCTCGGCGCGCCCTCCGGTCTGCCAGTCGTGCCGGCGGCGTTGCCCAACGCGGCTGCACGGGAATCGGCGTCGGCGCTGTCGTCGCCGCCGGCCACGGACTAGCGCACGTCCCGACCCCGGGCCACGCCGGACAGTCGACGCCGCCGTCCGGATGCCAACCCCGCATGAATCTGAATTCGCGACTTGCTTTGCCGTTCGCACGTGCTTTTTGCCGAAATGTGCCGACGAGCTTGGTATGATCTCGCGGTCGACGTCTCCCCGAACATTCGCCAAACGTTCGCAGCAAACCCACAGGTTTTATGGAACAAGTAGAAGATCTCTTTACGCAACCGTCGGATGACGACACGCTCACGCTCGGCGCATACGCCGAGCGTGCTTATCTGGATTACGCCATCAGCGTGGTCAAGGGCCGTGCCCTGCCTGACGTTTGCGATGGTCAGAAGCCGGTGCAGCGCCGGATTCTGTTTGCGATGAACGAAATGGGCCTCGCGGCCGACGCCAAGCCGGTGAAGTCGGCGCGCGTGGTCGGCGACGTGCTCGGTAAATTCCATCCGCACGGCGATCAGTCCGCGTACGACGCGCTGGTGCGCCTGGCGCAGGACTTCTCGATGCGCTATCCGCTCATCGACGGTCAGGGCAACTTCGGTTCGCGCGACGGCGACGGTGCGGCGGCCATGCGGTATACGGAAGCACGCCTGACGCCGATCGCGAAACTGCTGCTCGATGAAATCGACGCGGGTACGGTCGATTTCGTGCCGAACTACGATGGCTCGACCGAAGAGCCGCGTCTGTTGCCGGCGCGCCTGCCGTTCGTGCTGCTCAATGGCGCCTCGGGCATTGCCGTGGGCCTGGCAACGGAGATCCCGTCACATAACCTGCGCGAGGTGGCGTCGGCGGCCGTGGCGTTGATCCGCAATCCGAAGCTCGACGACGCGGAGTTGATGACGCACGTGCAGGGCCCGGACTTCCCGGGCGGCGGCCAACTGATCTCGAGCGCCGCGGAGATTCGATCCGCCTATGAAAGCGGGCGCGGCAGTCTCAAGGTGCGTGCGCGCTGGAAGATCGAGGAGATGGCACGGGGCCAGTGGCAGGCGGTGGTCTACGAGCTGCCACCGAACACGTCCGGCCAGAAGGTGCTCGAGGAAATCGAGGAAATCACCAACCCGAAGGTCAAGCTGGGCAAGAAGTCGCTCACACCCGAGCAGCAGAACCTCAAGCAGTCGGTGCTCGGCATGCTCGACGCCGTTCGCGACGAATCGGGCAAGGACGCGCCGGTGCGCCTGGTGTTCGAGCCGAAGTCGAGCCGCATCGACCAGCAGGAATTCATCACGATGCTGCTTGCGCACACGAGCCTCGAATCAAGCGCATCGGTCAACCTGGTGATGGTCGGCGCCGACGGGCGCCCGGGACAGAAGTCGCTTCGCGAGATCATCACCGAGTGGATCGGCTTCCGTTTCGAAACGGTCACGCGCCGCTCGCGCCACCGTCTGGGCAAGGTCGACGACCGGATTCATATTCTCGAAGGCCGCATGATCGTCTTCCTGAATATCGACGAGGTCATCCGGATCATTCGCGAGTCGGACGAACCGAAGGCCGCGCTGATGAACGCGTTCAAGCTGAGCGAGCGTCAGGCGGAGGACATCCTCGAGATTCGCCTGCGTCAGTTGGCGCGTCTGGAAGCGATCAAGATCGAACAGGAACTCGCCTCGCTGCGCGACGAAAAGGCCAGGCTCGAGGAGCTGCTGGCCAACGACAGCGCGATGAAGCGTTTGATCATCAAGGAAATCGAAGCCGACGCGAAGCAATTCGGTGACGAGCGTCGCACGCTGATCCAGGAGGAGAAGCGTGCCGTGGCCGAGGCGCGCGTGGTCGATGAACCCGTCACGGTCGTCGTATCGGCCAAGGGCTGGGTCCGCGCGCTCAAAGGACACGGACTCGACGCGCAGGGCTTTTCGTTCAAGCAGGGCGACGCCTTGTACGGTGCGTTCGAGTGTCGTACCGTGGATCCGCTCATCGCTTGGGGCAGCAACGGCCGTGTCTACTCGGTGGCGGTGTCGCAACTGCCCGGCGGGCGTGGCGACGGCGTGCCCCTCACGTCGCTGATCGAGCTCGAATCGGGCTCGCGTCTGTTGCACTATTATGCGGCGTCGGGCGAGCAGCCACTGCTGTTGGCCACGACGGCGGGCTTCGGTTTCACCACCAAACTGGGCGACATGGTCAGTCGCGTGAAGGCGGGCAAGTCGTTCATGACGATCGACGAGGGTGCCGAACCGTTGGCCCCGACGCCGATCTGGCAGGGTGCAAGCGCAGTGGCGTGCCTGTCGAGCGACGGTCGCCTGCTCGTCTTCGGCATGGACGAAATGAAGTCGCTCACCGGCGGTGGACGCGGCGTGACGCTGATTGGACTGGAAGCGAAGCAAACGCTGGTGTCGGTAGTGCCGATCAGTGAAGCCGGCGTGATCGTGCATGGCGAAGTGCGCGGCGGCAAGTTGCAATCGGAGGCCCTCTCGGGCGCATCGCTGGCGCCGAACATCGGCAAGCGCGCGCGCAAGGGTCGTGCACCGGGCGTCAAGTTCGCCACGTTCAAACCGCGTTCGCTCGAGCCGGTGTTGCCCGCCGCGCCTTCGGCATCCTGACGGGAGTCACGCATGAGCGTTTATGCCTTCAGTTTGTTTTTGCATCTGGTGAGTGTTGCCGTCTGGATCGGCGGCATGTTCTTCGCGCTCGTATGCCTGCGCCCGGCGTCGTCGGAGCTCTCGCCGCAGCAGCGCTTGCCGTTGTGGGAGGCGGCGCTCACGCGCTTCTTCACCTGGGTCGGGGTGGCCATCGTGGTCATCCTGCTCTCGGGCGGACACATGATGCTCGGCATGGGCGGGCTTCACGCGCGCTGGCCGGTGCATGCGATGGCCGGTATCGGCGTGGTGATGATGCTCGTTTTCGGTCACATCCGGTTTGCCCTGTTTCCCCGTTTGCAGCGGGCGGTGCAGGCGCAGTCTTGGCCGGACGGCGCGGCGGCGGTGAACGGTATCCGCCGCCTGGTGATTCTCAATCTCGTGCTCGGTGTGGTGGTGATCGGGCTGGCCGCGTCGCTGCGCGGCTGACCGTCTCAATCTGCCTGCCGCGGCGTCGCTGCGAGTTGCCCGGCCACTTCGCGACACATTGCCGCGAAGGCCTGAACGAGCGGACTGGTGTCGTCGCGACGCTTCGCCAGCAGCAGCGGGGTATGGGCGTCGCGCTCGCTCAGTGCCCTGAAGCGAACGCCCTCGATCTGAATGCAGCGCACTGCCTCGGGCAATACCGCAACGCCCAGGCCGCTGGCGGCGAGCGCGATGATCGTCGTGGACTCGCGCGCTTCCTGCACGACGCGCGGGGTGAATCCCGCGCGCTCGCACATGCGACGGATCTTGCCATCGACCGCGGTCCCGACGTCGGGCGGATGCATGATGAACGCCTCGTTCGCCAGATCCGAAATCGACAGGCTCTCCCGATGCGCCAGCGCATGCCCCTGATGCAGCACGACCACCAGCGCTTCATCGATCAACGTTTCGAAATGCAGCCCTGACGTGGACGGTGCGTCCTCTGCCTGTCGTAGCAGACCGATGTCGAGCGTGCGCTCGGCCAGCGCTTCGCGCTGGCGCTCCGAGGGCGACTCGCTCAGCGTGAGTGTCACGCGCGGGTATCGTTGCCGGTAAGCGGTCAGTACGCGCTTCATGAGATGGGTCATGGGCGCGGAGGTCGTGAACGCGATACGTAGTTCCCCGGCGTCGAGCCCGGCAATCTGCTGGACTTCCTGGCGCGCCGCCTCGGCATCGGCGAGGATCTGGCGAGCGCGCACGAGGAATGTGCGTCCGGCCGCCGTCAGGAAGACGCGTCGCTGAGAGCGCTCGAACAGCGCCACCCCCAATTCCTCCTCGAGGGCACGAATCTGCATCGATAGCGGAGGCTGCCCGATATTGAGCTTTTGCGCGGCTCGACTAAAGTGCAGCACTTCGGCCACGGTAACGAAATAACGTAAGTGCCGTAGTTCCACGCCTGTCCCCTTGCCAGTGCTCGATTGATTGCTTTTATATATGAAAATGTCACTTAAATATATATTGGACGGTGGGTAACGGCAACCCTATCATTCGTTGTATACATTTCATCCTTGGCTCGCGCGAGGCGGGCTGGCGTCATGGCATCAACGAATTCGCTTCCTCTTCCCAAGACCGAGGCGCCAGGTGGCGCACCGGCCTGCGCACTTCCGGCTGGCGTTGCACGCGGCACGCGCGAATATGCCGTCATCAGCCGGGCACTCTTCTTCGGCGGCTTCTCGACGTTTGCGCAGTTGTACTGCATGCAGTCGCTGCTGCCGCTGCTGACCACCACGTTCGGCATCACGCCGGCGCAGGCCAGCTGGTCCGTGTCGGGGGCGACGATGATGATGGCGCTGGGACTGCTCGCGACCTGCGTGGCGGCCGATCGCGTGAGCCGCAAGCGCATGATGACGATCGCGTTGCTGAGTTCGTCGGTGCTCACGATCGCCAGCGCGTTCTCCACCAACTTCGAGACCGTCGTCATTCTCGGCGCGCTCAAGGGGTTGGCGCTGTCCGGATTGCCGGCCATCGCGATGGCATACCTGAGCGAGGAGATCGACCAGCGCTCGATCGGCATGTCGATGGGGCTGTACATCGGGGGCAACATTCTTGGTGGCATGGCCGGGCGAGTGCTTTCGGCCTTCGTCGCCGACATGTTTTCGTGGCGGGTGTCGGTTGCCTTCATCGGCCTGGTCTGCCTCGCGATGGGCCTGGAGTTTGCGCGAAGCCTGCCGCATTCGCGTCGATTCACGCCGCGCCACATGACGGTGCGCGAGGCGCTCGGACATGCACGCCGGCATCTGGCCGACCCGGCGCTACTGGGCCTCTATCTGTTTGCCGGTCTCATGATGGGCAGCTTCGTGAGCATCTACAACTATCTGGGCTTTCACCTGTCGGCGCCGCCGTTCCATTTGCCGCACGCCGCGATCGGCGCGATTTTCGCGATGTACCTGATCGGTGTGGCGGGCTCGTTCATCGCTGGGCCGCTTTCGGACCGTGTGGGGCGTCCGCGATTGCTGTGGGTGTTGGTCGCGCTGTCGCTCGTGGGGTTGCTGACGATGCTCGCGTCGCAGGTGCTGGGTGTGGTGATCGGCCTCGCGATTTTCACATTCGGCTTCTTCGGGGCGCATACCGTCGCGAGCAGTTGGGTCGGACGGCGCGCGACGCAGGGGCGGGCCATCGCTTCCGCGCTCTACCTGTTCTTCTACTATCTGGGCTCTAGCCTGCTTGGCAGTTATTCCGGTGTGATGCTCAAGTCGCACGGCTGGTACGGTGTGATCGGGCTGCTCGCGGTCGCGGTGGTCGTTTCGCTGGGCGTTGCCGTTGCGATGCGCCGCGCCTATGGCAACGTCAAGCCGCTTTGATCGACGCCGAAAACGGCTTCCGCCGAGAGCACAACAGCCACCCGAGGGTGGCTGTTGTCGTATTCACCGTTCGCAAGGCGCGCACGTTGCGCCGCCTTGCGCATGCCGGATTCACGCGAGTTCGGCAATCAGTTCGATCTCGACGCAGGCGTTCAGCGGAATCTGCGCCACGCCGAAGGCCGAGCGGGCATGCTTGCCGGCGTCGCCAAACACTTCCGCGATCAGCTCGGAGGCGCCATTGGTCACCAGGTGCTGCTCGGTGAACTCCTGTGTCGAATTCACGAGGCTCATGAGCTTCACGATGCGCTTGACCTTGTTCAGGTCGCCCGTGTGTGCGTGCAGCGTGGCGATCAGTTCGATGGCGACGGCGCGCGCGGCGGCCTTGCCTTCGTCGACGCTCACGTCCTTGCCGAGCTTGCCGGTCCAGATCTTGCCATCCTTCTTTGGCAGGTGGCCGGAGAGAAACACGGTGTTGCCCGTTTGAGCGCTCATGACGTAAGCGGCGGCGGGGGCGCCGGCGCTCGGGAGTTCGATACCGAGTTGCTTCAGTTTGTCGTAGACGGACATGTACAGCTTCCTTGCAGAGGCGTTGATGAGATTCGGGCCGGCGCAACGAGGACGTCATTGACGTCGATCGAGCGGCACCGGCGGACGCGCTGGCGTTGCGAGGGCGTGGCGCGCCTGCCGCGCCTGGCGCCAGGTCCGCGCATGCGGCACCGCCCTGGCAGGTGCACGGGTCAGGCCGCGCGGCGCGTGAGCGCGTCGGCGACGAGGGCACCCAGACGCGCCACACCGGCCTCGATCTTGTCGGGCGGCACCGTCACGAACGACAGTCGCAGCGTATTCGACTGCGGCGTGCCGACGTAGAACGGGGCGCCAGGCACGAACGCCACGTTCTGCGCAATCGCTTTTTCCAGCAACTGCATGGTGTCGATGCCGGCGGGCAATGTCAACCAGATGAACATGCCGCCGGCGGGCGTCGTCCACGTCGCATCGGCCGGCATGTGCCGGGCAAGCGAGGCGAGCATCGCCTTCGCCTGCGCGGCGTAGAGCGTGCGGATCGACGGAATGTGCTTGTCGAGGAAGCCGTCTTTCACGACTTCGTACGCGATGCGCTGCGTGAGGCTCGGCGTGTGCAGATCGGCGGCCTGCTTGGCCTGCACGAGCTTGGCGATGACGGCCTGCGGCCCGATGATGAACCCCAGGCGCAGGCCCGGTGCCAGCACCTTCGAGAACGATCCCATGTACAGCACGTGCTCTGGCGCGAGCGACATCAGGCTCGGCAGACGCTGACCTTCGTAGTCCAGTTCGCCGTACGGATCGTCTTCGATGATTGCCAGGCCGTCTCGCCTGGCCACGGCCGCCAACGCTTCGCGGCGTGCCATCGGCAGGCGACGACCGGTCGGGTTCTGGAAGTTCGGCATCGCATACAGAAAGCGCGCGCCCTGCACCAACGCCGGCGTGAGCGCGTCTGGCAGCAGGCCGTGGTCGTCGGTCGGCACCGGCACGTATTCGGGCGAGAACAGCGAGAACGACTGCAACGCCCCGAGGTAGCTTGGTGCTTCCACGAGCACGCGGCTGCCTTCGTCGATGAAGATCTTGCCGATCAGATCGAGCCCCTGCTGCGAACCCGTGGTGATCAGCACGTTTTCGGGGGCGAGCGCGAGGCCGTCGCGCGAGTAGCGCTTTGCGATCCATTCGCGCAGCGGGGCGAAGCCTTCGGTCGCGCTGTACTGCAGGGCGGCCTGCGGCGATTCGCTCAGTACGCGATCGGCGGCCGCGCGCATCTGAGCGACGGGGAACGTGGCGGGCGAGGGCAGGCCGCCGGCGAATGAAATGACGTCCGGGCGCTCGGTGACCTTCAGGATCTCGCGAATGGCCGAGCTGGTCAGATTGCGGGCACGTTCCGAATATTGCCAATCATGCATGATGGTCTCGCTTGGATGGTGCGGCGTTTGCTTATCGCCGCGAGTGTCGGACGTTGCGGGTGCCGAAGGCGTGAGGGCAGGCGCAAGCGTCAGGAGGCAGACGTGGGGCGGCGCAAGGATCGCACGCGCCGCCGCCGCGTCGTCAGACCGGTTTGCCCGTGAGTCGCGAGGCGCCGATCTTCATGTTCTTGCCGAGTGCAATCGTCATTACCACGCCTGCGGCGAAGAGCCACGTGACGGTGTCGACCTGTTCGCCGAAGAACAGGGCGGACAGTGCAATCGTGAAGAAAATCTGAAGCAATTGTACTTGGCCCACGCGCGCGATACCGCCCATGGCGAGGCCCGCGTACCACGCGAAAAACCCGATGAACTGCGAAAACAGCGTGACATAGGCGAACGCGCCCCAGGCCTTGCCGCTCACCGGCCACGGCTGATGCCACGCGAGCCAGCCCACGGGTACGAGCAACACCGGCGCTGACAACACGAGTGCCCAGCAGATCACCTGCCAGCCCCCCATTTCGCGTGCCAGCTTGCCGCCTTCGGCATAACCGAGTGCGCCGATGACGACGGCGAGCAGCATCAGACCGTCCGCCGCATGCAGGCTACCGCCCCCGGCGCGCAGTGCGAACGCGATCACCAGTGCGCTACCCGCCAGGGCGCAGACCCAGAAGCCGCGCGACGGGCGCTCGCCGCCGAGCCAGTAGGCGTAGATGGCAACGAAGAACGGCTGCAGGCCGTTCACCACCGCGCCGTGCGACGCCGGAATCGTCTTCATGGCCCACGCGGAGAACACGGGGAAGGCAACGATCACGCCGAGCGAAGTGACGGCGAGGGGCTTGAGCTGACGCAGCGTTGGCCAGCGCTCACGCCGCCACCAGAGCAGCGCTCCCGCGAATATGGCGGCGACGAGCGCGCGACCCAGTCCGTTGAGCAGCGGGTTGACCTCCGCCACGACGATGCGCGTCATGGGCAGCGTCAGGCTGAAAATGAGTACGCCGATCAATCCGATCAGCATGCCCTGCGATTCGCGCGAATTCATGATGTCGCCTCGTGTGTCTCGGGGGTTCGTCTGCCCGCCATGCGTTGTGCCGGGCATCGTGGGCGGCGCTGGATCAGCGCAAGGTGCGCGGCCCGTCGGGGGTTTCGATTTCGGCGGCGAGCGACGGCTCGACCAGCGTGTCTTCAATGCGAATCAAGGCGTCGCCCCCCAGCCATTGCAGTTGCTCGTTGAGGACGCTCGCCCGGGGGTGAAAGCCGCGCAAGGCGGTCACGGCGCAGTCCGAGGACGGCAGCGACTCGCTCGGATGGTGCGGCGAATCCCACTGGATCAACGTCGGCAGCAAGCCCTCGCCGGCGCCTTGCCATGCAGGCAGGCTGCCGTCCTCGGGTACACCGATCCGCCACGTCAGCACGCCGCGCTGCATTTCGATCACCGGCGCGAGGCGCGTCGGGTATTGCGCCTGCCAGCGCGGCAGCGAGCGAGGCCGCTCCACGCGCGCCACCCAGTGCGCCAGATATGGGCCACGCGCCAGCCGTGACTGCACTGCGTCGTCGTCAAGCCCGAACCAGCGCGGGCGCGCAGGTGCGGGTGCCTCCGGATCGATCGCGATGATCTCGAGATAGACCCCGCCCCACAAACCCAGCAAGCTGTTGTGGGTACCCATGCGGGCGTGCTTGCCGCCGCGCTGCGGCACGACGTCCTTCAACCCCAGTTGCTCGATGACATGCGCCTCGCCGGCCTCCAGCGTGGCGGCGGCGACAACGAGATGATCCAGTTTCAGGGCGTGGGGTGCGGACATAGTGGGTTCAGACGACAAAACCGATAGCTTACTCCGGCTCGCGGGGCGCTCGCGCATTCGACAGCATGCTCGGCGACACGATACCGCCTCATCCGCGTAGCGCTCGTGTCGCCGCGCGGCCCGTCAGGCGAGCCGACAGATCGCGCCATACCAGGCGCCAGGCGAGGCGGCCGGCGCGCGGTGAACGCGATCCGGCGATGGCCGAGAGCGTGGTGGCCGGCTGACTCACGCGCAGCCGGGCGCCTTCGTTCCAGGTTCCCAGCCACACGCGCTGGCCCGCGCGGATTTCGAAACTGTCGCCGGCCCGCAACCAGTGGTCGGCGCGCTCGCCCTCCACGGTCAGCCACAACAGGCCTTGCAGAACCTGAATCGATTGCGGCACGTCGGCAGCCGGGCTCTGCCAGAAGACGGTCTGATCCCGGTCCAGTTCGAAGAGTCGGATTTCACGCATGGCGGTCTCCAGTTGAGAGGACACTTTATCGGTTAACACCGGTACAGTACCGATACAGATACGTATCTAATTTTCAGTACAGTTCGGGATTGACAGGGAATCTGGCTGGCGTAAAGTGGCGACCCATGAGCGGAATGGGTCTGACACTTTGGTCAAGAGGCAACTGTCAGCTGAAAGGGCATCCCCTGACGGAGGCGCCCGCCGCAAACGCCGGCACCGGCACAACCGGTGGGTTCCGTAGGTGAGGCGCCGCGCTTCTGTGTTCCGGGGCGCGGCGAAGGTGAGTGGACGATGACGACAACGAACCGCATTTCCCCGTTGGTTCTCGCGGACAACGCAGCGCTCGATACCGCGCGCATGACGCTCGTCGACCAGCTCGTGCATTGGGCGAGCCTGCGTATCGAGGAGCGCGTGTTCCTGCCCGGCATGCGCATGCCCTCGATTCGCGCTTTGGCCGAAGACAAGCGCGTGTCGCGTTTCTCGGTCGTCGAAGCGTATGAGCGGCTGGTGGCGCAGGGTTACCTCGAAGCGCGCCGCGGCTCGGGGTTCTACGTGCGCGAGCGGCCGGTGATGCCGGCGCAGAACGCCGCCGCGCCCATGGTGGCTCAGGGGCCGCTCGATGTGGCGTGGCTCGTGCGCAGCATGCTGCATCAGGTGGCGCCCGAGCGCGGGCCGGGCATGGGATATCTGCCGTCGAGCTGGCTCGACGCCGACATGATGACGTCGGCCATGCGGTCGATGAGCCGTCAGTCGAGCGCGCATCTGTTGCAGGCGGGCAATCCTCACGGTTTCCTGCCGCTGCGCATGCAGCTTCAGACCCAGCTCGCCGAACTGGAGATCGGCGCACGCCCGGAGCAGATCGTGCTGACGTCGGGCATTACGCAAGCGGTCGATTTCCTGCTGCGGCTTTACGTGCGCGCGGGCGACACCGTGCTGGTGGGCGATCCGGCGTGGTTCGTCGTGTTCGGCCGGATCGCGTCGCAGGGCGCCCATACGGTCGGGGTGCCCTATGCCCCCGACGGGCTCGACATGCAGGCACTGGAGCGTCTGGTGCAGCAGCACCGGCCGAAGCTGCTCATCCTCAATTCGATTCTGCAGAACCCGACCGGCACCTCGCTCACGCCGGCGCGCGCATTCCAGATTCTGCGGCTCGCCGAGCAGTACGACTTCATGGTGCTCGAAGACGACATCTACTGCGACCTGTGCCCGCCGCATCAGCAGGTCGCGCGCCTGGCGAGTCTCGATCAGCTCAAGCGCGTGATCTACATGGGCAGCTTCTCGAAGACGCTCGCCGCCAACCTGCGTGTGGCGTTCGTGGCCTGCTCGCCGGCGTTGGCAAAAACGTTCGTCGACCACAAGATGCTGTCGGGCTCGACCACGCCGGAGATCAATGAGCGCATCGTCTACAAGGCGCTGACCGAGGGGCATTACCGGCGCCACGTGGAGCGTCTGCGCTCGCGTCTGGACGAGGTTCGCGACGGCGCGCGGCGCAACCTCGAACGCATGGGAATGCGCATGTTCGGCGATCCGACGTCGGGCATGTTCCTCTGGGTCGACACGGGCATCGACACGAACGCGATCGCGGCGGCCGGTCACGAAGCTGGCTTCCTGTTTGCGCCCGGTGCATTGTTTTCGCCGCGTCAGGCGCCCAGCACGTGGATGCGCATGAATATCGCCTGTTCCAGCGACCCCGCCATGCTGACGTTCCTTGCCAGGCAGCTTGAAATGGCCGCCTGAAGCCCGCAACATGCGGTGTGTGCCACCCGCTGCGGCTGGGCAATCGCCGTGTCTTGTCGTTGCGCGCCGCATCGTCGTGCATCTCGCCGCAAAATAACCCTTCCGGCGGCCTTGAAATGCCGGCCGGCCGTCCCTATGTTCCCGCATGTACCGCCGCTGCGGCAGCGCGCGCGCAAGTGCGTCCGGCGGCGGTTCGCGTCGACATTCCATCCATCTCACCGATTCACGAGGTTCCCGACCATGGCGCAAGAAACCATGAGCTTTCAGGCGGAAGTCAAACAGCTTCTGCAACTGATGATTCATTCGCTGTACAGCAACAAGGAAATCTTCCTGCGCGAGCTGATCTCCAACGCCTCGGACGCCGCCGACAAGCTGCGCTTCGAAGCGATCAACAACGCCGCGCTGTATGAGCAGGATCCGGAACTCAAGATTCGTGTGTCCTTCGACAAGGACGCCCGCACCATCACCATCGAGGACAACGGCATCGGCATGAGCCGCGAGGAGGCCATCGCGCATCTGGGCACGATCGCCAAGTCGGGCACCCGCGAATTCTTCTCGCGTCTGTCGGGTGACCAGCAGAAGGACGCGGCGCTCATCGGGCAGTTCGGCGTGGGCTTCTATTCGGGTTTCATCGTGGCGGACCGCATGACGGTCGAATCGCGCCGTGCCGGGCTGCCGGCGTCCGAAGGCGTGCGCTGGTCGTCGGCGGGCGAGGGCGACTTCTCGGTCGAGACCATCGAGCGCGCCGCGCGCGGCACGGCGATCACCCTGCATCTGCGCGAAGGCGAGGACGAGCTGCTTTCGTCGTGGCAGCTGCAATCGATCATCCGCAAGTATTCCGATCACATCTCGTTGCCGATCGTCATGCGCGGCGAGAAATGGGATGCGGAAAAGCAGGCGATGGTGCCGGCCGAGGCCGACGAAACCGTCAACCAGGCCAGCGCGTTGTGGACCCGCAGCAAGAGCGACATCACGGACGAGCAGTACACGCAGTTCTATCAGCACATCGCGCACGACACGCAACCGCCGCTCGCGTGGACGCACAACCGCGTGGAAGGCCGCAGCGAATACACGCAGCTGCTGTACGTGCCCGGCCACGCGCCGTACGACCTCTGGGACCGCAATTCGCACGGTGGACTGAAGCTGTACGTCAAGCGCGTGTTCATCATGGACGACGCCGAGCAGTTGCTTCCGAACTACCTGCGGTTCGTGCGTGGTGTAGTCGACTCGGCCGATCTGCCGCTGAACGTCTCGCGTGAAATCCTTCAGGAGAGCCGCGACGTGAAGGCGATTCGCGAAGGCTGCACGAAACGCGTGCTGAGCCTGCTCGAGGACCTCGCCGAGAACCAGCAGGACAAGTACACGCAGTTCTGGGGCGCGTTCGGTCAGGTGCTCAAGGAAGGCACGGGCGAGGACCACGCGAATCGCGAGCGCATCGCCAAGCTGCTGCGCTTTGCCAGCACGCACCACGATTCGGCCGAGCAGACCGTGTCGCTGGCGGACTACGTAGGCCGCATGAAGGAAGGTCAGGACAAGATCTACTACGTCACCGCCGAGAGCTGGGTGGCGGCGAGCCACAGCCCGCATCTGGAAGTGTTCCGCAAGAAGGGCGTGGAAGTGCTCTTGCTCACGGACCGCGTGGACGAATGGATGCTTTCCTACCTGCACGACTTCGACGGCAAGGCGCTCGTGAGCGTGGCGCGCGGCGATCTGGATCTGGGCGCGCTGGAAGACGCCGAAGAGAAGGCCGCACAGGAGAAGACCAGCGACGACCTGAAGCCGCTCGTCGAAAAGATGAAGGCAGTGCTCGGCGAGAAGGCCAAGGACGTGCGCGTGACGTTCCGCCTGACCGATTCGCCGTCGTGCCTGGTCTCGGACGAGAACGACATGAGCGGTACGCTCCAGCGCCTGATGAAGGCCGCCGGCCAGAAAATGCCGGAGTTCCGGCCGATTCTGGAGATCAATCCGGAGCACGCGCTGGTCAAGCGCCTGACGGCCGAGAGTGCGGATCTGTCCGACTGGACCCATCTGCTGTTCGATCAGGCGCTGCTCGCCGAGGGCGGCAGCCTGGAGGATCCGGCCGCGTTCGTCAAACGCACCAACGCGCTGCTGCTCGCGGCACGCTGATGGCATTCGCGCGGGCGATGTGCCGCTGCGGCGCTCGCCCGCGCTGTCCCGAGCAGGCAGGGGGGCGCGCAGCCCCCTTATAATGCCGAGCCATGACTTTCCGATTCGATGTTAGCGGGCGGCGTTGGCAGGCTGTCCCGGCGCCGGCGCTCCCGCGTCGTCACAAGGACTGGCTGACGCGGGGTGGCGCGCTTACGCGTCACCTGGGTGCGCTCGGGCGCGTGAGCGTGCGCGTTGTTGCCGAGCGTGTCATGCCGGCCGATGCCGATCAGTGCCGTGCGATCGGCGTGGCGCCGCGCACGCCGATGTGGGCGCGTGACGTCATCCTGCTCCTCGACGGCGAGCCCGTGGTCGTGGCGCACAGCGTGACGCCGCTCACGCACAGCCGGTCGATCTGGCAGGCGATGCGCCGTTTGCGCACGCGCCCGCTGGCCGATCTGCTCTATCACGATCCCTCGGTCACGCGATCCGTACTGGTGTCGAGTCCGTTGGGACCGCGCCATCGGCTGCACGGCCGCGCCCGTCACGACGCCCGAGATCCTCTCGTCGGGGCCAACCCGCGTGCGCGGCTGTGGGCGCGACGTTCGGTCTTCCTGCGGCACGGCGCGCCGTTGCTGGTGACCGAAGCCTTCCTGCCGCGCTTCTGGCGACGGCTGCAAGCGACCGAAGCCGCACAAACCGGGCAAGCCGCACGAGCGCGCCTGTGCGCGTCGGGATCAAAGGCGCACGCCTGAGCCGTCCATGGCATTACGTGACAACCTTTCCGATCTGAAACGCAACTTCCCGCCTGTGGTGGACGCGCAAACGCGTGTGCTGATTCTCGGCAGCCTGCCCGGCGAAGTCTCGCTCGCGCAGCAGCAGTATTACGCGCACCCGCAGAATCGCTTCTGGCATCTGGTGGGCGAGGCGATCGGAGAACCGTTGCCTTCGCTATCCTATGCGCAGCGGCTCGAGGCGCTACTCGCGCATGGCGTCGGCTTGTGGGATGTCGTGGCGCAGGCGCGTCGCGAGGGCAGCCTCGACAGCAACATTCGCGTGCACGCCGGGAGCGACCTCGCCGGCCTGATCGGCAAGTTGCCGACGTTGCGCGCCGTGGCCTTCAACGGCGGAACGGCGGCCCGCATCGGCCAGCGTGCGCTCGCGCAAGGCGCCGTGGCGCTGCCGGTGGTGCTTCTGCCGTCGAGCAGCCCGGCATACACCATTCCCTACGCGACCAAGCGCGATGCGTGGCTCGCGTTGCGCGACTGGCTGGCGTGAGGGCTCGGCAGCATCGGCGGATGCCGGTTTCGCTGCATGTCGTGCTTGGGGGCATGTCCCGCATGGCGTTGGGGAGGGGCGAATCGGGGCCTTCGCATGCGTTGAGCGCATCCGGCGCGTCCGGTGCATCGGGTGCATCTGGCGTGTCCTGAGGCGTCGGCGTCGTGGGTACTCCGGGCGAACCCGGTACAATGCGAACCCATCGGAATTTCCCGAGTTTCACAGAAGGACACATGACCCTCATCAAACGCAAATCCATCGAAGCCGAGGCCTTCGTCGCCGACGCGCCGTCCACCCGCTCGCAGCGTCCCGCCTACAAGCCGCGTTTCGCACCGGTGACGTTCTCCGAGATTGGGGGCGTGCGTTTCCTGCATTTCGGCACGGAATGGGTGCAGGGTGCGATGCGTTTGTCCAAGCCTGATCGTATCGAACTCGAATACGCGCAGCAGATGATGGCGTGGTTGCTGTTCATGCGCGCGCCGAAGCACGTCGTGCAACTGGGGCTGGGCACCGGCTCGATCACGAAGTTTTGCGCCAGGCAGTTTCCGCGTACGCAGGTCACCGCCGTCGAGCTGAACCCGGCCGTGGTCGTTGCCGCGCGCACGATGTTCGATCTGCCGGGCGACTCCCGTACGCTGAAGGTGCGCGAAATGGATGCCTGGGATTTCGTGACCGACGCCGCCAATCACGGCACCGTCGACGTGCTGCAGGTCGATCTTTACGACGCCACCGCACGCGGTCCGGTGCACGACACGCCGGCGTTCTACAAAGCGTGTCGCGCCACGCTGCGCGAGCCGGGCATGCTGACCATGAACCTGTTCGGCGACCACGACAGCTATCCCAAGAACATTCGCCGCCTGCGCCAGGCGTTCGACAACCGCGTGATCGAATTCCCGGAAGTGCATGATGGCAACGTCATCGTGCTGGCCTTCAACGGACCGCTGCTGTCCGTGCAATGGAAGGACGTGGAGGCGCGCGCGAAGGTAGTGGAAGCCGCGACCGGCTTGCCCGCGAGGCGCTGGGTCAAGCAACTGCGGTCCGCCAATGGCGATGGCGGCCCCATGCTCACGATCTGACCGCGAGCGCACCGCGCGCAAGCAACGAAAAAGCCAGCCTCCCGGCTGGCTTTTTCATTGGGGTGGCGCGGCATTCGCATGCGGCGGCATTCCGCCGTTTCCCGCATGTCCCCGCGTGCCCCTGCGTGCCCGTTGTTACGCGGTCACTTCCTCGATGCGCAGCGCTTCGCCGCCGGCGACGATGGCCAGCAGGCGATCGACGTTCGGATGAGCACCCGGACGATTGCGCGCGTCGGCCGTGTGTTCGGCGAACACGGCCAGACCGTGTTGCGCTGCCTTGGCGTCGAGCGTACCGAATGCCTGCCTGAGGTAGTGATACACGGCGAGCGAGCCCTGCTTGCCCGGGGCGTTCTCGATAGTGGCGACGAGCGCGCCGGCGGCATCGTGCAACTCGATGCGGGCGATGCCATCGATGGTGATGCCTTGCTGCGTGATTTGCGCGAGGTTGTCCTTGAAGACCGGAGTCGGTTCGATCACTGCCATGGTTCTGCTGCTCCTGCGGTTACGTAAGATGTGAAGTGTCGTTGCGCGCCGGATGGTATCACCCGGCGCGGCGGCGCGCGGTACGCGATCGGTTCAGGCGCGACGCCACTGAAGAATCGCCAGCGTGAGCACGCCGGCGATCAGGCCCCAGAACGCCGAGCCGATCGACAGCAGTGTCAGCCCCGAGGCGGTCACCATGAAGGTGATGAGCGCCGCTTCGCGCTGCTTCGTGTCGTGCATCGCGTTGGCCAGTCCGTTCATGATCGAGCCGAACAGGGCTAAGGCGGCGATCGAGACCACGAGCGCCTTCGGGAACGCTGCGAACAAGGCGGCGATGGTCGCGCCGAATGTGCCCGCGATCAGATAGAACACGCCCGACCAGACCGCGGCGGTGTAGCGCTTGGCGGGGTCTTCATGGGCCTCGCGCCCGGTGCAGATGGCGGCCGTGATCGCCGCCAGATGGATGCCGTGCGACCCGAACGGCGCAAGCAGTACCGAGGCGACGCCCGTCGTCGAAATCAGGGGCGACGCAGGCACCTTGTAGCCGTCGGCACGCAGCACGGCCAGTCCCGGCACGTTCTGCGACGCCATCGCGACCACGAACAGCGGAATCGCGATGCTGATCGTCGCCGCCAGCGAGAACGATGGCGTGGTCCACACCGGCCTGGCCAGCGACACGTGGAAGTGGCTGAAGTCGAGCAGGCCAAGTCCGCCGGCGATGGCCGTGCCCACGATCAGCGCCAGCAAGATCGCGTAGCGCGACGCGAAGCGCTTGACCACGAGGTAGGTGAAGAACATCGAGAGCACGAGCGCGGTCTGGTGTTGCGCGGCGACGAAGATTTCCAGCCCGATGCGAAACAGAATGCCCGCAAGCAATGCAGACGCCAGCGCGGGCGGCACCCGGCGCATGATCGTCTCGAAGCCGCCCGTCAACCCGCACAACGCAATGAGCGCATTGCAGACGATGAAGGCGCCAATGGCCTCGCCATAGGGCACGCCGGGCAGCGACGTGATCAGCAGCGCGGCGCCCGGCGTCGACCACGCCACGACCACCGGTGTGCGATAGCGCAGCGACAGCCCGATGGTGGTCACCCCCATGCCGATCGACAGCGCCCAGATCCAGGACGAAATCTGCGCCGGCGAGAGATGGGCGGCCTGGCCCGCCTGGAACATCAGAATCAGCGAGCTGGTGTAGCCCGTCATCATCGCTACGAAGCCGGCCACGATGGCCGACGGTGACGTGTCTGCCAGGGGGCGGAGCGGCGGCAGGGAAGTCGTGCTGGACGTCATGATGGAAAGGTGTCTCTCGTTACGTTGTTATTGCGTCGGTAGTATGTCGGTGGTGGCCGCTAATACGCCGTCGTGCCGCAGCGCGAGGCCATGCCGTGGCGCCGCAGCGGTGCCGCACCGGCCGTGTGACGGCGGGCTTACTTGCTCAGTACCCGCATGGCCGATTCGAGTCCGGCGATCGTGATGGGATACATCCGATTGGCAAATAGCTGGCGGATCACCGAAATCGATTGACGATACTGCCATATCGCCTCGGGCTCGGGGTTGAGCCAGGCGTGGTGCGGAAAGCGATCGATGAAGCGGCGCAGCCATACGGCGCCGGCTTCCTTGTTGTTGTACTCGACCGAGCCACCCGGTTGCAGTACCTCGTACGGACTCATGGTGGCGTCGCCCACGAAGATCAGCTTATAGTCCGCCGGGTACTTGCGCAGCACATCCCATGTCTCGAAGCGTTCGCTGTGGCGGCGACGATTCTGGCGCCAGAGGAAGTCGTAGACGCAGTTGTGGAAGTAATAGAACTCCAGATGCTTGAATTCGGATTTTGCCGCCGAGAATAGCTCTTCCGTGCGCGCAATGTGGTCGTCCATCGAGCCGCCCACGTCCAGCAGCATGAGAACCTTCACATTGTTGTGGCGCTCCGGCACCAGCTTCAGATCGAGCCAGCCCGCGTTGGCGGCCGTGGAGCGAATGGTGTCGTCGAGATCGAGTTCTTCGGCCGCACCCTCGCGCGCGAACTTGCGCAGTCGACGCAGTGCAACCTTGATGTTGCGCGTGCCGAGCTCGACGGTGTCATCGTAATCCCGGTATGCGCGCTGATCCCACACTTTCACCGCAGTGCGATTGCCATTGCTCTCGCCGCCGATGCGAATGCCCTCGGGGTTGAAACCGCCGTTGCCGAAGGGCGATGTGCCGCCGGTGCCAATCCATTTGCTGCCACCTTCGTGACGGCCTTTCTGCTCGTCGAACAGTTGCTTGAGGCGTTCCATGAGCTTGTCCAGACCGCCCAGCGCCTGAATGCGTGCCTTGTCCTCCGGTGAGAGCTCGCGCTGCATGCGCTTCCTGAGCCATTCGAGCGGCACTTCGCCAGACGCGTCGACGACCTGTTGCACACCCTTGAAATAGGCGCCGAACGCCTGATCGAACTTGTCGTAGTGCTTCTCGTCCTTGACGAGCGAGAGGCGCGCCAGATAGTAGAACTCGTCGAGCGAGGGCGCGATGACCTGATGCTGCAGCGCTTCGAGCAGCGTCAGGTATTCCTTGACCGAGACCGGCAGCTTCGCCGCGCGCAGGGTGTAGAAGAAGTCGATCAGCATGACGGCAGCGTGCTTACCGGTTGGCGCGATTCATGAACACGAGACGCTCGAACAGATGCATGTCCTGTTCGTTCTTGAGCAGCGCCCCCGCGAGCGGCGGAATGGCCAGCTTGTTGTCGGCGCTGCGCAGTGCCTCCGGCCCGATTTCCTCGGCCATGAGCAGCTTGAGCCAGTCGATCAGCTCCGAGGTCGACGGCTTCTTCTTCAGCCCCGGGATCTCGCGCACCTCGAAGAACGTCGCCATGGCGGCGCTGACCAGTTCGCGGCGAATGTTCGGGAAGTGCACGTCGATGATCGACTGCATCGTCGCCGGCTCGGGGAACTTGATGTAATGGAAGAAGCAGCGGCGCAGGAAGGCGTCGGGCAATTCCTTCTCGTTGTTCGACGTGATGATGACGAGCGGGCGATGCCGCGCCTTGATCAGCTGGCGCGTCTCGTAGACGTAGAACTCCATGCGGTCGAGTTCGCGCAGCAGGTCGTTGGGGAATTCGATATCGGCCTTGTCGATCTCGTCGATCAGCAGCACCACGGGTCGGTCGGCCTCGAACGCCTGCCAGAGCACGCCCTTGACGATGTAGTTGGCGATGTCGCGAACGCGCTCGTCGCCCAGTTGCGAATCGCGCAGGCGCGACACGGCGTCGTATTCGTATAGCCCTTGCTGCGCCTTCGTCGTGGACTTCACATGCCATTGCAGCAGCGGCATGTCGAGGGCGGCGGCGACTTCCTCGGCGAGCATGGTCTTGCCGGTGCCGGGTTCGCCCTTGATGAGCAGCGGACGTTGGAGCGTGGCCGCCGCATTCACGGCGAGCTTGAGGTCGTCGGTGGCGACGTACTGGGAAGAGCCTTCAAAGCGCATGGTCGGAGCCGTCCGCAAACAGTCGGCCAGTCGGCCGGTCAGGGAAAAAGTTCAGTATAAGACATTGCGCATACGGCTCGCTTGAGCGGCGAAAATCCGCCTTTGCGTCAAGGACTTGTGAAAAAACTTCGGAGAACTGTGCGGGTCACCCCCGAGTTTGCGGGCCCGGGTGGGTAGGTTACAATCGATTGCTTTTTTCACAGGTCGGCGGCCTTGGAGCCGGGACGCAGACCTGCGTGTTGCGGGCCGGTATTCCAACCAAAAACGTTCCCAAGAAGACCATGAAAAAGTTCCTCACGATGATGGCGCTAGCGCTTGGTGGCACGTCGCTCACGCTGCATGCTGCCGAACTCACGCCAAACATCGAAGCGGCGAAGGGCAAGGTCGCCATGTGCATCGGATGCCACGGCATTCCCGACTATCGCACCGCGTTCCCCGAGGTGTATCACGTGCCGAGGATCGGCGGACAGAACGCGAAATACATCGAAAACGCGCTGAACGAATACAAGAAGGGCGATCGCAAGTTCCAGTCGATGCACGCCATCGCAGCCACGTTGTCCGATCAGGACATCGTCGACATCGCCGCTTACTACGCGGCGCAGTCGGCGTCGACGCCGGTCAATCCCCAGAAGTAAAACGTGCGTGGCTGAGGAGAACACGATGAAGCATTCGATGTATGCGATGGCCAAGTCCGCCCTGGCGGCATCCCTGATGCCCCTCATGGTCGGCGTAATGTTCGCCGCCGGCTCGGCGCATGCCGCCGGCAATGTGGCCAACGGCAAGGCGCTGGTGGAGAAGGGCATGTGCGCGAGCTGCCATGGCGCCAATCTGAACGCGCCGATCACCCCCGAATATCCGAAGCTGGCAGGGCAATACGCCGACTACGTCTACAACGCGCTGCGAGCCTACCAGAACGAAACGAGCCTGGTGTTCGGCCGCTCCAACGCCATCATGAAGACCCAGGTCATGTCCAATCCCGCCACGGTGGGCAAGGACGGCAAGCCGCGTCCCTTCACGTCCGAGGAATTGAAGGACATCGCCGCCTACGTGGAATCGCTCCCGGGCGATCTCGTCACGAAGAAGTAACCGGAGCGCCCCCGAAACGGCCGGCGAGGCGCGCCCGCGAGGCGCGGCGTCGCGGTAGTGATGGGCCGCCTGGCAGTCAAAAAACGACGGTGACCCGATGGGTGACCGTCGTTATCCGTCGTCCGGCCGAGGCTTTATCGCGAGGCCTGCTGCTCGATGCGCTGGAGATAGGCGTCCGAGTCCGGCGGCTGGCCGCTGCGCTGCGCTTCCCACAGCGTTTGTCCGAGACACTCCATGATCCGGTGCTGCGCCTCGTGCGGCGAATCGAGGCGGTTCGTCAGTTTCTCGTAGGCGGCACGGATACCGGGCGGCTGATCGATCGAGACCTGCTCGCTGATCGCCAGATGCATCGACAGATGCAGGAACGGGTTGGTTTGCCCCGCCTCGGGTGAATAGTCGCGACTGCTCGCATCCTCGGTATCGGCGAGCGCATCGTGGTACTCGGGGTGTTCCTGAATCCAGTCGGCGGCAATCGTCTCCAGCGGTGTGAGAATGCCACCGCTGCGTTGCTTCTGCCAGGTGGTGCAAAAGAATTGCCGGACTTCGTCGCGGCTGGGATTGAACATGGGGACTCCGTGGGGTTCGGGTAAGGCATGCCATGGCTACAATGACGCATGCATTGCCACGGCATGCCGGGCGGGGTCGTCGTACGGAACGTGCCTGTAACCCGTGTAAACACGCTGTATTGTCGCTCAATTTACCCAATCATGTCGCAAAGCCCCCGCATGCCTGCCGCCTCCGGCGGCGTTCCCGCCATGCCGTCCGTCCCGCCGCCGTCGGCATGGGGCGGCGTGGCGCTGATCGCCTTGTCGGCGTCGGCATTCGGCGCCATGGCCATCTTCGCGCGGGCGGCCTCGGCGTCCGGGGCCGATATGTACGCGATGCTCCTGTTCCGATTCCTCGTCGCGTCGGCGCTGCTGCTGATCTGGTGCCGGGTGCGGCGCGTGCCCTTTCCTTCGCGGCGTCAGACGATCGGCATCGCGCTCATGGGCGGCATCGGCTACGTCGGGCAGTCGTTGTGCTTCTTCGGCGCGCTGCAATATGCGCAGGCGTCGCTCGTTGCGTTACTGCTCTACCTTTACCCGGTGTTCGTCACGATTCTGGCGGCGATCTTCCTGCATGAGCGCCTCACGCCGGTGAAGCTCGGCGCGCTCGCGCTGTGTTCGCTGGGCACGGCACTGACGGTGGGCGGGGGGCAAGGGCAGCCCCTCGGCATGGCGCTGGCCGTGGCGGCAGCGCTGATCTACTCCGGTTATATCGTCGTGGGCGCGCGCCTCACGCGCGGGGTCGACGCCAGGGCGACCGCAACGCTCGTCTGCCTGGCCGCCACGGTGTCGTTCGGCGCCATGGCGGCGATACGCGCTTCGCAGGGCCATGCGCTGCAATGGCCTGGCAGCCACGGCGGATGGGCGGCGCTGCTGGCCATCGCCGTGTGCTCGACGGTCGTGGCGATTCTCACCTTTTTCGCCGGTCTGCAGCGCTTGGGGGCCGGGCGTGCGTCGATGCTTTCGACGCTCGAACCCGTGGTCACGGTCCTGCTCGCGGCCATGTTGCTGGGCGAAACCCTCTCCGTCGCGCAGTGGGGCGGCGGTGTGCTGATTCTCGCCGGCGTGCTCTGGCTCTCCGCGCGGGGCGCTGCCTCAGGGGCATGAGGGGCGCGCGGGCGGTCCGCGGCGGCGAATTTTGCCGCTTCAGCACGCGCGGCGCGACGACGGTACAATCGCCCATCGTTTGCCAACCATCATCCGAGGTCATTCGTCATGAGCAGCATTGCCAAAGAAGCCATCGCCCAACTTTTCACCGACGCCCGCACGCACAACGCGTGGCTCGACAAGCCGGTCAGCGACGAGACGCTGCGTGAACTCTATGAACTCGTGAAGTGGGGCCCGACGTCGGCCAACACCACGCCCGCACGCATCGTTTTCGTGAAGAGCCCGGAAGCCAAGGCGAAATTGCTCGAGTGCATGGCGCCGGGTAATGTCGAAAAGACGCGCACCGCACCGGTGACGGCGATCATCGCCTTCGACCTGAAGTTCTACGAGCACCTGCCGAAACTTTTCCCGAACGGCGCCGAAAAGATGGTGCCGATGTTCTCGGGCGACGCCGCCAAGGCCGCCGGCGCGGCGCACATGAACAGCTCGCTGCAAGGCGGCTACTTCATCCTCGCCGCCCGAGCGCTGGGTCTGGATTGCGGTCCGATGGCCGGCTTCGACGCCCAGAAGGTCAATGACACGTTCTTCGGCGGCACCGAGTGGCGCGTGAACTTCATCTGCAACCTGGGCTACGGCGATCACGCGCAGCTGTTCCCGCGCAATCCGCGCCTGTCGTTCGACGAGGCCGCACGCATCATCTAAGGCACGCACGCACGATCGCACGTGCGGCCCCCCCCCCGGAAGCCGGGGCGGGCGGCGAGCGCGTCATGCAAAACGGGCGGCTCCGGTGTCGGGGCCGCCCGTTGTCGTTAGTGAAGCGCGTTCGCGCGTCAGGGTTTCGGCGCAGGGGTTTTCGGTCGGAAATCGCACAGCGGTTCGATCGCGCAATGCCAGCACTCGGGTTTGCGCGCCTTGCATACGTATCGACCGTGCAGAATCAACCAGTGATGCGCGTCGTGTCTGAACTCTCGCGGCGTCACACGCTCGAGCGCGAGTTCCACGGCCAGCGGATCCTTGCCGGGCGCCAGACCCGTACGGTTCGCCACCCGGAAGATATGCGTGTCGACGGCGATCGTGTCCTCTCCGAAGGCGGTATTGAGGACGACGTTCGCGGTTTTGCGACCCACGCCCGGCAACGCCTCCAGCGCCTCGCGCGAGCGCGGCACTTCTCCGCCATGCGCGTCGAGCAACAACCGACAGGTGGCAATGACATTCTTCGCCTTGGTGCGATACAGGCCGATCGTCTTGATGTACTCCGATACACCCGCTTCCCCGAGTGCGAGCATCTTCGCCGGCGTGTTGGCCACGGCGTAGAGCTTGCGTGTGGCTTTGTTCACGGACACGTCGGTCGCCTGGGCCGAGAGCAACACGGCGATCAGCAATTCGAACGGCGACGTGTACTCGAGCTCCGTCGTCGGGTTCGGATTGAGTCGTTGCAGGGTCTCGAACAGGGCACGGCGTTTGGCGTCGTTCATGGCGTTGGCGCGTCGGTCGGATGTGGCTTTGTCGGGGTGGCGTGTGGCATCTCAGACCGTCTTGGGTTCGTCGCCGCCGCCGTTGGGCGACGCGGGGGAAAGCCCCAGACGCTTGCGCCGTGCTTCGGCTTCGTCGATCTGGGCTTGCACGGCGGCGGAGACATTCTCGGTGTTCTTCGGACCCAGTCCCTCGGCCGCCAGCGCAGCCTTCTTTTGCCGGGCGCGCTCCAGAGCCGCCTGGATGATGGCCTGCTTGCGGGCGGCTGCCGCTGCGGCATCGGTATCCTGGGACGACCGGGGCGGCACATTCGCGTCACCCTGCGAGACGACAGGCGCTGCGCGGCCGGCGTCCGGTCCTTGCGATCCGGCGGCTTGCGCGACACGCGCCGCACGGGCGGCCAGACGAGCTTCGCGCTCGGCCTTTTCCTTCGCCAGGCGTGCCTGATGGGCTTCGAAATGCCCGCGGGCGGCGTCGGCTTGCGAGGGCGACCAGGCGTCCCAGCCGGTTCGCTCGCCCGTCACCGGCACCATGGCGATGCAGTCGACCGGACAGGGCGGGACGCACAGATCGCAGCCGGTGCAGCGCGCTTCGATGACGGTGTGCATGAGCTTGGCGGCGCCGACGATGGCGTCGACCGGGCAGGCCTGCAGGCAAAGCGTGCAGCCGATGCATAGCGATTCGTCGATGACGGCGCGAGGACGCGGGCGCTCGATGCCGTTCTGCGGATTGAGCGGAATGACGGGGCGCCCGAGCAGTTGCGCCAGGCGTGCCACGCCCTGCGCGCCGCCGGGCGGGCATTGGTTGTAACTGGCCTCGCCGCTGGCAATCGCGTCGGCATAAGGGCGGCAGCCATCGTAACCGCACTTGGTGCACTGCGTTTGGGGCAATAGGGCATCGATGCGCTGCGCGAGCGCGGTGACTTCGGACACGTCGTTTGCGGGGGATTCTGCGGAAAGTCAAATTATCCTGCATTTTGCGGAAACACTGAACCGATGTGCCATAATTCCGCCCGTTGAGAACGACCGGCCGATCATGACCACATCCCAAACCAAGATCAAACGGGACCCCGAACGTACCCGCCAGCGCATTCTTGCCGCGGCGATCGAGGAGTTTGCGGAGCGGGGTTCCAGCGGTGCCCGCGTGGACAGCATCGCCCGCCGGGCCGACATCAATGAACGCATGCTGTATTACTACTTCGGCAACAAGGACCAGCTTTATCTGGCCGTGCTCGAAGAGGTCTATGGCGAATTCAACCGCGCGGAACACGCGCTCAGACTCGACGTGCTCGCGCCGCTCGACGCGGTGGCCGAGCTGGCCCACTTCGTGTGGGATTACTACGCCGAGCATCCCGAGCTGATTCAACTGATCAATAACGAAAATCTGCACGAAGCCAGGTCGATGCGACTGTCGACCGAAATTCGTCAGCAGATCTCGCCCATCGTGGAGCTGCTCGCTCAGACGCTCAAGCGGGGCGAGGCGAGCGGGGAGATTCGCGAGGGCATCGATCCGGTCGATCTCTACGTGACGATTTCCGCCATGGGTTACTACGTGATGTCGAATCGCCACACGCTTTCGATCGTCATGGGGCGCGACGTGATGGTCGGGGAGTCGCGCAAGTCGTATTCCGCGTTCAACACACGGATGCTGCTCGATACGCTGCGTACGCGCTGATGCCGTGCAGCCGCGATCGTTCGCGTCGCGACATGCAGGAAAAAAACAAACCGCCGCGGGGGCTTCGGCCCGCGCGGCGGTTTGTTTTTATCCGACGATCGACGGCGTGCGATCAGGCGTGCCTGGCAATGAAGTCGCGGATCTGCGGATAGATCACGTTACGCCAGCGGCTACCCGAGAAGATGCCGTAGTGACCACACGAAGGCGCCGTGAAATGGGACCGCCGCTTGGCGGGAATGCCGGTGCACAGCTCATGTGCCGCCTGCGTCTGGCCGCTACCCGAGATGTCGTCCAGTTCGCCTTCGATCGTGAACAGGGCGGTGGTCTTGATGTCCTGCGGACGCACTCGCTGACCGGCCACGTCCCACGTGCCGCGCGCGAGGCTGAAGTCCTGGAACACCGTCTTGATCGTGTCGAGGTAATACTCGGCCGCCATGTCGAGCACGGCGTTGTACTCGTCGTAGAAGCGACGATGCGAGTCGGCGTCGTCGTTGTCGCCGCGCATGAGGTCCAGATAGAAGTCCCAGTGCGACTTCAGGTGACGATCCGGATTCATGGCCACGAAGCCGGCGTGCTGCAGGAATCCCGGATACACAAGACGTCCCGAGCCGGGGTAGTTCGCCGGCACCGGGTGGATCACGTGATTCTCGAACCACTCGTACGACTTGTTGGTCGCCAGCGAATTGACCGAGGTGGGGCTCTTTCGCGCGTCGATCGGCCCGCCCATCATTGTCATGGTCTTCGGTGTCTTCTCGCCATTCGACGCCATGAGCGAGATCGCGCCTAGCACCGGCACGGTCGGCTGGCAAACGGAGATCACATGCAGGTTCTCGGCGCCGATATGGCGAATGAACTCCTGGATGTACGCCACGTAGTCGTCCAGATGGAACGCCCCGGCTTCGAGCGGAACCATGCGGGCATCGACCCAGTCGGTGATGTAGACCTTATGATCCTTGAGCAGCGTGGTGACGGTATCGCGAAGCAAGGTGGCGTGGTGGCCCGAGAGCGGTGCCACGACCAGCACGACCGGATCGTCCTTGAGCTGGCCCACGGCGCTCGCGTCGTCGGCGTAGCGCTTGAAGCGCAGCAGGCGGCAGAACGGCTTTTCCATCGCGGTCATTTCCACGACCGGAATGTTGTGACCGTCGACTTCGACCGCCTTGATGTTGAATTCGGGTTTTTCGTAGTCTTTGCCGAGCCGGTACAGCAATTCGTATCCGGCGGCGATGCGCGGGGCGCCCGGCATCATGGCAAGGAGGCTGCCCGGGTTGACGAAAGTCGTCGCCGCCGCCTTGGCCCACGTGGTGAGGGGATTCAGCCACGCACGATTGTACTCATGAATCTGATACAGCATGTTGTGTGCCCTGGGGCGGATGATGGAGGAATTATGCAACCGTTTATCGCGAGTGTGCAACGCAGCATAACCCTGATATATGGCATTTACGCATCAGGTCGATAGTTTTGATCAATGGCCGTCATTGGTGGTAGCTATCGATGTTGCGCCGCAGCAGGCTCCGGGCATGAAAAAGCCCGCCTGAGGGCGGGCTTTCCGATCGGCGTCAACTCGCGCCGGTTCTGGGGCGAGTTGGCGTGATGAGCGCGATCCGTGTGACGAGGCCGAGCGAGCGATTAACGCAGCACCTGGGCGATGGCCGACGCGACGTGATCGATGTTCTTGTCATTGAGCGCGGCCACGCAGATGCGACCCGTGCTCACGGCATAGATGCCGAACTCTTCGCGCAGGCGCTCGACCTGGTCAGCAGTCAGGCCCGAGTACGAGAACATGCCGCGTTGCTTGATCACGAACGAGAAGTCGCGATCCACACCGTGGGCGCGGAGCTTTTCGACGAGCGCCAGGCGCATCGCGCGGATGCGCTCACGCATCTCGGCCAGCTCTTCTTCCCACAGCGCACGCAGCTCGGCGCTGCCCAGCACGGCGGCAACGACCGATCCGCCGTGCGTCGGCGGGTTCGAGTAGTTGGTGCGAATCACGCGCTTGAGCTGCGAGAGCACGCGGGTCGTTTCGTCCTTGCTGCTCGTGACGATCGACAGCGCGCCCACGCGTTCGCCATACAGCGAGAACGACTTGGAGAACGAGCTCGACACGAAGAAGTTCAGGCCGGAAGCGGCGAACAGGCGTACCACGGCGGCATCGGCGTCGATGCCGTCGCCGAAGCCCTGATAGGCGATATCGAGGAACGGCACGAGCTTGCGGGCCTTCACGACTTCCACGACTTGCGCCCACTGATCCATCGTCAGGTCGACGCCGGTCGGGTTGTGACAGCACGCGTGCAGCACGACGATCGTGCCTTCGGGTTCCTTGCCCAGCATCTCGAGCATGCCCGGCAGGTTCACGCCGTGCGACTCGGCATCGTAGTACGGATACGACACGACGTTGAAACCTGCCGTGGTGAACAGCGCGCGGTGGTTTTCCCAGCTCGGGTCGCTGATGGCGACGGTGGCGTTCGGGGACAACTGCTTGAGGAAGTCGGCGCCGATCTTCAGTGCACCGGTGCCGCCGAGGGCTTGCGCCGTGACCACGCGGCCTTCGGCCAGCACGGGCGATTCCTTGCCGAACAGCATTTCCTGCACGGCCTTGTCGTAGGCGGCAATGCCTTCCATCGGCAGATAGCCGCGCGGCAGACCGGCGGCCACACGTTGTTCTTCCGCTGCCTTCACGGCCTTGAGCAGCGGCAGTTTGCCTTCCGCATTGAAATACACGCCGACGCCCAGGTTCACCTTGTTCGGACGGTGATCGGCGTTGTAGGCTTCGTTCAGGCCAAGAATGGGGTCGCGCGGGGCGAGTTCGACAGCGGAGAAGAGGGTCATTTCGACGGCTCGAGGCAGGTAGTAAGGAAAATGCGGCGGGTCGGCGCCAACGGACGCGGGATCGGCCCAACGCGGTATTTTAGCGAAGATTGCCCGCGCTTGTGGTAAACACCCGGACCCGTCGTGCGAATTGGCGGTATTTCGGCACGAAAACTGCCACGAAACGCCAGAAATTGGCCAGAAGCCGGCGAAATCGGCTGTCGCCGCCGTGAGCGACGGCAAGGCGGCCCACCGGTCGTGACATTCGATGATGTGCGGCGTCCGGCTTGTCACCCATCGGCGTCAGGGAATCGTCCGACGCGCTAAAATGCCAGATTCCGTCCTTCATGCTTGCGCCTCGCCATGACTCCTGCGGCTGACCACGATCTCGACGAAAGCAAGTTCCAGACGTTTCCCGATTCTCCCTATCAGCTCTATTGCCCGTTTCCCCCCGCGGGCGACCAGCCCACGGCCATCGCCCAGTTGAGCGAAGGCGTGGAAGATGGGCTGGCGTTTCAGACGTTGCTCGGCGTGACGGGTTCGGGCAAGACATTCACGATGGCCAACGTCATCGCTCGCCTCGGGCGCCCGGCGATCGTGTTCGCGCCGAACAAGACACTGGCCGCGCAGCTGTACTCGGAGTTTCGCGAATTCTTCCCGCGAAATGCGGTCGAGTACTTCGTCTCCTACTACGACTATTACCAGCCGGAAGCCTACGTGCCGCAGCGCGATCTCTTCATCGAGAAGGACTCGTCGGTCAACGAGCACATCGAGCAGATGCGTCTGTCGGCGACCAAGAGCCTGCTGGAGCGGCGCGACGTGGTGATCGTGGCGACGGTCTCCGCGATTTACGGCATCGGTAACCCGAGCGAATACCACCAGATGATTCTGACGGTGCGCCAGGGCGACAAGCTCGGGCAGCGCGAGATCATTGCGCGGTTGATTGCCATGCAATACACGCGCAACGAAACGGATTTCGGGCGTGGCACGTTCCGGGTGCGTGGCGACACCATTGACGTTTTTCCGGCCGAACACGCTGAACTGGCGCTGCGTATCGAGCTGTTCGACGACGAAGTCGACACACTGCAACTGTTCGATCCGCTCACGGGCCGGGTACGGCAGAAGGTGCCGCGATTCACGGTGTATCCGTCGTCGCATTACGTAACGCCGCGTGAAACGGTGTTGCGTGCGATCGAAACGATCAAGGACGAGCTTCGCGAGCGACTGGACTTCTTCTACAAGGAGGGCAAGCTGGTCGAGGCGCAGCGCCTCGAGCAGCGCACGCGGTTCGATCTGGAGATGTTGCAGGAACTGGGATTCTGCAAGGGCATTGAGAACTACTCGCGGCACTTGTCCGGTGCGGCGCCGGGCGAGCCGCCCCCGACGCTCGTCGACTACCTCCCGCCCGACGCGCTGATGTTCCTCGACGAATCGCACGTGCTGATCGGGCAGTTCAATGGCATGTACAACGGCGACCGGGCGCGCAAGGAGAATCTCGTGAACTACGGGTTCCGCCTGCCGTCGGCGCTCGATAACCGTCCGCTGAAGTTCGCCGAGTACGAGCGCAAGATGCGCCAGGCCATCTTCGTGTCGGCCACGCCGGCCGATTACGAGAACAAGCGAACCGGACAAGTCGTGGAGCAGGTGGTGCGGCCGACCGGTCTGATCGATCCGGTCATCGAGGTGCGTCCTGCTCGCACGCAGGTCGACGACGTGCTCTCGGAGATCAACAAGCGTGTGGCCGTGGAGGAGCGCGTGCTCGTGACCACGCTCACGAAGCGCATGGCCGAGCAACTGACTGAGTACCTGTCCGACAACGGCGTGAAGGTCCGTTACCTGCACAGCGACATCGACACCGTCGAGCGCGTGGAGATCATTCGCGATTTGCGCTTGGGCGCTTTCGACGTACTCGTCGGGATCAACCTGTTGCGCGAGGGCCTGGACATTCCGGAAGTGTCGCTCGTGGCGATTCTCGATGCCGACAAGGAGGGCTTTCTGCGCGCCGAGCGTTCGCTGATCCAGACGATCGGGCGGGCGGCGCGCAACGTCAACGGGACGGCTATTCTGTACGCGGACAAGATGACCGATTCGATGAAGCGGGCCATCGACGAGACCGAACGCCGGCGCGCGAAGCAGATGGCGCACAACGAGGCGCACGGCATCGTGCCGCAGGGCGTGAAGAAGCGTATAAAGGACATCATCGACGGTGTCTACGATCCGCAGGATGCCAAGGCCGAAATGGCGGAGGCGAAAGAGCAGGCCCATTATCAGGACATGTCGGAAAAGCAGTTGGCCCGCGAGATCAAGAAGCTCGAGAAGCAAATGCAGGAGCATGCACGCAATCTCGAGTTCGAGAAGGCCGCCAAGGTGCGCGACCAGTTGCTGCATGTGAAGGCGCTGGTGTTCGGCACCGACGGGGCCAGCGAGACTGAATTGGGGCCGAAGGCCTGACGCGCGCGCCCGCCGTTGTCGTTGGCGGGAATTCGGTGATTGGCGTTCGATTGGCGGGGAAGCGCTCCCGTGGGGAAACGCCGCCGCCATGCCATCGGCCCAGTCATGTTTGCGCGGGTCCGTCGTTGCTTCACCGGTCCGGCGTGGCGCATGGCGTCAGCGTCTTCATGCCAGGCGCACGACGGCGTCGTGCATGGTCCCTTCGGCCCAGATGCCCTGCGACTGTTCCAGTAACGCGATGTATTCGCGATCGCCCATCAGTTTTTCGTTGACCTGCTGCATTTTGTCGAGGCTTTCGGCATCGAAGTGCCAATGAATGTTGGCGCAACCGAATTGTTCGGTTCCGAAGGCCATGTTCAACGAATATCGCTTGTTGATGTGGGCCGTGACTTCCGACGCGAATGTCAGTGCGGCGGGCAGCAGCGCCGCATTCTTGACCGTTGCCGTGCGAATGAATCTGTACATGACGAATCTCCTGACGTTGTTCGACACGCACGGGCGAAATGCCCGAGGCGAAATCGCGGTTGCGCGCGCGACTTCACGGCATTCATGTTAGGAAATCCCTTTCGCATTGGATTGAGATAGGTCAATCCAGGGTACTTGGCGGCATCGCGTCGGGTTCTGGTCAGGTCTGCCAATCAAGCGCGGCCTCATGTTTGGAAAGGGTGTCCGGGGTTGAACTAGGCCGGACGTATTAGGGGCAAATACTCGACTTCTCCGCGTCACGATTCTGCGTTCCAATGGGAGACGAGAGGGAGTCAATTGCACGGCAAATAATGAATGAACGGTGGTCTCGGGTCACCGAAATCAAGGTCGTGCGAACACCGTGGGGGCTTCGATGTGGGAAATGCTCGATGGTGATATGGATGGCTTTGAAGTCTGGATGTATCTTCAGTGCATTCAAACCAATGACGATGTGGAACTGTACTCGTTCATTGGGCTCTGCCGGCATCGCAGCGCGCCTTTCGACAATTTCATTCCTCTCAAACCCGATGCCGGCGTCGCGTTCGATGCGCGCGCCGACGCCGCCCGGGCGTGCCGTCAATTGGCAAGATGGGTGATCGACGGCAAGACGTCCATCGGCTCGGGCGACCCACTGTCGGCGCTGCCCCCATGTTCCGCCAAGGCCGGTGCGGAAGCGCGCCGAAGCGCGGTGGTCGTCGCGCCGCTTCACTGACTCGCAACTCGTTCAGCCTCCGCCGCGGGCGCCTACCCCGGGCGGAGGCGTTTCCTGACCGGCAGCCAGCCGATGACCCTTACGTCGAGATGCGGCTCGCCTGATCGGAATCGCGCGGTGGCGGGCACCCAAGACAGCGCTCGGCTGTTTAGGCTTCGCGGTTGCTTTGCGGCGGAGCAGGGGTAATACCGCGTAATACCGGCTTACAAATTCACGACCGTCGCGCGTCAACATGCCTTCGAACGCTTGCGTTTACCTTGGCAGGTCACCCTCATTTCAACCGAACCCGGGAGAACTGCCATCATGAAACTCAAGACCATCCCCATGATTCTGTGTGCGGCCCTGATCACGACCGCGGCGCTCGCCGACGAGCTGCACAACAAGGCGATGGCTGCAACGCACCATCTTCAGCAGTCGATCGAGGAAATGCACGTCATTCAGATGGAGCACGGCGGCGAGTTCGGCGGCCATATGGCGCGCGCCGAGCAGTTGGCACGGCAAGCAGAAAGGGAACGTGTCGCCGCCGTCGAATACTATCGGGCGCGCCATCCCGGCTGGCAGTAAGTCCCCCGTTTCCTTAACCTCACGCTAAGCGTATCGGGGGATCCATGATGAAAGCCCAAGCTTGTTTCGGGATTGTCGCGTTGCTGCTGCTGGGGGCGTCGCTGTCCGGCTGCGTGGTTGCACCGGTCGAGCCTGCCGCGGTCGCCCCGGCCGGCGTCGTCTATGTGGCACCGGTTGGCGTTGCGCCGGGCCCGGGTTATGCGTGGCGCTATCACCCGCACTATGGTTGGGGATGGTGGCATCCGCGCTACGGATGGCACCGGGATTGGCGCTGACAGCTGATGAGCCCGGCTTAAGGCGTCGCCTTCCGATCCCAGGGCGGTTCATCGCCGAACGCCTCTGCGAGGTAGTCGATGAACCGTCGCACCTTGAACGGTATGCGCCGCGTGCTCGGATAAACCGCCTGAATCGTCAGTTCGGCGGCGCGGTAGGCCGGCAGCAACTCCACGAGTTCGCCGCGCCGGATGGGCTCGCCGAGCATGAAGGTGGGGCCGTACACGATGCCCGCGCCGCCGACGGCGGCGGCGAGCAGCATCTGCGCGTTGTTGGCGGTCATCCGGCACGGTCCGTCGATGACGTGCGCGCGGTTCTCGCGGTCGTGCAATGTCCAGTCACCCGCCGACACGGCCTCGCTGAACGCCAAACGTTGCGCCTGCATCAATGCCTCCGGAGTGCGTGGTGTTCCGTGGCGCTCCAGGTACGCGGGAGACGCGCACAAAGCCATTCGACACGGCGCGAGTCTGCGCGTCACCAGTCCAGGGTCCTCCAGGCGGCCGATTCGGATCGCGACGTCGACGCCTGCCTCGATGAGGTCGACATAGCGATCTCCAAGCTGCACCTCCACATTCACGTTCGGATGATCCGCCAGGTAGCGTGCCACGACTTCGCCCAGATGCATCACACCGAACGTGACGGGCGCCGCGATGCGTAACACACCGCGCGCCGTGGCTTGCGTATCGCTCGCCTCCCGCTTCGCTTCGTCGAACGCCTCGAGAATCCGCTTGCACCGTTCGTAGAATGTCTGGCCGGTCTCCGTCAGGCTCAAGCGCCGTGTGGTGCGATGGAGCAGCCGCGCACTCAACTCGGCCTCGATGGCGCTGACGTGTTTGCCGGCCATCGCGGCGGACAGTCCGAAGCGGCGCGCGGCGGCGGCGAGGCTGCCCTCCTCGACGGCGGCGACGAAGATGGCGAGGCTCGTCAGTCGGTCCATGTTGCCCTCCAATTCGATAACCCAATTATCGACTGAGCAAATCAATCGGGCAATTATCAATCCACGGAATCGTATCTACGATGTGAGCCTCAACTAACAGCCGAGGGCACCATCATGGTTATCGAGTCGAACGGTACGCGGATTCACGTCAACCAGCGGGGCAGCGGCGAGCTGGCGCTGGTGTTCCTTCACTACTACGGCGGCTCTGCACGCACATGGGATGCGGTGGCGGACGAGCTCGCGGACAAGTACCGAATCGTTGCCACCGATCACCGCGGTTGGGGCGATTCCGAGGCACCCGCCGATGGCTACCGCATTGCCGACCTCGCCGCTGACGCGCAAGGTGTCATCGACGCCCTGGGACTCCGGCGCTACGTTCTGATCGGTCATTCGATGGGTGGGAAGGTCGCCCAACTGATCGCTTCGCGCCGACCGGACGGCCTGCAGGGGCTTGTCCTCGTCGCACCGTCGCCGCCATCGCCCACGTGCCTCTCCGACGCTCAGCGCGCGACGTTGACGGGCGCCTACCAAACGCGTGAATCCGTGTCGTTCGTCATCGATCACGTGTTGACCGCAAGACCGCTGAGCGCCGTTCAGCGCGAGCAAGTCATCGAGGATAGTCTGAGGGGGGCGCCGCAGGCCAAGGCCGCCTGGCCCGACATTGCCATGCGCGAAGATATCACTGCGGCGACGGCGTCGATTGACGTGCCCACCATCGTGATCTCCGGTGAACTCGACAAGGTCGACAGCATTGAAACGCTTGAGGCGGAACTGCTTCCGCGCATCCCGCATGCGGCGCTGCACGTCCTTCCCGAGACGGGGCACTTGTCACCTCTGGAGGCGCCGGGCGAAGTGGCGGGATGCATCGCGCGATTCGTCGCGGCGATCGAAAGCGACTCGGTCATCTGCCGCTCGCCGGATCAGGTCCCGGCCGCCTTCGATGCCGCGTTGAATTCCGGCGATCTCGATGCCGTGCTCGGTGTGTTCAGCAACATGGCCACCATGCGGATGCCGGAGGGTCTCGAGGTGCGGGAAAGTCCGGCCGGTTTGCGTGGCGGCCTGGCTCGGTTGCTGTCATTGCGCCCCCGTATCCGTAGCGAAGTGCGCCGAGTGGTGACGAGCGGCGACATTGCCCTCGTCCTGCTCGACTGGACCCTGAGCGTCACGCTGCCGGACGGGCGTGATCACGAAACGCGCGGCACGGCGACGCACGTGATGGAAAAGGGCCGCGATGGGGGCTGGAGGTTGCGGATCGCCAATCCGGGTGGAGTGAACTGAACAGTGGCTGGAGCGTCACGCCCGCACGGGAAATCATCGACGAACGCCTCAATGTCGAGCAGAATCGACGTTCCCCGCTCCCGAGCCACCGCAGATGCTTCGATGATTCGCGTCGTACCGCGTCCGACGTGTCGCGTGGGGCGTCGGCGACGCATTTGCCGCGCAGGTCACGAAATGGCAGGGCGCTCGGAAGGAAGTATTTTCGATCTTTCCGGGCAAACTCGGGAACCCCCGCGGCGACGCGACTTCCGATCGCCGGATCGGGGAGCAGGGCGAGCCGGCGTTCAGAACCGGTTCGCAAGTCATGAGTCCGACAGGCTGACGACAGGACGTTCCGGCACCTGCCATGTTTGGCTCGATGCTTCCCCCAACTCACTGACTCCAATGAAAAAAACCTCGGTTCTCTTTGTCTGCATGGGCAACATCTGCCGCTCGCCCAGTGCCGATGGCATCTTTCGTCACCGTCTGGCCGAAGCCGGGCTGAGCGATCTGATCGAGGTCGATTCTGCGGGCACGCACGGCTATCACATCGGTCATGCGCCCGACGCTCGCACGCAGGCGGCGGCCGAGCGTCGCGGTTACGACCTGAGCGCCCTGCGCGCGCGACGCGTCGAGCGAAGCGATTTCGCACGCTTCGAGTGGATCGTGGCCATGGACAACGCCAACGTGGCTGAGCTGATGGCCGATTGTCCGGCCGAGCATCGTCACAAGATTGTGCGATTGATGGACTTCGCCACGCGGCACGACGCCGAGGAGGTGCCCGATCCGTATTACGGCGGCGCGCAGGGCTTCGAGACGGTGCTCGACTACATCGAAGACGGCATCGACGGCCTGCTCGGACGGCTTCGGCAGGGCGCCTGATCGGCTCGAGGCGGGCGCGAGCGGCTTGCCGGGATCATCGGCCGCTCTCGCGCCGCGCTCTGCCGCGTTCCCGCCGCACACCGGGCGAATCCTCGTTCGCGCGCGTGTGCGTCGCTCCCGACGATTTCGCCAGCGGTGCCGATGGCGCTATCATTCGCCCCATCGCCGGCGTGTGACCGTCCTTGCGGCAGTCGTCACTGCCGCTTTCGCGACACCTGCGCGGTTTCAACGGCGTTTTCGCGACTCCTTTCATCCGTTTTCTCGCCTCTCCCATCGATGTTCAATTCGCTTACCTCGTACTGGCGCAAGTGGCGTGCCTCCCGTCACGCAGGCCATCAGCTCGACGAACTGCTTGCACACGCCGACCCCGGCGCGCCGCTTGCCGTTCGCAATCAGTGGCTGATCGAACTGGCGCACTGGGTGCAGAAGCGGGGTGCGCTCGTCAACGAAGATCGGGAGGAGGGCGAGGCGGTGAGGTATCGCCCGCACACGCGTTTGCGCTATCTGTTGCAAATGCTCGAGCGCAATCCGGCGTGGCGGTTGCCGGTGGCGCGCACGCTGCGCAGCGTGATCCACGAAAGCGACGCCATCTCGCTGCTCAGCGACACCGGCATGCCGGTGCGTCCCGGGTTCTGGGGCGCCCTGGTCGAGCGTATCGAGAAGGCGCTGATTCCGCCGCCGCCCACGCGCCGAGATCTCTCGGCACTGTGCTCGCTGATGTTCCCCGACGGACGCGCCGCCGACTGGATCGCGGCCATGCCGCCCGAATTGCTGGCCGACCTCATCGCGCTGCTGCATTTCGGCGAGGCCGAGGACGAGAACACTGACTGGAATCCCTTCGCGCAGGATTTGCTCGCGGCGATGCATCACCTCGTCGACCAGATTGCGTCGACCGGCCTGTCACAGGCGGTTCGATCGCGCCTGCCGTATCCGCGCGTGACCGAATCGCCGTTCTACCGGCTGGGGCGGGCCATGCAGGAGCTGGAGGACGCCGGGCAGGCATTCGCCCACGGCGCGCCGCCGTCGCAGCGTTTCGTGCAGCAGATCAACGTGTTTCGTGCCCTGCTCGATGACTGTGGCCGCGCCGTGCGCCAGGTCTATGCGCATCTCGACGAAAACGGCGTGAGCGTGGATATCGTCTTTCAGGTCGAGCGAGCGAAGGCGAGAATCCGACGCCTGGAGCGCCTGCTCGACGCGTGGCTCACGCAGGGCGAGCGTGGCGACCGGGCCGTCGCGCGGGTGAAGCTGCTCGCCGATCTGGTGCGCGCGAACAAGGCCAGCCAGAGCGTGGGCGAGCTTGCGCGCACCTCGTTCGGCCTGCTCGCGCGCAAGGTCGTAGAGCGCAGTGCGGAAACCGGAGAGCATTACATCGCCCGCAATCGCACCGAATATTTCACCATGCTGAAGATGGCCTGTGGCGGCGGGCTCGTGACGGTGGTCACCGTGTATGTGAAGTTCATGATCACGAGTGCGCACCTGCCCACCATCGTGGAGGGCTTCCTGGCCGGGGCGAACTATGCGCTGTGCTTTCTTTTCATGCACTTCTGTCACTTCACCCTGGCAACCAAGCAGCCCGCCATGACCGCGCCGGCCATCGCGAGCAAGCTCGATGACGTGGATACCCCCGCCGGGATGGACGCCTTCGTCGGGGAGGTACTCGCCCTCGTGCGAACGCAGGCGGCCGCCATCTTCGGAAATCTGGCCATGGTGTTCCCGTTCTGTCTGCTGGTGCAATGGGCCGTGTCTGCGGCGCTCGGCATGAACACGATCCCCCCGGAGAAGGCGCATGCCACGCTGGCGTCGTTTTCGATTCTCGGCGTGACCCCTTTTTTTGCTGCACTCACCGGCGTGCTGCTCTGGTGCTCGAGCCTGATCTCCGGCTGGGCCGACAACTGGTTCGCGCTGCACGGCATCGGCGACGTGCTGGCCTACAATCGTCGGCTGCGCTTCGTCTTCGGGCGTAACGGCGCGGCGCGCATCGCCGACGGGTGCCGTCGGCACATCGCACCGGTGCTGGGGAACCTGACGCTCGGCTTCATGCTCGGTCTCGTGCCGGCGGTGCTGACGGCTTTTGCGCTGCCCTTCGAAGTCCGTCACGTCACACTGTCGACCGGGGCGATCGCCACGTCCATCGGGGTGCTGGGGCTGCCGGTGCTGCACGACCCGGCCCTTTGGCTGGCGGTGGCCGGCGTCGGGTCGATGGCGCTGCTCAACGTCGGCGTCAGTTTTGCGTTAGCATTCCACATGGCGCTCCGATCGCGTGCACTGCGACTGGGCGACCGCCGGCAACTCCATCGCGCCATCTGGCGCGCCGTGCTGCGCAATCCCTTGGTGCTGCTGTTCCCGCTGCGCTCCCCGCAGGCAGACATTCGTCCCGAAAAATGAGAATTTTCACAAGTGGACGATGGAACTTTCGCAAAAAGTGGGCCAGAAGTACTTGACTAAATTCGTAGGGAATTTATACTTGACGAAAATAGTCGAGATTAATCCCCTGCATCATCATGAGACTTACCACGAAAGGCCGTTTCGCCGTCACGGCGATGATCGACCTGGCCATGCGCCAGGACGCGGGTCCCGTGACGCTTGCGGGCATTAGTCAGCGTCAGCGAATCTCCCTCTCTTATCTGGAACAGTTGTTCGGCAAGCTGCGCCGCCACGAAATCGTGGAGAGCGTGCGCGGGCCGGGCGGCGGCTACAGTCTGGCACGTCGCGCGGAAGAGGTGACGGTTGCGGACATCATCATTGCGGTCGACGAACCGCTCGACGCCACGCAGTGCGGCAGCAAGGGCAATTGCGAGAAAGGCCAGGACGGCCATCGCGGTCATTGCATGACGCACGAGCTGTGGGCGACGCTCAACCAGAAGATGGTCGAGTATCTCGATTCCGTTTCGCTGCGCGATCTCGTCGAGCAGCAGCGCAGCAAGCAGGCCCAGCAGGCCGTTCTGCGCGACACGCGCGAGTCCGGCACCAACAACCAGACCATTGCTGCGCGTATTCCCAATTCGGTCTTCGATATGGCCCGTTCATAACAGGCGCCACGGCACGATCCTGGAGCACCCCATGAAAAACGACACCCTCAACCTCCCCATCTACATGGATTACAGCGCCACGACGCCGATTGACCCGCGCGTCGTGGACAAGATGTTGCCTTACCTGCGCGAGCAGTTCGGTAACCCGGCGTCGCGCAGCCACTCGTTCGGCTGGGCTGCCGAGCAGGCGGTGGAAGAGGCGCGCGAGGAAGTGGCCAAGCTGGTGAATGCCGATCCGCGCGAGATCGTGTGGACATCGGGCGCCACCGAGTCGAACAACCTCGCCCTCAAGGGCGCGGCGCACTTTTATCAGGGCAAGGGCAAGCACCTCATCACGGTGAAGACCGAGCACAAGGCGGTGCTCGATACCATGCGCGAGCTCGAGCGCGAGGGTTTCGAAGTCACCTACCTGGATGTGAAGGACGACGGTCTGCTCGACCTCGACGTGTTCAAGGCGGCACTGCGTCCGGACACGATTCTCGTGTCGGTCATGGCCGTGAACAACGAAATCGGCGTGATTCAGGACATCGAGGCGATCGGCGAGATCTGCCGCGAGAAGGGCATCATCTTCCACGTCGACGCCGCTCAGGCCACCGGCAAGATGCCGATCGACCTGACCAAGCTGAAGGTCGACCTGATGTCGTTCTCGGCGCACAAGACCTACGGCCCGAAGGGGATCGGCGCGCTGTACGTGCGCCGCAAGCCGCGCGTTCGCATCGAGGCGCAGATTCACGGCGGCGGTCATGAGCGCGGTATGCGCTCGGGCACGCTCGCCACGCACCAGATCGTGGGCATGGGTGAGGCGTTCCGCCTGGCACGCGAGGAAATGGCCGCCGAGAACGAGCGTGTGCGCATGCTGCGTGACCGCTTGCTCAAGGGGCTGACGGAAATGGAAGAGGTGTATGTGAACGGCGACATGGAAAAGCGTGTCCCGCACAACCTGAACATCAGCTTCAACTTCGTGGAAGGCGAGTCGCTGATCATGGCGATCAAGGACGTGGCCGTGTCGTCGGGCTCGGCCTGCACCTCGGCGTCGCTGGAGCCTTCTTATGTATTGCGTGCCCTGGGTCGCAACGACGAACTGGCGCACAGCTCGATTCGCTTCACGGTGGGCCGTTTCACGACGGAGCAGGAAGTCGACTACGTGGTCGAGCTGCTCAAGAGCAAGATCGGCAAGCTGCGCGATCTGTCGCCGCTGTGGGAAATGTACAAGGACGGGGTCGATCTGAATTCGATCCAGTGGGCCGCACACTGAGCATTCAAGGAGTTAGCCATGTCGTACAGCAAGGAAGTTCTGGATCACTACGAAAACCCGCGCAACGTCGGTTCGTTCGAAAAGGGCGATGACGCCGTCGGCACGGGCATGGTCGGCGCACCGGCCTGCGGCGACGTGATGAAGCTGCAGATCCGCGTGAACGACGCGGGCGTGATCGAAGATGCCAAGTTCAAGACCTACGGTTGCGGCTCGGCGATCGCTTCGTCGTCGCTGGTGACCGAGTGGGTCAAGGGCAAGACGCTGGATCAGGCGCTCGCCATCAAGAACACCGAGATCGCGCAGGAACTGGCACTGCCGCCGGTGAAGATCCACTGCTCGATTCTGGCGGAAGACGCCATCAAGGCGGCGGTCGCCGACTACAAGCAGAAGCACGGTCAGACGGCTGACGCCGCCTGAGTGCGGAACGCAAAAGGAAGCAGGCAAACATGGCCATTACACTGACCGAGAAGGCCGCGCAGCACGTTTCGCGTTACCTCACGCGGCGCGGCAAGGGCGTGGGTCTGCGGCTGGGCGTGAAGACGACCGGCTGCTCGGGCCTGGCCTACAAGCTGGAATATGCCGACGAAGTGGCGGGCGAGGACACGGTCTTCGAAAGCCATGGTGTGAAGGTGATCGTCGACCCGAAGAGCTTGCCGTACATCGACGGCACCGAGCTGGACTTCGCCCGCGAAGGCCTGAACGAAGGATTCCGCTTCAATAATCCGAACGTCAAGGATGAGTGCGGCTGCGGCGAGTCCTTCCGCGTCTGACGCTGCGCCGTTGCGCGAGATCATTGGCTTTCGGCAGGACGACGAAGGTCAATGGGTCGCGCGACTGGCCTGCGGGCACGGTCAACACGTCCGGCATCTTCCGCCCTGGCAGATCCGCACGTGGACGCAAAGCCCTGAAGGCCGCGAGGCGATGCTCGGCGGGCGATTGCCGTGTCGCAAGTGCGAACGCGGCGAGCCGCCCGATGCATGACACGATCCGACACCGCGTGCCGCGATCGACGAGCGCGTCGCCAACGGGACGAACGGGTGGCAGCGTAGGCAACAAGGCGGCGCGAGCCGCTTTTTTTACGATTGCGCGATGAGTGCATTGACTGACAACTATTTCACGCTGTTCGAGCTGCCGCAGCGTTTCACGCTCGACAGCGAGGCTCTCGACGCGGCGTATCGCGCCGTGCAGTCGCGCGTGCATCCGGATCGCTTCGCCAGCGCGAGCGACGCGGAGCGCCGCGTGGCGATGCAATGGGCGGCGCAGGCGAATGCGGCGTATCGCACGTTGCGCGACCCGCTACAGCGCGCGACTTATCTGCTGTCGTTGCAGGGCATCGACGTGGGCGCGGAGAACAATACCGCGATGGCCCCCGATTTCCTGATGCAGCAGATGGAATGGCGCGAAGCCATCGACGACGCCGTCGCCGCCCGCAACGTCGGTGCACTCGATGCGCTGGCGAAGTCGCTGCGCGACGACCGTCGTCTGCGACTCGCGAAGCTGGGCGACTGGATCGAGAGCGAGGCGTGGCAGCCGGCGGCGGAAGCCGTGCGGCAACTGATGTTCATTGCGCGCGCCGAGGAAGATGTGGCGCAGCGCATCGAAATGCTGGAAAACGCGTGACGGCCCGGTGCGGCGTCGTCACATGTCACTGAGAACTGCTTGAGAACAGGGCGCACGCGCGAGCGTGTGGCCCGTATTGCAAAGTCATGGCCCTTCTGCAAATTTCCGAACCCGGCATGTCCCCCGCGCCGCACCAGCGGCGACTCGCCGTGGGCATCGACCTGGGCACGACGCATTCGCTCGTGGCCGCCGTGCGCAGCGGTGTGGCCGAAGTCCTTCCCGACGAACAGGGCCGCGTGCTGCTGCCGTCCGTCGTGCGCTATCTCGGCGGTCCGCGTACCCAGATCGGTTACGACGCCAAGGCGGCGGCGGCCACCGATCCGCGCAACACCATCGTCTCCGTCAAGCGGTTCATGGGCCGGGGCCTGGCTGATGTCGCGCACGCCGACAACGCGCCGTACGACTTCGTCGACGCACCCGGCATGGTGCAAATGCATACGGCCGGTGGTGTGAAGAGCCCGGTGGAGGTCTCGGCCGAAATCCTCGCGACGTTGCGTCAGCGCGCCGAAGATACGCTCGGCGACGATCTCGTTGGCGCCGTCATCACCGTGCCCGCCTATTTCGACGATGCCCAGCGCCAGGCGACCAAGGACGCCGCACGGCTGGCGGGCCTGAATGTGCTGCGCCTGCTCAACGAACCGACGGCAGCGGCCATTGCGTATGGTCTGGACAACGCGGCGGAAGGCCTGTACGCGGTCTACGATCTCGGTGGCGGCACCTTCGACATTTCGATCCTGCGGTTGACCAAGGGCGTTTTCGAAGTGCTTGCGGCGGGCGGCGATTCCGCACTCGGCGGCGACGACTTCGATCAGGCGATCTATCGTTGGGCGGTAGAGGCGGCAGGGCTCGATGTCGCATCGCTCACCCCGCAGGACGTTCGCAGTCTGCTCGATCATGCACGTACCGCGAAGGAAGCGCTGACGGACGCCGTCACGGCGACGATCTCGCTCACCTTGTCGGCGGGGCGCAAGGTCGAACTTTCGCTTGCGCGCGAACAATTCACCGCGCTCGGCGCATCGCTCGTGCAGCGCACGATCGGTCCGATGCGCAAGGCGCTGCGCGACGCCGGGATGGGCCCGGAAGACGTTAAGGGCGTGGTACTCGTCGGCGGCGCGACGCGCATGCCGCAAGTGCGCGAGGCGGTGGCCGGGTTCTTCGGCCGGGAGCCGCTGGTCGATCTCGATCCGGACCAGGTGGTGGCGCTCGGCGCCGCGGTGCAGGCCAACCTGCTGGCAGGCAATCAGGCCGAAGGCGACGACTGGCTGCTGCTCGACGTCATTCCCCTCTCGCTCGGCGTGGAGACGATGGGCGGGCTGGTCGAGAAGATCATTCCGCGCAACGCGACCATTCCGGTGGCCCGCGCACAGGAATTCACGACCTTCAAGGACGGCCAGACGGCCATGGCGATTCACGTGCTCCAGGGCGAGCGCGAACTGGCCTCCGACTGCCGCTCGCTCGCGCGCTTCGAGCTGCGCGGCATTCCGCCGATGACGGCCGGCGCGGCGCGCATTCGCGTGACGTATCAGGTCGACGCCGACGGGCTGCTGTCGGTCTCGGCGCAGGAAATGCATTCGGGCGTGGCGGCCTCGATCGAGGTCAAGCCGTCGTACGGTCTGGCCGACGAGGACATCTCGCGCATGCTGCAGGACAGCTTCGGCTCGGCCGAGCAGGACATGCGCGCCCGTGCGCTGCGCGAGCAACAGGTCGAAGCCGAGCGTCTGCTCGTGGCGATCGACAGCGCCTTGCAGGCCGATCCCGAGCTGCTCGATGCCGACGAGCGCGCGCACATCGACACGCTGCTGGCAGATCTGCGGCAGAAGGCGGCTGGCGACGATCAGGCAGCCATCAAGGCAGCGACCGAAACGCTCTCGCATGCGACCGATGCGTTCGCCGCACGCCGCATGGACAAGAGCATCCGCGCGGCGCTTGCCGGCCGGCGCGTGGCCGACATCGACAAACTGTAAGATACCCACGGAAACCCAAAGCCATGCCTCAAATCGTTGTATTGCCTCACGTCGAGCTGTGCCCGGAAGGCGCCGTGCTGGAAGTCGCGCCGGGCACGTCCGTGTGCCGTGCGCTGCTGGATAACCATATCGAAATCGAGCACGCCTGCGAACTGTCGTGCGCCTGTACCACGTGCCACGTCATCGTGCGCGAGGGGTTTGATGCGCTGGAACCGGCCGCGGACGAAGAGGAAGATCTGCTCGACAAGGCTTGGGGGCTCGAGCCCACGTCGCGCCTGTCGTGCCAGACGCTGATGCCCGCCGATTCGGATCTGGTCGTCGAGATTCCGAAGTACACGATCAACCACGCCAAGGAAAATCACTGAGCAACGCTGTGCGGCGTTGTGCGGTGACACGAGAGAAACAGGAGCCTGCCCCATGAAATGGACTGATACGCTGGATATCGCGATCGCGCTCAGCGAGGCGCATCCCGACGTCGACCCGCAATACGTGCGCTTTACCGACCTGCGGGAATGGGTGATGGCGCTCGACGGCTTCGACGATGCTCCGGAGCGCTCGGGCGAGAAGATCCTCGAGGCCATCCAGATGGCGTGGATCGAAGAGGCCGACTGAACACCGGCGGGCGACCGGCGAGACCGGCCCGCCTGAATACCGCCTCCGGGCGCCGAAAAAACAAAAGCCGCTCCGGAGAGAGCGGCTTTTGTTTTAAGTGGGGCGACGATCGATGCACGCGAATCGCAGCGATTGCCCCGGTGCGGATCGAACGTATGTCTTAACCCGCGCGCACGAGACCGTTGTTCTCGAGTCGCACGCGGTCACCCGGTTGCACGCCCGGCGCCGACTGATATGTCCAGTAGCGGGTCTTGCCGGTGTCCATGCGCACGTACACGCGATACACGGTCTCGGATCGCACGCGCTTCTCGACTTCGTTGCCGGCCAGTCCACCGCCAAGGGCACCGACCACTGTCATTGCGGTGCGACCATTGCCGGCACCGAACTGGTTGCCGAGCAGACCGCCGGCGACGGCACCGCCCACGGCGCCAAGACCCGTTGCCTGACCTTGCGTACGAATCGGTTCCACCGATTGCACGGTGCCGCAGGTCGAGCAGGTCGCCGCCTGCTGACGCGTCGGCGCGGCGCCTTGTTGCGCATAGGAGGGCTGCGGCGCCGGTGCGCGTTGCGCCGGGGCCTGCTGAGGCGCATATTGCGTTTGTTGGGTCGGCGGCGTCCCTTGCTGGGAGGCTGCGGCCGGTTGCGTCGACCACGACGGCTGCGATTGCGGCGACGTCAGTGCGTATTGCGAACTGTTGCCCGTCGGGGCAGGGCCATCGGTGCTTCGCGCAAGCGGCAGCACACCCGTGATGGCGGCCACGCCAAGCAGACTCACGACCACGACACTGCCGGCAGCGGCAGCAATCAGCGGGTGCATGCGACGCGGTTGCAGATCGTTATCCATGTTGTTTTCTCCATCGTGCGGTAAGTGCGATTCCCCTTTCTGCGTGCTGGCGAGCACGGGGCGATTTCGCATGAGAAAAGTGTCGTTCACGGCAAAGTCGGCATCCGTTTCATTTTGTAACGCGATGTAAAACCTGCGTCTCGGCAAGTGCGCGGATGTTGCGATCGCGGTGAATTCAAGTCAATGAATCATAAGGGAATTTTGGTATTCTGACGGCGCCGCGCGCGCCGCGGGGGCTGCCGCGCCTTAACATCTGAAACAAGTGCCGAGGGAGGTCATGTGAATCGTCAGGCATCGACGTCCGACATTTCCCCGGCGTGCGCCGGGGTCGATGCACCGATCGCGCGAAGCGGGGCCTTGCCGCGTATCGCGGTGCCGGCGGCCGCCGTGCTGCTGGCGCTGCAGCTCGCGGCGCTTGGCGCATGGGCGCTCAGCTGGTTGACGTCCGACGCCGACCCGGTCGGCGCATCGGGGCATGGCATGCCACCGCTGGGCCACGATCTGCGCGTGTTCTGGACGGTGTCATGGATTACGCGTCACCTCGGTCCACTCGCCGCCTTCGACCCGACGACGTTGTTCCCGGCGCTGCTCAGGTTCTTTCCTGCCTATCCGGATGCCGGGCATTGGCTTTACCCACCTCCGTTGCAATGGGGAATTCAGCCACTCTCGTGGCTGTCCTATCCTGCGGCGTACGCGGTCTACGTCGTCGTGAGTCTGGCGGCGTACTTCGCTGCGGTGAGGATCTGGCGCGGCCAAAGCGGCTGGCCGTGGCTGGTGGCGCTGGCGTTCCCGGGCCTGTGGGTCGCCTTGCTCGCGGGACAGAACTCGCTCGTGACGTTACTGCTGATGTGCGTGGCGCTCACTTATGGCGAATCGCGTCCTTCGTTGGCCGGGCTCTGCGGCGGATTGCTCGTCATCAAGCCGCAGTTGGCGTTGCTTCTGCCGCTGTGGTGGATTTGCGCGGGTCAATGGCGCGCGTTGACGACGATGGTCATCGTCGGTGCCGTTGCTTGCGGTCTGTCGATGGCGTGGGCGGGCTGGCCGCTATGGCGCGCCTTCTTTCTCGCGGTTTCGCAGTTCAACACCGAGGTCGTGCAGCAGGGCGAGGGCGGGATCTGGCACGCGATGCCGACCGTGTTCGCCATGGCGCGCCTGCAAGGCGTGGAACTGTCCGGCGCTTACGCGCTCTACGCGGTGATCGCACTGCCATCCGTGCTCTTCACCGCATGGCTGTGGACGACCCCGGCGCCACCGGCGCTGCGTGTTGCCGCGGCGACGACGGCAACGCTGCTCGCGCAACCCTATCTGCTTTACTACGAACTGGCGTGGCTGATCGTGCCGCTGATGGCGCTGACCGGGTTACCCCAGGGGGCAGGGGCAGGCGGTACGCCCATGACGCGATCGCGCCGTGCGATGCTGAATGGTGCCAGCACAGCACTTGCCTGGCTCGTGTGGATCGTACCGTTGCAAGCGTATCTCGCAGCCCTGTGGCCGCCGATGGGGCAATGGGGCGTCGTGCTGTTGCCGCTGACGATGTTGTGGATCGTGTACCGTGCGCTGCGGTGGTGGCGCGCGCATAATGGCACGCATTGTCCGCGAACGTGACCCCATGATCGATACCCTGCCGCCACTGGAGACACCGCTCGACGCCGCCAGTCATCCGCACGTCTATCCGTACGTGGTTACCCGTGCCTGGGTGGACGAGCATGACCCCGCGGGCGATGTCAGCGAGCCGTTCTCCAACGATGTTTTCGTCGCCCTCGTGCTTGACGGCCCGCGCGGCCTGCGCCGCTTGCAAGCGCGGGATCTGCACGCTGCGGGACTCACCTTCGAGGAAGCCTTCAGTCAGGCGGCGTCGAACCTCTCGCGTGCCTGGACGGCCCGTCATTTCGAATTCGGTATTGCCCGACTCGACGACGGCACCATGATCGGCGGATGTCGAGGCAACTGGATGGCACCCGCAGGCGGACTCGTGCTCGGCAACCTCTACCAATCGATGGTCGATCACTTCGAGGTGCGCGAGTTCGCTGCCGTGGCGCTCAACCGAACGTTTCTTCTCGTGTTCCCCACCGATCCGAAGACGCTGGCCTCCCTCGCGTTGCGACAACTGGTCGAGGAAGCGTCGAGCGGTGCGATTCTCCCCATTTCGCGTAGCTGGCTGCGTCTCGATGGCGACTGGCCATCCGCCTATCGCGGCACCCCCGCTTTCTGATGCGAAACCCCCGTTGTGCCATTTCGCGCAGGTCGTGCGCGTGATGCGACAGCGTGCCGACTGCCGTTGCCTAGACTCGCAACCGGCACAATCCGCTGCCAATCCCCGAGGAGTCTTCGCATGTCAGTGTTCTCGTCGCGCCCGACCAGTGGTTCCCCTTCTCCTGTCCTGACGTCCGTCGCATCGACCGACCCGGCGCGCACGGCGACCGTGGCGACGTTGCCGTCGGCGGTCGACATGGCGCGCGAATTCGTCGGCGCGCGAGTCGGCGATGTTGCGGCGAGCGTCGTCGCGCGGGGGCCGCGCGACCCCCGGCGGCCAATGTCAGGGGAAGCTCCGGTGCAGGGGGAGGGCGGTATGCGAGTGGGGCCGTCGAATGAACCGGTGCCCTCGTTGTCCGCCGAGTCTCGCGGGATGGCGGCCAACGATAAGGGACTCAGGGTACGCTTCGCTACGCATCTGACGTATGTGTCGATCAGCGAGCCTCGCCGCCGCGGGCCCGCTGACGCCGACGTCGAATGAAAAATGCCGCAGCATGCTGCGGCGTTTTCAACTTCGCTGAGACGGCGGTTTGTCGCAGCTCGATGGCAAGCGCCGTCGATGCGACTCAGTCTTCGCGGCGCAGGTGCGGGAACAGCAGCACGTCGCGAATGTTCGGGCTGTCGGTGAGCAGCATGATCAGGCGATCGATGCCGATACCGCAACCGCCCGTCGGGGGCATGCCGTATTCGAGCGCTCGGATGTAATCGGCGTCGTAGTACATCGCTTCCTCGTCGCCGGCGTCCTTCTGCTCGACCTGCGCGCGGAATCGTGCCGCCTGGTCTTCGGGATCGTTCAGCTCGGAGAAGCCGTTGGCGATCTCGCGTCCCGTGATGAACAGTTCGAAGCGCTCGGTGATGCCGGGCACCGAATCCGAGGCTCGCGCGAGCGGGGAGACTTCCACCGGGTAGTCGACGATGAAGGTCGGCTCCCACAACTGACTCTCGGCGGTCTCTTCGAACAGTGCCAGTTGCAGCGCCCCCAGACCGGCGTTCTTGAATTGCGGGGCGTCGACCTTCACGCCGTACTTGCCGAGCGCGGTGCGCACGAACGTGACGTCGGCGAGTTGCGCCTCGGTGTACTCGGGTGCGTACTTGCGGATCGCTTCGACGATCGTCAGGCGATGGAACGGCTTGGAGAGGTCCAGCTCGCGACCCTGGTACTGGATGGTAGCGGTGCCGAGCGCGTCCACGGCGGCGTTGCGAATCAGTGCCTCGGTGAAGTCCATCAGCCAACGGTAGTCCGTGTAGGCGGCATAGAACTCCATCATCGTGAATTCCGGATTGTGGCGCGGCGACACGCCCTCGTTGCGGAAGTTACGGTTGATCTCGAACACTCGTTCGAAGCCGCCGACGATCAGGCGCTTCAGATAGAGCTCCGGCGCGATACGCAGGTACATCTGCATGTCGAGCGCGTTATGGTGCGTGATGAAGGGCTTCGCCGCGGCGCCGCCCGGAATCGGGTGCAGCATCGGCGTTTCGACTTCCATGAAGTCGGCGTCCGTCATGTACTTGCGGATCGAGGCGATGGCCTTGGCGCGGGCGCGGAACGTGTTGCGCGTCTCCGGCGAAGTGATCAGGTCCACGTAACGCTGACGGTACTTCGTTTCCTGATCGGAAAGGCCGTGGAACTTGTCGGGCAGCGGACGCAACGCCTTGGCGAGCAGTCGCAATTCCTTGACCTTCACCGACAGCTCTCCGGTGCGAGTGCGGAACAGCGTGCCGGTGGCCGCGATGATATCGCCGATGTCCCAGCCCTTGAAGGCGGTCATCGACTCGGCGCCCACGTCGTCGCGGCCGATGAAGAACTGGATCTGGCCGCTGCCGTCCTGCACGGTCGCGAAGGCGGCTTTGCCCATCACGCGCTTGAGCATCATGCGACCGGCGACCGACACGGCGACGGGTTCGGCTTCGAGGGCTTCGTTTTCGACGTCCTTGAAGCGCTCTTGCAGATCGCCGGCACGCTGCTCGGGTCGGAAGTCGTTCGGGAAGGCCACGCCGTTGGCGCGCAGTGCCTGCAGCTTCTCGCGGCGCTCCGCGATGAGCTTGTTGTCGTCCTGCGGCAGGTCGCCCGCCGGATTGGCCGTGTGGGCCGGGGTGTTTTGATCGGTCATGATGCGAACGATGAGGTTATTCGGTAAAACGCAGCGTGTGCAGCAGGGCATTCTTGAGCGAGCCATCGGGCGCGCCCAGCCAGATCAGTTCGGTGCGATCCTGATGCGGGCCCGCGTTGGCCGCCGCACTCGGGTCTCGCACGAAAAGCGCCGCGATCGACTGCGAGCGCGGCTCGTACAAAATGTGGACATACTCGCTCGGGCAGTCGTGCGGCTTGCAACTTTGCACCAGCAACCAGGGCTTGCCGGCGACACTCACACGTTGCGACGGCGTCGACGTGCCACCCTGACGCACCCATGCGGGCACATTGCGCGGCGCCACGATGCGCGCGTAAGCGCCCGAGAAATCCGGGCGCTTGAGCAATTCATGCAGGTACGGTCCCGTCTCGGGACTTGCACCCGGTGCGCCCGGTGTACTGGCCGGAGCGGCAACGGCGGCGTGCTGCAGACACAGCGCGCTCACCACCCACACGGCGAGCGTGCGGACAAACGCCATTCCTTACACTCCCTGCTTGAGACTCGCCGAGATGAAGTCGTCCAGATCGCCGTCGAGCACCTTGCCGGTGTTGCCGGTTTCCACGCCGGTGCGCAGATCCTTGACACGCGACTGGTCGAGCACGTACGAACGAATCTGGTGGCCCCAGCCCACGTCGGTCTTGCTCGACTCCAGCTTGTCCTGCTCCGCGCGACGCTTGCGCATCTCGTGTTCGAACAGGCGCGAACGGAGCATGTCCCAGGCTTCGGCGCGGTTGCGGTGCTGCGAACGATCGTTCTGGCAGGCCACGACGATGCCGGTCGGGATGTGCGTCAGGCGCACCGCGGAGTCGGTCTTGTTGATGTGCTGACCGCCGGCGCCGGAGGCACGGTACGTGTCGGTGCGCACATCGGCGGGATTGATTTCGATGTCGATCGAATCATCCACTTCCGGATAGACGAACAGGCTGGCAAACGATGTATGACGTCCACCCGACGAGTCGAACGGCGACTTGCGCACCAGACGGTGCACGCCGGTCTCGGTGCGCAGATAGCCGTACGCGTAATCGCCGGTGACCTTGAGCGAGGCGCTCTTGATGCCGGCGACGTCGCCATCCGATACTTCGAGGACTTCGGCCTTGAAGCCTTTGCGCTCGCAATAACGAAGATACTGGCGCAGCAGCATGCCTGCCCAGTCGTTGGCTTCGGTGCCGCCGGCGCCGGCCTGGATGTCGATGAAGCAGTTGTTGGGGTCGGCCGGATTGTTGAACATCCGGCGGAACTCCATTTCGCCCACGCGCGCGGCAAGCGCCTGCGTGTCGCTCTCGAGCGCCAGCAGCGAGTCTTCATCGCCCTCTTCGCGGGCCATGTCGAACAACTCCTGCGTGTCTGAGAGACCGGCGTCCAGTTCCGTCAGGTTCGTGACGATGCCGTCGAGCGACTTCTTTTCCTTGCCCAGCGCCTGGGCGCGCTTGGAGTCGTTCCAGATGTTGGGGTCTTCGAGTTCCTTGTTGACTTCCGTCAGACGAGCTTGCTTGACATCGAAGTCAAAGATACCCCCTGAGCTCGCCGACGCGAGTGCGCAGATCGGCGAGCAGGGATTCGAGGGCGTTGAGGCGTTCGGCTTCCATGAGCTATGACAGGTGCGAATTCGGGAAAACCGAAATTATAGCGCAGCGAAGCCCCCGTTTCCCCCACTTTTCGGGCGATTTCGGTCGGCGTGGGACCGCGACGCAGACCACGGTCCGCGGTCCGGTAATGTGTTCAGCGTGCGGCGTGGCGCAGTCCGAAGGCGTCGCGTGCGTAACCGGCGTCGGCGAGCGACGTGTCGTCGAGCGCGGCAAGCGCTTCGGCCTGCAGTTGCTGCTCATAGTGCACGCGCCATTGGTCGACGGCGCGGAAGAACAGGCCGAGCGGCGTGACCGGCGCAGCCGCCATCGGGGCGGAGGCATTGAGGTGGCCAGCGGCGGACAGAGGGCGGTACATGATGTGACTTCCTTCACGAGAGGCGGCGCGCTGGCCGGGGCGGGATGCCGCAGCAGACGTCGCATTAGGGATAACCCGAAGTCTATGCCTTTCTCGTGCGCTAAAAAAGTGAATTGTTGAGACAATTCTGTTCACTATTATTGAAGTGTCGATGGTTGTCGCCTACCATCGTCGATGTCGATGTTTATCTGCGCGCTGCGCGCAGCAGGGCGACCCGGCCGAGGAGAGGCTCATGGATTTTCTGCAACTTCAGACCTTCAAGGCCATCGTGGACGAAGGCAGCGTGCTGGGGGCGGCCGAGGCGCTGCATTGCGTGCAGTCGAACGTGACCGCTCGTATCCGTTCGCTCGAACACGCGGTCGGCGTGAAGCTCTTTCACAGGCAAGGCCGCAAGCTGCAACTGACCCCCAGCGGACGCACGCTGCTCGGCTACGCGGACAGGATTCTCGCGCTGTCGCGTGAGGCGAGCGCCGCGCTCAATCCGGCCAACGAGCCGGCGGGGGATTTTTCACTGGGGGCCATCGAATCGTCGGCCACGTCGCGGCTGCCGGCCGTGCTTGCCCGCTTCCACGCGGCCTATCCGAAGGTGCGCCTGAACCTCGTGACCGATACGTCGCTCAATCTGCTCGACGAGATTCAGCATGGCCGCGTCGACGCCGCATTGATCGCGGGCACGGCGTGCCTGGAAGCGCAGGCGCAGGCGTTGGTGGTGGCCGACGAGATTTATCGCGAACCGATCGTGCTGGTTGCGCCCGCGCGGGCCGGCCGCGTGCAAGAGGCCTCGGATCTGTCGGGGGCCACGCTGCTGATGTGGCCGTCAGGGTGTCCGTATCGCGCGACGATGGAACAGTGGCTCGCGTCGAACGCCGTCACGCCAGGGCGCATTCTGAGTTACGGCAGCTATGCGACGATCGTGGCCTGCGTCGGCGCCGGGGTGGGGTATTCGCTCGTGCCGCGCGGCATATATCAACGCTATCGGCAGGAGGCGAACATCGTCGGCCACGCGATGGAGGATCTTGCCGCCGTGCCGAACTTTTTCGTTCGTCATCGCGGCGTGGAGGTGCATCCGGCACGAGAGGCCTTTCTGCGCGTGATGCGCGAGTATGTCGCCGAGGCGCACCCGATCGCCCCCTAGGGCCCCTGGGGCCCGCTGGGGAAGCGCCGAACCTAACCCTGGCCCTGGACGTGCTCGATGATCATCTGCACGCGCGAGACGCCGTTGAACGTGTCGGCCGCCAGCCGATAGGCGAACCGCGCGCGGCTTGGCAGGGTGTCGGCATGATTGAACCAGATCGCGTTCATTCGCATGCGCCCGCGACCCAGTTGCAGCTTCAGGTGCTTTTCCTTGAGGATGGCCTGCGAGAGTACGTCGAACTCTCCCGAAAAGACCGGCGGCGGGAACCCCTGGCCCCAGACCTGTGCATCGAGCATGGCCACGAACGGCGGCACGAAACACTCGTCGCCGATGTCGCCGTCGGTTTCGATCACGCGCGAGAGCGCCCTCTCGTCGAGCCATTCCTGTCCGACCGCCTCGAATGCCGCCTGAAAGCGCGGCAAGGCGTCGGCGGCAATGGTCAGCCCCGCGGCCATCGCGTGTCCGCCGAACTTGCCGATCAGGCCCGGCTCGCGCTTCGTGACGAGATCGAGCGCGTCGCGCAGGTGAAAGCCCGGGATCGAGCGGCCCGACCCCTTGATCTGCCCGTCGTCGCCGGGGGCGAACACGATCGTCGGTCGATAGAACTTTTCCTTCAGGCGGGCTGCGACGATGCCGATCACACCCTGGTGCCAGGTCTCGTTGAACGCGCAAAGCGTGGTGGCCGAACGCGGATCGAAGCGGGCGAGATCCGCCAGCGCTTCCTGCTGCATGCCGGCTTCGATTTCCCTGCGTTCACGATTCATGGCGTCGAGTTCCTGCGCGAGCGTCCAGGCGCGGGCGTCGTCGTCGGTGAGCAGGCATTCGATGCCGAGCGACATGTCCGCCAGGCGCCCGGCGGCATTCAGGCGCGGACCGAGCCCAAAGCCCAGGTCGAAGCTGCCGGCCTGACGGGCATTGCGCGCCGCGGCGCGGAACAGCGCATTGATACCCGCATGCATGCGGCCCGCGCGTATGCGCGACAGGCCCTGCGCCACCAGAATGCGGTTGTTGGCGTCGAGCTTCACGACGTCGGCCACGGTGCCCAGCGCCACCAGATCGAGCAAGGTATCGAGACGCGGCTGCTCGCGCGCGTCGAACACGCCGCGCGCGCGCAATTCGGCGCGCAGGGCCAGCAATACGTAGAACATCACGCCCACGCCTGCGAGATGCTTGCTCGGGAACTCGCAGCCGGGCTGGTTCGGGTTGACGATGCAGCGGGCGTTGGGCAACTCGCTGCCCGGCAAGTGGTGATCCGTCACCACGACTTCGATGCCGAGGCGCTGCGCGGCCGCCACGCCGTCGAGGCTGGCGATGCCGTTGTCCACGGTTATGAGCACGTCGGGTGGGCCCTGCTTGCCTTGCGCGGCGAGCGCCACGATCTCGGGCGTGAGGCCATAGCCGTATTCGAAGCGGTTCGGCACGAGATATTCGACCTTCGCCCCGAACATGCGCAGGCCGCGCACGGCAACGGCGCAGGCGGTCGCGCCATCGCAGTCGTAATCCGCGACCACGAGCATTCGCCGGTTCGCGGCGATGGCGTCGGCAAGAAAGACGGCGGCTTCGCGCGCCCCTTTGAGCTGCGCGGGCGGAATCAGGCGCGTGAGCGCGGTCTCGGTCTCTTCGCTGGCCAGCACGCCACGCGAGGCGAACAGCCGGGCGAGGACCGGGTGGACGCCGTCGCGTGCGAGGGCGTCCGCGGTGGTGACGTCGACCTGTCGCGTGACGATCTCGGTCATGCCGCGTCCTCGCCGATCCGGGCGAGGGCCGACATGCGTGCGTCGAGCGATTGGCGGCGCCAGAACTTGCGCAGATCGGCGCTTCGCGAGCGAATCGTCACACTGTGGCTGTCGCCACACAACGTGAGCGCCACTTCCCGGGCCTGCCCCTTCGCGACCCGCTCGAGCGCCGGGGCGAGCCATGTTTGGTCGATCTCGACGAGGGCGTCGCGCCAGCGTGCCCAGTCTTCTCTCAGGAACGGGTCGGTCAGTGTGTCGATCTGCACGACGGTGCGCCCGTTGGTCGCGGCGAGCCCGGCCCGAGTGGCGTGAAGGGCAATCTGCAGATGGGTGGCCAGACCGCGGGTGGCGGGATCGTCGGACAGCACCGTGACGCACGGACGGTTCAGGCGCGGCGCGGCGATGCGTTGACCGCCGGCGTACAGCCAGAGGGCGTTGACCGGGGGAAGACGACGGGCCTCGCGGGCCTGATTGGCCGGGTGGTCGTACCAGGCCATCTGCACTTCGTTCTGCCATTTGCGCCACGTCAGCTCGGCCTTGCCCTGCGGCAGCCAGATGTCGACGTTGCGGCCTGCCGCGCGCCCGGGCGACGCCGTGATCAGCTCGCCCAGCGCCGGTGCGCTCAGGTACCAGCGGTCGGGGCGCGGCGCGATCAGCTCGCCGCCGACGTCCGCGAACAGCGCGTGGGCCGTGGCAAAGAGCGCGGCCGATTCCTCGGGGCTCAGCGACAGCTCGGCCGGGTCGGTGAGCACCAGGTGGTCGGTGGCGATGTGGATGTGCGCGGGCTGCGCGCAATACCAGTAGCGGGTGTCGAGCGCGCCGCTGTCCTCGAGCAGCATGAACGGCGCGAGCGGCGCGCGGGCGGGCACGCCGGGCAGGCCAAAGGCGTCCGACAGCCAACGTTCGTGCGGTAGCGTGGGGACGAACGGGTCTTCCGGCACGTCCTGCGCCGACGGGACGCCGCGCGCGAGCAACTTTTCGAGCGCGGGCAACTCCAATCCGGCCAGCAGTGCGGGAAAATGGGCCGACGCGGGGAGCGCGAACGGCAGGAGAAAGTGCAGGGCAGGTGTATCCATGTCGAGGCGAATTGTATGGCAAACTTCGCGCTGGCAGTTGGGTGACCCTGACGTCAGGTACGGAACGTGCCGTCCGCCGCCCCGGGCAGGGACCGGAGCCGCGGGCTCGGAAGCCGGTGCAGACCGCCGGCGCCGGCATGCTCCGATCGATCCTTATCAAGAATCAGGAATCCGTTTGAAATTCCCATACGAATGGCAGATCGGCTGGCGCTACACGCGCACCGGCAAGCGATCATCCGGCAACGGTTTCATCTCCTTCATTTCCTTCATCTCCATGGCCGGCATCGCGCTGGGCGTGGCGGCGCTCATTGTGGTGCTCTCGGTGATGAACGGCTTTCAGAAGGAGGTTCGGGACCGCATGCTCTCCGTGCTGGCGCATATCGAAGTGTTCGCGGTGGACGGCAACTTGCCGGACTGGCAGCGCACGGCCGCCGAGGCGTTGCAGAACAAGAACGTCATTGCCGCCGCCCCCTACGTGGGCGAGCAGGCCATGCTCACGCGCGAGGACAACGTGCGCGGCGTGGTGCTGCGGGGCATTGTGCCGAGCGAGGAGGCCAAGGTCTCGGATCTCGGCAAGCAGATCACCGAAGGCACCCTGGCCAATCTCACACCGGGCAGTTTCGGCATCGTGCTCGGGCGCGAGCTCGCACGCGGGCTGGGCGTGACCATTGGCGACAAGATCACGCTCGTCGCTCCACAGGGAACCATCACACCGGCCGGCGTGCTGCCGCGCGTGAAACAGTTCACCGTGGTCGCGATCTTCACTGCCGGTCACTACGAGTACGACAGTTCGCTCGCGCTCATCGATCTGCATGACGCCGAAACGCTTTATCGGCTCGACGGGCCCACGGGTGTGCGGCTGAAGATTCAGGACATGGAGCAGGCGCCGCTGGTGGCGCGCGAGCTGGCCAAGACGCTCTCGGGCAACATGTGGGTGCGCGACTGGACGCAGCAGAACAAGAACTGGTTCGTGGCGGTGCAGACCGAGAAGCGCATGATGTTCATCATCCTGACGCTCATCATTGCCGTGGCGGCGTTCAACCTGGTGTCGTCGCTCGTGATGACGGTCACGGACAAGTATGCGGATATCGCCATCCTGCGCACGCTCGGCGCACAACCGCGTTCGATCATGAAGATCTTCATCGTCCAGGGGGTGACCATCGGCTTTGCCGGGGCGCTGCTCGGCGTGGGGCTCGGCTGCCTGATCTCGGTGAATATCGGCACCATCGTGCCGTTCATCGAGCACCTGCTGGGCGTTCACTTCCTGCCCCAGGACATCTACTTCATTTCCGAGCTTCCCTCGGATCTGCAATCGTCCGACGTGATTCGCATCGGGGTGATCTCGTTCGTCCTCTCGGCGCTGGCGACGATCTATCCGAGCTGGCGCGCGTCGCGCGTCAAACCGGCGGAGGCCCTGCGCTATGAGTAATGCGACCCCATCCCTGGCCCCCGTGCCGAACCTCGCCTACGACGGCCCGGTACTGCGCGCCCGGGATCTGCACAAGACTTTCCGGCAGGGGCAGCTCAACGTGACCGTGCTCAACGGCGCGAGTCTCGATGTCGCTGCCGGCGAAAAAGTGGCGATCGTTGGCGCGTCCGGCTCCGGCAAGAGCACACTGCTGCACGTGCTGGGCGGACTCGACGACCCGTCGCGCGGCGAGGTGTCGCTGCTGGGCAAGCCGTTCTCCTCGCTGCGCGAGCGGGACAAGACAGCGCAGCGCAACCAGTCGCTCGGCTTCGTCTACCAGTTTCACCACCTGCTGCCGGAGTTTTCCGCGCTCGACAACGTGGCCATGCCACTGCGTATTCGTCGTTTGCCCACGGAGCAGGCGCGCGCGAGTGCGCAGACGATGCTCGAGCGCGTGGGCCTGGGCCCCCGCATGAAGCACCGGCCGTCGGAGTTGTCGGGCGGCGAGCGTCAGCGTGTGGCGATGGCGCGCGCGCTGGTCACGCAACCGGCGTGCGTGCTCGCCGACGAGCCGACCGGCAATCTCGACGGTCACACCGCCGAGACGGTGTTCGAACTCATGCTGGAGCTGTCGGAGACGCTCAGGACCAGCTTCGTGATCGTGACCCACGATATCGACCTGGCGCGCCGGTGCGATCGGGCGTTGCGGCTGCGCGAAGGCGTGCTGGAGCCGGCGTGAACCGTTTGTAACGGACAACGGGCCGAGGGTGCGAACGCCGGGGACTCCCCGGCGTTTTGCGTTTTCCGGCGGCAGCGCGCGGGGAGGAAATCGGCAACGTCCTAGACCATGACGCGGTGTTCTCCGATGGCCATGCCGCGCGCTTCGTGCGAGCCTTGTCACTGCCCCTTAGAATTGACGCTCAAGGACATCCGACCATGTGGATCGACACCCATTGCCATCTCGACGCTGCCGAGTTTGACGCCGACCGCGGCACTGTCATTGCCGAGGCCACCGCTGCGGGGGTGGCGGGGCTCGTCGTGCCCGCCGTCGAGTGCGCATCGTTCGACGCGGCACGGGCGGCAGCGAACGCGATGCCCGGTGGCGCTTACGCCCTTGGCATCCACCCGCTGTACACGCCACGTGCGCGCCACGAGGACATCGCGACATTGCGCCGGGCCGTGGAAGCGGCGATCGGCGATCCGCGATTCGTCGGCATCGGCGAAATCGGTCTGGACTACTTCGTCAGGACACTCGACCCCGAACGCCAGCAGTTCTTCTACGTCGAGCAATTGAAGATTGCGCGAGACTTCGATCTGCCGGTCATTCTTCACGTGCGCCGGTCACAGGACGCATTGCTCAAGCAACTGCGAATCTTCACGCCGCGTGGCGGGATCGCGCATGCGTTCAACGGCAGCCGTCAGCAGGCGGACATGTTTATCGAACGCGGTTTTTGCCTCGGGTTCGGCGGCCAGATGACGTTCGACCGGGCGCTGCAGATTCGCCGCCTCGCCGTGGAACTGCCGCTCGATGCACTCGTGCTTGAAACCGACGCGCCGGACATTGCGCCGGAGTGGCGCTACAAGCAGCGCAACAGCCCGGGCGAATTGCCTCGCATCGCGCAGGTGCTCGCGGATCTGCGAAGCATGTCCGCCGAGGCGCTGGCCCACGCCACGCGCGCGAATGCCTGGCGCGTGCTGCCGCGCTTGTCGGGCGCCATGGCCATGGCGCCCGGCGACGGGCCAACGCCCGCCGACTCCCTCGTTGCCCACGCCGGATCGCGCTGACGCGGTGGCGCCGCGCGGTTCGCGATTCATGACGCGCTGACGTCGTGCGGCTGGTGCTGCTTGCCTGGGTGACAGGCGTCTGGTGGCTTCAACAGGCGTCGGTGTTGCCGTCCGGCGCCGGGTTCGGCGCTGCCGTCGGTGCGGCGGCGGCTGTGCTTGTCGTGTGGGTCGGTTGGGCGGCGGTCCGTGCGAAATGGCGCGCGGGGCACGGGGCCTCGGGAAATGGGGTGCCGCACCGATGCGCGATGGTCCTGATGGCCGTCTGCGTCGGTGTTTTCGGCTATGCATGGGCGGCGTGGCGCGCCGAGCTTCGACTCGGTGACCGGCTGCCGGCGGCGCTGGAGGGGCAGGATCTGATCGTCGAGGGCGTGGTGGCGGGATTGCCCGCAACCCTGGACGGCGGCGTGCGATTTGCTTTCGACGTGGACCGGGCATACGTCGCGCGCAGGGGATGCGAGGGCCAGGGCGACACGCGGGTGTCGTCGAAGCCGGCACCTGCCGAGGGTGGGCGTGACGAGAGGGGCGACGGGAGGGCCGCGCCTGCCTGCTCAGACGTGCCGATGCCTCGGCACATCGAGCTGGTTTGGTCCCGACAACCGGCGTGGGGCGGGCGGCGCAACGAGGTCACCGGCCTGTCCGATCAGGTACGAGCGCCGCAGGCCATCGACGATGCATCGGCGCGAGGTACCGTCCCGCGTGCAGGGGAACGCTGGCGTTTGCCCGTTAAGGTCAGTGCACCGCGAGGCGTTGCGAATTGGCACGGATTCGATGCGGAGCTCACGGCACTGATGCGCGGCATTCGGGCGTCGGGATACGTGCGCGCGGGTTACGGAAAACGGCGGGCGTCCCCAGAACAAGGCCAAAGGCAAGGGCAGCGGGCGATGCGACTGGAGGTCGGACCGGTGCAAGGATACCGATGGGTGGCCTGACGCGAGCGACTGCGCGATGACTTTCGTGCGGCACTTAGGTTGTCGGCAACGTCACCCCAATCAGCATTGTCACCGCCATCAGCGTCGTCAGTGTCGTCGGCGCCATCCGCGGAATCAGTGTCACTCGAATCCTCGACATTCGCGACGTCGTCTGCGCGTTACGGTGGCGTGTTGATGGCGCTCGCGCTTGGAGAGCGCGGCGAGATCGCCCCTGACGACTGGCAAGTTTTTGCCGATACGGGGGTTGGCCACTTGCTCGCCATCTCGGGGCTGCATGTGTCGCTCGTGGCAGGAGCCATCGGTGCGCTCGTGGGCGTGATGTGGCGACGCGCAGGGTGCCAACGATTTCCGTTGGCGTTGTGGTGGCCGGCGCCGAAGGCGGCGGCGGTTGCCGGACTGGTGGCCGCGATCGGGTACGGTGCGGTGGCGGGGTGGGGCGTGCCCGCGCGGCGCGCGGTCGGCATGGTGGCGATCGTCGTCGTTGCATTGTTGAGCGGGCGATTTGCCGCGCCTTCGTATGCGCTAGCGTGGGCGTTGGCCGTTATTGTGGCGTTCGATCCATGGGCGGTCGTGGCGCCAGGTCTTTGGCTTTCCTTCGGCGCGGTTGCCGCGCTTGTGCTGGCGGGGCGGCGGTGGCGCCCCGGGGCGTCGGGCAGGCGGCGCGGGGCGGTGGATCCAGCGCGTGGCGGTCGCCCGGGCGCCGGGCGCCACGGCGCGCGCGAGGCGGGTCGGCACAGTGCACCGCGGCGCGCATGGACGGTTGTCGCCCGTGCGACGCGAGCTCAGTTCGCCGTCACGATCGGCATGGTGCCTTTGTCGCTCGCGTGGTTCGGCGCGGTGCCGTTGCTCGGCCCCGTCGCCAATGCGGTGGCCATCCCCGTCATGACGCTTGTCGTGACCCCTTTGGCGTTGCTTAGCCTGGTATTGCCAGCGGTACTGGCGCAATGGACGCTGGCCGTAGCCCATTGGGTCGTCGTCTGGCTGGCCGAATGGCTGGCGTGGCTGGCGTCAGGTCCGGGAGCTGTGTGGCGCGCGGGCGTCGCCCCGACGTGGGTGCTGGCCATGGCCGTCGCCGGGGCGGTGGTCGTCCTGATGCCGTTCCCCCGCTGGATGCGTGGTGGCTTGGCCGGGTTCATGGGTTGGCGATGCGCTGGTTTTGTCCTTATTGCGCCGGCGTGGTTCGCGTCGCCGCCTCGGCCGGGCGCTGGGGACTTTCGGGTCACGATGCTCGATGTCGGGCAAGGCAATGCCGTGCTGGTCGAGACGGCGACACGGACATTGTTGTTCGATGCCGGTCCGCCAATGGGCGCCCGCACCGACGCAGGGCGCCGTGTGATCGTGCCTTATCTGCGCGCACTCGGCGTGCGGCAGCTCGACCGGCTCGTGGTGAGCCACGCTCACGACGACCACTTTGGCGGCGCGCGCAGCGTTTTGCGGGCGTATCCGGACGCGCAAGTGTTCTCGTCATTGCCCGGCGAGCATCGGGTGCGCCGCGCGGCACGGGATCATCGGACCTGCCTGGCCGGCCAGCAATGGACATGGGAGGGCGTGACGTTCCGCTTCCTGCATCCGGACCCGAGTGCCTTGCGCGCAGGATGGGCGGGACGCGCCGGCCCCAATAGCGTGAGCTGTGTGCTGAAGGTGTCCAACGAGCGCCACGGCGCGTTGCTCGCGGCCGATGCGCAAGCCCCCCAGGAGCGTGCGATGCTTGCGCGCTTTGGTTCCGAATTGCACGCCAATGTGTTGCTCGCGCCGCATCACGGTAGCGAGACGTCGTCTACGCTGGCGTTCGTGAAGGCGGTCGCGCCCGAGCACGTGGTGTTTCAAACGGGTTACCGGAATCGATTCCGTCATCCCAGACCGTCCGTCGTGGAACGCTACCGAGCCGCCGGGGCGGCCGTTTGGGACAGTGCGGTTCACGGCGGCGTTCGGTTCTCTCTGAATCGCAACGGCATCGAGGCAGAATCCTTCCGCGAGCAACGCCGACGGTATTGGCACGCGGAGATTATCGCCGCCCCGTGACGAAGCTGATGGGCGCGTGACGGGGGCCGCCTTCGCACGCAATGGCCGTCGGGGCAAATCGCCGACGTGGGCGACGCAGACGTCCAGAATGCTGAATTCGGCAGCTTCGCCAATCGCAACACAGCAAAGCGGCAACACGGCAACACGGCAACACGGCAACACGGCAACACGGCGGCGCGCGTCGTGAGAGCAGTGCTGACCGAGCGATTCGACGGAAACCTCTACCGGTGCGCTGTGGCCGGTTCGCTAGAATGGGTCGGCGAGCGCTCCGCAGCCAGCGTTCTTTGCCACGCGCAGACGAGGATGTCGGGCGTGTGCGACCCGACAGCGAGGTGCCGCGATGCCGAACCGGATTCGAAGCCAGGCCCGAAGCAATGTTCCCGGCCAACGTCGAGGCGACGTCCAAGGCTGGATTCGAGACCGAATCGACCGCTGGCGACCGCGCGGCAATCGCTCGCCCCGATAATGAATTCCATGACACGAGACATCATCCATTTTTCGCACGGCAACGGCTTCCCCGCAGGCGTCTATCGCAAGATGCTGGGCGCGCTGGCCGACGAATACGACGTGCGCGCCATCGACCGCATCGGTCACGACCCGCGCTATCCGGTCACGCCTGGCTGGCGGTGTCTGCGCGACGAACTCGTCGACACGCTCGATCGTCAGTACGGCGGCGAACCGGTCTGGCTGGTCGGGCATTCGCTTGGTGGCTTTCTTAGCCTCATGGCTTCGCTCAAGGCGCCGCAATCCGTGCGCGGCGTGGTGATGATCGATTCCCCCATCGTGACACCCGGCTGGCGTACGCAGATGTTGCGACTGAGCATGCTTACCGGGCTGTACGAGCGAATGTCGCCCGCGGCGGTGACCAAGCGCCGGCGCGATCATTGGCCGGACTGGGAGGCCGCATGGCGACACTTTGCCGGCAAACCGGCGTTCGCCGGGTGGGATCCGGATGTCCTGCGCGATTACATCGACTGCGGAACCGTGCCGACGGGGGAGGGCGCGACCCGACGGCTCGCGTTCGCACGCGAGATCGAGTACCGGATCTATCTCACGCTGCCGCCGCTGCTTGCCGTGCGTGCCATGCGCGGCGTACCGGTGCCCGCCGGGTTTCTCGCCGGTACCGAGTCGCGTGAACTCCGACAGGCGGGGATCGGCGCGACACGCCGCATCGTCGGTACCCATCTGCGTTATGTGAAGGGGACTCACCTCTTCCCGATGGAGCGGCCACTGGAGACGGCATCGGCGTTGCGCGACATGCTCGCCCAGTTGCGGGGCGATCACCGTCGGTCGCTGGCCGCCTGAGCCGGGGCCACGCGCGGCCCCCGGAATCGGCGTACACCGCGTTGTCGCTGGCCGGAGAAACATGCATCGGGGTGCATCAGTGTGCATCCGCGTGCATGGGAATATCGGGATGCTTCGGGGGGCGGCGGAGGCTGTCGGTGGCTGCGCAAAAGCGTTGGCGTGCGGCAGGGCATGCCGCACGCGCCGGGGCGGCGCGCGTGATGCCTGTCAAGCCCAAAATTTGCCGCGCCGCACGTCGAGGGCAAGGCGGCTTTCGGGTATAATCCGGCTTTCCCGCGAGCAATTACTGCGATGACCAAATTCGTTTTTGTCACGGGCGGCGTGGTTTCCTCTCTTGGTAAGGGAATTGCTGCCGCATCTCTGGCCGCGATTCTCGAATCGCGTGGCCTCAAAGTCACCCTCCTCAAGCTTGATCCCTACATCAACGTCGACCCGGGCACGATGAGCCCGTTCCAGCACGGCGAGGTGTTTGTGACCGAGGACGGTGCGGAAACCGATCTCGACCTGGGCCATTACGAGCGCTTCATCAGCGCCAAGATGCGTCGTGCGAACAACTTCACGACGGGCCAGATCTACGAATCGGTGATCCGCAAGGAGCGCCGTGGCGAGTATCTCGGCAAGACCGTTCAGGTCATTCCGCACATCACCAATGAAATTCAGGCCTTCGTCGAGCGCGGCGCGCGTTCGACGTGGGATGGGCATCCCGACGTCGCCATCGTCGAGATCGGTGGTACGGTCGGCGACATCGAGTCGCTTCCGTTCCTTGAAGCCGCCCGTCAGATGAACCTGCGCCTGGGCCGCAACAGCGTGGCCTTCGTGCACCTGACGCTGGTGCCGTACATCGCCACCGCAGGCGAACTCAAGACGAAACCCACCCAGCATAGCGTGCAGAAACTGCGCGAGATCGGCATTTCGCCCAACGTGCTGCTGTGCCGCGCCGACCGTCAGATTCCGGAAGACGAGTGCGCCAAGATTTCGCTGTTCGCGAACATCCCGCAGGATGCCGTGATTTCGGTCTGGGACGTCGACACGATCTACAAGATTCCGCAAATGCTCCATGACCAGGGCATGGACAAGATCATCTGCGACGAACTGAAGATCGAAGCCAAGCCGGCCGACCTGTCCATGTGGACGCGTCTGGTGCAGGCCGTCGAGAATCCGAAGCACGACGTTACCATCGGCATGGTCGGCAAGTATGTCGATTTGACCGAATCGTACAAGTCGCTCATCGAAGCGCTGCGTCACGCCGCCATTCACACGGAAACGCGCGTGAACATCGAGTACATCGATTCCGAGCAGATCGAGAAGGACGGTACCGATGCGCTCAAGCATTTGGATGCGATTCTCGTGCCGGGTGGTTTCGGTCGCCGCGGCACCGAAGGCAAGATCAAGGCGATTCGTTTCGCCCGCGAGAACCGCGTGCCGTACCTGGGCATCTGCCTGGGCATGCAGCTTGCCGTGATCGAATTCGCGCGCGACGTGGCCAAGCTCGCCGACGCGAACAGCACGGAATTCGAGCCGTCGACGCCGCATCCGGTCGTCGCCCTCATCACCGAGTGGCAGGATCGCGACGGCAAGATCGAGCAGCGTACCGAGGACTCCGATCTGGGCGGCACCATGCGTCTGGGCTCGCAACGCGTGCCGGTCAGGGCCGACACGCTCGCCTCGCGCATCTACGGCGACACCGTCAACGAGCGTCATCGTCACCGCTACGAAGTCAACAATCACTATGTCCCGCAGCTCGAGGCTGCCGGTCTGGTGATCTCGGCACGCACGCCGACCGAAAATCTGCCGGAAATGATGGAACTGCCGCAACAGGTGCACCCGTGGTTCGTGGGCGTTCAGTTCCACCCCGAGTTCACCTCGACGCCGCGCGACGGCCATCCGCTGTTCAAGGCGTACGTCGAAGCAGCGCTGGCCGGTCAGCAAGCCCGCAAGAAGGCTGCCTGAGGCTGAGCCGCCGCGAGCGAGAAACAAGGAGTTTGCATGAAACTGTGTGGTTTCGAGGTTGGCCTGGACAAGCCGTTTTTCCTGATCGCAGGCACCTGCGTCGTCGAGTCGGAGCAAATGACGATCGACGTGGCGGGGCAGCTCAAGGAAATCACGGGGGCGCTTGGCATCCCGTTCATCTACAAGTCGTCGTTCGACAAGGCGAATCGTAGCTCGGGCAAGTCCTATCGCGGCCCGGGTCGCGAGGCGGGTCTGAAGATCCTCGAGGAGGTGCGTCGTCAACTCGGCGTGCCGGTGCTCACGGACGTGCATACCGAGGAGGACGTGGCAGTGGCCGCGTCCATCGTCGATGTGCTGCAGACGCCGGCCTTCCTGTGCCGCCAGACCGATTTCATTCGTGCCTGCGCTCAGTCGGGCAAGCCGGTGAACATCAAGAAGGGCCAGTTTCTCGCGCCGCACGACATGATCAACGTCATCGACAAGGCGCGCGACGCCGCGCGCGAAGCCGGCCTGCCCGACGACGTCTTCATGGCCTGCGAACGCGGTGTCTCGTTCGGCTACAACAATCTGGTGTCGGACATGCGTTCGCTGGCGATCATGCGCGAGACCGGTGCGCCGGTCGTGTTCGACGCCACGCACTCCGTGCAGTTGCCGGGCGGCCAGGGCACCAGCTCGGGCGGTCAACGGGAGTTCGTGCCGGTGCTCTCGCGAGCTGCCGTAGCCGTGGGCGTCTCGGGACTGTTCATGGAAACGCACCCTGACCCGGCCTGCGCGCTGTCGGACGGCCCCAACGCCGTGCCGCTGGGCCGCATGCGTGAACTGCTCACCACGCTCAAGACCATCGACGCGGCAGTGAAGCAGGGTGAGTTTCTGGAAAATAATTTCAACTGAAATGAGACACACCGTCCTGGGGCCAGTATCAGCTCGCCCACAGGACGGGTATAGCGGTCAGACGCCTTGGCAGCATGGCGTCGAGTCGTTAAGCTTGTCGCGCAGCGGTCGCAGTGGCCGTCGCGAGGGCGAGCCCTCAGGAGATGCCCGCGTGCCGTACGCCGAGCGCACCGTCGACATCGATGTCATCCCACAGGCCGCCGTGCCTCAATTCGAGGCGCCGTTGTTCCCCCGTCTACGTATTGCCCTTGCCGGTGCGCGCACAAGTGCGGTATTGGCGTCCATGTCAGGATTCGGCGCACGCGGCTCGCACGGGCTTGCGCGCCCGACTTGGACGACGGCAGGTGACGGATCGCGGCGCCAAGCAGGTTCCCTTTAGCGTTTTTGTCTTACAGATACCGAGGAATACATGAGTGCAATCGTAGATATCATCGGGCGCGAAGTGCTGGACTCGCGCGGCAACCCGACGGTCGAGTGCGACGTGCTGCTGGAGTCGGGTGTGATGGGCCGCGCGGCAGTGCCGTCGGGCGCGTCGACCGGTTCGCGCGAAGCCATCGAACTGCGTGACGGCGACAAGGGTCGCTATCTCGGCAAGGGTGTGCAGAAGGCTGTCGAGCATATCAACACCGAGATTTCGGAGGCGATCATGGGCCTGGACGCCGCCGAACAGGCTTTTCTGGACAAGACCCTGATCGAGCTCGATGGCACCGACAACAAGTCGCGCCTCGGTGCGAACGCCATGCTGGCCGTGTCGATGGCTGTGGCCAAGGCCGCCGCCGAGGAAGCCGGCCTGCCGCTGTATCGCTACTTCGGCGGTTCGGGTGCCATGCAAATGCCGGTGCCGATGATGAACATCGTCAACGGCGGCGCACACGCCAACAACAGCCTGGATATCCAGGAATTCATGGTGATGCCGGTCGGCCAGTCGAGCTTCCGCGAAGCGCTGCGTTGCGGCGCGGAGATCTTCCACGCGCTCAAGAAGCTGATCGCGGAAAAGGGCATGAGCACGGCCGTGGGCGACGAGGGCGGCTTCGCCCCGAACTTCGCCTCGAACGAAGAGTGCCTGACCACTATCCAGCAAGCCGTCGAGAGCGCCGGCTATCGCCTGGGCGACGACGTTCTGCTGGCACTGGATTGCGCTTCGACCGAGTTCTTCAAGAACGGTAAGTACGAGCTGGCCGGTGAAGGCCTGTCGCTGACCTCGGAAGAGTTCGCGGATTACCTCGCCAACCTGTGCGACAAGTTCCCGATCGTCTCGATCGAGGACGGCATGTCGGAAGACGACTGGGCCGGCTGGAAGATCCTGACCGAGAAGCTCGGCAAGAAGGTGCAGCTGGTTGGCGACGATCTTTTCGTGACCAATACGAAGATTCTGAAGCAAGGCATCGAGCAGGGCGTGGCCAACTCGATCCTCATCAAGATCAACCAGATCGGAACGCTTACCGAGACGTTTGCGGCCATCGAAATGGCCAAGCGCGCCGGATACACGGCTGTGGTGTCGCACCGTTCGGGCGAGACCGAAGACTCGACGATCGCCGATATCGCGGTGGGCACCAACGCCGGTCAGATCAAGACCGGTTCGCTCTCGCGCAGCGACCGTATCGCCAAGTACAACCAGCTTCTGCGCATTGAAGAGGATCTCGGCGATATCGCGTCGTATCCGGGCAAGGAAACGTTCTACAATCTGCGCTAATTCCGTTTCCCCGGGAGAGGGGCCGCGACGTCGGTCGCGGCACGTTTCCCGGAATTCTTGCCAGGCGAAAGCATGCGAATGGTGACCTTGGTGCTGGTGCTGCTGCTCGTGGCGATCCAGTATCCGCTCTGGTTCGGCCACGGTGGTTGGTTGTACGTGCACGAACTGCGCGACGAGCTGAGCGCCGAACAGCAGAAGAACGAGCAGTTGAAGGAACGTAACGATCGTCTGGCCGGCGAAGTGCAGGATCTGCAGGACGGCACCTCGGCGATCGAAGAACGTGCTCGTTTCGAGCTGGGCATGGTCAAGGACGGCGAAGTGTTCGTGCAGTTCGTCGGTCCGGATGGCGCCGGTGGCCCGCAAGGTGCCTCGGGGGCCGACGCGCCGCTCGTCTCGTCGACCGAGCCCGCGCACAAGTCGGTGGGGGCCGCGGCGCCCGCCGCGACGCCCGCGTCGCCGTCGAAGGGCAAGGCGCAATCGGCGCACAAGGCGCAACATCACTGATCTTCACTGGCGCGGCGCGCAGACGGTAATACGCAAAAAGGCGTTCCTCGGGGAGCGCCTTTTTCGTTGTCATGCGGGGTGCCATTTCCGGCCCGGTTCAGAAGCCGATACCCACCCCGATGGACGAGCGCGGTCCGTACCACCCCGGCCCGTACCACCCTGGGCCATACCATCCGGGACTGCCCCAGCCGCCGTAAAAGTAGGCATTGCTGTTGTAGTAGGTGCGCATGGCATTTTCGTAGGCGCGCTGCGCGCGTTCGCGCTCGATGGTCGATTCCTGCTCATCGTAGATGCGCTTGTTCAGGCGCGACAGGTCCTGCGCCTGCGCGTCGCTCAGGGCCGGCGCCGCCTGCGTCGTCGGCAGGCGCGCCGCCGGTGCATCGGGTGGCGGCAACTGCCATTGCGCACAGCCGGAAAGGAGCGTCATGAAGGCCACGCCCAGCGCCGCGGCGGCGGGCCGGACAGCCGAGTGAGCCATGGAACCGAATGCCTGCATGCGTCAATTCCCCGGGCGAGTGCCTGATCGAGTGTGGGAAGGCGTGTCGGATCGACCCGCGGCGTCGCGGCGCGATTGCACCGTCCGACGTCGCAGGCCGACGTTGTCATTGAGATTCACTGGCCTGGCTTGCGGTTCCATGCGGTACTGAGTCCGCGGTTCCGTCCGCTCCCGCGATATTGGCGTGAATCAATGCTGCGCGGAAGGCGCGGCGTGCGATTGCTCGGTGAACAATTGCGCGGCGTCCACTTTGTCGAAATGGTACGTCTGACGGCAGAACTCGCAAGCGACTTCGACGTTCGGACGCTCGTCGAACACGCTCATGACCTCGGCTTCCCCGAGCGTGCGCAACATGTTGGCCACGCGCTCGCGCGAGCAGGTGCAACGAAACGACGTGACCTGTGGTTCGAACACGCGTACCGCCTCCTCCCAGAACAGACGGTGGAGCATGGTCTCCCGGTCGGTGCTCAGCATTTCGTCGCGCTGGAGCGTGTTGCCCAACTGGCAGACGCGGTTCCACGTATCCTCGTCGAGTTCCGGTGCGCGCTCGGCGCCGGTACCGGCGGTACCGCCATGCCCCGGCAGCTTCTGCAGGAGCATGCCCACGGCGTGGTTGTCGTCGCAAGCCAGCCACAGACGCGTGTCGAGCTGCTCCGAATGATGCATGTAGTGTTCTAGGACCGAGGCCATGTCGGGCAGTGCGCCGTGCTCGTCGGACAGCGGCACCACGCCCTGATACGGTTGTTGGCCAGGTTGCTTCTCGCGCGGGTCGAGCGTGATGGCGAAATGCGCGCGACCGTGGACATTGACGAGCGCCTTGAGCGTGGCGTCGTCCGGAATGTCGCCGGTGTACTTGGCCGTGGCGCGCATCGTCAGGTCGGCGTTGCACTCGACCACGGCCATGCTCACCGGGCCGTCACCGTGCAGTTGCAGGATGAGGGCACCGTCGAACTTGACGTTCGCGGTGAGCAGCGCGGCCGCCGCCATCATCTCGCCCAGCAGATGGCGCACCGCCGGCGGGTAGTCGTGACGCTCCAGTACGGCACGCCAGGTGGCGTCGAGGCTGACGTACTCGCCGCGTACCGGGGCGGCGTCGAACATGAATTTCTGAAGTTGGTCGGACACGGTTGAATTCCTGAAAAATGCGGCAACGGCGGTCAGTGTGGCGGGCGGCGATCGAAGGCGAGGCGCACTGGGGCCGCCGCAATCGCCGGGACACCGGGTAAATGGCCCCGAATTGGCACGAAAGCCGAAGATCGGCGCGTCAATATTGCGTTATCTGGGGGCGCGCGCCGCATTTTCAACACGCCGGCGCGGCAGGCCGTGCGCCGGACGGCCAGCGCATGCCGCTCGCCGTCGGTGCGTTCAGCCGATGCGCACCAGTTGCTCCTTGAAGACCTGTCGTCGCGCCGCGTATACGTCGGCGTTGCGCTTGAGGTTGGCGACTTCCTCGTCGGTCAGCGCTCGCACCACCTTGGCGGGCACGCCCAGAATCAGGGAGCGGTCGGGGAATGTCTTGCCTTCGGTGACGAGCGCGCCGGCGCCCACCAGGCTGTCGCGCCCGATGACCGCGCCGTTGAGCAGCACCGCCTGAATGCCGACGAGGGAGTTCTCGCCCACCGTGCAACCGTGCAACATGGCCTGATGGCCCACGCTCACGCCTTCGGCCAGCGTCAGCGGGTATCCCGGATCCGCGTGCAGCACGGCACCCTCCTGAACGTTGGTGCCCACGCCGACCCGGATCGGCTCGTTGTCGCCGCGGATCGCCACGCCCGGCCACACGCTGCTGTTCTCCGCGAGAATCACCTCGCCGATGATGGTCGCGGTGTCGGCCACGAAAGCACTCTCGTGGATCTGCGGGGTCTTGTCTCCAAGTTTATAGATCGGCATGGCAGCTTCGCTTCGCGGTTAGAATCGACGAAATTGTTATTGTAACGTCATGGCCGACTTCACTCCCGCGCCCGGCGGCGACACCCCGGGGACCGCCGCTGCCGGCGGCATTCCAGACCTTCCGAAAGCTGCCAGTGATTCCGATTGCGCTCGCGAACGCGCGCTGGCCTTGCTGCGCCAGCGAGACCCATACGGGAAAGCCGCCGGAGTGAGCGCGCTGCGCGACGCCGTCCGTACGGGCGCCATGCGTTGGTACCCGTCGCGCCGGATCGCGCCGTGGCGCCCGCCTGGCGGCATCGACGGCGTTGCGTTGAACGACCAAGGCGCAGGCGATGGCGAGCGCGAAGCCGGCATCCCCGGGCGTCCCGACGCCCCGCCACTGGTCTCGCCCCGTGAGCTCAAGCAGCGTGCTGTCACGTCGGTGGACGGGCGCGCGGCGCTGCTGCATGCGCTCGCCCACATCGAATTCAACGCCATCAACCTCGCCCTCGATGCCCTCTGGCGTTTCGACGGCCTGCCGCCGGCGTATTACGACGACTGGCTCAAGGTCGCGGCCGAGGAGGCCTATCACTTCTCGTTGCTCGCCCAACATCTGACGACGTTGGGCGAGTCGTATTACTACGGCTGCTTTCCTGCCCATGACGGCCTGTGGGAGATGGCGCGCCGCACCTCGGGCGACTGGCTGGCGCGTCTGGCGCTGGTGCCGCGCACGCTCGAGGCGCGCGGCCTCGATGCCAGCCCGCCCATCAAGGCCAAGCTGGCCAGCGCGGGCGACAGCGCCGGTGCGGCGATCCTCGACATCATCCTGCGCGACGAAATCGGCCACGTCGCCATCGGCAATCGCTGGTATCGCTGGGGCTGCGAGCGTGCGGGCTGCGAGCCGGTCGCGACGTATGCCCGGCTGGCGGCCCAGTACAACGCGCCGCGCCTGCGCGGGCCATTCAATCTGGAAGCGCGCCGTGCCGCGGGATTCGACGACGCCGAACTCGCCGCACTCCAGGCGGGCACGTAGCGTCATTTTTGATGCCGCGGCGCAGCCGATATACTCGACGTTCCTCAATCGTTTCGATCTTCAGTATCCGTGAGCGTCATGCTTGATTCGAGATCCGAGTTCCTGACCGTGCGCGGTCTGCGCCATCATGTCCGACAATGGGGCACGCCCGGTGCACCCAAGCTGTTTCTCCTGCATGGCTGGATGGACGTTTCGGCGTCGTTCCAGTTTGTCGCGCAGACGCTGGCCCGACGCTGGCACTTGCTCGCACCCGACTGGCGCGGCTTCGGCCTCACCGACTGGCCAGTGGCCGAGGGGCGCAGCGAGAGCTACTGGTTCCCGGATTATCTGGCCGACCTGGAGGCACTCCTCGACGTGTACGCCGAACCCGGCGAAGCCATCAATCTGATCGGACACAGCATGGGCGGCAATGTCGCCTGTCTGTATGCGGGGGTGCGTCCCGCGCGCGTGCGCCGCCTCGTGAACCTCGAGGGCTTCGGTTTGCCGCCCGCGCCGGCCACTGCCGCCATCCGCCAGTTGGGCCGCTGGCTCGACGACCTGCAGGCGCCGCCCACGTTGCGAGCCTACGCGTCGCTCGACGACGTGGCCGCCCGACTGCGCCGGACCAACCCACGCCTCACGCCGGAGCGCGCGGCCTGGCTCGCGCAATGCTGGGCGCGACGGGCCGCCGACGGTCAATGGCATTTGCTTGCCGACGCCGCGCACAAGATGGCGAATCCGTATCCCTACCGACTCGAAGAAGCCCAGGCCGTATGGAGCAACGTGAGCGCGCCGGTGTTGCACGTCGAGGCGACGGAGTCCGACGTGCTGCAGCACTTCGCCGGAGCGCAGGGCAAGGACGTCTTTCGCGCGCGTTTCGAGGTCTTTCCGAATTTGACGGAGGCCTTCGTGGCCGACGCCGGCCACATGCTGCATCACGATCAGCCCGAGGAAGTCGCGCGGCTGATCGACGACTTCTGCGCAACGTAGGCGAGGGCGTCGGCGGGTCACTCGCGTCGAGTGCACTTGAGCGGTAGAATGAAGCCGTCATTACTACGTCACGCGCCGGTGTCTGGTCGATCAGACGTCGCATTGCCCGGCGGCACATCATGCTCAACGCGGATCTTCATTGTCATTCCAGGGTGTCGGACGGCACGCTCGCGCCGTCGGAAGTGGCGCAGATCGCGTTCGAGGCCGGTGTCGACCTGTGGTCGCTGACCGATCATGACGAAGTCGGCGGACAGCGCGAGGCTCGGGCGGCCGCACAAGCGCTGGGCATGCGCTACGTGAGCGGTGTGGAAATCTCGGTCACGTGGGCGAACCGTACGGTGCACATCGTCGGGCTGAACATCGACCCCGACAATCCCTCGCTGATTGACGGACTGGCCGCCACGCGCGGCGGACGGGCCACCCGTGCCCAGCAGATGAGCGATCAACTGGCGGCGGCGGGCATCCCGAACGCGTACGAGGGCGCGTTGCGTTACGTCGGCAACCCGGACCTGATCTCGCGAACGCATTTCGCGCGCTATCTGGTGGAAATCGGCAAATGCGCATCGGTGTCGGACGTGTTCACGAAATATCTCGCGGAGGGTCGTCCGGGCTTCGTGCCGCATCGTTGGGCGACGCTGGAGGAGTCCGTGCAATGGATTCTCGGCGCGGGCGGGATCGCCGTCGTGGCCCACCCCGGACGCTACAAGTTCTCGCCGCTCGAATTCGGGGCACTGTTCGACCGGTTCAAGGCCCTGGGCGGCGAGGCGATCGAAGTGATTACCGGCAGTCATACGCCGGAGCAATACCGCGAGTATGCCGACGTCGCGCGTCAGTACGGTTTTCTGGCGTCGCGCGGCTCGGACTTCCATGGACCGACCGAGAGCCGCGCGCTGCTCGGCAAGCTGCCGCCGTTGCCCGACGATCTCACGCCCATCTGGAGCCGTTGGCAGTAACTTCACGACGCCATGTCGCAATTCTTCCAGATCCATCCGGAAAATCCGCAGTCACGACTCATCAAGCAAGCCGCCCAGATCATCGACAAGGGCGGCATCGTGGCGATGCCTACCGATTCGAGCTATGCGCTCGCCTGTCACATCGACGACAAGCATGCCGTGGATCGCCTGCGCCGCATTCGCGGACTCGACGAGAAGCAGATGTTGTCGCTGCTCGTGCGTGATCTATCGGAATTGGCCGAGTTCGCCCTCGTCGACAACCGGCAGTACCGCCTGATCAAGGCGACCACGCCGGGGCCGTATGTGTTCATTCTCGAGGCGACGAAGGAAGTGCCGCGACGCCTCTCGCACCCGTCTCGAAAGACCATCGGCCTGCGTGTGCCGGAACATGCGATCACGCTGGCGTTGCTCGAGACGCTGGGCCAGCCGTTGCTGGCCACCACGCTGATTCTGCCGGGTGAAACCGAGCCGATGAACGACCCCGAGGAGATCCGCGAGCGGCTGGAAAAGCAGCTCGATCTCGTCATCGATGGCGGCGCCTGTCCGAAGGAGCCGTCGACCGTGGTGGATCTGACTGTCACGCCGCCGGAGGTGTTGCGTCGCGGACGAGGTTCGCTCGCGCCGTTCGGCCTGTCGTGACGGGGGGCGATGCGTCGCACGTTGCAATATGCGGTAATACTGGCGCGCAGGCCGGCTTGCTACAATAGTCGGCTATGAATGCAGACCTGATCCAGACCATTGCGGTCTACGCGCTCCCCGTCCTCTTCGCAATCACTTTGCACGAGGCGGCCCACGGCTACGTCGCGAAGTATTTTGGCGATCCAACGGCCTTCCTGATGGGGCGGGTGACGCTCAATCCGCTCAAGCACATCGATCCGATCGGCACGGTACTCGTGCCGCTCGCCCTGTACTTCATGACGAGCGGCGCGTTCCTTTTCGGGTACGCCAAACCGGTACCGGTGGCGTTCGGCAGCCTGCGCAATCCGCGCGTCGATACGATCTGGGTGGCGCTGGCCGGTCCGCTGTGCAACTTCGCGCAGGCGATTCTCTGGGCCGTGTTCGGCGTCGGCCTGCAGGTGGCCGGCGTGCAAGAGCCGTTCTTCATGATGATGGCGCAGGCGGGCGTGCTGGTGAACCTCGTGATGTGCATGTTCAACCTGTTTCCCGTGCCGCCGCTCGATGGCGGCCGCGTACTGGTGTCGCTGTTGCCCGCGCGCGCGGCCTATACGCTCTCGCGCGTGGAACCCTTCGGCTTTTTCATCGTGATGGCGCTGGTGGTCAGTGGCGTGCTCGGTCGTGTGTGGTTGTGGCCGCTCATCCAGTGGGGCCGAGACTGCATCGTGTGGATGCTCACGCCGCTGACGTTGCTGATTTCCTGAAGTTTTCGCACAAGATAACGAGACCATGTACCCCGAACGCGTTTTCTCCGGCATGCGACCGACCGGTCGCCTGCACCTCGGTCACTACCACGGCGTGCTCAAGAACTGGATTCAGCTCCAGTCGGAGTATCCGTGCTACTTCTGTGTAGTCGACTGGCACGCGCTCACGACGCACTACGAAACGCCGGAAGTCATCGAGCAGAACGTGTGGGACGTACTCATCGACTGGCTTGCCGCAGGGATCGATCCGAATCAGGCCACGTTGTTCATCCAGAGCAAGGTGCCCGAGCACGCTGAACTGGCGCTGCTGATCGGCATGAGCACGCCGCTCGGTTGGCTCGAACGTGTGCCGACGTACAAGGAGCAAATCGAGAAGCTCAAGGAAAAGGACCTCTCGACCTACGGCTTCCTTGGTTACCCGGTGCTGATGGCCGCCGACATCCTGCTCTATCGTGCGCTGCATGTGCCGGTGGGCGAGGATCAGGTGCCGCACGTCGAGATGACGCGGGAAATCGCGCGCCGCTTCAACTATCTCTATGGCCGCGAGGCGGGCTTCGAGGAAAAGGCGCTTGCCGCCGCGAAAAAGCTCGGCAGCAAGCGCGCGAAGCTGTATCTGGAACTACGTACCGGGTACCAGGAGCAGGGCGACGAGGAGGCGCTGGAGCAGGCACGCGCGATGCTCTCCGAGTCCCAGTCGCTGTCGATGGGCGACCGCGAGCGGCTGTTCGGTTATCTGGAGGGCGCGCGCAAGCTGATTCTCGTCGAGCCGCAGGCGCTGCTCACGCCGGCATCCCGCATGCCGGGGCTCGACGGCCAGAAGATGTCGAAGTCTTACAACAACACCATCGGCCTGCGCGAAGACGCAGAATCGATCACGAAGAAGGTGCGCACGATGCCTACGGACCCGGCACGCGTGCGTCGCACCGATCCGGGGGATCCGGACAAGTGCCCGGTGTGGCAGTTGCATCAGGTCTACAGCGACGACGACACCCGTGAATGGGTGCAGAAGGGCTGTCGCAGCGCCGGAATCGGTTGCATCGAGTGCAAGCAGCCGGTCATCGAAGGCATTCTGCGCGAGCAGCAACCGATGCTCGAGCGCGCACAGAAATACATGGACGATCCGTCGCTGCTGCGCGCCATCGTGGCAGACGGCTGTGAAAAGGCTCGCAAGTCGGCGCAGGAAATCATGCGCGATGTGCGCGAAGCCATGGGACTTCAGTATTCATGACGGATTCGGCCGTGGCGGGAACGATGCATGGCACGGGTGCGCCGTCGGCGTGGGTCGCGCGTTGGGCGCATCTGATCGCGCCCGGCGCTCGCGTGCTCGACCTGGCGTGCGGCCACGGGCGCCACGCGCGATGGCTGGCTGCGCGCGGCGCACTTGTAACGGCGGTCGACCGCGACGCGGCTGCGCTTGCCACCATGTCAACGCTCGCAAACGTGACGACGCTCGCGGCCGATCTCGAAGGGGCGCCGTGGCCGTTCGCACCGGGGGAAACGTTCGACGCGGTGATCGTCACGAACTACCTGCACCGGCCGCTGTTCGGCGTCATTGGCGCCAGTGTTGCGCCGGGCGGGGTGCTGATTTACGAGACGTTCGCGCGGGGAAACGAAAAATTCGGGAAACCGTCCAATCCGCTGTTTCTGCTGGCACCGGGCGAATTGCTCGATCTGGCGGGTGAGGCGAACTTGCGAGTGGCGGGCTTCGAGGATGTCACGCTGCCGGCGCCGCGCGCGGCCTGCGTGCAGCGTCTGTGCGCCACGCGCGCGGTCCCCGGGGAAAACCCCGCAAGCGCCGCGCTGTACGAGGCGGCTTCGTAATCCGCTACAATCCACCCTTATCGCTGAATTGTTCGATCAACCATGACTACCCAAACTCCGATTCAAGGCAGTATTGTCGCGATTGTCACGCCGATGGCAGAGGACGGCAGCCTTGACCGTGAAGCCCTGCGCAACCTGATCAACTGGCATGTCGACGAAGGCACGGACGGCATTGTGATCGTCGGTACGTCGGGCGAATCGCCGACGGTCAACGTCGAAGAGCATTGCGAGCTCATCGAGATCGCCGTGCAGCAAACCGCCGAAGCCGGCAAGGCGCGCGGCCGCAAGGTGCCGGTGATCGCCGGCACGGGGGGGAACTCGACCGCCGAGGCCATCGAACTCACGAAGCATGCGAAGCAGGTCGGTGCGGACGCATCGCTGCAGGTCGTGCCGTACTACAACAAGCCGACGCAGGAAGGGCAGTACCAGCACTTCCGCGCGATCGCCGAAGCCGTCGAGCTTCCGGTGATTCTTTACAACGTGCCCGGCCGTACGGTCGCCGACGCCAGCAATGAAACGCTGCTGCGTCTGGCGCAGGTGCCCGGCATCATCGGCGTGAAAGACGCCACCGGCAACCTGGATCGCGGTATCGACCTGATCCGGCGCGCCCCGAAGAGCTTCGCCGTGTACAGCGGCGACGACCTGACCGCCGTGGCGCTGATGCTCATGGGCGGGCAGGGTAATATCTCGGTCACCGCCAACGTGGCGCCGCGCGCGATGCACGAGCTTTGCGCGGCCGCGCTGGCCGGCGACGTGGCCAAGGCCCGGGAATGGCAATTCAAGCTGTTCGAATTGCACCGTGCCATGTTTGTCGAAGCCAATCCGATCCCCGTGAAATGGGCGTTGCAACAGATGGGCATGATCGCGTCGGGCATTCGCCTGCCGCTCACGCCGCTGGCGCAGCCGTACCACGAAACGGTACTCGCTGCCCTCAAGTCGGCCAACATTGCCGTTGTCTAAGCTGTCGTTCAGGCACCCGGGTGCGTTGCCCATCCCTTTTTTTGCGACTCATGAAACGAATCGTCAGTAATTCCGTAGCTCGTCCCGTGCTGGCATGGGCCGCTATTGCCTCGTTGGCCCTCGTTGCCGGATGCAGCTCGCTCTCGAGCGCCCTGTCGTCGGACAAGGTCGATTACAAGAGCTCGAAGACCGGCCCTTCGCTCGATGTGCCGCCCGATCTGACGAACGTCCAGTCCGTCGATCGCAAGTACGTGACGCCTGGCGGCACCGCCACGCTGTCGAATTACGAGAATCAGCAGAAGGTGGTGGCAGCCAACCCCTCGACCACCGTGCTGCCGGACGTGCCCGGTATGAAGGTGGTGCGCGACGGCAACGAGCGTTGGCTCGTGATTCAAAAGCCCGCCGGCGACCTGTGGCCGACGCTGCGTGAGTTCTGGCAGGAAAACGGCTTCGTGCTGACCATCGATTCGCCCGACACGGGGGTGATGGAAACCGATTGGGCGGAAAACCGCGCCAAGCTCAACCAGGACATCATTCGCGATCTGCTTGGCAAGGTCCTCGACGGCCTGTACTCCACCGGCGAGCGCGACCGCTTCCGCACCCGTGTCGAGCGTGATCCGAACGGCGGCACGGATGTCTACATCACGCATCGTCGCATGGTCGAAGTGTTCACGAACTCGCAAAAGGACACGACCAAGTGGGAGCCGGCGCCGAACGATCCGGGTCTCGAGGCCATCATGCTGACCAAGCTGATGCAGCGCTTCGGTGCGCAGGCCGATCAGGCCAAGGCACAGGTGGAAAGCGCCAAGCCGGGTGCGCCGGCGACCCAGGTCGTGAAGACGGCCGATGCGGCCTATCTCGACATCAACGAACCGTTCGACCGTGCATGGCGCCGCGTGGGCGTGGCGCTCGATCGCGGTAACTTCACCGTGGACGATCGCGATCGCGCCAAGGGGCTGTACTTCGTGAGCTACGTTGACCCGGCCACGCTCGCCAAGGACAACGGTTTCTTCTACAGCCTGTTCCATGCGAAGGAAGTGCAGGACAGCAAGAAGGCGAAGAAGTACAGCGTGAACGTGCAGGGGCGCGGCGACAACCAGACCCGTGTGCAGGTGCTCGACGACAAGGGTAACGTCGACAACTCGCAGATCGCCCAGACGATCATCAGTGTGATCGGTAACCAGCTCCGTTAAGGCGGGGCGTGCGGTTCGCCAGTCTAGGCAGCGGCAGCGAAGGCAATGCCCTGCTGGTGGAGGCGTCGGAAGGCGCCTCCACGACACGTATTCTCCTCGATTGCGGATTCTCGATGCGAGAGATCGAGCGACGCCTGGCGGCTCGCTCGGTCGACGTGGCGTCGCTCGACGCCATCGTCATCACGCACGAGCACGCCGACCATATCGGCAGTGCGCTCTCCCTCACACGCAAGTATCGGATCCCGCTCATCATGAGTTGGGGCACGGGGCAGGCCGTCAAGGCGCATGCCACGCTCAAGGTGGACGCCGACGATGCGCTGGTACGCTGGTGCCGCTCCGATGAACGCCTAGCGGTCGGCGCGATCGAGCTTCATCCCTATACGGTGCCTCACGATGCGCGTGAGCCGCTCCAGTTCGTCTTCTCCGATGGTGCGCGCCGGCTGGGAGTGCTCACGGATGCCGGATGCCCCACCGCCCATCTGATCGCCACGCTGGGTGGCTGTGACGCGCTGGTGCTCGAGTGCAATCACGACCGCGAAATGCTGGCCAACAGCAAGTATCCGCCGTCGCTCAAGGCGCGCATTGGCGGCACGTATGGGCATCTGGCCAACGATTCGGCGGCGGAGATTCTCGGGGCGATCGACCGTACCCGATTGCAACGTGTGATCTGTGCGCATTTGAGCGAGCAGAACAATACGCCGGAACTGGCCATGACGGCGATGTCGGCTGTGATCGGTGGCGAGGCGACGGAGATTCTCGTGGCCACCCAAGCGGGAGGCTTCGATTGGTTGACGTGTTAGCCGACGCCTGAGCGCGATGGGTTCGCGACGAGTGGAACAGAACGTGGGCGCGCAAGACAATAAAAAAGCCGGTCGAATGACCGGCTTTTTTGTCTCAGCTGCCTTGCGGCAGCGAGAGCTTACTTGCTGGCAGCAGCGTCAGCAGCCGAGGCAACGGCGTCAGCAGCAGCACCAGCAGCCGAAGCGGCCGTGTCAGCAGCAGCACCGGCAGCCGAAGCAGCCGAATCAGCAGCAGCGCCAGCAGCCGAAGCGGCGTCCGAAGCAGCCGCAGCAGCCGAAGCGGCAGCGTCAGCAGCCGGAGCAGCGGCTTCTTCCTTCTTGCCGCAGGCGGTCAGGGCGATAGCCAACAACGAAGCGACGAGGAGAGACTTCTTCATGATCACGTCCTTTTATGGTAGAAGACAAGCGAATGAATAATTAGTTACGGTAATACGCTCTTGCCAGCGCAAAGCCGATTGCGAGACATTGGCAATTGAGGATTACCCTTGGTCATGCAAGCTGCTTGGCGAGAAATTATATTGGGTTTTCCCCAATGCGTCACGTCAAACTCGCGCAATTACCCCGCTTTTTTCCTTACGGCACGCAACTTTCGCGCCGGCCCCGGGTCGGCGGAAATCTGTACCCAGCCCGACGCATACCAATCGTACATAATTTCGACGATTTCTTGGTCTTTTTGCTCGAAATTCGCACATTCCTCGGCATTGAGTCGACGTTTGTCGGCGAGCGCGCGCAACGCCGATCGCGCACTGGCGGGGGCTTCCAGCGGCTCGCCGTTCACGTAATATCGGTTGCGTCGATACAACAATTGGGTCTTCGGCGACAGTGCGATACCTCGCGACGCGGCTTCCCGGGCGAATCGGCCGGGCGAAACGGGAGATGTCGGCGGGTCGAAAAACACATGCGACTTCGGCTCGCTCAGCCAGCAACCCAGAAAATCTTCCACCTCCTTGCGCCCCCAGCGGACTTTCTCCAGCTGTGCGGCGAGCGTGTCGACCATCGCGTCGGGCAGTGCGGCGGGGTGTTTGACAGCCGGCTGCTTCGGGTCGGCATATCGGCCGGCGAAATGACGGGCGAATGCGAGCTCCGGCGCGTTCTCCGCGAGGTAGTACAGGAAGTTCTGCAGCATCTCCTGTTCGAGCGGCGCGCGAAAGCCGATCGAGTAGGTCATGCATTCGCCCTGGGCCACGCCGTCGTGCGCATAGCCAGGTGGCAGATAGAGCATGTCGCCAGGTTCGAGTACCCACTCCTGTTCTGGCTCGAAGTGCCGGAGGATGCGCAACGGTACGCCCTCCTGCCAGGTCGTGTCACGCTGCGGCCCGATGCGCCAGCGTCGCTGGCCGTGCGCCTGCAGCAGGAAGACGTCGTAGGAATCGAGATGCGGGCCGACACCGCCGCCATCGGTCGCGTAGCTGATCATGACGTCGTCGAGACGGGCGTCGGGAATAAAGCGAAACTGTTGCATGAGGGCGTCGACGGCGGGTGCATGAAGGTTCACGCCTTGCACGAGCAGTGTCCACTGTTTGCGCGATAGCGGCGGCAGCGAGTCGGCGTCGAACGGTCCGTGCTCGAGGGTCCAGCGTTTGCGCGCGTGGGTGATGAGGCGCGATTCCACGTCGTCCTGCGCGGCGAGGGCGAAGAGCGCCTCACGCGAGAGCGGCGCCAGGAAGCCGGGAATCGCCTGCCGAATGAGCAGTGGGCGCTTGTGCCAATAGCGCTTCATGAACGCATCGGGGGTGAGGCCGCCGAGCGGGGGCGAGGAGGGGCGGGAAGTCGTCATGCGGATGTCGAGGCTTGGCTCCGATCGATTGCCGGGTCGCTGTCATACGGCTGCGCGTATAATGCGGGCTGTTTTTCGGAGAGTTTGATGAAGATCGAAAAGAATACCGTCGTCTCGGTGACTTACAAGTTGTCGGACGCTCAGGGCAACCTGATCGAGGAAAGCGGCGCCGAGCCGATGGTTTATCTGCACGGCGGCTATGATGGCACGTTCCCCAAGATCGAGGAAGCGCTCGATGGACAGGACGTCGGCTACGAAACGCACCTGCAACTGGAGCCGACCGATGCCTTCGGCGACTACGATCCGGAGCTGATCAAGGTCGAAGAGCGCAGCCGTTTCCCCGAGCCGCTTGAAGTCGGCATGCAGTTCGAGGGTACGCCGGAAGACGGCGATGACGAAGCGGACACGCTCATTTACACCGTGACCGATGTGGCGGACGACAAGGTCGTGCTCGACGGCAACCATCCGCTCGCCGGCATGGCGCTGCGCTTTGAGTTGACGGTGGCGGACGTGCGTCCTGCAACGGAAGAAGAAGTCGAGCATCAGCACGCGCACGGTGCATCGGGTCTCGAAATCGTCGACGAAGACGAAGACGACGCTCCCACGCTGCACTGAGTCTCGGCGCTTCGGATTGCCAGACGGGCGATTCGCGCCTCGGGTACGGTGCATGCGGGCGAACGGATCGCGCATGCCAAGTTGGATCGGACGCCGGGTTCGGCGCATTGCCTCGCGCAATGTGCCGAACCCGGCGTTTGCGTTTTGTGCGCGCCGATTGTCAGTTGCGGTGCGTCGCGCCGCGCGTGGCGCCTTCGCGAATGAGCGACGGGCCGATCGGCATGACGCCCTGGTTCGGGTCCGAGCTCATGCCGTTCACGTGGGTCGCGGAAGCCCCCGGCGTGGGGTAGAGCGAGGAATAGGGCACAGCGGTCGGCGCGGTCCCTGACACGCCGTCAGAGGGGGCGAACGGCGCTGTCGGTGCGGACTGCGATTTCTCCGGCTCCGGATTGGGCGTGATGGCGGGCACGGGCGCCGCCCCATTTCGCGCATTACCTGGCGCCGCATTGCTGTTCGGCGGTAACCGTTCGCTCTCGAAGCGAAACAACTGGGGTGTGCGAGGATCGACGCGCACCCGCACCCAACGGTTCGTCGTCGGCGATCCGAAAGTGCTCAACTGCGTGAAGGTCTTCACTGGCGCGCCGTGCGCGTCGCGCAGCGGCTGTGCGTGGTGCATCGTCCTGCCGCCATCGATGAGCAGGATCGGCCCCTTGAATCGCGCCGCGAGTCGTTGCAACTGGATGCGGAAGTCCTTGTACCCGTCCACGCCGCGCCGCCCGGCGCGGTCGGAAAAGATGCCGCGAAGCCCGCCGCTGCTCGCCGGCTCGAACTGCGGATCCGCCGCCGCGATGACGACGATGCCCCGTGCTTCCTTTTGCTTCGCATAAACGAGGGCGTGCTGCAACCACACGCGCGTGGCGATCACGCGGTCCTCGTACTCGCCGTTGCGTCCTCCGGCGGATCGGTAGTTATTGTTGTTGCCGGGAAGATTCAGTCCGACGAACACCACGTCGCGATAGAACCATCGCACGTTCTCGTGGTACTGGCGAAAGCGTGCCATGTCGCTCTGGCGCGTGAGGTCGAACTGCGCGTAGCCGACTGGGCCGGGTCCCAGCAGGGCGTCGTCGTCGAATGCATGGTCGCGCAGGAAGTCGAGACGCTCCACCGGGTTGTAGCCTCCGTCCCCGGGGCGCTGACAGTCCGCCCAGTCGTTGGCGCCCGGTACATAGATCAGCGGTTTGGGGGAGCTGGCGAGCAGACCGAGGCGCTGCGTGATGAGATCGTCGCGACACGACTCCGTCGGTCCCTTCAGGTTGCCCGTGTGCACGACAAACGCTGCCGCGCTGTCGCCGATGCTGGCCAGCACGCTTCGCAACACGGGCACTTCCGCATTGCCGAAGGGAGTGTTGCCCAGCACGGCAAATTCGAACGGCGGCGGCTTGGCGGGGCCTTTGACCGACGCCCTGGTGGCAGCCTTCGCGGGCTCGCGTGCCTTCGCGGCCCACGCCAGTGACGGCAAGGCGAGCATGGTGACCCAGGCGAGCGCGAACACCGCCGAGCAAACGACGCGCGCGGCCCGCCGGCCGACAGGCGGCAAGCTGGCAGCGGGCGCGCGATGCACGGTCGACACGAGGCGTCAGCCGTTCGCGAGGCCGTCCATCAGGCCTCGCAGTTCATACAGCAGGTCGAGCGCTTCGCGCGGACGCAGATCGTCGGGATCGATTTGCGCCAGGCGGGCCAGCGTCGCTTCGGCGGCTGGGTCCAGCGCTGCGCGTCCCGAGCCGTGGGCGAGCGCGGTGTCTTGCGACCCGGCGGCATCGTCCGCGCGCCGATCGTCGTCGAGCGTCGCGCGCGGCGCGAACAGATCGAGCTGCGGTGCCGCCGGATCCAGCGCCTGCTGCTCGAGCAGCGCGAGGTGCTTGCGCGCCGCGCGAATCACCGGCATCGGCACGCCGGCAAGCTGCGCGACCTGCAGGCCGTAGCTTTGGCTCGCCGGCCCATCCTGCACGGCATGCAGGAACACGATGCCCTCGCCGTGCTCCACTGCCGACAGATGAACGTTCGCGCATTGCGGGAATTCGTCAGGCAACTGCGTGAGTTCGAAGTAGTGCGTGGCGAACAACGTGTAGCATCGATTGTGGCCCAGCAGATGGCGTGCAATCGCCCAGGCGAGCGCGAGCCCGTCGAAAGTCGACGTGCCGCGCCCGATCTCGTCCATCAGCACCAGGCTGTGCTCGGTCGCCGTATGCAGAATCGCGGCCGATTCGGTCATTTCCACCATGAAAGTGGAGCGCCCGCCCGCCAGATCGTCCGAGGCGCCGATGCGCGTGAAGATCGCATCGAGCGGACCCAGGCGCACGGCTTCGGCCGGCACGTAGCAACCGACGTAGGCGAGCAGGGCGATGAGCGCGGTCTGACGCATGAACGTCGATTTGCCGCCCATGTTCGGGCCGGTGATCAACAACAGCCGACGGGCATCGCCCAGCGAGCAATCGTTGGCGATGAACCGCTCGACCTGTTGCTCGACCACCGGGTGACGTCCCTGGCGAATGTCGACGACACGGTCCTCCACCAGCTCGGGTTTGACCCAGCCGAGCGTCTCGGCGCGTTCCGCGAGTGCGGCGAGGACATCGAGTTGCGCCAACGCCTGGGCAATGCGCTTGAACTCGGTGATGTGCGGCAGCAGATCCTGAAGCAGCGCGTCGTAAAGCATCTTTTCGCGCGCGAGCGAGCGCTCCTGCGCGGACAGCGCCTTGTCCTCGAACGCCTTGAGCTCGGGCGTGATGTAGCGCTCGGCATTCTTGAGCGTCTGGCGGCGGCGATAGTCGTCGGGCACCTTGTCCGTCTGCCCGCGGGTGACCTCGATGTAGAAACCGTGAACCTTGTTGAACTCCACGCGCAGATTGTTGATGCCGGTGCGCGCCCGTTCTCGTGTCTCCAGGTCGACGAGGAACTGGCCGCAATTCTCCGAAATGTCGCGCAGCTCGTCGAGGTCTGCGTCGTGGCCGCGGGCGATGACGCCGCCGTCGCGCAGCATCGCGGCGGGCTCTTCGGCGATGGCGCTGGTGAGCAGGGCAAGGGCGGCGTCGGGGATCGCGAGGTCCTCGTGCAGCATGGCCAGCAACGGCGAGCGGGCTTCCACGGCGCGCAACGTCGTATGCAGCTCAGGCAGGCGGCGCAGGGCGTCGCGCAGGCTGGACAGGTCGCGCGGGCGCGCCGTGAGCAGGGCCAGGCGCGCCGTGATGCGCTCGACGTCGGCCACGTTGCGCAGTTCGCTGTTCAATGCACGCCACGCACCCGGGCCTTCGAGCAATGTGGCGATGGCCAGTTGACGTGACTGCGGCACCTGCTGATCGCGCATCGGATGGTGCAGCCAATGGCGCAGCAGACGGCTGCCCATGGTGGTGCCGCAGGTATCGAGCAGCGAGAGCAACGTCGGAGATTCCGTGCCGCGCAGCGTCTCCGTGAGTTCCAGATTGCGTCGTGTGGCGGCGTCCAGGCCAATATAGGCCGCTTCCCGCTCCACGTTCAGACTTTGCACATGGCGCAGCGACTGCCCTTGCGTGGCGGCTGCGTACTGGAGCAGGGCGCCGGCCGCGCCGAGCGCCGGATTCAGGCCATCGCAGCCGAATGCGGTGAGGCTCGCCACGCCCAGTTGATCGCGCAGGCGCTGGGTGCCGGCGGCTGTGTCGAAGTGCCAGTCGGGCACGCGCGTGGTCGTGCCAAGGGGGAAGCCCTCGAACGTCTCGAGGGCGCTGTCGGGCACGAGCGTCTCGGCCGGACGAATGCGTTCCAGCTCGCGCGGAAGCTTGTCCGCGGCGATTTCCATCAATCGCAATTCACCGCTCGCCAGCGACAGCCAGGCGAGACCGGCAACGCGCTCGCTCGCGCGACGTGCGGCCGGGATCTGAACGGCGAGCAGGTACTGATCGACCTTGTCGCTGAGCAGTGCGGCGTCGGTCAGCGTGCCCGGCGTGACGATGCGTACAACCTTGCGCTCCACCGGCCCCTTCGAGGTGGCCGGGTCGCCGATCTGCTCGCAGATGGCCACCGACTCGCCCAGCTTGACCAGCTTGCCGAGGTACTGCTCCACCGCGTGATGCGGCACGCCGGCCATGCGGATCGGTTGTCCGCCGGACTGGCCGCGCGCGGTGAGCGTGAGATCGAGCAGGCGTGCGGCCTTCGCGGCGTCGTCGTGAAAAAGCTCGTAGAAGTCGCCCATGCGATAGAAGACGAGCATGTTCGGATGCTCGGCCTTGATGCGCGTGTACTGCTGCATCATCGGCGTCATCGGAGGCGTCGGCTTCATCGTTTCCGGAGCGGCTGGGGTGTCTTGGGCTTGGGTGCTCGTCATGAATTCCATCGGGTCGGGCGAGTCGGGTCACGAAGCGGCGGGCGGTGCGGCAGTGCGTTTGCCGCATGGGGCAGGTGTCCCGCCCGTCGCCCTCGTGGCGCGTTGGATGCGCAATTTTACGACGGGTTCGGCAAGCGCCGGTATCGCGGGCCCTCCGATGTCGCTTTCCGGTGTCGCGCAAGGGGTGACGCGCGAATGTCGAATTTGCTCAAGTTTCCCCAAAATGTGCCGTTTCGGGTGGTAAGCTCTCGCAAAAAACAACCAAAAACCAAAAGCAGCATAAAGCTACTCTCGTACGGGCCAGCATGGTGAAGTCGTTGAAGGGGCGGGTTGCGGCCATGACCGCGCTCGTCTCCATGGTATTGATCGTCGGCGTGGCCGTGGGCATCGAGTTTTTCGTCTATGGTGAATTGCGAAACTCGCTGCAGGCTCAGCTCGACACGCAGGTCAGGCTCGTGGCCGATCAGCTCGACGACAAGATGCGCGCAAAATTCCTCGCCCTGCACCGCATGGCGAGGAATCTCGGCGATCCTCGCGCGTTGACGCCGGCTCAGTTCGAAGCGTTCGCCAACATGTCCGTGTCGATGCCCGAGACGTTCAACACGCTCTTCGTGGCCGACCCGGACGGACGCATGCGCTTCGATTCGACCTTCGCGGCCACCACCATCAACATTGCGGACCGCGATTATTTCCGGCAATTGCTTGCGGGTGCGCCGCAGGCGGCGTCGAACGTGATCGCCGGCAAGATCACCAACTCGCCCGGCATCGTGCTGGCTGTGCCCGTCACCGACAAGCAGGGGAAACTGATCGGCGTCATCGGCGGCGCAGTCAACTTGCTGCGGCAGAACTTCATTGTCGATCTGGCCAGTAACGCGGTCGGCCAGACAGGGCGGTATTGCCTCATCTCCAACGACAGTCCGCCGCGCTATGTGATCCAGGCCGACGTCACCAAGATCCTCTCGCCCGTGGGGTCGGCGCAGACCTTGTGCGGCGTGCGCGACGTCGGATCGAACGCATTGCTGCATATGCATCCGCTGGTCGCGCGCGCACCGATGGCCACGACCGGCTGGACGGTCGTGGCCGTGCTGCCCGGCGCGGAAGCCTTCGATCCCCTGGCACGCGTGCGTCGCCGTGTCATCTTGCTGGCGATCGCGGCGATCGCAATGACGGCCTTGGTGATGTGGTGCGTGGCGCGGTGCCTGCTGCGCCCGCTCGACCAGCTCCGTGGTCTGGTGGCTCGCAGTGCGGGCGACATGCGGGCGGCGCAGTCATTGCCGGTGCAGCGTGCCGACGAGATCGGCGCGCTGGCCAATGCGTTTCGCGACATGATGGAGCGACTGGGCGAGCGCACCGAGGCGCTCGAAGTGTCGCGCGAGGCAGCACGCGCGAGCGTGCGTCGCATGCAGGAAATCGCCGACCGTGTGCCGTACCTCGTGGCGTATCTCGACGGCGACGAGCGATTCGCGTTCGTCAACCGCGCGTGCGAGACGCGTCTGCGTCGCCGGCGTGATCAGATCCTGGGGGCGACCGCGCGCGAATTGCTTGGCGTCTCGTTGTACCGCGAATTCGCGCCGCATCTCGCGCGGGCGTTTGCGGGCGACGCGGCCACGTTCACATGGGACTTCGGCGAAGGCGCCGCCTACCGTTGCTTCGAAGTGAGCTATCAGCCGGAGTGGGCGACGCAAAATGTGCTCGCCGGCGTACACCTGTTCGTGCGGGACATCACCGTCGAGCGCACCAACGAGCGGCGCTGGCGACGCGAATCGCACACCGACCACCTGACCGGGCTGCTCAATCGCAAGGGCTTCGACCAGGCGCTCGCCGCCGCCGTTCGCCGCGCGCGCGAAGGCGCGGGCGCCCAGGCACTGCTGTTCGTCGACCTCGACCGCTTCAAGCTCGTCAACGACACCTGGGGGCACGCGCTGGGCGACGAGTTGTTGCGGCGTCTGGCCAAGCGGCTCGTGGCGAGTGTGCGAGAGGGCGACGTCCTCGCCCGCTTCGGCGGCGACGAGTTTGCCGTGATCATGCGCGACGTTCTCGATGAGGGCGATGTCGAGCGCACGGCGTTGTCGATTCTCGATGCCGCGTCGCGACCGATGGCGCTCTCGGTGGGGGAAGTGACCGTCGGCGCATGCGTGGGCGTGGCGATGGTGGCGAGCGGCGAGGACAGGACGCCCGACATGCTGTTCGAGGCGGCCGACCGGGCGTTGTACGACGCCAAGCATGGCGGGCGCGGTCTTTTCGTGCTGGCCGGGAGCGTTGATGGTGCCGCCGGCACCGAGCGCTCGGGCGACGCTTCCATGCGCGCCGGGTGAGCCGGGTGAGCCGGTGAGCGAGCGCTCACCGGAGGGGGCACGCATCGCGGTCGATGCATTGCCGGGCGTTGCGCCGGTAGGTAGCACGCCGAGGCGCGCCTGTTAGACGCAGACAATCGGGCGCGCTGTTGCGATCAGCTTCCCCGAAGTTACGGGCACGCATTCCTTGTCGCACAATGGTCGACGCCGTTCGTGAGCTGCGCGTCGCGGCGCACGGTTCGGGTGAGTCAGTGTTCAAAAATGGAGGCGGGCATGAAACTCGAAGGCGGACGAAGCCGGGCAGCAACGCGGGCGGCTTCCGACGCAGGGTGGCGCGACCCAGGGGCGCGCCGTGATCCACCGCGGGCATCGCATCGGGGCGCGCACACGCGGCAAAGCACCGATTTGGGCGACGACGAGCCAAGGCATCGGCGCCTGTCGGTTCGCGAAAACGAAGTGTTTCACATGCTGGTCGATGGCCTGGCCGTCAATGAGGTCGCTCATGCGCTGCATGCCAGTGAGCGGGCAATCACCTTGCACGTCGCACATATCCTGCACAAGCTTGCGCTCGACGACGCCGCAGAGCTGATCGACTACGCCATTCGGCATGGACTGATCGACGAGGGGGCGGAAGGCGCGGGCTGAGTACGCTCGGTGGCGTCCGGTGGCCGCGCGCGACAGACTCGCCCCGTCCGGGGCCAACCCGGCGCGCTGCATGAGATCGAGCCGATCGCATGCAGCGCGCACGTCGATCCGCGTCATTCCGTGTCATGCCTCGGAATCGTCTGAGGCCGACGTCTCGAATATTCCTGAAAAATCGCGATCCTTCGGGTTGACCGCGCTGGCGGGCAACGCAACGACCCAGTCGGTGATAAGGTACCGGCTCGACATCATTTTCACGGACGAGGGTGCGGTGTCGCCGGCGCAGGCCGCCGCTGCGGGGCGGGGCGCGCAACCATCGTCAACCAGACAACGGAACGAGGACAGACACGATGAAGGCCATTGAGATCAGTCAGTACGGTGCACCGGAAGTGCTCAAGCTCACCGAGCGGCCGCGCCCCGAACTGAAGGCGGGCGAAGTGCTCATCAAGGTCAGCGCGTCGGGCGTGAACCGTCCGGATGTGCTGCAGCGCATCGGTCAGTATCCGGTGCCGCCGGGGGCGTCGGATCTGCCGGGGCTCGAAGTGGCCGGCGAGATCGTGGAGGGCGCGCTCGACGGTGCGGACAACCGTTGGGGCCTGAAGATCGGTTCGCGCGTGTGCGCTCTCGTGCAGGGCGGCGGTTACGCCGAGTACTGTTCCGCACCGCTCGCACAGGTGCTGCCGGTGCCCGACGGGCTCTCGGACGTGGAGGCGGCGTCGCTGCCTGAGACGTTCTTTACGGTGTGGAGCAATGTGTTCGATCGCGCCCATCTCGGCGAAACCGAATCCGGCGAGAAGGAAACGCTGCTCGTGCAGGGCGGCACGAGCGGCATCGGCGTGACCGCGATCCAGCTCGGCGTGGCGCTCGGTCATCGCGTGTTCGCGACTGCGGGCTCGGACGACAAGGCGCGTGCCTGCGAGGCCCTCGGCGCCGAGCGCGGCATCAATTACAAGACGGAGGATTTCGTCGCGGTGACCAAGGCGCTCACCCAGGATCGCGGCGTGGACGTGGTGCTCGACATGGTGGGGGGCGACTATCTGCCGCGCGAAGTTCAGGCGCTCGCATTCGATGGTCGCATCGCCATCATCGCGCTGCTTGGCGGAAGCAAGGCCACGCTGGATATGGGGGCGTTGCTGCGCCGCCGGCTGACGGTGACCGGCTCGACGTTGCGTCCGCGCTCCGTGGCCTTCAAGGCCGCGATCGCGAAGCAGCTCCACGAAAAGGTTTGGCCGCTGTTCGCTGCGGGCAAGATCCGTCCGGTGATTTATCAGACGTTCCCTGCCGAGCAGGCGGACAAGGCCCATGCATTGATGGAAACGAGCACGCACGTCGGCAAGATCGTTCTGACCTGGTGAGCATGTCCTCGTCGGTTGGCGAGGAGAATCCGCGCGAAAGCCCGGAATCACGCGGATTCTTGCGTTCGAAAACCGGCGAAATTGACCCCCACGCCCCAGACGCACTAGAATGAGAGGTTTTTCGTCCATACGCATTGGGGGATAAGGCGTGACAACTGGTACCGCAGCTTCGGCTCGCACCATTAGCCGCAAGGCTGGCAAGCTCGTCGTGGGCAATTGGAAACTGCACGGCAGCCTGGCCGGCAACGAGGCATTGCTGGGCGACCTGCTGGCCTCGCCGGTGCTGAGTGCGCCGGGGGTGAGCGCGGCCGTGTGCGTGCCGTTCCCCTATCTCGCGCAGTGCCAGGTACGTCTGTCCGGGCAAGTGCTGGGTTTCGGCGCGCAGGATGTGTCCGCTCACGTGAGCGGTGCCTTCACTGGCGAGGTCGCCGCGACGATGATCGCCGAGTTCGGGGCACGCTTCGTGATCGTTGGTCACTCGGAGCGACGCCTGTATCACGGCGAAACCGATGCGAGCGTGGCCGCCAAGGTGGCTCGTGTGCTCGACGCCGGCATGACGCCGATCGTGTGTGTGGGCGAGACGCTGGCCGAACGTGAGGCCGGTGAGACGAAGGCCGTGGTCACGCGTCAGCTCGACGCGGTGCTCGCATCCCTCTCCCCGGAGCAAGCCGTGCAGATCGTGGTGGCCTATGAGCCGGTCTGGGCGATCGGCACGGGCAAGACGGCGACGTCGGCCCAGGCACAGGAGGTGCACGCTCACCTGCGTTCGCTGCTTCGCGCGAAGGGGGAGGCGGTATCGGATGTGGCGGTGTTGTACGGTGGCAGTGTGAAGCCGGACAACGCGGCCGAGCTGTTTTCGATGGCTGACGTCGATGGTGGTCTGATCGGCGGCGCGGCGTTGAAGGCAGTCGATTTTCTGGCGATCTGCGAGGCAGCCCTGTCGCGCTGAGGTCGTCGCCGTTCAAAGTAACGGCGCGAAATAGTCATGACGCGGTGCAACAAAATGCACTGCAAATCGGGTTCTTCTACACGGGTGATGAGATGGGGTTGTTGAAAACGTTGTTGATCGTGGTGCAGGTGCTTTCCGCGCTGGGCATCATCGGTCTGGTGTTGTTGCAGCATGGCAAGGGCGCCGACATGGGGGCTGCATTCGGCAGCGGTTCGTCGGGCAGTCTCTTTGGGGCGTCGGGCTCTGCCAACTTCCTGTCGCGCACCACGGCGGTTCTGGCGGCCGTGTTCTTCGTGACGACGCTGGGGTTGACGTATCTCGGCTCCTACAAGCCGGCGGCAAATATCGGTGTCCTTGGCAATTTGCCGGCGGCGACGTCGCCGGCCTCGGCTTCGGCGCCTGCTGCGGCGAGTGTTCCGGCCCCGGCCTCGGCGGTGAATCCGCAAGACGTGCCGAAGTGATTTTCGGCGCGTTTTTGACAAGTAATAAGCTGTAAAGAAAGTAGAAAAAAATTCGATTTGTGCATTGAACAAAATGCTGAAGGGCGCTAATATAGCGGTCTTGAAGCGATTCGTAAGTGACAGCGGATTGCAGAATTTGAATGCCGACGTGGTGAAATTGGTAGACACGCTATCTTGAGGGGGTAGTGGCGAAAGCTGTGCGAGTTCGAGTCTCGCCGTCGGCACCACAGTTCTCCGATGCCAGCCTTGCGATCATGCTTTGGCTGGCATTTTATTTTGTGCTCACCGTTCATCCGCTTTCCGGTCCCCACGCCATCGACGAGAGCGGTTCTTTGAACTAACCGAAAGAGGGTAGAGTTGAACCTCGGAACCTATTATCCCGTCCTGCTGTTTCTTCTGGTAGGTGGCGGTCTTGGGGCGGTACTGATTGGGGTCGGTAAATTCCTCGGCCCCAACAAACCCGACAGCGAAAAACTCTCTCCGTACGAGTGCGGCTTCGAGGCTTTCGAAGACGCGCGCATGAAGTTCGATGTGCGCTACTATCTCGTCGCCATCCTTTTCATCCTGTTCGATCTCGAAACGGCATTCCTGTTTCCGTGGGGCGTCGCCCTGCGCGATATCGGCTGGGTGGGCTTTATCTCCATGATGGGTTTCCTGCTTGAGCTGCTCGTCGGTTTCGTTTTCCTGTGGAAGCGCGGTGCGCTCGACTGGGAATAAGGCCGCCAAGGTCACTGGCTGCATTGCAGAAGGATTCAGGGTAAGCATATGAGCATCGAAGGGGTTTTGCGCGAAGGGTTCGTCACCACCACGGCTGACAAACTCATCAACTGGACGCGCACGGGTTCGCTGTGGCCGATGACGTTCGGTCTGGCCTGCTGTGCCGTTGAAATGATGCACGCCGGCGCGGCGCGCTACGATCTGGACCGATTCGGCGTGGTGTTCCGCCCGAGCCCGCGTCAGTCGGACGTGATGATCGTGGCCGGCACGCTGTGCAACAAGATGGCGCCCGCGCTGCGCAAGGTGTACGACCAGATGGCGGAGCCGCGCTGGGTGATCTCGATGGGATCGTGCGCGAACGGCGGCGGCTACTATCACTATTCCTATTCGGTGGTGCGCGGTTGCGATCGCATCGTGCCGGTCGACGTCTACGTGCCGGGCTGTCCGCCGACGGCCGAGGCGCTGGTCTACGGCATCATCCAGTTGCAGTCGAAGATCAAGCGGACTGCGACGATCGCGCGTAAATAACCGCTACCGCCCATGTCTAAACTACAACAACTCAAGACCACCCTGCAAAACGTGCTTGGCGCTCGCGCCGAGCAGTTGGTGGAAGCCCTCGACGAGCTCACGCTGACCGTCAAGGCGAGTGATTATCTCGACGTCGCGCGCACGCTGCGCGATCATCCGGAGCTCAAGTTCGAGCAACTGATGGACGTTGCCGGCCTGGACTATTCGGCCTACGGCGACGGCGCCTACGACGGCCCGCGCTACGCCGCCGTCTCTCATCTGCTGTCGCTCACCCACAACTGGCGCCTGCGCGTTCGTGTGTTTGCGCCGGAAGACGATCTGCCGGTCGTGGCATCGGTTATCGACGTCTGGAGTTCGGCCAACTGGTTCGAGCGCGAGGCCTTCGATCTGGTCGGGATCGTGTTCGAAGGACACCCGGATCTGCGCCGCATTCTCACGGATTACGGCTTCATCGGTCACCCGTTCCGCAAGGACTTCCCGACCTCGGGTTATGTCGAGATGCGTTACGACCCGGAGCAGAAGCGAGTGATCTACCAGCCGGTGACGATCGAGCCGCGCGAAATCACGCCGCGCATCATTCGCGAAACGCATTACGCCGGTCTGAAACATTAAGGTGGCCTTGTGGCAGACATCAAGAATTACACCCTGAACTTCGGTCCGCAGCACCCGGCAGCGCACGGTGTGCTGCGCCTGGTGCTCGAGTTGGACGGCGAAGTGATCCAGCGTGCCGATCCGCACATCGGCCTGTTGCACCGCGCGACCGAAAAGCTCGCCGAATCGAAGACGTTCCTGCAGTCCGTGCCGTACATGGATCGTCTCGATTATGTGTCGATGATGTGCAACGAGCACGCTTATGTGATGGCGATCGAAAAGCTGCTCGGCGTGGACGTGCCAATTCGCGCACAATACATCCGCGTCATGTTCGACGAAATCACGCGCGTGCTGAACCACCTGATGTGGATCGGCTCGCATGCACTCGACGTGGGCGCGATGGCAGTGTTCCTCTACGCCTTCCGTGAGCGCGAAGATCTGTTCGACGTGTATGAAGCGGTCTCGGGTGCGCGTATGCACGCGGCTTACTACCGTCCGGGTGGCGTGTATCGCGATCTGCCGGATTCGATGCCGAAATATCGTGCCTCGAAGTTCCACAACGAGCGCGCCATCAAGAAGATGAACGAGGCTCGCGAGGGTTCGCTGCTCGATTTCATCGAAGATTTCGCCACACGTTTCCCGAAGTGTGTCGACGAGTACGAAACGTTGCTCACTGACAACCGTATCTGGAAGCAGCGACTGGTGGGTATCGGCGTGGTGTCGCCCGAGCGTGCCATGCAACTGGGTTTCTCCGGTGCGATGCTGCGCGGTTCGGGCATTGCCTGGGATCTGCGCAAGAAGCAACCGTACGAAGTGTACGACCGCCTCGAGTTCGATATCCCGGTGGGTAAGGAAGGCGACTGCTACGACCGCTATCTGGTGCGCGTCGAGGAGATGCGTCAGTCGGCCAGCCTCATTCGCCAATGCGTGAAGTGGCTGCGTGCGAATCCGGGGCCGGTGATCACCGACAACCACAAGGTGGCGCCGCCGTCGCGGGTGGAAATGAAGTCGAACATGGAAGAGCTGATCCACCACTTCAAGCTCTTCACCGAAGGCTTCCATGTGCCCGCCGGCGAAACGTATGCCGCCGTCGAGCACCCGAAGGGCGAGTTCGGCATCTATCTGGTGTCGGACGGAGCAAACAAGCCGTACCGCCTGAAGATTCGCGCGCCGGGCTTTGCCCACCTCTCGGCGCTCGACGAGATGGCGAAGGGACACATGATTGCCGATGCGGTGGCAATCATCGGTACGCAGGACATCGTGTTCGGCGAGATCGATCGCTAAACGCGCAGCGGGCGCCCCGGGCGCCCGCAGGTTTTAATTCGGCAGGGTTTCGCAGGTCGATACCATTGCCGTTCCAGTTGCCGTGCCTGTGAGTTGCGGGCGGTCGAGACATCGACTTGCCCGCACTGGCACGAGCGGGGATAACGTTTTAGAGAACCGTCGGATCGGAAATGCTTTCTCCCGAAGCCCTGAAGAAAATCGACCGTGCCGTTGCCAAATACCCTGCCGACCAAAAACAGTCGGCAGTGATGCACGCCCTTGCCGTAGCGCAGGTCGAGAAAGGCTGGTTGTCGCCCGAAGTCATGCAGTTCGTGGCGGACTACCTCGAGATGCCCGCAGTCGCGGTGCAAGAGGTGGCAACCTTCTACACCATGTTCAACACGAGCCCGGTGGGCAAGTTCAAGTTGACCGTGTGCACGAACCTGCCTTGCCAGCTCACGCGCGGCAAGGAGATGGCCGACTATCTGAAGGAAAAGCTGGGTGTCGACTACAACGACATCACGCCCGACGGTCTCTTCACGGTCAAGGAAGGCGAGTGCATGGGCGCTTGCGGCGATGCGCCCGTCATGCTGGTGAACAACCATCGCATGTGCGGCTTCATGAACGAAGAGAAGGTCGACGCGCTCCTCGATGAGCTCAAGGCCAAGGCCGCTGCCGGAGAGAAAGCATGACGTCGCTGCACAATCGTCACATCAAACCGCTGATCCTCGCCGATCTGAATGGTGAGAACTGGCATCTCGAAGATTACGTCAAGCGCGGTGGATACCAGCAGCTCGCACGGATCCTGAAGGAGGGCATCACGCCGGAGCAGGTCATCGCGGACGTCAAGGCGTCGGGCCTGCGGGGTCGTGGTGGTGCCGGCTTCCCGACCGGTCTGAAGTGGAGCTTCATGCCGCGAGCGTTCCCGGGCCAGAAGTACCTCGTCTGCAACTCGGACGAAGGCGAGCCGGGCACGTTCAAGGATCGCGACATTCTGCGCTACAACCCGCACGCGCTGATCGAGGGCATGGCCATCGGCGGTTACGCCATGGGCATCACCGTCGGTTACAACTACATCCACGGCGAAATCTACGAAGTGTACGAACGCTTCGAAGAGGCGCTCGAGGAAGCACGCGCAGCCGGCTATCTGGGGGACAACATCCTCGGTACCGACTTCTCGTTCCAGTTGCACGCCCACCATGGTTACGGGGCGTACATCTGCGGCGAAGAGACCGCACTGCTCGAATCGCTCGAAGGCAAGAAGGGCCAGCCGCGTTTCAAGCCGCCTTTCCCGGCGAGCTTCGGTCTGTACGGCAAGCCCACGACCATCAACAACACCGAGACATTCGCTGCCGTTCCGTTCCTGCTGGCTACCGGTCCGCAGCAATATCTGGAAATGGGCAAGCCGAACAACGGCGGCACCAAGATCTTCTCGGTGTCGGGTGACGTCGAGCTGCCGGGCAACTATGAGGTGCCGCTGGGCACGCCGTTCCCCGAACTGCTCGAACTCGCGGGCGGCATGCGCGGTGGCAGGAAGCTCAAGGCCGTGATTCCGGGGGGGTCGTCGGCGCCGGTCGTGCCAGCCGGGCTGATGATGGAAACGACGATGGATTACGACAGTATCGCGAAGGCAGGTTCGATGCTGGGTTCGGGCGCCGTGATCGTGATGGACGAGACGCGCTGCATGGTGAACTCGCTGCTGCGTCTGTCGTATTTCTACTACGAGGAATCGTGCGGTCAATGCACGCCGTGCCGCGAAGGCACCGGCTGGCTGTGGCGCGTGGTCAACCGTATCGAGCACGGCGAAGGCCGCAAGGAAGATCTGGACCTGCTCAACTCGGTGGCCGAGAACATCATGGGCCGTACCATTTGCGCGCTGGGCGACGCCGCGGCGATGCCGGTGCGCGGCATGCTCAAACACTTCTGGGACGAGTTCGCCTACCACGTCGAGCACAAGCATTGCTTGGTCGGCACTCACTAATCCCTTTTGACGCTTGGCATTGAACCGCTATGGTTGAAATCGAAATTGACGGCCAAAAGGTCGAGGTGCCCGAAGGCAGCATGGTGATCCAGGCTGCCAAGAAGAACGGCACCTACATTCCCCACTTCTGTTACCACAAGAAGCTCTCCATCGCGGCGAACTGCCGCATGTGCCTGGTCGAGGTCGAGAAGGCCCCGAAGGCCGTGCCGGCCTGCGCCACGCCGGTGGCCAACGGCATGATCGTGCGTACGAACTCCGAGAAGGCTGTGAAGGCACAGCAATCGGTCATGGAGTTCCTGCTGATCAACCACCCGCTCGACTGCCCGATCTGCGATCAGGGCGGTGAGTGCCAGTTGCAGGATCTGGCCGTGGGTTACGGCAAGTCGGCATCGCGTTACCAGGAAGAAAAGCGTGTGGTGTTCCACAAGAACGTGGGCCCGCTGATCTCGATGGAAGAGATGTCGCGTTGCATCCACTGTACCCGCTGCGTGCGTTTCGGCCAGGAAGTGGCCGGCGTCATGGAATTCGGCATGCTGGGGCGCGGCGAGCACTCGGAAATCACGTCGTTCGTCGGCAAGACGGTCGACTCCGAGCTGTCGGGCAACATGATCGATCTGTGCCCGGTCGGTGCGCTCACCTCGAAGCCGTTCCGCTACAGCGCCCGCACCTGGGAACTCTCGCGCCGCAAGTCCGTGAGCCCGCACGATGGCGTTGGTGCGAACCTCGTGGTGCAGGTGAAGAACAACAAGGTCATGCGCGTGGTCCCGCTCGAGAACGAAGCGGTCAACGAATGCTGGATCTCGGACAAGGATCGTTTCTCGTACGAAGGTCTGAACAGCGATGACCGCCTGACCCGGCCGATGCTCAAGCAAGGCGGCGAGTGGCATGAAGTCGACTGGCAGACGGCGCTCGAATATGTCGGCCATGGCCTCACCGACATCATCCGCGACCACGGCGCCGACGCCGTTGCCGCGCTGGCGTCGCCGCACGCCACCGTCGAGGAACTTCATCTGCTGCAAAAGTTCGTGCGCGCATTGGGCAGCGAGAACGTCGATTTCCGTCTGCGTCAAACGGACGTCTCGGGCGGCACGCAAGGCGCGCCGTGGCTCGGTCTGCCGATCGCCGAGCTCGACAAGCTGCAAAGTGCGCTGGTCGTGGGTTCGTTCCTGCGCAAGGATCACCCGTTGTTCGCGTCGCGACTGCGCTCGGCTGTCAAGGCCGGCGGTCAGCTCAATGTCCTGCACGCGGCGGACGACGACCTGCTCGTGAAGCTGGCCAACAAGATCATCGCGGCGCCGAGCGCCTGGGTGAGCGAGCTCGCCGGCATTGCCGTCGCGGCTGCCGCCGCCAAGGGCGTGGCCGCACCGGCGGAGCTGGCCGGGGTGAGCGCCAGCGATGCCGCCAAGGCCATCGCCGCATCGCTGATCAATGGCGAGCGCCGCGCGATCCTGCTCGGTAACGCCGTGGTGCAGCACCCGCAATTCGCACAACTGCACGCCATCGCACAGGTGATCGCCGACATCACGGGCGCATCGCTGGGGTTCCTGACGGAAGGCGCGAACACGGTGGGCGGTCACGTCGTGAAGGCCACGAATGCCAACGGCGCGGCGGCACTGTTCGCACAACCGCGTCAGGCTTACCTGCTGCTCAACGCCGAGCCGGAATACGACTCGGCCGACGCGAAGCAGGCCCTCGCCGCGCTCAACGCCGCGAAGATGGTCGTTTCGCTCTCGCCGTTCAAGCACGGTCTCGAGTACGCCGACGTGCTGCTGCCGATCGCACCGTTCACCGAGACGGCTGGCACGTTCATCAACGCCGAAGGCCTGCCGCAACACTTCAACGGAGTGGTGCGCGCGCTGGGCGAAACGCGCCCGGGCTGGAAGGTGCTGCGCGTGCTGGGCAACCTCCTCAAGCTGCAAGGCTTCGAGCAGGACACCGCCGAGCAGGTGCGTGACGAAGCGCTCGCCGGCTTCTCGGCAGCGGCGCTCGACAACCGCGCCAAGGCCGCGCTGGTCGCGCCGAAGGCGGCGAGTCAGGGCCTGGAGCGCCTGGCCGATGTGCCGATCTACTCGGCCGACGCCCTGGTGCGCCGTGCCCCGTCGCTGCAACTGACCAACGACGCCAAGGCCGCGTTGCGCGCCACGCTGCCGGCCGCGCTGTTCGACAGCCTCGGCCTGGCCGCCGGCGACGCCGTGCGCGTGCGTCAGGGCGACGCCGTGGTCACGTTGCCGGCCGCGCGCTCGGAATCGCTGCCTGCCAACGTGGTACGCGTACCGGCAGCCACGCCGGCGTCTGCCGCGCTTGGCGCGATGTTCGGTGAAATTTCGGTGGAGAAGGCGTAAATGAGCCTGAACGAAGTCATCAATCAATACGGCACGCAGTTGCTGGGCGTGGCCTGGCCGACGGTGTGGGCGCTGGTCCGCATCCTCGTCGTGGCCGTGATCCTGCTGCTGTGCGTGGCGTATCTCATTCTGTGGGAGCGCAAGCTCATTGGCTGGATGCACGTGCGTCTCGGTCCGAACCGCGTGGGCCCGGGCGGGTTGCTCCAGCCGATTGCCGACGTGTTGAAGCTGCTGCTCAAGGAAGTCATTACGCCGACGCAGGTCAGCAAAGGTATTTATGCCATTGCGCCGGTGATGGCCGTGCTGCCCGCGTTTGCCATCTGGGCGGTGATTCCGTTCCAGCCTGGCGCGGTGCTGGCCGACGTGAACGCCGGCTTGTTATACGCCATCGCGATTTCGTCGATCGGAGTGTACGGTGTGATTCTCGCCGGCTGGGCGTCGAACTCGAAATACGCGTTCCTTGGCGCCATGCGTGCATCGGCGCAGATGATTTCGTATGAAATCGCCATGGGTTTTGCGCTGGTCACGGTGCTGATGACGGCCGGCTCGCTGAACCTGTCGGACATCGTACGCTCGCAGGAGCACGGCATGTTCGCGGGCATGGGCCTGAACCTGCTGTCGTGGAACTGGCTGCCGCTGCTGCCGATGTTCGTCATCTACTTCGTCTCGGGCATTGCGGAAACGAACCGTCACCCGTTCGACGTGGTGGAAGGCGAATCGGAAATCGTGGCCGGTCACATGATCGAATACTCGGGCATGGGCTTCGCGCTCTTCTTCCTGGCCGAGTACATCAACATGATCATCATCTCGGCGTTGGCCTCGGTGCTGTTCCTGGGTGGCTGGAGTGCGCCGTTCGGCTTCCTGTCGTTCATCCCGGGCGTGTTCTGGCTCGCGTTCAAGGTGTTCCTGCTGCTGTCGGTATTCATCTGGGTGCGTGCGACGTTCCCGCGCTACCGCTACGACCAGATCATGCGTCTGGGCTGGAAGGTGTTCCTGCCGCTGACGATCGTCTGGGTGATCGTGGTGGGTGTCTGGATCATGTCTCCCTGGAACATCTGGGGCTGAGGCGAACGGAGTAGAGGAATCCCATGGTAAGGGCAATGAAGGACTTTTTCGGCAGTTTCCTGTTGTTGGAACTGCTCAAGGGCATGGCGCTCACGGGGCGCTACACGTTCGCACGCAAGGTGACGGTGCAGTTCCCGGAAGAGAAGACGCCGCTGTCGCCGCGCTTCCGCGGCCTGCATGCGCTGCGCCGCTATCCGAACGGTGAGGAACGCTGCATCGCGTGCAAGCTTTGCGAGGCGGTGTGCCCGGCAATGGCCATCACGATCGAGTCGGATGTGCGCGACGACGGCACGCGCCGTACCACGCGTTACGACATCGATCTGACGAAATGCATTTTCTGCGGCTTCTGTGAAGAGAGCTGCCCGGTGGACTCGATCGTCGAGACCCACATTCTCGAGTATCACGGCGAGAAGCGCGGCGATCTGTACTTCACCAAGGAGATGTTGCTCGCGGTGGGCGATCGTTACGAAAACGAAATCGCGGCGGCCAAGGCGGCCGATGCGCCGTACCGTTAAGCAGGGCAGGGCGCGGCGTCTCGATGGCGCGCCCCGGTACGGCAAATTGACGTTGGCTAATTCTCGCGACACCCGGTGATTATGGAATTCACAACCTTTCTTTTCTACGTGTTTGCGCTGATCCTCGTGGTCTCGGGCCTGAAGGTCGTGACCTCGCGCAACCCCGTGCAGTCGGCGCTCTTCTTGGTGCTGGCCTTCTTCAACGCCGCGGCGATCTGGATGCTGCTCGAGGCCGAGTTCCTGGCGATCATGCTGGTGCTCGTGTATGTCGGCGCGGTGATGGTGCTGTTCCTGTTCGTGGTGATGATGATCGACATCAACCTCGACGAACTGCGACGCGGCTTCGGCAAGTTCATTCCGCTGGCGAGCGCCGTCGGCGCGATCATGATCGTGGAAGCGGCGCTGGTGCTCATGCGCGGTTACGGTGCCACGCGTGCGCCGGTCAAGGCGGTCTCGGCGCCGGACGTGGCGAACACGAAGGCACTGGGCATTGCGCTGTACACCGACTATATCTTTGCCTTCGAAGTGGCAGGTCTGATCCTGCTGGTGGCCGTCGTGGCAGCCGTTGCGCTCACGATGCGTAGCCGCAAGGATCACAAACAGACCGACCCGAGCCAGCAGGTGCGCGTGAAGGCGCGCGACCGTGTGCGTCTGGTGTCGATGCCCGCCGAAGCCCGGCAGCAGTCCACCGGCGCCGACACGCCGGCGGCGGAATAAGGAGACAGGATGATGTCGTTGTCGCTAGCGCACTACCTGGTGCTGGGTGCGATTCTTTTCGCGATCAGCATTACCGGTATCTTCCTCAACCGCAGAAATGTGATTGTGCTGCTCATGGCCATCGAGCTGATGTTGCTCGCGGTCAATCTGAACTTCGTCGCGTTCTCGCATTACCTGGGCGACATTGCCGGCCAGGTATTCGTGTTCTTCATTCTTACGGTGGCCGCCGCGGAAGCCGCGATCGGTCTGGCCATTCTGGTCACCCTGTTCCGTAAGCTCGAAACGGTCAACGTCGAAGATCTCGACCGCCTCAAGGGTTAACAAAAGCGAACGCTGTTATGGCATCCACATTGAATCCCAACCTGCTGCTCGCGATCCCGCTGGCGCCGCTCGTCGGCTCCGTGATCGCCGGCCTGTTCGGCAAGCAAGTCGGACGCGCGGGCGCCCACACGGTCACGATCCTCGGCGTGCTGGTCGCATTTGTCCTCTCGGTCATGACGTTCATCGACGTCATGAACGGTGCGAGCTTCAACGCCACGGTCTACGAATGGGCCCGCATCGGCGATCTGAAGCTCGAGATCGGCTTCCTCGTCGACACGCTGACCGTCACCATGATGTGCGTGGTGACCTCCGTGTCGCTGATGGTGCACATCTACACCATCGGGTACATGGCCGAAGATCCCGGCTACCAGCGCTTCTTCTCGTACATCTCGCTGTTCACGTTCTCGATGTTGATGCTCGTGATGAGCAACAACTTCCTGCAACTGTTCTTCGGCTGGGAAGCGGTGGGCCTGGTCTCGTACCTGCTGATCGGCTTCTGGTACACGCGTCCGACCGCGATCTACGCCAACATGAAGGCGTTCCTGGTCAACCGTGTCGGCGACTTCGGGTTCCTGCTCGGCATCGGCCTGCTGCTGGCCTTCACCGGTACGCTGAACTACGGCGAAGTGTTCGCCAAGGCCAACGAGGTCGCGGCCCTGTCGTTCCCGGGCACTGACTGGCGCCTGATCACCGTGGCCTGCATCTGCCTGTTCATCGGTGCGATGGGTAAGTCGGCGCAGTTTCCGCTGCACGTCTGGCTGCCCGACTCGATGGAAGGTCCGACCCCGATCTCGGCACTGATCCACGCGGCCACCATGGTGACCGCCGGTATCTTCATGGTGAGCCGCATGTCGCCGCTGTTCGAACTGTCGGACACCGCGCTGTCGTTCATCACGATCATCGGGGCGATCACGGCGTTGTTCATGGGCTTCCTGGGCATGATCCAGAACGACATCAAGCGGGTCGTGGCCTACTCGACGCTCTCGCAGCTCGGTTACATGACGGTCGCGCTCGGCGTGTCTGCCTACCCGGTCGCCATCTTCCACCTGATGACGCACGCGTTCTTCAAGGCGCTGCTGTTCCTCGGCGCCGGCTCCGTCATCATCGGCATGCATCACGATCAGGACATGCGCAACATGGGCGGCCTGTGGAAGTACATGCCGATCACCTGGATCACGTCGCTGCTCGGCTCGCTTGCCCTGATCGGCACGCCGTTCTTCTCGGGCTTCTACTCGAAGGATTCGATCATCGAAGCGGTGGCCGCCTCGCATCTGCCGGGCTCGGGCTTCGCGTACTTCGCCGTGGTCGCCAGTGTGTTCGTCACGGCGTTCTACTCGTTCCGCATGTACTTCCTGGTCTTCCACGGCAAGGAGCGTTTCGGTCAGGCGCACGCGCATCTCGATCACGACGCGCACCACGAGGAAGAAGAGGATTCGCACGACCACCATCATGGTCTGGCGCCGGGACAGAAGCCTCACGAATCGCCGGCCGTCGTCACGATTCCGCTGATTCTGCTGGCCATCCCGTCGGTCATCATCGGTGCCATCGCGATTGCCCCGATGCTCTTCGGCGACTTCTTCAAGCAGGGCGTGGCGTTCAAGGACGTGATCTTCATCGGCGAGAATCACCCGGCGATGGAAGAGCTCGGCCAGGAGTTCCACGGCTGGGTGGCGATGGCGCTGCACTCGTTCGGCACGCTGCCGATCGCGCTGTCGGCGCTGGGCATTCTCCTCGCGGCGTTCTTCTATCTGAAGCGTCCGGACATTCCGGAAGCGCTGAAGAACCGGTTCTCGGGCATCTACAACCTGCTCGACAACAAGTACTACATGGACAAGATCAACGAAGTGGTCTTCGCCAAGGGCGCGCTCAAGATCGGTCGCGGCCTGTGGAAGGCGGGCGATCAGGGTCTCATCGACGGCGCCGTGGTCAATGGCAGCGCGCGCCTGGTGGGCTGGTTCGCCGGTGTCATCCGCTTCGTGCAATCCGGTTACATCTACCACTACGCGTTCGCCATGATCATCGGCATGCTCGGGCTCCTGACGCTGTTTGTGACGTTGAACGGCAAGTAATAGGGGGAGCCAATAACAATGCAATCGCTACCGCTTCTGAGTCTGGCCATCTGGCTGCCCATCATTTCGGGGATCGTTGTCCTCGCGGTGGGTAACGACCGCAACCCGGGGGGCGCACGTGTGCTGTCGCTCATCGGTTCGCTGGCCAGCTTTCTGGTCACGTTGCCGCTGATCTCGAACTTCAACGCCGATACGGCCGCGTTCCAGTTCGTCGAGAAATCGAGCTGGATCGAGCGCTTCCATATCAACTACTTCCTTGGCATCGACGGCATCTCGCTGTGGCTGGTGGTGCTCACCGCGCTCATCACGGTCATCGTGGTGATCGCGGGCTGGGAAGTGATCACCGAGCGCGTGGCACAGTACATGGCCGCGTTCCTGATCCTGTCGGGCCTGATGATCGGCGTGTTCTCGGCGCAGGACGGCCTGCTGTTCTACGTGTTCTTCGAAGCCACGCTGATCCCGATGTACCTGATCATCGGCGTGTGGGGCGGTCCGAACCGTGTGTACGCGGCCTTCAAGTTCTTCCTGTACACGCTGCTCGGTTCGCTGCTGATGCTCATCGCGCTGATCTATCTGTACAACGTGACGGGCTCGTTCACGCTGACGGACTGGTATGCCGCCAAGCTGCCGATGAACGTGCAGATCCTGCTGTTCGTGGCCTTCTTCATGGCTTTCGCGGTGAAAGTGCCGATGTGGCCGGTGCACACCTGGCTGCCCGACGCCCACGTCGAAGCGCCGACGGGTGGCTCGGTCGTGCTGGCCGCCATCATGCTCAAGCTTGGCGCGTACGGTTTCCTGCGTTTTTCGCTGCCGATCGCGCCGGACGCGAGTCACTACCTGTCGGGCTTCATGATCGCGCTTGCGCTGATCGCCGTGGTCTACATCGGCCTGGTGGCCCTGGTGCAGACGGACATGAAGAAGCTGGTGGCGTACTCGTCGATCGCGCACATGGGTTTTGCGATTCTCGGCTTCTTCATGTTCAGCGAAATCGGCATGCAGGGTGCGCTGGTGCAGATGATCTCGCACGGTTTCGTGTCGGGCGCCATGTTCCTGTGTATCGGTGTGCTGTATGACCGCATGCACTCGCGCAACATCGCCGACTACGGCGGTGTGGTGAACACGATGCCGAAGTTCGCGGCGCTGTTCATGCTCTTCGCGATGGCCAACAGCGGTCTGCCGGCGACGTCGGGCTTCGTGGGTGAATTCCTGGTGATCCTGGGCGCCGTGAAGCTGAACTTCTGGGTCGGCCTGCTGGCGGCGACCTCGCTGATCACCGGTGCCGCGTATTCGCTGTGGATGTACAAGCGCGTGATTTTCGGCGCCATCGCCAACGATCACGTGCGCGAACTGGTCGACGTCAACAAGCGCGAGTTCTTCATGCTGGCCGTGCTGGCTGCGCTGACGCTGTTCATGGGTATCTATCCGAAGCCCTTCACCGACCTGATGCACACCTCAGTGGTTAACCTCCTCGCCCACGTGGCGCAGACCAAGCTGCCGTAATCGGGGAGGAAATCTAGATCATGCAAAACATCAATCTGCTGCCTGCGCTGCCCGAGGCCATCCTGCTGCTCATGATCCTCGTGATCATGATGTGCGACGCGTTCCTCGGCCAGACGCGCAAGCTGAACTACGTGCTGGCGTTGCTGACCAGCGCGGTCGTCTCCGTGCTGTGGGCGTGCAATGCTGCCGATCCGGCATCGCATTACCTGTTCGGCAACGTGTTCGTGGCCGACCCGATGTCGAATCTGCTCAAGGCCTTCGGCGGCCTGGCAACGTTCGTCACGTTCATCTACGGTCAGAAGTATCTCGAAGCGCGCGGTCTTGCCCGTGGCGACTTCTACGTCCTCAGCCTGTTCTCGCTGCTGGGCCTGTCGGTGATGATCTCGGGCAACAACTTCCTGACGCTGTATCTCGGTCTGGAGCTGATGTCGCTGTCGCTGTATGCGCTGGCCGCCGTCTGGCGCGAATCGACGAACGCGACCGAGTCGGCCATGAAGTACTACGTGCTGGGTGCGCTGGCTTCGGGCTTCCTGCTGTACGGCATGTCGATGATGTACGGCGCGACCGGTTCGCTCGAACTGGCCAAGGTCTTCGAGGTGATCGCCTCCGGCGCGGTGAACAAGATCGTGCTGGTGTTCGGCGTGGTGTTCATCGTCGCCGGTCTGGCGTTCAAGCTGGGCGCCGCACCGTTCCACATGTGGGTGCCCGACGTCTACCAGGGCGCACCGACGCCGGTCACGCTGCTCATCGGCGGCGCACCGAAGCTGGGTGCGTTCGCGCTGCTGCTGCGTTTGCTGGTCGAAGGCATGCTGCCGCTGGCGCTCGACTGGCAACAGATGCTGATCATCCTGTCGGTGCTCTCGCTGGTGGTCGGTAACCTGACGGCGATCGTGCAGACCAACGTCAAGCGTCTGCTGGCTTACTCGACGATCTCGCACATGGGCTTCGTGCTGCTCGGCATGCTCGCGGGCGTGGTCGGCGGCAAGATCGACGGCATCGCCGACGCTTACGGTTCGTCGCTGTTCTACAGTGTGATCTACCTGCTCACGACGCTCGGCACCTTCGGTATCGTGCTGCTGCTCTCGCGTCAGGGCTTCGAAGCCGAGAACCTCTCGGATCTGAAGGGCCTGAACCAACGCAGCCCATGGTTTGCGTTCGTCATGCTGATGCTGATGTTCTCGCTCGCGGGCATTCCGCCGCTGGCAGGCTTCTATGCCAAGCTGGCCGTGCTGCAGGCGGTGGTCAAGGCCGGCATGGTGTGGCTGGCGGTCGTGGCGGTCATCGCTTCGCTGATCGGCGCGTTCTACTACCTGCGTGTCGTGAAGCTCATGTACTTCGACAAGCCGGAAGACACCAACGCGCTGCAAGGCAGCGGTACGATGCGCTTCGTGCTGTCGCTCAACGGCCTGGCGTTGCTGTATTTCGGCCTGATGCCCGGCTCGCTGATGGACTGGTGCCTGCGCACCATCAAACTGACGCTGGCCAGCTGAGCGGGCAAGCGTCGGGCCGACGGTGCGGTGGTGCGGGTGGTCGGATCGACCGCGTCGCCGCCCGTCGAAAGAATGAACGAACGAAAGAACGGACTGACGGAGACAACAGCGATGGGCATGTCGGCAGGGGGTACGCTCGTGATTCTGCTGGCCTTGCTGGGGGCGAACCTGCCGTTCGTGAACCAGCGCCTGTTTGGCGTGATCGCGCTACGGCGTCGGGTCAAGCCATTGTGGTGGCGTCTGATCGAGATGGTGGTGGCGTACTTCGTAGTGGGGGCGCTGGGCTACCTGATCGAGGCCGGCATCGGCAATGTGTTCACGCAGGGATGGGAGTTTTACGCCGTGACGGCGAGTCTGTTCGTCGTGTTCGCGTTTCCGGGCTTCGTCTACCGGTATTTGTGGCGTCATCGACCGGCGGCTGCCGCCTGAGATGTCTGCTTCGCAAGACGCCGCCCATGGGGCGGCGTTTTGCTTTTGGAATCGCCAATTTTTTGCCGTGGAGGGCATATGACCCAACGTCTAGTCGACGACCAGCATCTGATCGAGTCGCGTCTCGCGACAGATACGGTGTACGAGGGCGCGTTTCTGACCATCAAGCGCGATACGGTGCGTTTGCCGGATGGCAAGCAGGCGGTGCGCGAATATACGACGCACCCGGGCGCGGTCATGGTGATTCCGCTGTTCGACGACGGGCAGGTGCTCATGGAGCGCCAGTATCGCTATCCGCTCGAGCGCGTGATGACGGAGCTGCCGGCGGGCAAGCTCGACGACGCCGAAGGCGGGCTGGCCTGCGGCCAGCGCGAGCTGCTCGAGGAGACTGGGTACCGGGCGGGACGCTGGGATTACCTCACGCGCATCCATCCGGTGATCTCCTATTCGACCGAGTTCATTGATATCTGGCTGGCGCGCGATTTGTCGCATGGCGAGCAAAAACTCGACGAAGGCGAGTTCCTGGACGTGTTCAGGATGCCCGCCACCGAATTGCTGCAATGGGTGCGCGACGGTCGCATCACGGACGTCAAAACGATCATCGGCGCGTTCTGGCTGGAAAAGATATTATCTGGAGTCTGGCAGCCGAACGAGCGTTCGCCGCTGCGCTGATTTCCGGTCATTTTTCGATCCCGCACCCGCGAGCGCCCGCACGACGCGAGCGGGAGGACATGCATTGCATCATGAAGGTTTTCGATCTGCGTTGTGCCCACGAGCACACCTTCGAGGGCTGGTTCGGCTCGGAGGACGACTATCTTTCGCAACAGGCGCGCGGGCTCGTCACGTGTCCGGTCTGTGGCGATACGGCGGTGGCACGCATGCCGTCGGCGCCACGATTGAACCTGTCTGGCGCCACGTCGCGTACCGAGCCGGTCCCGGCGGGCGACTCGCGGCCGCCGGTCGCGGTGGAGGCGCATCGCGCGTTGCAGACCCTCTGGATGAAGGCAGTGCGCCATGTGATCGCGAACACCGAGGACGTCGGCAGTCATTTCGCCGAAGAGGCGCGCAAGATCCATTATCAGGAAGCCCCGGAGCGCAACATTCGCGGCACTGCCTCGCGTGAAGAGGCGCAAGCGCTTGCCGAGGAAGGCATCGACATCATGGCGTTGCCTTTGCCCGACAGTGTGAAGGAAACGCTGCAATAGTCGCTTGGCTGTCTCGTATCGGTATCGAGATCAGTGTCCAGGAGGATTCGTTGCGCACGGAGCCTTGCACCCCACGCCCCGTGCATCGTTGCAGACACGAGAAGCAGGAGGATGGAATGACAGCGCTTGAGTATTACTTCGAAGACTTTTCCGTGGGCGACACTTTCGATCTCGGGGAATACACATTCACGGCCGAGGAGATCGTGCGCTTCGCCCAGCAGTTCGATCCGCAGCCCTTCCACATCGACGAAGCGGCCGGAGCGCAATCGCACTTCGGGGGCCTTGTGGCCAGCGGATGGCACACTTGCGGGATCATGATGCGGCTCAACGTCGACAAGCTGCTGTCGCGCTCGTCGAGCATGGGCTCGCCGGGGGTCGAGCAGATCGAATGGCTCAAGCCGGTGCGCCCGGGCGACACCCTCAGCGTGACGAGCAGCACGCTGGAAGTGCGCGAATCGAAGAGCCGGCCGGACCGGGGCATCGTGCGCCAGTTATGGACCGCCACCAACCAGCACGGTGAGGAAGTCTGCCGGTTTCGCGGCACGGGCCTGTACCGCAAGCGCGGCGCCTGAGCGCCAGCGTCTCTCACCCGGGCGCGGCACGCACGGTCTCCATCACCGTCTTGCCGCCGACGTCGACCTCGCCGAGCGCCTTGAGATGGGCGCGCCTGAGGGAGAATTGCCAGACGCCGCCGCCATCGAACGCCCGATACAGGCGGGCCAGGTCGTGTCGCTGAAGATGGGCGACAAAGGCGGCAACGGCATCCGCCGTGTGCGAAAACTCCGCCAATCCGAAATTGGGATCGTAGAAGGCGGCGTTGCCCGGCTGCACCATCACGGACAGGGAATGCGAGCGCGTGCTCACGATATAGGCGGCATGTGCCGGACCGCTGCGGATGGCATCGCTCAGCGAGCCGATGTCGCGCAGCCCGAGGTTCGTTTCCGCCGCACTGGCAGCCTCGTTGGAGTGCAGCTTCGCCAACTGCTGCCGCAATTCGAGCGCTTCGTTCGACTCGGGTGCGAGCACGGCGCGTTCGAGCTTGGCGATCAATTCGGCTTCCCGTCCCGTGTGCCGTGCCACGGCCATCAGACGCACCAGCGGTAGACAGAATCCCGTGTGACCGTCGCCGTTGGTGTTGACGTAGGCGGATTGTGGCAGTGCCGTGAACTGACCGCCGGCCGCGCGGACCTCGCTGGCAACGATGCGTGAGCTCATCGCCGCGCGCAGTGTCGCTTCGGCCCGTTCTGCCTCCTCGATCCTGCGCGAGAGAATACCAAGCAGCCTCGGATCGGTCAGCGACGGGTCGACGAAGTCCAGTTTGAGGAGTTCCGCCGGCGTGGCCGTGTCCGACGGCAATAGCGGACTTTGTTGCGCCTCACGGCGTCCGGCGGCAAAGGCGGTTCGATGCTCCAGCGATGCCGATTGGCGTTGTGCGGTGAGTTTCGAACGGTAACCGATATCCAGGAAGTTGCGATTCACGGCCTCGTGAAAGACAGTTTCCGGCGCTGCATGGGCGGCCGGCGAGACGGTTGGCGTGTCGTCGAGGTACCACTCGAAGTGTTCGTTCTGCCGAACCTGGGAGCCGGGCGTCCCTGGGCTTTTGACGTCGACCATCTTCCATGTTCGCTCCCGAGCGGAGTATTCGACGTCGAAGTACTTGTCCCCGGAGCGCAGCACCATGCCGTGCTCGCCGCGATAGAGGTTCGGCATGAGCCTGTGCAGGCGTCGCAGGGGCGTGGCCGTCACGAAGCGCTGCAAGCGGCTGCGCAAGGCGGCGTTGGCTGCGTAGTACCACCCAACGGGAATGCCGCACGCGCCGATAGCCAGTGAATTGACGGCGGCATTGCGAGTCCTCGGATCCTCGAAGGCGAGCGAAGTGGCGCCAATGAAAAAATTCCCCATCGAAACGGCCAGATGCATTTGTGTCATGCCGGGCAATGGGGTGCGCATGAACGTGCCCATGCCGGTAACGAAATTGGTGGCGGCCAGCCAGTGCAGGAGGCTGGCCAGACGCCCCTCGGCTTCACGCGGCGAGCCAGATCGGTTTTCGGTCTCGGCCCTCGCCCGGAGTGTGTGCCAGTAGGCCTCGAATGGGTCGAGACGGAATGGGGCGACGGATATTGCGAGTCCACCTGGCGGGACATGGGCGTCGGGCGTAGTGATGGCGAAGATGCCCGTGTCGCGCGCGTTGCGCCGATCGGCAAGCGTAAACGCACTGGCGAGCCGTTCGCGGCTGTCTGGGATACGAATCTGCCCGAGCAGCCAGTCGCGGAGCTGAGCGCTCGTCTCGAAGGCCGCTATCGTGCCGGGCAGCAGGTTCGGCGCATAGACGAGCCGCCAGCCGGAGTGTGCGTCGGCGAAGACCTGGATATCTGAGACAGCCGTGCCAACGCGTAGCCAACCCGTTTGGATACCCGCGGGTGAGGTGACCGGCGTGTCGATGCCACCGAGATCCAGTGTGTGCGACTGGCTGAGGCCGGACACCCGTTGCGCGATGTGCGCCGCCGGCGTGGGCAAACGGCCGTCCCGCGCTTGCACGAACGATTCGATGATGAACGCGCCTTTTAGCGATCGATATACGTCGTGCGAGCGCTGCGACCAGAATGTATCGAACAGATCGCATTGCTGGTTTACGAAGGCGTTCACGTCGATGGCCGCGAGCAGCGCGGCAGGTGTTAGTTGCCCGATGACCATCGATTTTGCCCCGACGGGATGCTCGTCCATGGAGAAAATCGCCACGGTGCGGGCGGGCAGCGTCGCTTGCCGGCTGCCGTTCGCCAGACCGGTCATCAGTTGCTGAAGGGAAGAGGTCTCGAGGCATTGCAATCGTCGGTGCGTGGCCGTGGCTGGCTGACCCGATGCCGACATGCCGCTGCGATAGATATGCAGATAGACGAGGGACGCATCGATCGCCACACCCGCCAGGCGATCGACGAGGTCAGCCATGTATTGCCCTGCACCCGCCTCGATATCGGGCAGGGCCGTCGACAGTTCCAGGCGCAACTGACCGAGCTGGCGCACTTGCCGCATCGTTGTGAGGTCGACCGTCAGACGATCGCTGCGTTTCAGCGCGTCGGGAGGGAATCTGTGCGGAAATCCGGTCTCGACGGGGGACGTGTCGCCGGCCGGTGTGGCATCGGTGCCGGTCGCGGCGCCCGACAGCCACGATATCCATTCCTCACTGCGACGATCGTCGAGCCGATGCGGCTCACTGCGGGCCTCGTCGCGACGGATCACGTCAACGCTGGTTTGCACGGACATCTGTAGAAGATCTTCCTGCCACGTTTGCAACGTAATGCGCCCGGGCGAGTTTTCCGCGGCGACGTTCTGCACGTCCAGGGGCAGGCGCCGCACGAGCTCGCGGTAAAGACGCGAAGTGTTGCCGCGCGCCAGGTCGGCAAGCAGGCTGTCCATGGACGCATACTCCCTGAGCGGCCAGTCGCTGCCAGGAACGACCATGAGTACGCGTTGCCGATGCCTTGTGAGCGTCGATGGACTCTCCGCGATTGCAAACATGCCGGCCGGGTGCACGGGCGTGTCCTGCCCGGGAAACTCGATCGCGACGCCGTATCCCTTGACGTGGCTCAGGGCGCTGTCGAACGACGCTGCGCGACGCGCCGAGCTGGGCGCGTACGCGACGATCTGCGCGAGGGCAAGCCCGTCGATGGAGAGCCGTCCGGCGTTGTAAGCGAGCACCGCCTCCTGTTCGAGCGCGTTCAGCGCACATTCGTATATCGAGGTCAGGCCCGCGGTATCGATGCTTGACGTTGCCATTGCCTTGAGGTTCGCGTTCCAGCGCGTCCGGCTCGCGCCGATGGCCGCGACGAAGCCGTCGACGGACAGACCGGGGAATTCGTCGGACGGCAAGGCATACGGATGCCCGGTGACATTGTGTGCGTAGATGCCGTACTCCAGCGTTGTGTCCCGCACCTTGTCGCGTCCCGCAAAGAACCGGGAGGCGGCTTCTGACAGCGTGATCGAGTCGAGCAGTCCCCGGCGTGCGAATGCGCCCGGGGGCAGATTCAGGTGCGCCGGCCGCGTGAAATATCGGAACCGGTTCAGATACAGCGCATCGGGGTCGAATGATGTCGTGTCGGGTGCGAGGTGTTGTGCCAGTTCCTCATGGAGCAACTTCCGCAGGTTCAGCATGGGCGCGAGGGTGTCCGAGATCCGCGTGCGCATTTCGTCGCGCTCGGTCTGGATGTCTGCGAGCGCGGTGAGGCGTTGTACGGCCTCCGATGGTTCCCAGGGGGCGCTTTTTGCGCCGTGCCTGACCGATGATGGGTGATGTGGGGCATGCCGTATCCGATGCGCGACGGCCTCGTCGGGCCAACTCGGTTCGGGAACAGGTGGCGAGGCGGGCGCGATCGCGTCAGCGGCAGGGAACCGCAGGGGATCGTGGGCGAGTGCCACTTGCCCGATCTGATTGGCGGCACTCACGAGCGACGCCAGGCACGCGTCCACGGCATTGCCGATGACCTCGCGCAAGGACAATGCGCCGGTGGAGGTCGCCGACAGGGGGGACTGCGCGTCGAGCGCGGAGGCCGTGGCGCTCGCCGAGCACGCGTACCTGGCGTGTGGACGAGGACCGGCACTGCCGGCATGCCACCCTTGTTGCTCCATTGCAAACGCTTCGGCGAAGCGAAGGTCCTGCGCGAATTGTCGCGACTGAAGCACGTGAAGCGGTTCGGCACGACCGATCTCCCGCGCGATCTGCGTCACGCCGGCGTAGGCGTAAAGCAATCCGGTGAGTGCACCCACCGCGCCGTGCCGTTCGAAGTGAAGCACGGGAGGCCCGGCGCTCATGTCTTGCGCGAGGGTGCATGCCCATTGGGCGGGGGCGCTCCCGTCGCAGCGGGGATCGTGGCCGCTGCCGGCGAGGATGAACCAGCGGAAGGCATCGCGCACGCGATGGACCCAACGGTCGCCGGGCGCATCGAAGTCTTGCGCCTGCGTGGCGATCTCGCGCGCCGCCGCTCGCTCGAACGCGCGCTGAATGCTGCGAAGATTGCGCTGCGAAGTCACTCGTCTCGCGATCTCTTCCAGCGTCTCGTAAGGACGGCGCGTTGCCAACGCCCCTTCCCATGACGCCGCAATGCCGCGAGACAGCTCGGGGAACGTGTTGAGCGCGTCGGCGAGTCGGTTGATATCGCCGTCGAGAAAGCGCGTGATGTCGCCCAAGGGCGTATCGCTGAGCAACAGAGGCAGGCTGGTGCGAATGCCGGCGTACCTCCCGTAGACGTCTTCCAGTGCCGATCTCCAGCGCAGCACTTCGGTGTGCGGCGTCGTCGTGTAGAGCGACTGGAGGACGTCGGCCCCGTTGGGCGCATCGAGCGGGCCGGCGGCCACGGTCGATGATCCGCAGGCGACAAGATCGGCGCGACGGTCGGTTGGCACCGAAATCGGCACGACTGATGGGTATGCGTTCAGACGAGGCATGCGATATCGGTTCCGGCGAGAGGGATCGGACGCTCGTGAACCGGCGACGGGGCACGGGCTGGGTTCGCGCCATGTTGGCGGCGCCTGCCCGGGCGGGACTACCAGATATCGCTTGCCTTCCGGCGACGACTGCCGGTACACCGATCCGGGCAAGTCCGCTAGACCTTCGCGGGGACGCGACGTATCGGGTAACTGTCAACGTTGACAGTTGTTCGCCGTGTTTGCGCACTCATGCCATGCAACGGCATCGAGTCGACAATCGGGAGGTGCCCATGACTATCGCATCGCGACGCGAAGCGACCGATGTGACCCCTTTCGAAGTGCGCATCGACTCTCACTCGGACAGGGCATACAACAACGGGCTGCGACAGGTGCTGGGTGCCGCGTGCGCCGGACTAAACGCCTGTCGTCTTCATGGAAAATTCCGGCCAGTCGCAGGGATTCGCCATCAGTCACCGGCGCCGAGGCGAGACCCACGGCATGCAAACATTCTGGGATTCAACTGGACATGCACCGGCTTGCATTTCGACGCGAGGCGAGTTCCGACGAGGCAAGTGGCGTCGTTTTTTTGGCTGACGACGTCCTGCTAAGCGCGGTGCAGTTGCCGGTGCCGCAATACCGCTACGGATCAGGTGTGCGACAGATCGCTCACCGACGCCGCAGGGGCATCGCGTTTGACTTGCGAGATGCCGTCCTCCATCTGCTCGGCGGTCGAGAACATCTGGCTCTGGCCGATGATCTCGCCGTTGCGGGCCTTGAGCACGAAATACGGTCGGCCGGACGTCGACGTCTTGCGCTCGAACCGGTGGTCGTCGACGGCGTTCTTGCGCACGGACTCGATGCCGTTTTGCGCCGACGCGCGCGCCTTGTAGGTCTCGGAGGAGAGAATGATCTGCCCGCTGTCGGCCAGCAGATGAAAGTGGAATTCCCCGTTGGGGCTGCGCTTGAGTTCGAACTTGCCTGACATATGTGGATCTCCCGGATCTTCCAAAAGCCAGCGGCGAGGAACTGCGAACGACTGGGGGACGGCGGCGCACGGCCAGCGCCGGACGCGGCCGACGCATGCAAATCGCGCCAGCCCGAAGCGATGGGAACCGGCTCGCCGGCTTCACCCTTGTCCGTAAGGCGTACGCACCGTGTGGACAGCGCCTAGATTAGCACCGCGCGCGCCCGGGCGAAACCGCACTTTGTTTCGAAGTGTAAACCCTGCCACGCGCCGCAGCGCTGCGGCGGCCAATCGCCGCCGACGTGCCGGTCGCGGATCGTCCGGCGATCCGCCGCCCCTGGCCGACGGAGCCCAGGCGGATCTCCGGCGGATATCAAGCGGATCTCGGGCGGATCGTCGGCCTGCCGCCGGCAGCGCTTCGCCTCGCGGCAGGCCAATCATCGTCCGTTCGTCGGTCCACGCGACGCTTATCGTCGCGCGTACTGCGTGGCACCGAACAGGATTTCACGGGCCTTGTCGTCCTGCAGCGGCTTACGGGCGTCGGCGAGCACTTTCACACCGCGCTGCACGGCCGGGCGCGCTTCGATCGCCTCGAACCATTTCTGCACATTGGGATAATCGGACAACTCCACGCCCTGATTTTTCCAGGAGCGCAGCCACGGCCAGATCGCGATGTCCGCGATGGTGTACATGTCGCCCGCCACATAGGGGTGTTGCCCCAGACGCTTGTCGAGCACCCCATAAAGCCGGCGCGCCTCGTTCGTGTAGCGCTTGATCGCGTAGTCGATCTTCTCCGGGGCGTAGATGCGGAAATGGTGCGCCTGGCCGAGCATCGGCCCCACGCCGCCCATCTGGAACATCAGCCATTCCAGCGTCTCGTACTTGCCGCGTACGTCCTCGGGAAGGAATCGTCCGGTCTTGCCCGCCAGATAGAGCAGGATGGCCCCGGATTCGAAGAGGGAGATCGGCTTGCCGTCGGGACCGTCCTCGTCGACGATGGCCGGGATCTTGTTGTTCGGGGAGATGGCGAGAAATTCGTCCTTGAACTGGTCGCCCGCTCCGATATCGACGGCATGGGCGTGGTACGGCAAGCCGCACTCCTCGAGCATGATGTGGACCTTGTGGCCATTCGGCGTGGCCCAGGAATAGACCTGAATCAATTGCGACTCCTCGTTGGGCCGTCTGGGGTGTCGCCGCGCGGGCGGACGACGGTCTCCCCGTCCGGCGCTGCGACGATCCCGCCAGGCGCCCGGCACGTGACGACACGGATGACGAAACAGGACGAGGGCGCGCATCAGGCACCCTCGGGAAAACTGCCCGGAAATTACACCACAGAACGTTTTTTTCTGCCGGGCGCGGGGTCAGCCTCGCGCATCGCCCGCCGAAGCGTTGCCGTCGGCCGTCATGTGGCGTGCCAGTTCCAGTTTGGCGATGGCGTTGCGATGCACCTCGTCGGGGCCATCGGCGAAGCGCAGCGTGCGTGCGCTCGCGTAGGCGTACGCGAGCGGAAAATCACCCGACAGGCCAGCCGCTCCGTGCGCCTGCATCGCCCAGTCGAGCACCTGACACGCCATGTTGGGCGCCACGACCTTGATCATGGCGATTTCGGCGCGCGCCGCCTTGTTGCCCACGGTATCCATCATGTACGCCGCCTTGAGCGTGAGCAGACGCGCCTGCTCGATCAGGCAGCGCGCCTCGGCAATGCGCTCGCGTGTGACGCCCTGCGCGGCGATCGGCTTGCCGAACGCCACCCGGGAGAGCGTGCGTTGGCACATGAGGGACAAGGCGCGCTCGGCCAGGCCGATGAGTCGCATGCAATGGTGGATGCGTCCGGGCCCGAGGCGGCCTTGCGCAATCTCGAAGCCGCGGCCCTCGCCGAGCAGGATGCTGCTGGCCGGGACGCGAACGTCGTCGAGCACGATTTCCATATGCCCGTGCGGCGCGTCGTCGTAACCGAACACGGTGAGCGGTCGCACGCGCGAGACGCCCTTCGCGTCCGCCGGCACCAGAATCATCGACTGCTGTGCGTGCTTCGGCGCGTCCGGGTCGGTCTTGCCCATCACGATATACAGCGCGCAGCGCGGATCGCCCGCACCGGTCGACCACCACTTGCGACCGTTGATGACATAGTCGTCGCCGTCGCGCCGAATCCGGCATTGCACATTGGTGGCGTCGGACGACGCCACGTCCGGCTCGGTCATGAGAAACGCCGACCGGATCTCGCCGCGCAGCAGCGGCTCCAGCCATTGCGCCTTCTGGGCGTCCGTGGCGTAGCGCTCCAGCGTTTCCATGTTGCCGGTGTCGGGCGCATTGCAATTGAACACCTCGGGCGCCCACGGCACCTGTCCCATGATCTCGCACAGTGGCGCGTATTCGACGTTCGTGAGGCCGGCGCCGCGCGCGGAGTCGGGCAGGAAGAGATTCCAGAGGCCCGCCGTCTGTGCCAGCGGCTTGAGGCGTTCGATGACCTGCGACGGTTGCCAGGCGTCGCCCTGACGCCGCGCGATGTCGATTTCCTCGAGATAGCGGCGCTCGTTCGGAAAGATGTGTTCATCGAAGAACGCGCTCAGACGCGCGCGCAACGCGTCGACTTTGGGGCTGTAGCTGAAATCCATGACGTCTCCGGTCAGTGGCGGACTATGGGTGCGAAGGGCATGCGAAGTCTTTGTAAATCAGGGTCGGTGCGGGCATCGAGCGGGCACGAAGCGTGTGAAGCCGCGGTGCGCCCTTACGCACGTTGCGCATCGCTGCGCTGGGCGTACTGCCAGGCGAGTTCGGCCATCGGGCGGGCGCGTCGGCCGGCGTCCAGCGCTTGTTGACTCGCGGCGGTACCGTCGCTCACGCGCTTCATGATGCCTTGCAGGATCGCCGCGATGCGGAACATGTTGTAGGCGAGGTAGAAGTTCCATTGCGACGGTCGCGCGATCCCCGTGCGCTCGCTGTAACGCGCCACATAGTCGGCTTCGTCGGGAATGCCCAGCGTCTCCCGATCCAGACCGGCAATGCCGCGAAACACGCCCGGACTGACATGCCAGGCCATGCAGTGGTAGCTGAAGTCGGCGAGCGGGTCGCCCAGCGTCGAGAGTTCCCAGTCGAGCACGGCAAGCACGCGCGGCTCGCTGGGATGGAAGATGAGATTGTCCAGCCGGAAGTCGCCGTGCACGATGGTGGTGCGCTCGGGCGAGTCGGTGGGCAAATGCTCGGGCAGCCACGCGATCAGGCGATCCATGGCGTCGATGGTCCCGGTCTCCGACGCGCGGTATTGCTTGCTCCATCGCGCAATCTGGCGGGCGATATAGTCGCCGGGCTTGCCGTACGATTCGAGGCCGATCGCCCGGTAGTCCACGCGGTGCAGCGCCGAGATCACCCGGTTCATTTCGTCGTAGATGGCGCCGCGTTCGGGCGCCGTCATGCCGGGCAGGGCCGGATCCCACAGGACACGCCCCTCGACGAAGTCCATCACGTAGAACGCGAGACCGATCACGCCTTCGTCCTCGCACAGACCGCGCATGCGCGCTACCGGCACATCGGTGCCGGCGAGCGCATCCATCACGCGATACTCGCGCTCGATGGCGTGCGCGGACGGCAGCAGTCTGGCCGCCGGCGCGGGCTTGGTGCGCAGCACGTACGCCGCGCCGGGGGTACTCAGGCGGTAGGTGGGATTCGATTGGCCGCCATTGAATTGCGTGATGGCGAGCGGCCCGGCGAAGCCGTCGACGTTCGCAACGAGCCAGCGCTCCAGCGCGGCGGCGTCGAAAGGCGCGCGCGAACCCAGGGCGCGCTCGCCCGCGAATGCGGAAAAGTCCTGTGGAAGCTCCTCGGCCATGCTGTCTCCTGCATTTCCGGTGCAACGTGGATCGGGACGATTGCTACGATTCGGTAACTCGACGACTACCCGGCGAGATGCGCCGCGTTCGGCCGCGCTCAGTCCCGCCGGCGTGTGCGCAGGAACGACGCGAAGATCTTCTCCATGACGGTGAGCCGGTTGTCGCGATGCAGCGGCTGCGGCGGCGCGAAGTTCATCAACCGTACCACCCAGTCCTGTGGCTTGTCGCCCACGTCGAGGGCGTTGATGCATGCGGGCGTCTGGGCGAGCTGCCCCAGGAATAGCCGTCCGTCCGGATGCATCGCATGCGAGAGAATCGCACGGTTCACGCCGCCGTGCAGCACCAGCAGCACGGTGTCCCACGATGGGTCGGCACGCAACTCCGCCAGGGGCGGCACCACGCGATCGAGCAGCTCTCTCACCGACTCGCCGTTCATGAAGCGGGTCTCTTCCGGTACCAGGCCGTCGAAGGCACTCAGGAACGCCTGCGCCAACTCGGCCGGCGGCACGTCGGCAAGACTGCCCGCGCGAATTTCCTGCCAGCAGGTCCACGTCTCGATATCGATCCGCTGCCCCGTCTCGGCCAGCACGCGCTCGGCGGTCTCGCGCGTGCGCGGCAGGCCGCTCACGATCACGCGGTCGAAACGGATATTCTCGGCGGCGAACGCTCGGCCGGCGGCGCTTGCCTGCTCACGGCCAAGGGCGTTCAGGGGGACGGTGTCGGCGTCGACGGGCTTGCCGCTGTCGTCGAAATAGGTCACGTCGCCGTGGCGCATCAGATAGATGCGGCGACGCGCGGGCGGAGTGAAAGTCAGCGGGCCGGCGGCGGTGCCGGGGTGGCCGAGAGCGCTCATGCGGTCAATCTCCTGAACGGGGTATGGGGATATACCGGTGTCCGCCACCCCGGGGTGGCGGACGCGCGTGGGACGACGGCGGGGGAGCACGGGGCGCCCGTGCCGCCCGCGCCGTCGTCGTTCGCGCGATCAGGTGTATTTTGCCGGACGTTTCTCGAGGAAGGCACTGATGCCTTCCAGACCGTCTGCATGGTGCAGGGATGCGACGAAGTTGTCGCGCTCGGCCCCGAGTTGCGAGGTGAGGGAATCGCTGGCACCGCTCTCGATGAGCGACTTGATACGGCCTACGGCGTTCGGCGAGAGCTGCGCGAGATCGGTAGCCCAGTTCAGGGCTTCGGCGCGTGCCTGACCCGGCGCGACCACGCGGTTGACCACACCCGCGGCCGCCAGACGCGACGCAGCCACCGGCTTGCCCTCGAGCAGGATCTCGGTGGCCAGCGCCCGCGGCAGGGCTTGCGAGAGAAACCACGAGCCACCGCCGTCGGGGGTGAGGCCGACCTTGACATACGCCATCACGAACTTGGCGTTGTCGGCCGCCACGAGCAGATCGCAGGCAAGGGCGAGTGAGAAGCCCGCGCCCGCGGCGGCGCCTTCGACGGCGGCGATGACCGGCTTCGGACAGGCGCGCAGTGCTTCGATCCACTCGGCCAGCGCGTCGATGCTCGCGGCCTGCACGGACGGGTCTTTCTGCCGGTTCTCGAGCAGACGGTTGAGATTGCCACCGGCGCAGAAGAAGTTGTCGGCACCGGTGATCACCACCGCACGGATCGACGAATCGCGCTCGGCCGTGGCCAGCGCCTCGACGCCCGCGGCGTACATGTCCGGATGCAGCGCGTTGCGCGCTCCGGGGTTGGACAGCGTCAGCACCAGCGTATGGTCGATGCGTTCGGCAAGCAGTTCGGCGCTCATGGGGCGAATCTCCGGATCACTGTTCTTCGGTGAGCAGCGACACGCCGAGTTGCGCGCGGCGCGTGAGCCACGGCGACGGACGATAGCGCGGGTCGCCGTAGAACGATTGCAGATTGCGCAGCACCGTGAGCAACTGGCGCGCGCCCACGGCGTCGCCCAGCGCGAGCGGTCCCTTGGCGTAGCCCAGACCCAGCGTCACCGCCCGGTCGATATCGCCCGGCGAGGCAATGCGCTGCTGTGCGATGTCCGCACCGATGTTGACGATCGTGGCGATCACCCGTTGGGCGACGAATCCGGCCGAGTCGCGAATCACGGTCACCGGCGTGCCATCATGCGCGAACAGTGCGTGTGCCGCGTCGCGCGCGTCGACCGTGGTCACGGGCGTGGTCATCAGCGTGTGACGCTTGGCGCCCGCGAGCGGCAGCAGCGTGTCGACAGCTACGGTGCGCGTGGCGTCGAGGCCCTGTTCGACCGCGCATGTCGTCGCATCGAGGCCGAGAGGGGTGACGACGATCAACGCCGAGTCCGACGGCTTGTCACCGGCTTCGATGGTCACGCCCGTGGCACCTAGCAACTCCACCACGGCCGCGAAGCCGCGCGAATCGGCACGGCTTACCCACACGCTCGCCGGCAGTGTTTTCGGTGCGCTGGCCTCGGGCGGCACCTGCTGTTTGCCGTCGACATAGCGGTAGAAACCTTCACCGACCTTGCGTCCGAGCAGGCCACCGGCGAAACGCACCGCCGTGATCGGGGACGGGCGGAAGCGGGCTTCTTCATAGAACTGGTGATAGATCGATTCCATCACCGGGTGCGAAACGTCGAGCGCCGTGAGGTCGAGCAGCTCGAACGTGCCGAGACGGAAGCCGGCCTGCTCGCGCAGGATACGGTCGATGTCCGCGAAGCTCGCAATGCCCTCGCTGGCCACGCGCAGGCCTTCGGTGTTCATGCCTCTACCGGCGTGATTGACGATGAAGCCCGGCATGTCCTTGCAGCGTACGGCGGTGTGGCCCATTCGACGACCCAGCGCGAGCAGGGCGTCGCCGACCTCGGGCGCGGTGCGCAGCCCGTCGATGACCTCGACGACCTTCATGAGCGGGACCGGATTGAAGAAGTGGTAGCCGGCCACGCGCTCCGGGCGCTCGCAGGCCGCGGCAATGGCCGTGATCGAGAGCGACGACGTGTTCGATGCGAGGATCGCATCGGGCGCCACGATGCCTTCGAGCGAGCGAAACAGATCGCGCTTGATCTCGAGCTTCTCGATGATGGCTTCGACCACGAGCTGGCAGTCGGCCAGATCCTCTAGCGCGCCGCAGGCCTGCAAACGCCCCATCGTCGCCTCGACACTCGACGCCTCGATCTTGCCCTTCGCGGCAAGCTTGTCGAGCGTGTCACGCAGCGCGTCCAGCGCGGCCTGCACGGCCTTCGCGTTGGTGTCGTAGAGCTTGACGCGCAGTCCGGCCTGCGCGGCGATCTGGGCGATGCCCCGGCCCATGGCGCCTGCGCCGACGATGCCCAATACGTCGATGGTCGTGCCGGAGGAGGGGGATGCGGAGGATGCAGTCATTCGGAGTGTCTCGAGGTTGGTGTCGATTGTCGTCGATCGAAATCGTCATGCAGGTACGGTCGCGCCGCTGGAACGGCATCGCAAGGACGTCGTGGGGGACGCCACGCGAACGTGACTCGTCATTCTATCGTCCGACCGGTCGGTCGGGAAATGAATTTCCTGCCGAGTTCGCGACTAATGCAAACCGATGCGCCTGATGCGTTGCCGCTATTGTCGCTGATCTGGCGCACGCTGCCAGCGCTTGTTCCGCTGCGCGGTCGGCCCGCGCAATGGGCACGCCATCGGCTTTAGGGCCGCTGCCGCCGGATTTCGGGACACGTCGTCACGCCAGTGCTTCGCGAATGGACCCGTGATGCCGGTACACTTCGGTTTGCCGCCGGTCGCGTCCGGCCGCTAACGAGCCGTCGCCCTGAGGGCGACAGCGCATCTGTGACGCATCATGAACATCGCGCACCCCGCCTGGCGCCTCGAAGCCGAAGGCGCCAGCAGTGCCGCATGGGAGACATCATGTTGAAGCTGTACGGATTTCCTATCAGCAACTACTACAACAAGGTCAAGGTTGTGTTGTACGAGAAGGGCGTGCCCTTCGAGGAATCGGAGTCCATTCCGAGCCAGGAAGAGCCGCTGCTGCAATGCTCGCCGCTTGGCAAGGTGCCGTATCTGCAAACCGAGCATGGCTATCTGGCGGAATCGCAGGTGATCTGCGATTACCTGGACGCGACGCATCCGTCGCCTGCCTTGTTCTCGGCCGATCCGTGGCGGCAGGCCAAGGAGCGCGAACTGCTCACGATGCTGGAACTGCATCTGGAGTTGGTCGTGCGCGACGTGTACACGCAGGCGTTCTTCGGCGGCACGGTGTCGGAAGGCACGCGCTCGCGCACGGAAAAGCTGCTGCGCCGCAATATCGCGGCCTTCAAGCGCCTGGCGAAGTTCGCACCCTACGTGGCGGGCGACACCTTCACGATGGCGGACATCGCCGCGGCCATCCATTTGCCGATTCTCGGCATGGCGACGCAAGCGGTGTACGGCGAAGACTTCCTGCAGACCGCCGGCATCGACTGGAAGGCCTATGCCAAGCTGATGGCCGAGCGTGAGTCGTTCCAGCGCATGCGCGCGGAGCAGAAGGCATATCAGCAAGCGCAGAAGGAGAAGGCGGCGAAGTAACGTCGTCGGGGCGTGGGTCGCCAAAGGACACGGGCCGCCATCGGTTCATGCGTCGGCTGCGCAGATTGCTGACACGAGGGCGGCATTTCCAGCCATTGGCGGCCAACGCGCCACACAGCCGAGCACTTCGGTGGCAGGATGGGGCTGATCCGGCATTTCAGGAAGGGAAAGCGATGCGACAGGTGGGCCTGATTCTCGAAGATGGCTTTCAACTCATGGGGCTGGCCGCGTTGACGGCCTTCGAACTCGCCAACGCCGAATTGGGCGCGCAGGGCTATCGTCTGACGATATTGTCCGAGCGCGGCGGTACGATCCGCTCGTCGATGAACGCGGGGATCGAAACGGTGCCCATCGGGGTCATGCCCGATACGCTCATGGTGGCAGGGGAACTGCTGCCCCAGGAAGTCTCGCCCGGGCTGAACGATTACGTCGCCCGAGCCGGTGACGAGGCACGCCGGGTAGCGGGGGTGTGCACCGGCGCCTTCGTCCTGGCCCAGGCGGGCCTGCTCGACGGCCGCGCAGCCACCACGCACTGGGCACATGCGCGCACGCTGCAGGCGCGCTTTCCAAAAGTGCGCGTTGACGAGGACCGCATCTTCATCCGCGATGGCAACATCTGGACGTCGGCCGGCATGTCCTCGGCCATCGACCTCACGCTGGCCCTGCTCGAAGACGACCATGGCCCGGCGCTGTCGCGCGCCATCGCGCGAAAGCTGGTCGTGTACCACCGCCGGCCAGGCGGCCAATCCCAGTTCTCGGCGATGCTGGAACTGGAACCACGCTCGGATCGGGTCCGACGGGCCCTGGCGTATGCGCGCGAGAACCTGCGCAACGCGCTCTCCGTCGAGGAACTGGCCGACGCCGCCAGTCTGTCCCCGCGTCAGTTCAGCCGGGTGTTTCGGGAGGAAACCGGGCAATCCCCCGCCAAGGCGGTGGAGATGTTGCGCCTGGAGGCGGCGCGCGCGATGCTCGAGAATGGCCGGCATCCCCTCGACATCGTTGCGCGCGACACCGGTTTCGCCGATCGGGATCGCATGCGACGCGCATTTTTGCGCAGCTACGGTCAACCGCCCGCCAGCCTCAAACGCCACCTGAAGCTGATGGAAGGCGGCGAGGCGGCGTGACCGGATAGGCCGTCACGCCGTCATTCAGGCCAACCTGTCAACGGTGCGCCCGCCTGCATCGCCGCCCGATGCGTGACGTCCTTTTCCACCTCGATCGGGGAAACCGGAAGGACCGTCGCGCCTCCTTGTAATCCGTCCTTCTCCTGCGGCATTCGCGATCTTTCGAACGTTCTTGTCGGCCCGGCTGCCCAGCCGGGCTTTTTTTGTGTTCGCGTCGCCTGATGGTGGCAATGTCCGTTATCGACGGTTATATGTCATTTGAGACTTTTCGCCGAACGCGCATAGTGCATCCATCGACAAACAGCGCCGGTGCGGCGCACGACAAGGAAGACAATCATGCAAACGACCGGCAACACGATTTTCATCACGGGCGGCACCTCCGGCATCGGCCGCGCGCTCGCAGAGCAGTTCCACGCGCTGGGCAATAAAGTGATCATTGCCGGCCGCCGTCAGGCCTTGCTCGACGAAGTCGCCGCCGCCCATCCGGGCATTGACGGCGTGGCGCTCGACATCTCGGATGCAGCCGACATCGACCGCGTGGCCGCGCAACTGATCCGCGACTACCCGACACTGAACGTACTCATCAACAACGCCGGCATCATGCCGTTCGACGACGCGTCCGGCCGGATCGACGACGCTGTCTCGCGGCGCATTCTGGATACCAACCTGCTGGGCCCCATCCGCCTGACCTCGGCGCTGGTCGAACACCTCAAGGCACAGCCGCGCGCCACCATCATCCACAACACATCGATCCTCGCGTACGTGCCGATCGCCACCAATGCCGTGTATTCGGCCTCGAAGGCGGCGCTCCATTCCTTCGCGCTGTCACAGCGCTTCATGCTCAAAGGCACCAGCGTGTCCGTGCAGGAAATCGCGCCGCCGTGGGTGGACACCGACCTGATCAAGAAGAGCGGCGATCCGCGTGCCATGCCGCTCGACGCCTTCATCGCCGAGACCATGAAGGGCCTGGCGACCGATGCGCCGGAGGTCTTTGTCGAGGCGGTTCGCGCGTTGCGCGACAACCCCGGCCTGGGCGAGCACGCCCTGGTCGACGGCTTCAACGCCGAGATCGCCGCCAACCCGATTCCGGTCTGACACGACCACGCAATCACCCGGGCCTGCTGCCGAGCGGGCCCGCTTCCCTCGGAGACCCGCGCCATGGCCGCGTCGCTTGCCCTGAATACCCGTGCCAACCTGCTTCCCGCCGGCTTTCTGGCCCTTGGCACCTTCGCCATCGGCACGGAAGGTTTCATGATCGCGCCATTGCTGCCGGTCATGGCGCGCGATTTCGCCATGCCGGTCCCGAAGGTGGCGTTGCTGGTCGTCGTATTCACGTTGGTGCTGGCGCTGTCCTCACCGATCGCCACCGTGGCCACCGGTCGGATGGCCCGCAAGCGGGTGCTGCTGCTGGCCATGTCGCTCTTTGCCATCGGCAATGCCGCCGCGGCGGTGTCGTCTTCGTTCGCCGTACTGCTCGGCGCTCGCGTGCTGATGGCCGTTGCCGCGGGCCTCTATGTGCCGGCGGCCAACGGGCTGGCCGGCGTCATCGTGGCCCCCGGGATGCGCGGCCGGGCCCTGGCCATCGTCAGCGCAGGGCAGACACTGGCCATTGCGCTGGGACTGCCGCTGGGCGGTGTGATCGGCCACGCTTTCGGTTGGCGGGCGACGTTCGGGCTGGTCGGCGCGATGAGCGCCATGGCAATCGTGGGAATCGCGGCGGGCATCGCACGCGAGGCGGGGCAGGGTGTCGCGGTGGCGAGCCTGCGCGAGCGCGTGTCGGTGACACGCCAACGTGCCATTCAGCGCCTGCTGGCCGTAAGCCTTTTCTGGGCCATCGGCGCGTTTGCCGTATATCCGTACATCGCCGAATACCTGGCGGCCGTTCTCGACTTCGATCCGAATGCGGTGACCGCCACGGTCTCGCTTTGGGGGCTGGCGGCGGCCGCCGGTGTGATGACCGGAGGTGTGTTCAATGACCGGTTCGGTGCCGAACGCGTGGTGCGTGCCTCGCTGGTGCTGCTCGGTCTTTCGTTCCTGGCACTGGCTGTCGCGTCCCGGCTGCCTGCGCGTATTGCTCTTTTGCCGGTACTCGTTGCTGTCGCGTCATGGGGCTTCACTGTCTGGTCGTTCTTTCCGGCTCAGATGTCGCGCCTGATTGGCGCCGGCGCTCCGGGGCAGGCAACCGTCGCCCTGGCGCTCAATACATCGACCATGTACTTCGGCTTCTCGATTGGCAGCGCCCTGGGCGCACTCGTATTGGGGACCGGCGCCCTCTGGGGCATCGGCATCGTCGCGGCACTTGCCGAAGCCATTGCCCTCGGCCTGAACGCCCGACGCGGGACATGGCCCCAGGCCGCGAAGTCCGCCCACTTGAGCGCAACGACCGGGTTGGATGGTTGACCCCACCGATTTTCAACGTCTTCGCCAGGCGATGGGTTCGCTGGCGAAGCCCTTCTCGAAAGGAAACGCCGTAATGACTTCACGTATTCAGACGCCCGCCGCCACCGACGCTTCGGGCAACACCGCCGACGTTTTCGCCGCGATCCGCAAGGCCGTTGGTATGGTGCCGAACGCCTACGCCGCCATCGGCGCCCTGAACACGCCCGCGCTGCAGGCGATGCTTTCCGCCGATGCGGTCCTCTCCCGTGGAACACTGTCGGCGCAGGAACGCGAAACCGTCAAGCTGGTGGTGAGCGCCGTGGCCGGTTGCGACTATTGCGTGGCGGCACACAGCCTTGCCGCCAAGGCCTCCGGAATTCCGGCCGACGGGGTTCGAGCCATCCGGTCATTGGCGCCCACGGGCGATGCGCGCCGGGATGCCCTGGCCAGATTCGTCCGCGTGCTTCAGGAAAGCCGGGGAACGCTTGCGCCACAGGAGTTCGAGGCATTTCGCGCGGCGGGTTTTGGTCACGAGGCCGTCGTCGACGTTGCGCTGGCGATCGCGATCATCACGTTCACGAACGTATTCAATCGCGTGAACGACACCACCGTGGACTTCCCTGCGTTGAAGTAAGGTGATCGGCCTGCCTGTCGATACTCCGTCTGCCGGTCGGCAACCGGCCGGCGAACGGAGGTCTCGCGGAGTCAAGCAGGGGCAAGCAGGGTCAAGCAGGGTCAAGCAGGGTCAAGCAGGGTCAAGCAGGGTCAAGCAGGGTCAAGCAGGGTCAAGCAGGGTTAAGCGGCGTCGGCGCGATGCCGAGTGCCGCTCAGATCTTCGCGAGTCGCGCGAGCGCTTCGCGAAGCGTGGCGTCCTGCTTGGCGAAGCAGAAGCGCACCACGCCGGATTCGTGCGGTGAATGATAGAACGCCGACACCGGAATGGCGGCCACACCGATCTCGCCCGTCAGCCACAGCGCGAAGTCGGCCTCGCTCATGTCGCTGATCGCGCTGTAATCCACGCATTGGAAGTAGGTACCTTCGCAAGGCAGCAGTTTGAAACGCGTGGCCGCGAGCCCTTCGCGGAACAGGTCGCGCTTGCGCTGATAAAAGGCCGGGAGCGACAGATACGGCGTCGGGTCGCGCATGTAATCCGCGAGACCGACCTGCATCGGCGTGTTCACGGTGAACACGTTGAACTGATGCACTTTGCGGAACTCGGCCGACAACGCCGCCGGGGCAGCCACGAAGCCGACCTTCCAGCCCGTCACGTGATACGTCTTGCCGAAGCTCGAGACGATGAAGCTGCGGCGCGCGAGCTCCGGATGGCGCGCCACGCTCTCGTGGCGCTTGCCGTCGTACACCATGTGTTCATAGACCTCGTCCGAGATCAGCAAGATGTCGGTGCCGGCCACGATCTCGGCAAGCTTCGCCAGATCCTTTTCATGCCACACCGTGCCGCTCGGATTGTGTGGTGTGTTGAACAGAATGAGGCGCGTGCGCGGCGTGATCGCGGCAGCCAGCTTGTCGAACGGAATCCGGAAGTCTGGCGCTTCGAGCGTGATGTACACCGGCTTGCCGCCGGCCAGCTCGATCGAAGGCACATAGCTGTCGTACGTCGGTTCGAACACGATCACTTCGTCGCCCGGATGCACGGTGGCAAGAATCGCCGTGAGCAGGGCCTGCGTGGCGCCGGCCGTCACCGTGATTTCCGTGTTCCAGTCGTACGCCTGTCCGTAAAGCTGGCCGATCTTGTCCGCAATCGCCTGACGCAGCGCCGGAACGCCGGCCATCGGCGGGTACTGGTTGTGGTCTTCGCGCATGGCGCGCGAGACGGCGTCGACGATCTTCGGATCGCAGGAGAAGTCGGGGAAGCCCTGGCCGAGATTCACGGCCTGCTTCTCGGCGGCGAGTGCCGACATCACGGTGAAGATGGTGGTGCCGACATTCGGCAGGCGTGACGTGAGCGGCGGCGAGACCAGCGTCGGCGAGGGCGAAGCAGAGCGAGGCGCGTTCATTTATGCGGTGGGACCAAGCAGTGATCAGGACGTCATTCTAACGCTTCGGCCCCGCTTCGACCTCGCTTCGAGCCAGCTCCGATCCCGCTCGGATCATTTACCTGCCGATGGCCAGCAGCGATGCGAAGGCGCTGGCCGTCACGATACGAAAGCCGAACTGGCGTGCCACGCGGCTGCGGAGTTTAAGCACGGCCTTGTCCTTGCTGACGAGCCAATGCGCGTGGCCGTCGCGCGCGGCTTCGAGGAACTTCTGATCGTCGCGGTCACGGCACAGCGGCAGGGGCGCGGGCGGGGCGGCATCGTCCGGCATCACGATAAGGTGCGTGTGAGCGTCGACCCAGGCGAGTGCTGCGGCGTTGTCGATCTCGCGCGAGGCGAATTGCGGGTACGTCAGCACTACCGCGAGCTCGTCGCGGCAGCGCGGCGCCATGAGCGCCATGAGGCGGCGCTCCACGAGCGCGTCGCGCACGGGGCGGGCGACGGGGTCGTCGAAGACCAGCAGGTCGATCCAGACATTGGTGTCGAGGACCACGCGCGGTGGCGTGGTCAGGGTGTCGAGATGCTCGGCGAAGGCCCGGTCGGCGGGCGTGGCAACAGCGTTTTGAAGCATTGGATAGAATGTCGGTTTCTCGTTTTTGCAGGAACGCTGCACCCAATATGATAATTGTTCTCTCGCCGGCCAAATCGCTCGACTACGAAACGCCGCCGCACGTGAGCACGCATACCGTGCCGCAGTTCGTCGACGACGCTGCCGAATTGATCGAGGGCCTGCGTGAACTGAGCCCGGCGCAAGTCGGCTCGCTCATGAGCATCTCGGATCAACTGGCCGCGCTCAACGCCAACCGGTACGCCGAATGGTCTCCCCGCTTCGACACCACCAACGCCAAGCAAGCCGTACTCGCTTTCAACGGCGACGTCTATGAAGGTCTTGCCGCCCGCAGCCTGAGCGCCGCGCAACTCGATTTCGCGCAGAAGCATCTTCGCATTCTCTCCGGCCTGTACGGCGTGTTGCGGCCGCTCGACCTGCTGCAACCCTATCGTCTGGAAATGGGCACGCGTTTCGCCAACAAGCGCGGGCGCGACCTCTACGCGTTCTGGGGAGAGCGCGTGACGCACACGATCAATGCATCGCTTGCCGAGCATGCCGAGCCGCGTCGTGTGCTGGTGAATCTGGCCTCCGAGGAGTATTTCCGGGTCATCAAGCGACGTCTGGTGGCGGCGCCCGTGATCACGCCGGTGTTCGAAGACTGGAAAAGCGGCAAGTACAAGATCATCAGTTTCTACGCCAAGCGGGCGCGAGGGCTGATGGCGCGCTACGCCATCGAGCGCGGCGTGACCGATGTGCAGCAGCTCAAGGCATTCGACAGCGAGGGCTACGCATTCGACGAGAGCGTGTCGAACGACGCGCTCTGGGTCTTCCGCCGCCGCGTGGCATAGCGCCAGACAACCACGGCCCCGAGGCAATGCGCCGGGGCTTTTTCGTTTTTGCCAGTTCTTGCGTCAGTGGGACAAGCCATGACCGTTCATATCAGCAGCCGGTTCGACAGCGGCGCCATCGAAGTTGTCAGCGCCGCGCAGGCGGACGATATCCACGTGCGCATTCCGCACGACAACGCCGCGGAGTTCGCGCAGTGGTTCCACTTCCGGGTGCAGGGCGTGGCCGGTGTGCCTTGCCGCATCGTGTTCGACAACGCGGGGCAGACGTCGTACCCGCGCGGATGGGAGAACTACCGAGCGGTCGCATCGTACGATCGCGTGACCTGGTTTCGCGTGCCGACCTCGTACGACGGGCGTGTCATGACCGTCGCGTTCACGCCTGCGCATGACAGCGTCTACCTCGCCTATTTCGAACCCTATCCGGATGAGCGGCATCTCGCGCTGGTCGGCACGGCGCAGAATTCCCCGCTCGCGCGAACGCGCTCGCTGGGGCGCACCGTCGATGGGCGCGACATGACGTTGCTCACGGTGGGTGAGCCGCGTGCCGGCAAGCGCAACGTGTGGGTGATCGCACGTCAGCACCCCGGGGAGACGATGGCGGAGTGGTTCGTGGAAGGCTTGCTGCGGCGGTTGTTGGGCGCGGGTGACTGGGCCGGGGATCCGCTGGCCCGCGCCGTGCTCGACGAGGCGACGCTGTACCTCGTGCCGAACATGAATCCCGACGGCGCGGCACGCGGCAACCTGCGCACCAATGCGGCGGGCGCGAACCTCAATCGCGAATGGCTCGAACCCGATCCCGTTCGCAGCCCGGAAGTGTTCGTGGTGCGCGAAGCCATCGAGACGCTCGGCTGCGACATGTTCTTCGACATTCACGGCGACGAGGCGCTGCCGTACGTGTTCCTCGCCGGCAACGATGGCGTCGAGACGGCATCGCCCGAGCTGCTCGCCCGCGAGAAGGCATTCGGCGAACGTCTCAAGGCGGCCAGCCTCGACTTCCAGGACAAGTTCGGCTATCCGCCGGGCAAGCACGGTCCGGAGTCGCTCAAGCTCGCGTCGAAGTGGGTCGCCCACCGCTTCGGTTGTCTCGCGCTGACGCTGGAGATGCCGTTCAAGGACAACGCCAACCGGCCCGACACGCACGCAGGCTGGAACGGCGCGCGCAGCGCGGCGCTCGGCGCATCGATGCTGGCAGCGGTCTGGGCGCAGATGCAGGCGGACCAGATGTAAGCCGTGATCGCGACGCGGCGCCCGAAGACGCCGCGTCATGCGATCAGTGCTTCTGCCTGGCCTTGGTCGTGGTCTTTTTGGTGCCGGACGACTTCGACGACGACTTGCTGCCCGACGTCTTCGTAGTGCTCCTCTTGCCCGATTTCGCGGTGGCATGCGAAGTCTTGCCGCGCGTGTGACCGCGTGACGCGCGTTTGACCGGTTGCTCGACCTGCGGCAGTGGCGACGTGTAATCGAAGCCCATCATGCGGCCGTCGGCGTAGCCACAACGAATGTGGATGTTGTCCGTCTGGCCGGTCGTGCGCTTGCCGATGCCGTCGAGCTCGACCATCTGCGTGACGTCGACGCGCTGCTTGCGATCGTCGAATGGTCCTGACCACGGCGCGACTTTGGCGTGGTTCGCGTCGAGGGCGTTGTCAGCGTACTCGACGCTCTCATACCCAGGCAGCGTCGCCACGACGAAGCTCGCATGCGCGGCGCAGTCGGCGACCAGCGGGTCGGCGTGGCGCGTGTTGATGAATTCCTCGACCAGCGCGCGATGCTGCTCGAGCGTGAAGGCCTGTGCAGGGGCCGCGACGGCAGACAGGCAAAGCGGTGCGGCCACGGCGATCGAGGCGGAAGCGGCGACCTGGCGCACGGCTCGCATCACGACGCCGATGGCGCGTTGAAAAAATCGATTCGACATTACTTGACGTATTCTCGGGGGCGGACGGGCCTGAACAGACCCGAGCATTGCAGAGCAATGCGGGCACGCCGAGGCTCATCGTAAAAGCCGATTGCGTGCGCCGCTCGCGAAGAGGCTTGGCCGCATTTTGAAAGACAGCGGCCAAGCGGCTCCCATCTTAACCGAAAAAAGCGCCGCTCACGCCCGCCGGGTAAGCCCGCAGACGTAACAGGGGGGGCGGGAAAGTGACGGCACGTTACAATGCGGGCCTGACTCACGCTTCGATGCCACGCCGGCCTGCGCGAATTTCGCGCGTTCGCGCCGCATTCCTTCCGCATGTTCGCAAACTCACGCACTGTCGAGAGTGCTCAAACCGGTCCGCACGACAAGCTCGCGGACCTCGTGCATCGTCATCGCGATGCGCTGTTCCGCAAGCCGCTGGCCGCCTACAGTGCGGCGGCTTTCGACGCGGCGATGCTGGCCTGGCGCAACGCCGGCGCCGCGCCGCTCATCGTCGATGCCGGCTGTGGCGTGGGCGAAAGCACTTTGCGCCTGGCAATGCAGTTTCCCGATCACTTCGTCATCGGCATCGACCAGTCGGAGAGTCGCATCGTGCGAGGCAAGGATTGGTGGGAGGGCGTGTGGCCCGAGAACTTCGTGTGGGTGCGTGCGGATCTCGTCGACTTCTGGCGGCAGTTGGCCGACGCAGGCGTTCGGCCGGCACGCCACTATCTTCTCTATCCGAATCCGTGGCCGAAGATCGGGCAGCTATCGCGTCGCTGGCACGCGCACGCCGTGTTTCCCACGGTCATCGCGCTGGGCGGCGTGCTCGAGTGCCGCAGCAACTGGCACATCTACATCGAGGAATTCGCCCTGGCCACCGAGTGGCTCAGTGGTGTGCACCCGAGCGTCGAGGCATGGGCCCCGGCACCCGGCGATGCGCCCATGACGCCGTTCGAGCGCAAGTACCTCGCGTCCGGCCATGGACTGCATCGTTGCGTGGTGACGTTGCCGTGAGCGCACGGCGGCATCGTCCGCGGCGCCTCCCGGCGCCGGGGCGATCAGTGGAAATGCGGACGGCTCGGTTCGGCGTCTTCCGGCATTTCGGCGTGGACCACCTCGCCCACCGGATCCGGATACAGCGGCACGCCGCAATCGTCGCAATACTCGGGATCGAAGCGGCCCGGATGCTTGCGAATCTCGGTCACGCCGCATACCTTCAGCAGGTCCGTGACCTCATCGAGTGCACCGCCCTCGACTTCCCCGTTCTCGCGGCCGTACAGCGGCCATACGACGCCGTAGATCACGTCGTTGCTGCCACGCTGCGTGAAGCCAATCCGGTATTCGTCGATGTTCTGCTCTCCGAATCCGGCGACCACGGCACGCAGTTCCGGCGGCGTGAGCGTGAGCACGTCTTCGAGATAGCGTAGCGCCGTACGGATCGTGTGCGGACGAATGCGTTCGTCGGCCTCGCGACAGCTCGCATAGTAGGCGTCGGGCAGCAGGCACTCGATCTCGCAGCCAGGCAGGAGCGCGTTCAGGTTCGGGCCACCCTGTGCCGACCAGGCTTCCTGGCATTGGCCGCGCTCGGCGTGACGCGCGCCGTCTTCCTGCCAGCGGAACATCGGCGCGCCCTTGGGCACCGTGACGGCGGCGAGCAGGAAGCGCGGATCCGCGAGGATGGGCGCGGTCTCCGGCAGATCGCCGCCCGGTTGCTTCACGTCGGCGTTGTCGACAGCCGCACGCACGAGCTGCTGCGTGACTTTCCACGATTCGCAATGCGTTCGCGGGAGCTGATCAATGCTGTAGAGGTACGGCGAAATCGCGACACGGGCCGATTCGGCCAGCACGTGCGCATGCAGGTGCGCGCGGATCGGCATCAGGGCGTCGCCCTTCACCGGGCCCGAAGGAATCGCATAGCGTGTCCAGGCGAGAATCGGTACCGCGACGAGCAGGCCGTCCCAGACCTGACCGTCCGCCTCGGGCTCGGCCGATTCGCTTTGCGATTCGATCAGGTCGGCCAACGCGCCGTAGGCCTCGCTGTGATTGGCCTGCAGATGGTCGAGCGCGGCGTCGATGGCGGGCTGGTTGCCCGTGCGCAATACGCGGGTGAGGAGCGTATCGAGCTGGGCTTCCCAGAAGCGGTCTTCGATACGGCTTCCCGAGGCGGCCAGCGCGAGCGCGTGGCCGACCAGCTTTTCGGCGTCGGGAGTCAGTCGTTTGGCGGTGCGTGAGCGCATAGTCGTGCAAAGCAGAAACACATGAACTCACGATTGTACGGCATGCGTGAACGCGATTGATGCTACGCACTGCCGAATCGCGTCGCCCCCGTCGCATCGGCGAGCGGCGGGCGTCAGAAATCGAACGCCAGATTGGCCGGCGCCGACAGTCGCGTGCGGCGCGTGGCCGGGGTGCCGGTGCCGGTAACCGGCGCGAGTGCGGCACCTTCGAGCGAGAGCAGCGCCAGCTTGCGCTCCAGCCCGCCGGCGTAGCCTGTAAGCGTGCCGTCCGCGCCGATCACGCGGTGGCAGGGGACGATGATCGATATCGGATTCCGCCCGTTTGCGGCGCCGACCGCGCGCGACTTGTTGGCGTCGCCCAGTGCATGCGCAAGATCGCCGTAGCTGCGTGTTTCACCGAAGGGAATACGTTGCAGTTCGGCCCACACCTGCTGCTGAAACGAGGTGCCTTGCGGGGCGAGCGGCAGCTCGAACAGGCGGCGGCCTTCGTGAAAGTACTCATCGAGTTGCTGCTTCGCCGTGGCGAGCACGGCAAGATCGTCGCCGTCGCGGCGCACGTCCTGGCTGTCGGGCCAATCCTTCTGGTGCGAGAAATACACGCCGGTGAGTGCTTCGCCGTTTGCGACGAGCAGCATTTCACCGAACGGACTGTCGTAGAGCGTTTCATAGCGGGTCATGCACTTTCCTCCAGCAAAATCCCGACCGGTTGCCCTGCCGGTCCCTGTGCCGCCGCGCGCCAGACATGTAGCGCCGCGTATGCACGCCAGGGCGCCCAGCGGGCCGCGCGTGCGGCCACGCCACGACCGTCCGCCACGCCCAGCGCCTGGCGCAACACCAGATCGTCCACCGGCATCGCGTCCGGCGAACCGAGGGCACGCATCGCAATGTACTGCGCTGTCCATGGGCCGATGCCCTTGATCGCCAGCAACGCGGCGACGGTCGTCTCGAGCGGTGCGAGCGGGTCCAGTCGCAGGCGGCCCTCCACGATCGCCCGCGAGACGCCGTGAATCGCCGCAATTCGAGTACGAATGATACCGGCTTCGCCAATCGCGTCCGCGGGAGCCGCCAGCATCTGCGCCGCACTCGGGAACGTGTGTGTCAGGCCATGCGCGGACGAGGACAGCGGTGTGCCGAAGCGCTGCGCCAGACGGCCGAGCAGACGGCGTGCACCCTTGACCGAGACCTGCTGCCCGACGATCGCCCGCATCGCGATCTCGAACCCGTCGACGGCACCGGGCACGCGAAGGCCGGGCGTGGCGGCGGCCAGCTTGCCCAGGTGTGCATCGATCACATCCGGGCGCGCGCCCAGATCGAACAGGTGACGCAGCTTGCCCAGCACCTGCGGCACGCTCCCCGCCAGCACCGGCGGCAGCGTGACCTGCAGGGCGTGGCGATCCGGCAGCGGGGTCACGCGGCACCAGCCCGCAACGATCCGGCCGTCCTGGCGTTCGATGTTGAGGGTTCGCGTGTAAGCGTCGGCTTCTCGCACCTCCACCCCTTCGATGGCGCGCTCGCCGAGGAAATCGAGCAGGGCGTGCCACGCGAGCGGCGGGCGATAGGCGAGCTGGAAGACGAGGTCGCCATCGGGCAGGGGGGCATTTCGGGCGTTTTGGCGAAGGCGTCCGGGAGGGAAGCCATAACGCGTCTTGAACAGGCCATTGAAGCGTCGCACGCTGCCGAAGCCTGCGGCCATCGCGACCTCCGTCACGGGGAGTGCCGTATCGGTGAGCAGTCGCTTGGCGAGCAGCAGGCGCTGCGTTTGCGCGTACTCGACCGGCGATACGCCGAACTCCTCGGCAAAGATCCGGCGCAGATGTCGCTCCGTGATGCCGATACGTGCCGCGAGCGCCGGCAGGTCCGCGTGATTCAGAAAACCTTCGTCGATCATCGCGGCTGCGGCGTCGGCGAGCTCGCGCGTCGCGTCGAAGCGGGCGCTGCCAGGGGCGAGCTCCGGCCGGCACTTGAGACAGGGCCGGAACCCGGCCTTTTCCGCAGCGGCGGCGCTGCCGTAGAACGAGCAATTCTCGAAGCGCGGCGTGCGCACATTGCACACCGGGCGGCAATAGATGCCGGTCGAGGCGACACCGACGAAGAACCAGCCGTCGAAGCGCCGGTCGCGGGCGGAGACAGCCTTGTAGCAAACCTCGGGGTCGAGCGTCATGGGAGATGTCCGACAGGACGGGGGGAACATGACGTCACTCTACGCGCGTGGCAGGGTGCGGGCTAGTCATTTTCGGACATGGCAGCGGCGTACCTGTGCGGCGAACGCCGATTCGTGCGCCGAGGCGTGGGGTGATGGGGACAAATGATGCGGATGATGCGGATGATGCGGATGATGCGAATGGAGCGAATGGAGCGAATGGAGCGAATGGGGCAAATGGGGCGAATGGGGCAAACGGGGCAAACGGGGCAAACGGGGCAAACGGGGCAAACGGGGCAAACGGGGCGGGTGGGGTGGGTGGGACAAGTGTGGCAAATCGGGCCAATCGGGTGTGTGGGGCGGGGTGGGGAACGAAGTGGGAGAGGTGATTTGGCGAGAGCGAGGCGTGTGGGGAGGGGGTCTTGGGCGATGGGGGCAGACGCAAGGGGGCGGTCACCGGTGCGACTTCAAGTTGGAGTGCCGGGGAGCGCCCCCTTGGGGCTGCGCCGCTGAGGCGGGAGGAGATGAGGGGGATAGCGGTGCGGTGGTTTTAGGGGGGAGCGTCGGGCAGGCGGACGGGGTTAGGTTTAGGGTTGGCGGGGCGTGGGGGGGGGGCAATTGAGCGATAGGAGCGACGATTTCGGGCAACCGTAAACGACAAAAACCCGGCACGAGGCCGGGCTTTGAAGCACTGCCGACAACGAGCGAGGCCCGTTACCTGGCAGTGCGGATCGGTGTTGTGCCGATGTCGATCAGGCGGCTGCGAGCAGTTGACGCAGCACGAACGGCAAGATGCCGCCGTGCTTGTAGTAGTCCACTTCGATCGGCGTGTCGATACGCAGCAGGACCTGCACCTTTTGCGTATCGCCGTTCTTGCGATGGATCACCAGCGTGACATCCTGTTGCGGCTTGATGTCCGTCGACAGACCTTCGATGTCGAACGTCTCATCGCCCGTGATGCCGAGCGACTGCGCGCTGTCCGAACCCTTGAACTGCAGGGGCAGAACGCCCATGCCGACAAGATTCGAGCGGTGGATGCGTTCGAACGAGCGGGCGATGACGGCCTTCACGCCCAGCAGTTGCGTGCCCTTGGCAGCCCAGTCTCGGGACGAACCCGTGCCGTACTCCTCGCCGCCGAACACCACCGTCGGGGTGTTCTCGCCGACGTACTTCATGGCGGCGTCGTAAATCGACAACTGCTCGCCGCTCGGCTGGTGAATCGTCAGGCCGCCTTCGACGCGCGAACCGTCTTCCTTCGGCGGGATCATCAGGTTCTTGATGCGCACGTTGGCAAACGTGCCGCGCATCATCACCTCGTGGTTGCCGCGGCGCGAGCCGTAGCTGTTGAAGTCCGCCTTGAGCACGCCGTTTTCGAGCAGCCACTTGCCTGCCGGCGACGTTTCCTTGATCGAGCCCGCCGGGCTGATGTGATCCGTCGTGACGGAGTCGCCGAACACGCCCAGCGCCCGTGCACCGTGGATCGGCTTGATATCGGCGTTCGGCTCCATCGCGAAGCCCTCGAAGAACGGCGGCTCGGCAATGTACGTCGACGTCGGCCAATCGTAGACCTGGCCCTTCGAGCCCTTGATCTTCGCCCACAACGGGCTCGGATCCTTCACCGTGTCGTAGTTCGCCTTGAAGACCTTCGCGTTCATCGCGAACTTCATCAGCTTGTGGATCTCATCGCTGGTCGGCCAGATGTCGCCCAGGTAGATGTCGCGGCCGCCCTTGCCCTTGCCGACCGGCTCCGTCATCAGGTCGCGGGTCACGTTGCCGGCGATGGCGTACGCCACCACCAACGGGGGCGAAGCGAGGAAGTTGGCGCGGATGTTCGGGTGAATGCGCGCTTCAAAATTGCGGTTGCCCGACAGCACCGCGGCGGCGACCAGATCGTTCTTCACGATCGTCTCGTTCAGCTCGGCCGTCAGATCGCCGGCGTTACCGATACAGGTCGTGCAGCCATAGGCCGTCACGCCGAAGCCCAGCTTCTCCAGGTACGGCAGCAACCCGGCGGCTTCGAGGTACTCGGTGACCACACGGCTTCCCGGGGCGAGCGACGTCTTGATGTGCGGGGCGACCTTCAGGCCGGCTTCCACCGCCTTCTTGGCCAACAGGCCGGCCGCGAGCAGCACGCTCGGATTCGACGTATTCGTGCACGACGTGATGGCCGCGATCAGCACGTCGCCATTGCGCACGTCGATGCCGCTTTCCGTCTTGTAAGTCGCGTCGAGCTGCTCCTGCGTCTGATTGAAACCGTTCTCGGCGACCGGCTTCGTGAACAGATCCTTGAACGTCGACTTCACGTTGCCGATCTCGATGCGGTCCTGCGGGCGCTTCGGACCAGCCAGCGACGGCGCGACCGTGCCCAGGTCCAGCTTGAGCGTCTTCGTGTAGTCGATTTCGTTCGTCTTCGGAATGCCGAAGAGGTTCTGGGCCTTGAAATACGCTTCGAACGCGTCGATTTCCGCCTTCGTGCGGCCCGTGCCCTTGAAGTAATCGATCGTCTTCTCATCGACCGGGAAAAAGCCCATCGTGGCACCGTATTCCGGTGCCATGTTCGCGATGGTGGCGCGGTCCGGCAGCGCGAGGCTGGTCGTGCCCTCGCCGAAGAATTCGACGAACTTGCCGACGACCTTCTCCTTGCGCAACATTTCGGTGATCGTCAGCACCAGATCGGTGGCGGTCACGCCTTCACGCAGACGGCCCGTGAGCTCCACGCCCACGACGTCCGGCGTAAGGAAATACACCGGCTGGCCCAGCATGCCGGCTTCGGCTTCGATGCCGCCAACGCCCCAGCCCACCACGCCGATGCCATTGATCATCGTCGTGTGGCTGTCCGTGCCCACGAGGGTGTCCGGATAGAACACGTTGTCCTTCTTGTGCACGCCGCGAGCCAGATATTCCAGGTTCACCTGGTGCACGATGCCGAAGCCGGGTTGCACCACGCCGAACGTGTCGAACGCCTGCATGCCCCACTTCATGAACTGATAGCGCTCGTTATTGCGCTGGAACTCCAGCTTCATGTTCAGATCGAGCGCCTTCTTCTCGCGGAAGTGATCGATCTGGACCGAGTGGTCGACCACAAGATCCACCGGCACGAGCGGCTCGATGCGCTTCGGGTTCTTGCCCTGGCGTTCGGCCACGTTACGCATGGCGGCAAGGTCGGCCAGCAGCGGCACACCGGTGAAATCCTGCAGCACGACGCGCGCCACGACGAACGGGATTTCGTCGACGCGCTCGGCGTTCGGCTTCCAGTTGGCCAGTTGGCGGACATGCTCCTCGGTCACTTTCTTGCCGTCGCAATTGCGCAGCACCGACTCGAGCACGATGCGGATCGACACGGGCAGGCGTGCGACATTCACACCCAGGGCTTCACCGAGTTGGGGCAGCGAATAGAACTTGCCTTTCTTGCCGCCGCCGAGTTTGAACTCTTTCAGCGTTTTGTGGAGGTTGTGGGCCATGATCTTTCCTTGAGTGATACAGAAAAACGAAGCGGTGGTGATTCGATTAATGGGGGCCAGCTTCGCACGGGCACTGGCGTGTGTGCCCGCTGCGGCCCCGTTGCGCCGGATGGCCGGTGCGACGGGTCTTGCAGAGATTGCGAATGTTGCAGATGCAGCGGCAGGAAAGCGGCTGGTGCGTCATGCGTTCCGTGTTGGCGTCAACCCGGTGGTGCTCAGTTGGCCACCTTGATCAGTTCGTTCGATTGCGTCGGAGCCAGCTTGTTCTGCTCGGCCATCGCGTGCGTCATGCATTCGTCGGCCAGACGGGCGCCGCCGTCGCGGTGCGTGAACAGCATGGCCTTGGCCGGAATCACGACCAGGTCCAGGCCGCTGGCGGCGTCATAGAAGCGGTCGGCGCCGGTCGTCGTCTGCTGGCGCGGCAACTTGTAATTGCGGCCCGACCAGAACAGCGTCAGGATCTGGTCGCGCTTCATGTCGCCCTTCAGGAACAGGCGCTCGTTGTCCTTGCAGCTCCACAGTTCCGAGCCTTCGTCCGGTTGCGCGGGTGCGGCGGCGACCGTCGCTTTCTTCGCCGGCGCCTTCTTCTTCGGCGCGGCCTTCTTGGTCGTCTTGTGCTTCGGAGCCGGGGTGTCGGCAGCGAACGCGGCCGGTACGAGCGCCGTGGAGCACAGGGCAACCAGCGCGGTCAGGCAAAGCTTCTTCATGGTGAGTCTCCGAAAACAGAAATAAGGGCTGACAAAAGCGCAGATTATCGTACGAAGTCCGCGTCGTTCGACGTCACCATACAAATTTTTTCAATTCCTTCGCGCCAAGCGCCACCGGCGACGACGGCAGGAGCCGACGTCGCGCGAACGTGGGTATTGCGGAATGGAACCCGGAAGGCCGACCGACCGGGGAGGGGCCGGCACGCGTGCAAGCCGTCGGGGCGGGGCGTGGTGCGAGAAAGGCGGAAAACTTGGCGAAGCCAACGCGTCAGACTGCGTCGGATGCGGCGGTGCAGCATGAGCGCCGGGGACGGTAAACCGGTCAGCCGGTGCCATGCGCGTTGCGCAGTCAGACGTTGCATTCGCTTGGCCAAGGTATCGCTCGACATTGCGTGAAACAGTGCGACTAGCATACCGCGATGGCTGCGCGGCGGCGCGGCACTGCGGATTCGAGGGACGTCGGGATATTCCGTGCGATCACGGGAAGTGCGCCGGCGCTGGGGGTCGTCGCCGGCGCAGTTCCGGCTCCGGGCGACGCTTGTGGCGTCGCCCGGAGCCGGGTCCCCGGGGGATTAGCCCAGCAGATGTGCCACGCCGGCGCGCTCTTCTTCGAGCTCCTTGAGCGTGAAATCCATCTTCTCACGCGAGTAGGCGTCGATCTCGAGGCCTTCAACGCGCTTGTACTTACCGTTTTCGCAGATCACCGGCACGCCATAGATGACGTCTTCCGGGATGCCGTACGAGCCGTCCGACGGAATACCCATCGTGACCCACTTGCCGTTCGAGCCGAGCACCCAGTCATGGATGTGGTCGATGGCGGCGTTGGCAGCCGAAGCGGCCGACGACAGCCCGCGGGCTTCGATGATCGCCGCGCCGCGCTTGCCGACGGTCGGCAGGAACACGTCGTTGTTCCACACGTCGTCGTTGATCATTTCCTTGACGCTCTTGCCGTCGATCGTGGCGAAGCGATAGTCGGCGTACATCGTCGGCGAGTGGTTGCCCCACACGGCCAGCTTCTCGATGCTGGCGACCGGCTTGCCGGTCTTCGCGGCGATCTGCGACAGGGCGCGGTTGTGATCCAGGCGCAGCATCGCGGTGAAGTTTTCCTTCGGCAGGTTCGGCGCCGACTTCATGGCGATGTAGGCGTTGGTGTTGGCCGGGTTGCCGACCACCAGCACCTTCACGTTGCGGCTGGCGACTTCGTCCAGCGCCTTGCCCTGCACCGTGAAGATCGCGCCGTTGGCTTCGAGCAGATCCTTGCGCTCCATGCCCTTCGAGCGCGGACGGGCACCAACCAGCAGGGCGACGTCGGCATCCTTGAAGGCGACCTTCGGGTCGTCGGTCACGACCACGCCGGCGAGCAGCGGGAACGCGCAGTCCTCGAGCTCCATCACGACGCCCTTGACGGCGGCTTGAGCTTGCGGGAGGTCGAGCAGTTGCAGGATGACGGGCTGATCCTTGCCGAGCATGTCGCCATTGGCGATGCGGAACAGCAGGGAGTAGCCGATTTGGCCAGCGGCGCCGGTGACGGCGACACGCATTGCGGGTTTTGCCATGAGAATCTCTCCAGACGTGTACAAATTCCTGCGAAGCTCAGAAGAAGCTCGCCGTCCGGGTGGCATCTTGGTTGCCAGGCTGACAGCGCCGCGTCATGTGAAGCTTCTAAAATTCCTTGACCTACGGAAGCTTGCGGGCTGCGGGGTGTGCTGCCGTCGACGTGTGCGAAGCGCCCGAGTCTCTTATAAGATAGCGGTGCTGCGGCTGCAGGCCCCTGTTAGCCCGCGTCAGTGTAGGAGTCGTCATCACGAATGTCAACTCTATCTTATGTCTTATATAAGACATAGGATTATTGCTGTTATTCGATGGACGAAGGCCTTGATTTGTGGTCAAATCGCCGCCATGAATGCGAATGTTCGCGACACATCCAACCCCACGCCGCCCGTCGATGTCCAGCAGCGACCGGACAGCGCGCGCGACGCCGCACCGGGCTCCCAGGCTCAGCAGGGTGCGGCCGGCGCGGGAGCGTCGCCGACCTTCAGCCCGCTTTATCAGCAGATCAAGGGGCTCATCACGCAGAGCCTGCAAGCCGGCGAGTGGAAGCCCGGCGAAATCATTCCCAGCGAAGTCGATCTGGCCGCCCGCTACAAGGTGAGCCAGGGCACGGTGCGCAAGGCGATCGATGAGCTTGCGGCCGAAAATCTGCTCGTGCGCCGCCAGGGGCGGGGCACGTTCGTTGCGACACACCACGAAGACCGGGTGCAGTTCCGGTTCCTGCGTCTTGCGCCCGATTCGGGCGAACCTCATCACCCGCCGAGTCGTCTGATCGAATGCCGCCGCATGCGCGCACCGGCGGAGATCGCGCGTCAACTGGAGCTGCGCGCGGGCGACGGCGTGATCCTGATCCGGCGCATGATGGATTTCTCGGACCGTCCGACCGTCCTCGACGAAATCTGGCTGCCGGGGGCGCTGTTTCGTGGTTTGACCGCAGAGAAGCTCAACGAATACAAAGGGCCGATGTACGGCCTGTTCGAAGACGAATTCGGCACGCGCATGATTCGCGCCGTGGAAAAGGTTCGCGCCGTGGCCGCGGACGACATGACCGCGGATCTGCTGAAGGTGCCGAAGGGTTTCCCGCTGCTGAGTGTGGAGCGAGTTTCCTACACTTACGGGGACAAGCCGGTGGAAGTGCGCCGGGGCTGGTATGTCACCACGGAACACCATTACCAGAACGAACTGAGTTGAAAGCGTTGAATTGAGAGGTAGGGCGGCTCATCCGGGAGCGCGTCGGTGTCGTGGCCGGTGCGTGACCGTGAGTCGGGGGCTTGAGGGGCGGCGTGTCGTGCGCCGTTGGCAGGAATTTCCGGATGCTTTGGAACCGGTATGGTGCAACGCACTAGAATCGGCGCTAAAATCCGGAGCTGATGTAACTACATGGGGTCTAGCATGGCTGAAGTGGTAAAAAAAGAGCGGCCAGTCTACAGGAATATCGGTATCGGACAGATTGTCACGTACCGTCTCCCGCCGGCTGGTATCGTTTCCATTCTGCACCGTATTAGCGGTGTGATCTTGTTCCTTCTGTTGCCGTTCGCGCTTTTCTTGTTCGAACAGAGCCTCACGTCGGAACTCAGCTTCGACGTTCTGCGAAGCATCGCCTCCAACTGGTTTGTCAAACTCGTCATCCTTGCCTTGTCGTGGGGCTTCCTGCACCACTTCTGCGCTGGCCTGCGCCATCTGCGCATGGACTTCAATCACGATGCCGTGAGCAAGGAAGGCGGCAAGAGTTCGGCAGTGGTCGTTCTGGCCGTGTCGCTGGTGCTGACGCTGGCCGTCGCCCTCAAGCTGTTCGGAGCGTTCTAAGATGGCACAGAACAATATTGGTTCGAAGCGTCTCGTCGTCGGGGCTCACTATGGCCTGCGCGACTGGATCGCCCAACGCATGACCGCGGTCATCATGGCCGTGTACACCGTGATCCTGCTGGTGTGGTTCTTCACCGCCAAGGATTTCTCCTACGAAGGCTGGGCCGGCATCTTCGCTCATCAGTGGATGAAGCTGGCCACGTTCGTCACGCTGCTCGCGCTGTTCTATCACGCGTGGGTCGGTGTGCGCGACATCTGGATGGACTACGTCAAGCCGGTCGGTGTGCGACTGGCGCTGTACGCGCTGACGATCGTCTGGCTGCTGGCTTGTGCCGGCTATGCCGCGCAGATTCTGTGGAGAGTGTAAAGAATGGCTGCAATCAAAAATTCGCTGCCGCGCCGCCGCTTTGACGTTGTCATCGTGGGCGCAGGCGGTTCGGGCATGCGCGCTTCGCTGCAACTGGCCAAGGCCGGTCTGTCGGTCGCCGTGCTGTCCAAGGTGTTCCCCACCCGTTCGCATACCGTCGCCGCACAGGGCGGCATTGGCGCTTCGCTCGGCAACATGAGCGAAGACAACTGGCACTATCACTTCTACGACACCATCAAGGGTTCCGACTGGCTCGGCGACCAGGATGCGATCGAGTTCATGTGCCGCCAGGCGCCCAACGCCGTCTACGAGCTCGAGCACTTCGGCATGCCGTTCGACCGTAACCCGGACGGCACGATCTACCAGCGCCCGTTCGGCGGCCACACCGCCAACTACGGCGAGAAGCCGGTCCAGCGCGCTTGCGCGGCCGCCGACCGTACCGGTCACGCGCTGCTGCACACGTTGTATCAGCAGAACGTGGCTGCCAAGACCCACTTCTTCGTGGAGTGGATGGCGCTCGACCTGATCCGCAACGAAGAGGGCGATGTCCTCGGCGTGTCGGCACTGGAGCTCGAAACCGGTGACGTCTACCTGCTCGAAGGCAAGTGCACGTTGTTCGCGACCGGCGGTGCCGGCCGTGTGTACGCCGCTTCGACCAACGCGTTCATCAACACCGGCGACGGTCTGGGCATGGCGGCACGTGCGGGTATTCCGCTCGAAGACATGGAATTCTGGCAATTCCACCCGACCGGCGTGGCCGGCGCGGGCGTGCTGATTACCGAAGGCGTGCGCGGCGAGGGCGGTATTCTGCGCAACTCGAACGGCGAGCGTTTCATGGAACGTTATGCCCCGACGCTGAAGGATCTGGCGCCGCGTGACTTCGTGTCGCGTTCGATGGACCAGGAAATCAAGGAAGGCCGCGGTTGCGGTCCGAACGGCGACTACGTGCTGCTCGACCTCTCGCACATCGGTGCCGAGACGATCATGAAGCGTCTGCCGTCGATCCGCGAAATCGCGCTGAAGTTCGCCAACGTCGACGCGATCAAGGAACCGATCCCGGTCGTGCCGACCATTCACTATCAGATGGGCGGCATCCCGACGAACTACAACGGTCAGGTCGTCGTGCAGAAGGACGGCGCATCGGTGCCGGTCAACGGCTTCTACGCCGTGGGCGAGTGCTCGTGCGTGTCGGTCCACGGTGCGAACCGTCTGGGCACGAACTCGCTGCTCGACCTGGTGGTGTTCGGTCGTGCGGCCGGCAACCACATCGTCGATTTCGTGAAGAACCACGGCGAGCACAAGCCGCTGCCCGCCGACGCCGGCGAGAACGCGCTCGCGCGTCTGGGGCGTCTGGAAGCTTCGAGCTCGGGAGAATACGCTCAGGACATCGCCAACGACATCCGTGCGACGATGCAGAAGCACGCCGGTGTGTTCCGTACGTCCGACCTGCTCAAGGAAGGCGTGGAAGAGATCAAGCAAGTGGCCGAGCGCGTCTCGCACGTCCACCTGAAGGACAAGTCGAAGGTGTTCAACACGGCGCGCATGGAAGCGCTCGAAGTCGACAACCTGATCGAAGTGGCCAAGGCCACCATGATCGCCGCCGAAGCCCGCAAGGAAAGCCGCGGCGCCCACGCGCACAGCGATTATCCGGAGCGCGACGACGCCAACTGGATGCGCCACTCGCTGTTCTTCAGCGAAGGCAACCGTCTGGAATACAAGCCGGTGCAGATGAAGCCGCTGACCGTCGACTCGGTCCCGCCCAAGGCGCGGACGTTCTAAGGGATTCGCAAGATCATGAAACGCATTTTTGAAGTCTACCGCTACGATCCGGACAAGGACGCCGCACCGTACATGCAGACCTACGAGGTCGAACTCGACGGTCATGAGCGCATGCTGCTCGACGCCCTGGTCAAGCTCAAGAAGCTCGACGAAGGTATCGCCTTCCGCCGCTCCTGCCGCGAAGGCGTGTGCGGTTCGGACGCGATGAACATCAACGGCAAGAACGGTCTGGCCTGCCTGACCAACATGAACGATCTGCCGAACAAGATCGTGCTCAAGCCGTTGCCGGGGCTGCCCGTCATTCGCGATCTGATCGTCGACATGACGCACTTCTTCAACCAGTACCACTCGATCAAGCCTTATCTGATCAACCCCGAGCCGGCACCGGAGAAGGAGCGTCTGCAGTCGCCCGAACAGCGTGACGAGCTCGACGGCCTGTACGAGTGCATTCTGTGCGCGTCGTGCTCGACGTCGTGCCCGAGCTTCTGGTGGAACCCGGACAAGTTCGTTGGCCCGGCCGGTCTGCTTCAGGCCTATCGCTTCATCGCGGACAGCCGCGACACAGCGACCAGCGAGCGTCTGGACAACCTGGAAGATCCGTATCGCCTGTTCCGCTGCCACACGATCATGAACTGCGTGGACGTGTGCCCGAAGGGCCTGAACCCGACGAAGGCCATCGGCAAGATCAAGGAGCTGATGGTGCGTCGCGCCGTCTGACCCATCGATCATGCCGGATACCACTCACCAGTCCGATCCGGTCAAACGTGCCCGCCTGCGCTGGCGGGCACGCCGCGGTTTGCTGGAAAACGACCTCATCCTGGAGCGGTTCTTCGCCAAATACGAAGCGTCGATGACCGACGAGGATGTGGGCGCCCTCACGAAGTTGCTCGACTTGAGCGACAACGATTTGATGGATCTGCTGCTAGCGCGTAAAGAGCCCGAGGCGGATCTGGACGGGCCGGACGTGCAGCGCCTGCTGGCGCTTTTGCGTGCCGTGTAGGGGTTTACAGTATTTTTTTGAGGAAGCGATATGACTCCGTCTGAAGTTAAAGCCACCCTATCTTTCTCTGACGATTCGCCTAGCGTCGAGCTGCCGATTTACAAGGGAACGATGGGCCCGGATGTGATCGACATCCGTAAGCTGTATGGCCAGACCGGCAAATTCACGTATGACCCGGGCTTCATGTCGACGGCATCGTGCAATTCGGCCATCACCTACATCGATGGCGACAAGGGCGAGCTGCTGTATCGCGGCTACCCGATCGAGCAGTTGGCGACCCACTGCGACTTCCTCGAGACCTCGTACCTGTTGCTCAAGGGCGAGCTGCCGAACGCGCAGCAGAAGGAAGAGTTCGTGAAGACCGTGACCCGTCACACGATGGTTCACGAGCAGATGAACTTCTTCTTCCGTGGCTTCCGTCGCGATGCGCACCCGATGGCCGTGCTGACCGGCTCGGTCGGCGCCCTGTCCGCGTTCTACCACGACTCGCTCGACATCAATAACCCGACGCATCGCGAAGTTTCGGCCATCCGCCTGATCGCCAAGCTGCCGACGCTCGTGGCCATGGCGTACAAGTACAGCATCGGCCAGCCGTTCGTGTACCCGCGCAACGACCTGTCGTACAGCGCGAACTTCATGCGCATGATGTTCGCGAACCCGTGCGAAGAGTACGAAGTCAACGACGTGCTGGTGCGCGCCCTCGACCGTATCCTGATCCTGCACGCCGATCACGAACAGAACGCGTCGACGTCGACCGTGCGTCTGGCCGGTTCGTCGGGCGCGAACCCGTTCGCGTGTATCGCTGCCGGTATCGCCTGTCTGTGGGGCCCGGCGCACGGTGGTGCGAACGAAGCCGCGCTGAACATGCTGGAGCAGATCGGTTCGCCGGACAAGATCCCCGAATTCATCAAGCAGGTGAAGGACAAGAACTCGGGCGTGAAGCTCATGGGCTTCGGTCACCGCGTGTACAAGAACTACGACCCGCGTGCCAAGCTGATGCGCGAGACGTGCTACGAAGTGCTCAACGAACTGGGCCTGCACGACGACCCGCTGTTCAAGCTGGCCATGCAGCTCGAGAAGATCGCGCTGGAAGACGAATACTTCGTGTCGCGCAAGCTGTATCCGAACGTCGACTTCTACTCGGGTATCGTGCAGCGCGCACTGGGTATCCCGACCTCGATGTTCACCTGCATCTTCGCACTGGCCCGTACCGTGGGCTGGATCGCGCAGTGGAACGAGATGATCGGCGAACCGGATCAGAAGATCGGCCGTCCGCGTCAGCTCTTCATCGGCCACACGCCGCGCGAAGTGACGGCAATCGACAAGCGCTAAGCGAGTCGAGGCCTCCGGCACGGCCCCCGCTTGCCGTGCCGGCACCGCAACCTTGCCGAAACGGCAAGGCGGTGCGGCCCGCAGCGAGCGCTCGTTGCGTTATATTCGAATCCACGGCACACGCTGCCGTGATTCGCACAAATCCCCGGTTGATCGTGCGTTTACCGCCCGGTTTCCCGGGGATTTCGTATTCCGCCGGCGCGAAAGCGCTATGGCATAATCAAAAGTTCCCAGAACGATATTTGTTCTCAGAACGATATTTAGCCCCGCGTTTTTATCATGGCCAAGACGCTGTATGACAAGTTGTGGGATGCACACGTCGTGCATACCGAGGACGATGGCACTACGTTGCTCTACATCGACCGTCACCTGCTGCATGAGGTGACCAGTCCGCAGGCGTTTGAGGGGCTAAAACTCGCACAGCGTCCGGTCTGGCGCCTGTCCGCCAACCTCGCGGTGTCGGACCATAACGTGCCGACCACCGACCGTACGCAAGGCATTGCCGATCCGATTTCGCGTCTGCAGGTCGACACGCTCGACAGCAACTGCGACAACTACGGCATCACCCAATTCAAGATGAACGACTTGCGTCAGGGCATCGTGCACGTGATCGGCCCGGAGCAGGGCGCCACGTTGCCGGGCATGACGGTGGTGTGCGGTGACTCGCACACGTCCACGCACGGCGCATTCGGCGCGCTGGCGTTCGGCATCGGCACCTCCGAGGTCGAGCATACGCTCGCCACGCAAACGTTGCTCATGAAGAAGAGCAAGAACATGCTCGTGAAGGTCGAAGGCACGCTGCCGCGCGGTTGCTCCGCCAAGGACATCGTGCTGGCCGTCATCGGCAAGATCGGCACGGCTGGCGGCACGGGCTACACGATCGAATTTGCAGGCGCGGCGATCCGCGCGCTCTCGATGGAAGGGCGCATGACCGTGTGCAACATGGCCATCGAGGCGGGCGCGCGTGCCGGTCTGGTGGCGGTGGACGACACGACCATCAACTACGTGAAAGGTCGGCCGTTCTCGCCGACCGGCGTGGAGTTCCAGCAGGCCGAAGCCTACTGGCGAACGTTCCACACCGACGCCGGGGCCAAGTTCGACCACGTGGTCGAGATCGACGCCGGGACGCTGCGTCCGCAGGTGAGTTGGGGGACGTCGCCGGAAATGGTGGTGAGCATCGAGGACCGCGTGCCCGATCCCGAGAAGGAGAAGGATCCGGTCAAACGCAGCGCCATGGAGCGCGCGCTCGAGTACATGGCACTCACGCCGGACACGCCCATGTCGAGCATCAACGTCGACAAGGTCTTCATCGGCTCCTGCACCAACTCGCGCATCGAAGACATTCGCGCCGCGGCCTACGTCGTGAAGAAGCTGGGGCGCCGGGTGGCGTCGAACGTGCGCCTGGCCATGGTCGTGCCGGGGTCGGGCCTGGTGAAGCATCAGGCCGAGCAGGAAGGGCTGGACCAGGTGTTCAAGGCGGCCGGTTTCGAATGGCGCGAGCCGGGGTGCTCCATGTGCCTGGCGATGAACGCTGACCGGCTCGAACCGGGCGAGCGCTGCGCATCGACCTCGAACCGCAACTTCGAAGGCCGTCAGGGCGCCGGCGGACGCACTCATCTGGTGAGCCCGGCCATGGCGGCTGCCGCGGCCATCGAGGGGCACTTCGTCGACGTGCGTCGCCTGGTGTGACGCGTTTGCATCGATTTATCCGTCGTTTGACACTTTCTTTGACAGAGACAAAACCATGAAGAAACTGTGGATGCTGATCGGTGCGGTGATGCTCGTGGGCGTGGCGGGTTGCAACACGATGGCGGGCCTGGGCAAGGATACGCAAGCCGCTGGCTCGGCGCTCGAGAACGCCGCGAAGAAGTGATGCGACGGTGCGCGTCGCGCGGGGAATCCCGGCGCGCGCACCTACGAAATTTCCGGTTGTGACGGCTTACGCATCGTGGATGCGGGCCGCGGCCGAACTGTTTTGATCAGGTGGTTCGTGATGGAAAAATTTACCGTCCATACGGGGCTGGTGGCACCGCTGGATCGCGAAAACGTCGATACCGACGCGATCATCCCCAAGCAATTCCTGAAGTCGATCAAGCGCACGGGCTTCGGTCCGAACCTGTTCGACGAGTGGCGTTATCTCGATGTCGGCCAGCCGGGCCAGGACTGCAGCACGCGTCCGCTCAACCCGAACTTCGTGCTTAACCAGCCCCGCTTCCAGGGCGCGACGATTCTGCTCGCCCGCAAGAACTTCGGCTGCGGCAGCTCGCGAGAGCACGCCCCGTGGGCGTTGCAACAGTATGGGTTCCGCGCGGTGATCGCCCCTAGCTTTGCCGACATCTTCTTCAACAACTGCTACAAGAACGGGTTGCTGCCGATCGCGCTGAGCGAGATGCAGGTCGACCACCTGTTCAACGAGACGGCGGCGTTCAACGGCTATCAGTTGACGATCGATCTGGACAAGCAGGCCGTGATCACGGCGGACGGTCGTGCCTACGAGTTCGACATTGCACCGTTCCGCAAGTACTGCCTGTTGAACGGCTTCGACGACATCGGCCTGACGCTGCGTCACGCCGACAAGATTCGCGCCTACGAGGCCGAGCGGCTTGCCAAGCAGCCGTGGCTCGCAACGCGTTTGCCGGGCTGAGCCCGCGCATTCCAGGCATATCCAAGGAGATTGCATGAAAATCGCTGTGTTGCCGGGTGACGGCATTGGTCCGGAAATCGTGACGGAAGCCGTCAACGTGCTCAATGCGCTTGGCGAAAAGTTCGAACTCGAAGAAGCGCCCGTGGGCGGCGCCGGCTACGAGGCCGCGGGCCATCCGTTGCCGGAAGCCACGCTCAAGCTGGCCAAGGAAGCCGACGCGATCCTGTTCGGCGCCGTGGGCGACTGGAAGTACGATTCGCTCGAGCGCGCATTGCGTCCCGAGCAGGCGATTCTGGGGCTGCGCAAGCACCTGCAGCTGTTCGCGAACTTCCGTCCGGCCATTCTGTACAAGGAGCTGGCCGACGCGTCGAGCCTGAAGCCGGAGATCGTGGCGGGGCTCGATATCCTGATCATCCGCGAGCTCAACGGCGACATCTACTTCGGTCAGCCGAAGGGTTTCCGTCAGGCGCCGGACGGTGCTTTCGAAGGCGCGCGCGAAGGTTTTGATACCATGCGTTACAGCGTGCCCGAAGTGGAGCGCATCGCGCACGTGGCGTTCCAGGCGGCGGCCAAGCGCGGCAAGCGTCTGTGCTCGGTCGACAAGGCCAACGTGCTCGAGACTTCGCAACTGTGGCGCGACACGATGATCGAGGTCGCCAAGCAGTATCCGGAGGTCGAGCTATCGCACATGTACGTCGATAATGCCGCGATGCAGCTGGTCAAGGCACCCAAGAACTTCGACGTGGTGGTGACTGGCAACATGTTCGGCGATATTCTGTCGGACGAGGCCGCGATGCTCACGGGGTCGATCGGCATGCTGCCGTCGGCGTCGCTCGACGCCAACAACAAGGGGCTGTACGAGCCGTCGCACGGTTCGGCCCCCGATATTGCCGGCAAGGGCGTGGCCAATCCGTTGGCGACGATCCTGTCGGCTGCCATGATGCTGCGCTACACGCTGGGCAAGGTCGAACAGGCCGACCGCGTGGAGACTGCGGTCAAGAAGGTGCTGGCGCAGGGGTTGCGCACGCCCGATATCTGGCAGGAAGGCGCGACCAAGGTCGGTACGCGCGAAATGGGCGCGGCGGTGGTTGCCGCGCTATAACGCCGACGGGGCGTCGTGAGACGCCCCTTGGCGCAATTGCAACGATAAGAGAGTGGATAAATGAAAACCGTAGGTCTGGTAGGTTGGCGGGGCATGGTCGGTTCGGTCCTGATGCAGCGCATGCAGCAGGAGAACGACTTCGCCTTGATCGAGCCGGTGTTTTTCAGCACCAGCAACGCGGGCGGCAAAGCCCCGTCGATGGCGAAGAACGAGACTTCGCTGAAAGACGCCAATGATGTCAACGAGCTGAAAAAATGCGACATCATCATTACCTGCCAGGGCGGTGACTACACGACCGAGATCTTCCCGAAGCTTCGTGCGGCGGGATGGAACGGTTACTGGATCGACGCCGCATCGACATTGCGCATGAAGGACGATGCGATCATCGTGCTCGATCCGGTCAACCTCGACGTGATCAAGCATTCGCTGTCGAAGGGCACGAAGAACTTCATCGGTGGCAACTGCACGGTGAGCTGCATGCTGATGGGCCTGGGCGGCCTGTTCCAGCACGGTCTGGTCGACTGGCTGACGTCGATGACCTACCAGGCGGCTTCGGGCGGCGGCGCACAGCACATGCGCGAGCTGCTCACGCAGTTCGGCAGCATCAATGCCGAGGTCAAGGCGTTGCTCGACGATCCGCATTCGGCCATTCTCGAGATCGATCGCAAGGTGCTTGCCAAGCAGCACGCGCTGACGGCCGAGGAAACGAAGCAGTTCGGCGTGCCGCTGGGCGGTAACCTGATTCCGTGGATCGACAAGGACCTGGGCAACGGTCAGTCGAAGGAAGAGTGGAAGGGCGGCGCCGAGACCAACAAGATCCTGGGTCTGGGCGACGGCTTCCCGGGCACCCGCGCCATTCCGGTCGACGGTCTGTGCGTTCGTATCGGCGCGATGCGTTGCCACAGCCAGGCACTGACCATCAAGCTTACGAAGGATGTGCCGTTAGATGAACTGACCGACATCATCGGCCAGGCGAACGACTGGGTGAAGGTGGTGCCGAATACGCGCGAGGCGTCGATGACCGATTTGACGCCTGCCGCCGTGACCGGCACGATGACGATTCCGGTGGGGCGCCTGCGCAAGATGTCGATGGGGCCGGAGTACCTGTCGGCGTTCACGGTGGGCGATCAACTGCTGTGGGGCGCGGCCGAGCCGCTGCGCCGCATGCTGCGGATCCTGCTCGACGCTTGAGCGTCGTCGTGCATCGGTAGCGCATGAAGAACGGCGGCCCGCGAGGCCGCCGTCCGCGCTTTGGGAGGCGCCCCTCGTGTGAGGGGCCGCCAGTGACAAACGACTGACAGGCTAACAAGATCACAGTGCGGAAATACTCGACCGGCAAGCGCGCAAATTCGTCCCGTAATTCGTTTCGCTTGAGCGCAGCGGCGGCTGTCTTGTGGAGCCTCGGGCTCCTCAACGCCGGTGCTGCCGAGTTCGGCCCGCAACAGGTACGCTCGGGACCCGGCCAGCCGTTGCGCGCCGTGATCGTGCTGGGCAACGTGTCGCAGGCGGAAGCCGACGGGTTGTCGGTGAAACTCGCGCCGCGTGACGCCTTCAGGCAGGCCGGTCTGCGCTACGACCCCACGCTCGACAAGCTCTCGGTATCGGTCTCGCCGACCGGCGGGCGTGAGCCGGGCTATAGCGGGACGTATCTCGTTCACGTGGATTCGGCCGAGCCGGTCAGTACGTCGTTCCTCGATCTGTTGCTGGTGGTCGAATGGCGTACCGGTCGACAGTCCAACGCCGTGACCCTCTCGGCGATTCCGGAAGCCAGCCTGGCGCAGCCGCAGGCGGTCGTGCCGGCGGCAACGACGCAGGCGGCTGCGCCTGTGGCGGCAGCTTCGGCATCCGCCCCGACTGCGACTGCCCCGGCGGCCGATGCCGTTCGCGGCGCGGCGAGCGCGGAAGGTGCACGCAAGGTCGGCCGCGGCGATTCGCTGTCGTCGATCGCGCGTGAGTTCACGGGCGGCGAGGGCGGCACGACGCTCGCGCAGATGATGACCGCGCTGTTCGAAGCCAACCGCTCGGCCTTCATTGGCAACGATCCGAACCGGTTGCGTCAGGGCGTGACGTTGACGCGTCCCGCCGATGCACAGGTGCAGAGCATTCCTCCCGCGCAGGCGCACAAGTTCGTGACGGCCGCGCGGGAACAGTTTGACGCGTATCGCGCGCGGCTGGCCGACTCGACGGCGCAGCAGGCGGCACCGGCCGGCGGCCGCAGTGCACAGGGCGCGATCGAAGCGGGCAAGGCGCCGGAAGCCGCCGCCCCCGCCACGCGCGATGAATTGAAGCTGTCGCGACCCGGCAAGGGTGGGGCGGGCGGCTCGGCCGGACGCTCCGGCGGCAGCGAAGAAGAGCAAATCGCCCAGGGCAAGGCACAGGCCGAGGCCCAGGGCAGGGTGAATGAGTTGCAGAAGAACGTAGCAGATCTCCAGAAGCTGTTGGCGATGAAGAATCAGGCCGCAGCGAAGCTGGAGGAGCAGGCCGCCACCGCTTCCGGGGTGCCTGCGCAGGACAAGACGGCGAAGCCTGCCGAAGGCAGTAAGAACGCACCTGCGGTGGCCCAGACGGCGCCGAAGGCAGCCAACGGCGCGCAAGTGTCGGACGCAAAGGCGGAAGGGGCGGGCGCCAGTGCCGCGACGGCCTCCGAAGCCGCGGCCACCGCCGGCGAAGCCGCCTCGGATGCCTCGGCGAGCGCGTCCGAGTCAGCCGCGGCAGCGGCCGCGAGCGATGCAACCGCTGCCAGCGCACCGGCAGCGGCCAGTGCATCGGCGGGCGCAGCCGCCGCGGAAAACGCCACGCCGAACGCGGGAATGAACTGGCGTGCCGTGACCCAGAACCCCTATGTGCTGCCCGGCGCGGGCGTGCTGGCAGTGTTGCTCGGCTTGTGGGCGCTGATGCGTCGCCGTCGCGCCGAGCCGCCGGTGGGGCAGGCTGGGCCGTACGACGACGGCCGCGAGGCGCCCGACGCTCCGCAGGGGCACGACGATCCCGCAGGACACCTTGCGCCCGAGAGCGCGACGCCGGGCGCGCATGGCATCGCGGCTGCCGGTGTTGCGGGCGCCGCTGGCGGCGCGGCAGCGCTTTACGCGGCGAATCAGGCGGAGGCGGACGAGCATCTGCACCCGTCGGCCGACGATGCGTGGTCGACGCCGGAGGACACGCTGGCTGCAGCTGAATCCACCGCGCCGGACGAATGGGAGGCGGCGCAGGACTCGCCGCCGGCCGACGAGCTTGCCGCGGGCCTCGACGAGGCATCGAGAGCGCCCGAGGCGTTCGCGTCTGTGGAAACGGCTGAAACGGCTGAAACGGCTGAAACGGCTGAAACGGCTGAAACGGCTGAAACGGCTGAAACGGCTGAAACGGCTGAAAC